>NZ_BAGD01000071.1 GCF_000308635.1 Nocardia otitidiscaviarum NBRC 14405 | reverse complement strand
CCCTGCGGATGGCCGAGGGTAGCTACCCGTTGTTGATGCTGTTCGACGGCAAAGGACTGCCGTTGCATTTGGGGCGAGGGAAGTATCGCCTGGCGTCGCCGTGGCAGCGGTTGGCGTGTATCGCCGCCGATCGCGGCTGCACTCGTCCGGGGTGTGAGGCTCCGGCGACGTTGTGTGCGGTGCATCATATGGTGCCGTGGTTGCGGGGTGGTCGTACCGATATCGACAACCTCACCCTGGTGTGCGATCGCTGCCATGCCCAGATCCCCGAGGATGTCGAGGATCCGACCGGGTGGGCCACCCTCGGACGCGGTGTCGGTAGCGGCCGGTATCCGGGTCGTGTCGCGTGGGCACCCCCGACCCGCATCGATCCGGCACGGGTCCCCCGGGTGAATCTGCACCATCACCCGGAGCAGTGGCTCACCGATACCGCGACCCGGCACGGTGCCGACCATCTCGACCGGCCCGGTCACCGTCACCGCGACCACCGAACAGCCGATCAACGACCCACCGGCCCTCACGACCGGCCATCGACCGACCACCGCACCCAACGCCCGGACCCGACCCGAGGCGATCACTTACGCCAATAGCCAGACCCCACACAAGGCCCATCTCGAGAACGCAACCCCAGCCAGTCCGTGGGCTGGGATAGACGCGCGCGGCACCCACCCCGGCGTCAGCGAAAGCCAGGTAAGGCACCCAACGCCACCACACATAATTCTCTTCAACCCCACGCAACCAGATCCCAACCCCCGCAACCCATGTCGAATTGCCCCGAATGCTGTATTGATAGTCCCAACCCCTGATCGACAACCCCATCACCGATCGAAAGCCCCACCGATAGACCACCCCACCCCCGATAGACAGCCCAACCCAGAACACCCGCGATAGCGAGCCCCCACCATGGCCGACCCCTTCGACGAAAGCCGAGCCCTGATCACCGGCGGCGCCGGAGATATCGGCCGCGCAGTAGCCCACCGCCTGATAGCCGCCGACTGGGACGTGGTCATAGCCGACCTCGATCTCACCTCCGCCAAACAACTGGCCGAAGACCTCGGCCCCAAAGCCACCGCCGTCCACCTCGACCTGGCCAGCCCCGACAGCATCGCCCGCACCGCGTGGGCCGTGCAGGGCACCGTCTCCGCCGTCATCCACTGCGCGGGCCTGGCCATCGTGGAACCCTTCCTGGTCAGCTCGGTCGACCACTGGGACGCCATGCTCCAGGTCAACCTGCGCGGCCCCATGCTGCTGACCAAACACCTCCTCCCCGGCCTGCTCGAAACCGATTCCGCGCGCGTGGTATTCGTCTCCTCCGACGGCGCACGCGCCGGAGCCGGTGGCGAAGCCGCCTACGCCGCATCCAAATCCGGTCTCTTCGGCTTCGCGAAATCGCTGGCCCGCGAGGTGGCACGCCATCAGGTCACCGTGAATGTCGTCTGCCCCGGCCCGATCGAGGGCCAAATGGTGTCGCAGACCATGCGTCGGCACCGGGGCAATCTCGCCGCCATCGAGAAGGCAATCCCCATGAAGCGCCTGGGGCGACCGGAGGAGGTCGCCTCCCTCATCGCCTGGTTGGCAAGCCCCGAGGCCAGTTACATCACCGGCCAGCTGATCAGTGTCAGCGGCGGCATCACCATGTCATGAAGGAGTCGCGTTCCATGCCCGCCCAATCCGTCGTCGATGCGCACCTGCACCTGTGGCAGCCCAGCCGCCACGACTGGTATCCGCAGCTGGCCGACTTCGCCGCGCACACCGGAACACCCGCGCTGGCCGACGACTTCCTGCTGCCGGAGTACGACCGGGCCGCGGCCGCGACGACCGTGACCGGACTGGTGCACGTCTCCGCCACCACCGCCCGCCACGCCTACCTCGACGAGACGCGTTGGATCGACGAGATGGCCGCGACGACCGATCGGCCGATCGCCATCGTGGGCGCGGTCGACCCCACCCTCGACGGTCCGGACCTGCTGCGCCATCTCGAGCAGCAGGCCCGCAGCCCCCGCCTGCGCGGAATCCGCGTCTTCCAGGGCCTGTCCCCCAACACCCCGGCCGCCGACACCATCGCCTCCTGGTTGCAGGACCGCGACGCCGTCTTCGATCTGGTCGCCCATCCCGGCGATATGCTCGACTGGATCGACTTCCTCGCCGGGTATCCGCGGTTGCGGGTGGTGCTGGAACATCTCGGCCTGCCCACCGGCACGGATCAGGCCGCGCGTACCGCCTGGCAGAATGCGCTGTCCCTCGCCGCCAAGGAGACCGGATGGCAGTGCAAGCTGTCCGGACTCGGCATGATCTGCCCGGATTTCCGCTGGCCGACCCTCGACTACTGGTTGGAGACGAGTATTCAGCTCTGGGGCTGGCAGCGGCTCATCTTCGGATCGAATATGCCGATAGACACGATGGCCGGATCGTTCGGGGAACTGCTGGCGGCCGTGGACCGGGCGGTGGCCGCCGATGCCACCGAGCAGGAGGCCGAACTGTTCTACGGCGGCACTGCCTCGGCGACCTACGCGCTCGGCTGAACCGCCAATGCGGAGACCAGCCGACTGCCGGTGAGGCGGTATTCACCCGCCGCCAGTTCGTACATGCTGATGTAGCCGTCGAGGTCGGCGGAGTCGGTGTCGCCGCGAATGATCCAGTAGTGCGGAACACCGAGGCTCGCGTAGACGCGAAGTTTCTCGATGGCGTCGTGCACCTGGGAGTCCTGGCAGACGACATCGACGACGGCGTGAATGTGCGCGGCGTCGTGGCTCGTGCTGTATTTGAGCGGCAGAAAACCGGGCCGGAAGACGATGCCGTCGGCGAGGAAATTGTTCCGGCCGAGGCTGCCGCGCGCGAATCCACTGTCGGCGACGTACTGGTTTCCGGCGATTTCGTAGCCGAGCTGCTTCCACAGTTCCAGCACCTGGAAGACGATGCGGTAATACCAGAACGTGACCGGCATATGCGTCAGCTCCAATCGTCCGGATCGCAGCTCCCATGCCCAGCCCCGGGGTACGACGGGCAGGGCTTCGAATTCGGCGCGGGTGCGAATCCCCGTGGACGGCAGGTCGAGCTGTGCGATCACGGCCCCTCCGGGAGACGTGCCAACAGGACTGGAACACCTTAACCTCAGTCAACCGACCAGGACGTTTACCCCGGTCGGCTCCGCGATTCGGTTTGCCAACAAGTAACCAAGTGCATCCGACGGTTACACGAAAATCCTTGTTACACATACCAACTCGATATGCCCCGAGGTGACCATTCCCACAGCGTCGCGACTTGCCGCGTCAACCGGGGTCGCCGTAAAGTTACTCACCAGTTAGGCACGAAGGTGTTCCTACCTCGGCCCGACTTTTGCTAGGGGGCCGATTCAACGTACTCACGTCCGCATCCACCGCCGCATGTCGGACGAACACCGTTGGTTTCCAACAGGTTCGAATCGATAAGGAGGGGGCGATGGTTTCCTACATCGTCACGGGCGGAACGGGATTTCTCGGGCGACGGGTGCTCGCCGAACTGCTGAGCCGCGACTCGGAGGCCGTGATCCACGCATTGGTGCGGGAGGCGTCGGTCGCCAAGCTGCGCGAGCTGGCCGAGAACTGGGGCGCGCCGGATCGCGTCTTCCCGCTCATCGGCGATCTCACCGCGCCGGGACTGGGCCTCCAGGACGAGGCTCCCCGCGCCGACCACATCATCCATCTGGGCGCGGTCTACGATATGACCGCCGACGAGGCCACGGCCCACGCCGCCAATGTGAACGGCACCCAGGCCGTCGTCGACCTGGCCGTCGAGCTGGACGCGGTGCTGCACCACGTCTCCTCGGTCGCCGTCGCGGGCGACCACCGCGGCAAGTTCTTCGAGGACGATTTCGACCTCGGTCAGAATCTCACTTCGCCCTACCACCGCACCAAGTTCGCGGCCGAGAAGTTGGTGCGCGAATCCGGGGCGCGCTGGCGGGTGTACCGTCCGGCCATCATCGTCGGCGATTCCCGCACCGGCGAGATGGACAAGATCGACGGCCCCTACTACTTCTTCCCGGCCATCGCGAGTCTGGCCGGACTGCCCGCCGACCTGCCGCTGCCGCTGCCCGATCTGGGCGCCACCAATATCGTCCCGGTCGACTACGTCGCGCAGGCCATGGTCCAGCTCATTCGCAAGCCGGGTCTGGCCGGGCGCACCTTCCACCTGGTCAACCCGGAGCCGCAGCCGTTCTCCGACATCTACGCCGCACTGGCCGAGGCCGCCGGTGCGCCCACCGGTATCGGCACGCTGCCGGGCAGCCACAGCGCCCTCGACGCGCTCGGCCACATTCCCGGCGTCACCGCGGTGCGGGACTTCCTGCTGGAGCGCCTCGGGATTCCGGCCGAGGTCGCCCCGCACACCTCCTTCGAATCGGAGTTCGTCTCCGATTCCACCCGCGCCCAGCTGCGCGGCCTGGAGGTGCCGTCCTTCGACTCCTACGCCCGCACCCTGTGGGACTACTGGCGCGCCAATCTCGATCCCGACCGTGCCCGCCGCACCGAGGGCACCGCGCTCGACGGCCGCATCGTCCTGATCACCGGGGCCTCCTCGGGTATCGGCCTGGCCACCGCGCACGCGGTCGCCCGCCGCGGCGCGACCGTGCTCATGGTGGCTCGCACCACCGAGGAGCTGGAGGCCGCCGCCGCCCAGGTGCGCACGGAAAGCGGTGCGGCACAGGCGTACACGTGCGACATCACCGACGAGAAGTCGGTGGAGCTGCTGGTGAAGCAGGTGCTCGCCGACCACGACCACGTCGACTACGTGGTGAACAACGCGGGCCGCTCCATCCGCCGCGCGGTGATGAACTCCACCGACCGCATGCACGATTTCGAGCGGACCATGGCGGTGAACTACTTCGGCGCGGTGCGGCTCATCCTGGCGCTGCTGCCCTCCATGCGGGAGCGCCGCTTCGGGCACTTCGTGAACATCTCCTCCATCGCGGTGCAGACCAAGGTGCCGCGCTTCGCCGCCTATGTGGCGTCGAAGTCGGCGCTGGACAACTTCAGCGAGATCGCCGCGGTCGAGAACGCCGACGCCGGAATCACCTTCACCTCGGTGCGGATGCCGCTGGTGCGGACCGCCAT
Source organism: Nocardia otitidiscaviarum NBRC 14405 (assembly GCF_000308635.1). Classification (GTDB taxonomy): domain Bacteria; phylum Actinomycetota; class Actinomycetes; order Mycobacteriales; family Mycobacteriaceae; genus Nocardia; species Nocardia otitidiscaviarum. The sequence goes on along the minus strand of NZ_BAGD01000071.1, from coordinate 82,085 downwards.
GATCGCGCCCACCGATCTGTACAAGTCGATTCCGGTGCACAGCCCGGAGCAGGCGGCCGCCATCGTGGTGCGCGCCCTCGAGCACCGGCCCGCCCGCATCGACACCCCGATCGGCACCTTCGCGCAGTTCGTCGACACCGTCATGCCGTCGGTGAAGAAGGCCATTCTGCACCAGGGCTTCCGGATGTTCGGGGAGTCCAAGGCCGCCAAGACGGGGGCCGCCGAGGCCGGGACCGCGGAGGCGGGCAAGACCGAGTCCGCGCCCACCCGCAGTCCGCTGCTCGCCCTGGCACCTGTCGTGCAGCCGCTCATGGGCCTGCCCGGTTCGGCGGCCCGCATCACCAATGTGATTCCCGGACTGCACTGGTGATGTTCGGCAAGTAGGTCACGCAACGCGATTCGGCCCCCGGTGGATGTCTCCACCGGGGGCCGATCCCGAGGGGAGCCCCTCCCCGGTCCCGTGCGGCCTCGGCTCACAGCCGACCGGCCGCGAAGTTGGCCGCCGCCACGAAGCTGTGCCCATACGACACGTGCGAGGCCGCGTTCATCCCGCCGCCGCAGATGGGATCGCCTCCGGTGCACCAGTTTCCGGTCCGCCAAGCGTATTCGCCGGGTACGCCCGCGCCGACCGCGCGCAGCGGGTCGCCGAACAGCAGCACCGACGAGATCCGCCAGGCGAGGTCACCCGGCAGCTGCACCCGCCCCGGATACCAACTCACATTGCCGGTCCCGAGCGCCGCGTGGATGACCGCCGCGCCCTGGGAATAGCCGACCAGGATGAAGCGCTGTGCCGGGCACACCCCGGCCTGATGGGCCAGGTGTCCCACCAGATCCGCGGTGCCCGCGCCGAGATCGAAGGAGTGGTCGGCCGGATAGGCCACCGGATAGGCGCTCAGCGAGACGGGCAACCGTTGCTGCAGTTGGCCGTAGAGTGGATTGCCCACCACATCGCCCAACCAGCCCGGTTCGCCCGTGCCCCGCACCACCACCACGTCGATATCGGCACACCAGTTGGCGTGCGCCCGTGGGGCCTGTAGCGGATAGAGCACGCTCACCAGCACCAGCAGTGCGGCGAACAGCCAAGCAATACGCCAATTTCCAGGCAGCAACACCTTCCGGCCGCGCATAGTTCTCACCCTTCTCACGCCGTTGTGAGAAGCCCGGTGACTCTTGTCAGTGACAAGTGACACTCACCGGGCTATGAGCTCCAAGGTAGGGAGGGGGAACACGGACGACAACATATTCCACTGTATGGATACCCAGCCGGGACCCAACCGTAGCCAACCGAATCGCGTTATCCGGCAGCTATTTTCAGGCAACGAATCGGCATCGACCGGTCGGCGACGAGCCCGCCGAACCCGGCCCGAAGTAGAACGCGTTTCCATAGTGTGTCGATATGGAAAGACTCACCGGACTCGACGCCAGCTTCCTCTACCTCGAAACCGACAGCCAGCTGCTGCACGTCTGCGCACTGCTCATCCTCGATCCGAACGCCGACGGCGCGGGATACGACTTCGACGAGCTGAGGGCCGAACTGGGCCGTCGCCTGCATCTGGTCCCGGCCATGCGCCGCCGCCTGCACACCGTACCGCTGAATCTGGATCACCCGGTGTGGGTGCGGGATTCGGCCTTCGACCTCGATCACCACCTGCACCGCGTCGAGCTGCCCGCACCGGGCGACGACCGGGCACTCGCCGACCTCACCGCCGAGATCGCCGAGCGGCCCATGGACCGCGGCCGTCCGCTCTGGGAGATGTGGGTGGTGGAGGGCCTGCCGGAGGGCAAGATCGCGATGATCGCCAAGTACCACCACGCCATCGTCGACGGCATCACCGGCACCACCATGATGATGCACCTGTGCGATCTGGAACCCGGAGTGCGCTATCCGGAGCCGGATCCGGCCGAGATCCCCGGGCCCGAGCGCGAACCCCACGATCTGCTGCTGGCCGCCGAGGCCGCGCTGCGGCTCCCGGGGAAACTCGGCATGGTCGGCCTGGTGCCCCGGACGGTGGGCATCCTGGGCAATCTGGTGCGGCGACGGCGCGAGCAGTCCTCGGGCATGCCGCTGCCGTTCACCGCGCCCCGCACCCCGTTCAACAGGGCCATCACCGCGCACCGCGCGGTGTCGTTCGTGGCCACCGACTTCGCCGACATCCGCGAGATCAAGGACGCGTTCGGGGTGAAGGTCAACGATGTGGTGCTCGCCGTGGTCGGCGGCGCCTTGCGCGGATATCTCGAAACACATGGAGCGCTACCGGATTCCACCCTCATCGCCTCGGTGCCGGTGTCGGTGCACGAGACCTCGCGGCATACGGAGGGCACCAACAAGGTCTCCACCCTGTTCGCCCGCCTGCGCACCGATATCCCCGATCCGGTGGAGCGGCTGCTGCTCATCGCGCAGGACAATCGCAGCGCGAAGGAGGAGCACAATCTCATCGGCGCGGACTTCCTGCAGGACTGGGCGAAATACGCCCCGCCCAACATCTTTCAGCTCGCGGCCCGCGCCTACTCCGCGCTCGAGCTCGCCGAGCACCATCCGGTCGTGCACAACCTGGTGGTGTCCAATGTGCCCGGACCCAGCTTCCCCATGTACTTCCTGGGCCTGCGCATGGACGCCCTGTACCCGTTCGGGCCGGTCTTCCACGGCGCCGGCCTCACCAGCACCGTGCTCACCTGCGACGGCACGATGGACTTCGGCTTCATCGCCTGCCGGGAACTGGTCCCCGACGTAGCGCGTCTGGCCGACCTGGTGCCCGAGGTGATCCGCGAACTGCTCAAGGCCACCCGCGAACGGCACTGAGCCGCAACGCCACTCAACGCCGCGCGACGACCGACTCCAGTGCCTCGAGGAATACCGGGACGAAGACGTCCGCCTCGAGTACGCAGGCCGCGTGCCCGGCGGGAGCGAGGAAGATCTCCGCTCCCGGAATCATTTTCGCCATCTCCAGCTGCCGGTAGACCGGCAGCGCCCGATCCCGGGTCGTGATCACCACGGCGGTCGGCACCCGCAGCGACGGCAGCCACGGCGAGGAGTCGAAGCGCCCCAGCGTGGCGATCACCTGGGTCAGCGCCCAACCGCTGAGACTGCGCATCTGCCCCATGGCCCACCGGTCCATCCGCCCCACCGGCCAGGTCGCCTCGGGCAGCTCCGGCAGCCGGGTGGCCTTGAGATGCGCTCGCCGCCAGGACAATTCCGAGACACTGGTGGCGAAGGCCGCCATGGCCCGATGAAAGGCGCGCTCGCGCCACTTCTCCTGGAACCGGTAGGTGGTGGCGGCCAGCACCAGTCCGCCCGCCCGGTCCGGATGCCGGTGCGCGACGAGTTGGGCGGTGATGCCGCCCATGGAGTAGCCCGCCATGATCGGCCGGTCCACGGCCAGGACGTCGGCCAGGGCGACGACGTCATCGGCGACCTCGTCGAGATCGAACGTCTCCGACCGGATGCCGTGCCCGTGCCAGCGCTGGTCGAACAGCACCACCCGGTACCGCTCGTTGAGCTCCTTCAGCGATGGGAACCAGTTCAGCATGGCGGTGGTGGCCGCGCCGTGCAGCAGGAAGACCGTCTCCGCGTCCGGGTTCGGGCCGGGCAGGTCCACCACGTAGGTGCGCCCGCGGCCGGGCAGCTCCACCATCGATCCCGCGGGAACCTCGGTCAACCTGGATATCCGCGAGGACAGCCGCCGGGAGCGCGGGCGCTGCCCGACATCCCCGGACGGATCGCGCTCGGACAGTTCCAGTGTGGGGTCCGTCATCGAAAGCCTCCCGGCGCACCGCTCCCCGGCGGTCAAATTGGAACACGTTTCACAATGAATGATGCCACACTCCGGGGAACGGATCCTCAGTCGCAGGACCGCGGCCCCGGGACCACGGTGGTGACCAGCGTGGTCACCGGAATGGGTGTCGGCGCGGCGGGCAGCGGCACCGTGGGCAGCTCGTAGAGCGCGATATCGGTATAGCGCACCCGCGCCGGTTCCAGGACGATGCCGGGCACCAGCACATCGTGCCCGTAGATATCGGACACCATGGCGGTGAACGGGCCGGGGCCGAGACCGGAGGCGGACCAGTAGTTGTCGTATCCGCGCCGCAGTGGCCGCCAGTCGCCACCGGATTCCGGCCGCAGCGCCACCTGCCGCAGCGGATTGCCGGTATTGGCGAACAGCAATCCCAGCCAGTCCGCCGAGACACCCTGCTGCACCCGGTACGACAGCGGCGGCGGCGGAGTCGGATTGCGCACCTTGCTGATCCGAATCCGCGCGACCCCGGCGGCCGGGTCGGCGACCTGCGCGAAGGCGGCGGCGCTCAGGTCGTACTGATGCGGTGCGCACCCCGGGCAGCGGTCCACGATCTGAGCGCGCACACTGCCGAGCGGACCGTCGATGTCGACGTAGGTGCCACACGCGGCGGAGCTGTCGTACTCCCCCGTGGGCACCCCGATGTAGAAGCCGTCGAGCGGCAGATCCGGGAAGGAGCAGGCCACCCCCTGGCCGAAATGATAGAAGCGCGCCTCCCGCGACTCCTCCGGCAGCCGTTCCTCCAGCGTCGGAAGCTGTTCGGGTGCAATCGGACTCGGTTGCACGATGGGCGGTACGACTTTGACGGTGGTGATCGCCGTGCTGGTCTGACAGGCGGCGGGCTGAGGGCGCGCGATCCACATGGCCCCCGCGACAACCGTCAATCCCGCCAGCGCCGTCCACAGCCAGGGTCTGCTGCTCCGGACCTCTTCGTGTCCCGTGCGGTGCATGGCCGCTCCCCAACCTCCGAATCAGGTTTGCTGCAATGATGCTGAACACTTTCAGGAAAGCATCAGTGCAGCTGACGCATGACTTGAATCGGAAACTCGGAATGGAAGACTCGGCGTGTCGACGGCGTGTCCGGTGGTATCTCCCCCGTCCGACCGGTCAGGGGACCAGGACCGCCGCGCCGGCGAAGCGCCCGTGCGCCAGATCGGCCAGTGCACGGTCGGCCGCATCGAGCGGATAGGGGTGCACCGAGACCTCGAGCCGATGATCGGCGGCGAATGCCAGGAATTCGCGGGCGTCGGCGCGGGTATTGGCGGTGACCGAACGGATCTCCCGCTCCTGGAACAGGTGCCGCTGATAGTTCAGCGGCGGGATGTCGGACAGGTGGATCCCGGCGATGGAGAGCACGCCGCCCCGGTCCAACGCCGCCATGGCCGGGAGTACGAGCTCACCCACCGGAGCGAAAAGGATTGCCGCGTCCAACTTTTCCGGCGGCGGGTCGGCCGCGCCCTGCGCCGAGGCGGCACCGAGTTCCAGGGCCAGTTCCCGCGCTGCCGAATCCCGGGTCATCACATGGATTTCCGCGCCGCGCGCCAAGGCGACCTGGGCGGCGAGATGGGCGCTGCCGCCGAAACCGTAGATCCCCAGCCGTCCGCCCGGGGGCAGCGCGGCGCGTTCGAGGGCACGGTAGCCGATGATGCCCGCGCACAGCAGCGGCGCGAGCTCCCCGTCGCTGTAACCCTTCGGCAGCGGATGGGCGAAATCCGCAGGCACCGTCGTGTATTCGGCATAGCCGCCGTCGGCGTCCCAGCCGGTGTAGCGCGAGTTCGGGCAGAGGTTCTCCGCGCCGCGCAGGCAATACCGGCAGCGACCGCAGGTATGGCGCAGCCAGGCGATGCCGATCCGGTCTCCGACCGCGAATTCCCCTGCCCCGCCGCCGGTTCCGACCACCTCCCCCACCACCTCATGGCCGGGGACGACCCGGGGGCGGTGCACCGGCAGATCCCCCTCGGTCACGTGCAGATCGGTCCGGCACACGCCGCAGGCCAGCACCCGCACCAGCAGCTCCCCCGGCCCCGGTGCGGGTACGGCGTCCCGCTCCCACCGCAGCGGTCGACCATCGATCGGACCGGGCCGCTCGACCCGCCACGCCGCCATGTACCCCGTGCCGCCCATACCGCACCGCCTTCCGCCGCCGTACGCCGACTCCGCCCGTATGCCGAGCTTAGTGCGCGGGCCGGTGCCGACGCCCGCACCCGCTCGGGTTCACCGCGCTCACACCGGGTAGCTCCCCCATATCCCGGTAGCCGACGAAAGGAGAACCCTGTGACTCGCTTCGGATACACCCTCATGACGGAGCAGAGCGGACCGCGCGAACTGGTGCGCTACGCGGTGGCGGCGGAGGAGGTGGGATTCGATTTCGCCGTCATGAGCGACCACTACTTCCCCTGGCTGGCCGAGCAGGGGCACGCGCCGAACGCCTGGACCGTGCTGGGCGCGGTGGCGCAGGCGACGCGGCGGATACCGCTCATGACCTATGTGACCTGTCCGACCATCCGATACCACCCGGTACTGGTGGCGCAGCAGGCGGCGACGCTGCAGATCCTGGCGGAGGGTCGCTTCACGCTCGGGTTGGGCAGCGGTGAGAATCTGAACGAGCACGTGGTGGGTCAGGGGTGGCCCGCGCTGGCGGAGCGGCACGACCGGCTGCGGGAGGCGATGCAGATCATTCGGGAACTGCACACCGGCCGCACGGTCGAGCGGCAGGGCCGCTGGTACCAGGTGGATTCGGCCAAGATCTGGGACCTGCCGGAGCAGCCGGTCCCGATCGCCGTGGCGGTGTCGGGATCGCGCTCGGTGGACCGCTTCGCGCCGTTGGCCGACGAGGTGGTGACCACCAGCCCGGACGCCGATCTGGTCGAGCACTGGCATCGCACCCGGGAGCGGGTGCTCGGCGAGGCGGTGCCCGCCCGGGTGACGGGTCAGATACCGATCAGCTGGGATACCGACCGGGAGACCGCCGTGCGCCGGGCGCACGAGCAGTTCCGCTGGTCGCTGGGCGGCTGGCCGGTGAACAGCAATCTGCCGACGCCGGAAGCGTTCAGCGCCGCCACCGGGACCGTGCGGCCCGAGGATGTGGCCGGGCAGATCCCGTGCGGACCCGACCTGGACGCCATCGTGGCGGCGGTGCGGCCCTATCAGGAGGCCGGATTCACCGATATCGCCCTGGTGCAGATCGGTGACGAACGCCAGGAGGAGTTCCTCGCCAAGACGGCGGGTCCGCTACTGGAGGCGCTGCGCGCGGCGGATTCGCCGTGAGCCGCGGCGCACGCAGGTCACGGCTCATGGCCCCGCGCTCTCGGCTCCCAGCCCCGCGGTCTCGACCTCCAGCCCCGTGGTCTGGGCTTCCGGCCCTGCCGCCTCGGCTCCCAATGCCGTGGCGAGGAAGTCGGTGAGTTGGGTGCGTACCCGGTCGCGGGTCAGGCCGTGCCGTTCCCCCTGCACCGCGGTCAGCAGCGCCGACATGAGCACCGATACCAGCACCTCGCCGCCGACGCGGGTGTCCAGCCGGTCGTCCAGATAGCCGTGGGCGATGCCGTATTCCATCTCCCGCGCCGCGGTGTCGCCGTCGGTCTGGGCATTACGCATGATCCGGTCGAGCACCCGGTCGTCGATCGAACTCGCTTCCAGCAGTAGGAAGTTCACCAGCCCGGGTTCGCTCGCCACCAGGTCGTAGCAGCGGTCGACGATGCGGCCGTAGCGGGCACGGAATTCGTGGAGGGTGGCGGGGGTCGGCTCGTCACCCATCAGGCGCTCCCGGATCACCGCGAAGCAGTGGTCGATGACCGCGTCCAGGATGTCGCGCTTGTTGGCGAAGTAGTTGTAGAACGTGCCGTGGCTGACGCCCGCCAGACTCGCGATGTCGTCCACGCCGATGGCGCGGTAACCCCGGCTGGTGACCAGCGTGTAGGCCGCGTTCACCAGTTCGGCGCGGCGGCGGGCGGAGTGGGCGGCGGGGTCGGGCCGGTCCGCGCTCATCCGTCGACCGCCCGGACCCGCAGCGCCTTCTCCACCATGATCAGCACCATATCGGTGCTCTGCTTGCGCACGCGCGGTGTTCCGGTGCCGAGGAGTTCGCGCACCACATCCGGCAGAATGAGCATGACGATGGTGTGCGAGAGCACGTCGGCGTCGATATCGGGACGCAGCCAGCCCCCGTCCATGCCGCGCTGGAGTTCCCCGGCCACCCAGGCCGCCACCATCGCCTCCAATCCCAGCAGCCGCCGCGACAGTTCGGGATCGACGGCGCTGGCTTCGACCAGCAGCAGCCGCAGCAGTTCCGGCTCCCGCTCGACGAGGTCGTGCAGCCGGTCCGCGCCCGCCCGCACGCCGTCGATGAGTTCGACGGCGCTGCCCGCCACCCCGATGAAGGTTTGCGGCTGCCATGCCTCCATGAGCTTGTCGACGCCGAAATCGAGGACGTGGTCCAGGATCTCGCGTTTGCTGTGGAAGTAGCGGTACACCGTGCCCTGGGCGATCCCGGCCTGCGCGGCGATCGCGGACACGGTGGTCGCCTCGTATCCCCGGGCGGAGAACACCGCGTAGGCGGCTGCGACTATCTGCCGACGCCGCCGCAGTGGGAGTCCCGACTGCGGCGGTCGGCCGCGGCGCGGAACTATTTCGCGGTCCCGTCCTTGACCACGGTGTCCTTGGGCCCGTAGTCGACGACCTGCCAGGTGCCGTCGTACTCGGCGACGGTCACGGTGAGCAGGTTCGGCTTGGTCACCGGCTCGGGCTGCTGCACGTTCTGGGTGCGCTGGGTGGCGAAGACCGTGACCACGAACTGATCGTTGCCGGTGGCCTCCACCGAGGTGCCGAGCACGTTACCGGTGGCGACCACCTGCGCCTCGGTCATGATGGTGGCGAGGGTGTCGTGCACGTCGTCGTAGCGCTGGGTCAGGCCCGCCGAGGCATCACGGCGCACCGCGTCGAAGAAGGCGGGCAGATCGCGGTAGTCGTAGGTCAGCGAGCGCAGGGTGTAGTCGCGGGCCACCTCGGCCGCCCGGGCGCGATCGGCCTGGTCGTCGCGCAGGGCGTTCAGGTCCCCGGCGGCGTGCTGCCAGCTCACCCCGAAGGCGACGGCCAGCACGCCGAGTACGGCGGCGGCCACCCCGATCAGGTAGTGCAGGCGGCGGATGCCGTTGGCGGGCAGTGCGGTCGGCGGCTCCGACCGGCTTTCGGCCCGTCGCGCCGCGGCGCCGGTCTTCTCCAGTCGCACCGTCGGTTCGGGGGTCTTGTCGATATCACTCACGGTGTGTCCTCTGCTCTCGGTGTCGAGTGGTCAACGGGGACCGACGGTCACATGGGCGGCGCCGTCGCCCGGGAAGACGGTCGCCAGCAGGTCGATGATCGAACCGGCGTCCACGCGTACGGGTTTGATGCTGCTGGTCGCCGGTTTCAGGACCGTGGCGATATGGCCCAGATCGGGGCCCAGCAGGGCGATGTAGTCGTCGATGCGCTGCACCAGCGGCCCGATCGGGTCGGTGAACACGTGCTCGCCGACATAGGAGAAGTCCTGGAAGGAACGAATGATGTGCAGCAGTTCCGGCAGCGCCGCCGTCACATCGCCGGCGGTGGCGCTGAGCGTCGGTGCGCGACCGTCGAAGTTGTCGCCGAGGGTCTGCACATTGACGTAGAGCCGGGCGATGGCGTCGCGTTTGTCGCGCAGCATGCCCGCGGTGAGGGTGAGCGCCCGGGTCAGATTCGCCACGTCGGCGTCGCGGCCCTCGAATCCGGCGGCGACGGTGGTGGCCAGCCGCTCCAGCTTCAGCGGGTCGATCTGCGCGGTCAGTGCGTCCAACTTGGCCAGGGCGTCGCCGACGGTGGTGGCGATGCGCACCTGCCGGGCGGGCACTATGCTGCCGTCGCGCAGATAGGGGGCCGCGGTGCCGGTGGGCCGGAAGTCGAGGAACTGCTCCCCCGCCGCCGACAGGTTCGAGACACGCACCTCGCTGTCCACCGGAATCCGGTAGCGCGCATCGAATTCCAGCCGCACCGCCAGCCCAACGGAGGTGGCCTCGATGGAGCGGACGCGCCCGATGGGCATCCCCCGCAGCGTCACCTCGGAGGTCTTCATGAGACCGCCGGAGGTGTCCACCAGCACGGTGACGGCGTACGAGTCGCGGCGCGGGTCCAGGTTCAGCACGCCGACGGCCATATAGCTGCCGCACACCAGCGTGAGCACCAGCAGCAGCACCAGCGACATCGGTCCGGAGAGTGAGAGTTTCACGGCACCATCCCCATCGAACGCAGCACCGTGACCAGCTCGTCGGCGTCGGCCTGGGCATCCACCCCGCGGAGGTGGACATCCGGTGCGTGCAGAAACGGAATCAGCTTGTCCCGCAACAGCGTGTGGAACGCCTCGAGGTTCGCGGGCACGGTGATGTCGGCGTAGGCGACGGTCAGTGCCGTCGGGGCCAGTATCGACACGATGCTGCGGAAGTCGCCCGCGAGCGGCAGCAGCAGCTCCCCCGCCTCGTCGGCCAGCACGCCCGCACCCGCGATCAGGCGCACCACATTGAACAGCACGTCCGCCAGTCCCGCGGCCCGATCGGGACCCAGGGTGAGGATCTGGTCCACCGCGGCCCGCCCGGACTCCAGCTTCCCGGTGATCTGCTGCGCCGCGGCCAGAATGCGGTCCAGTTCCGGGGTGTGCGAGGACAGATCGGTCAGCGCCGCCCGGCCCGCCCGGGTGATGCGGTCGATCTCGGCCGGATCGGTCGGGAAGGCGGCGTTCACGTCGGCGACCAGCTGTTGCATATCCGACCAGCGTCCGCCGGTCACGATATTGGACAGCGCCCGCAGGATGTCCTCCACATTGGTGGCGGGCACGGTCTGCCCCACCGGGATGACATCGCCGTCCTGGAGGAAGGCGACATCGCTGTCCCGCGGCGGTTCCAGGGCGATGTGGATATCGCCGAGGATGGTGCTCTGCCGCAGTTCCGCGGTGGTGGTCTTGGGCAGTCGCGCATCGGTTTTCAGCTCCACGGTGGCCACGGCGGTGGTGCCGACCAGGTCGATGCGGTCGAGCATGCCGATCTCCACGCCGTCGGCGATGACCTTGGCGCGATCGGGCAGGTTGAGCACCGAACCGAATTCGATACGCACCGTGTAGGTGTCACCGCTCGGATAGGTGCCCGGAATGGGGATGTCGGTGGCGCGCACGCCACAGCCGCTCAGGGTGAGCACCAGGGCCGCCGCCAGTGCGGGCAGCAGCCTCCGGCGCAGCGTTCGACGGGTCATCGCGCACCCGCCTGCGGTAGTTGCGCCGCCAGCGGCGGCAGTTTCGACAGCAGGTCGCCGATATCGCCCCGGCTGTTGATCAGCTGTTTCACCTGTGGCAGATACTGATCCAGCAGGGCGTACACCTGCTCGTCGTATTTGCCGACATTGCGGGCGATCACCGGCAGGAACTCCACCGCGAGGTCCACCGCCCCGGCGAACTCGGCGGAGAACTCGCCGAGGAGCTGAATGCCCTGGCGCAGATTGTCCAGCAGCAAGGCCATATCGGGCCAGTTGCTCACGAACATGGTGGTGAGGGTGTCGAGGTTCTCCACCAGTCGCCGGAACACCACATCGCGCTGGCCGGGATCGCCGACCACCTGCGACAGCTCCCGCAACAGCAGGTTCCACTGCTGGCCGGTATCGGCGAGCGCGCCGTCGGCGGCGGTGAGGGTCTGGTCGATGAGAGTGTCCTCCGGTGAGCCGCCGCCGGTGAGGTCCCCGGCGATGCGGCCCATGGCGTCCAGGGCCTCGCTGATGCCCACCGGAGTCTTGGTGCGCTCCAGTGGAATACAGGATGCGGTATCGAATTCCGGCCCGCCGGTGTGCGGCTTGGTCAGTTCCACGTGCCGGTCGGTCACGATGGAGCTGGACATGGTGACCGCCCGGATATCGACGGGCAACCGCACGTCCCCGTCCACGGTCATGGTGACGCGCATGTGGTCACCGCGTGATTCGATGGTGGACACCGTGCCGACCTCGACGCCGAGCATGGTCACGCTGTTGCCCTCGTACAGGCCCACGGTGTCGGTGAAGTCGGCGCAGACCCGCTGTGTCGAATCGGCGCGCACCGAGTTCACCCATGTCGCCCCCGCCACGCCGGTCGCCACCGCCACGGCGGCGGCCCCCGCCACGAGTGCTGTTCTACCCCAGTTCATTCAGCACGCCTTGCCTTCGTAGGGAACGCACACCCGCACACCGTTCTCCGGCCGGTCGACCGCCACCTGGACGCCCAGCATGGCGGACAGTTTGTCGACGACCTCCCGGATGCCGGCGACCACGGTGTCGATGCGGCTCGGATCGGCCATCACCTTGGAGAAGATCTGCTCGATTTCGGTGATGGGCGGTTCCAGGGTGTCGCCGTAGGCCATGAGCGGCCGGTGCAGGATGAGGAAGAGTCGCTTGATCAGACCGAAGACCCGTACGATCTGCTCTTTTCGATCGCCGAGCTGGTCGGCCACCGTGCCCAGCTGCTGCACGAAACCCGCCAGCATGGCCTTGTCGGCGGCGATGGCGGCGATGTACTCGTCCGACACCTGGAGGGCGGTGTCGAGCTGGCGGGACCGGTCGGCGAGTACGTCGGTCAGCTCGGCCGCATTGCCGATCACGCCGCGCAGCGCGTCCGGCTGGCCGGTCAGCGCGGTGTTCAGCTCGGCCATGGTGGCGCGCAGGGTCTGCGCGTCGATCTTGCCCATGACGGGCGTCGCGTGGTCGAGGATATCGCTGAGTTCGAACGGGACGGTGGTGCGCTCCGGCGGAATGTGCTTGTCCCCCAGAGCTTTCTCGCCGGTCGGTGTGAGCGAGAGGTAGTGCCCGCCGATGGGGGTCAGCATCTTCACCTCGACGCTGGCCAGCTCGCCCACGTGCACCGCGCGGTCCACCCCGAACCGCACCTCGACGTGGTCGCCGACCAACTCCACCGACCGCACCTCACCGACATTGATCCCGGCGACGCGCACCTCGTCCCCGGGGCGTGCGCCACCGGACACCCGGAAGTCGGCGGTGTAGGTCCGCTCGCCGATCGGTATCACGTACAGCGCGCCCGCGATCAGCAGCAGCACCGCGCACACCACGACGCCCGCCGCGCCCCAGCGCAATTGACTCGGCTGATCGCCGCGCCCGGTCACCAGTTCGCGCAGCGCACCCGCGACCATGTCCACATAGCGTTTCACTCGCACACCACCAGGTTCTGACTGCCGAGCACCACACCGCCGATATCGGGCACCACCGCTTCCCCGCTCGAACAGGTGATCCGGGGGCGGTAGCCCTCGCCGGGCACCGCGTTGTTCAGCCCGGACACCAGGCCCGGGGTGAGTGCCAGCAGTTGGGTGAGTGTCTCGGTCTGCGGTACCAGCCGACGCAGCAGTCCGTCGATCGGCCCGTAGGCCACGTCGTAGGCGTCCCGGCCCTCCTCCAGGATCGGAATGAGCGGGGTCAGCACGCGGTCCCCCTTCTCGATGGCGGCGATGACGCCCTGCATCCGATCGGTGAACTGGCGCAGGATCTCCGAGAGCTGGTCGACCAGCGCCCCCACGGCGTCGGATTTGCCGCCGATCTCCTGCGACACCACCCCGAGGTTCTGGATGAGCAGCACGATCACCGCCTCGCTGTCGCGGGCGTGCGCGGTGATCCGGTCCAGATCGGCGAGTACCGGGCCGATTCCGGAGCCGTCGCCCTGGATCACCCGCAGCAGATTGGTGCCGAACTGGTTGAGCTGCTCGGGCTCCAGGGTGTCGAACAGCGGTTTGAAACCGTTGAACAGCTTGGACACATCGAAGCTGGGAATGGTGCGTTCCACCGGAATCACACCGCCCGCGGGCAGTTTCACGGCGCTCGGACGCTCGGTGAGCAGTTCCACGTACCGCTGGCCGATGAGGTTCTGATAGCGCACGGCGGCCTGGGTGGTGTCGTAGACGGGCCGGGTGCGGTCGACGGTGAAACGTACCCGGGCCCGGTCCCGGTCGAGGTCCACCGATTCCACCTTCCCGACCGCGACGCCGGACATGCGCACCGAGTCACCCTCGTACAGACCCGAGACATCGGTGAACACCGCCTGGTAGACGACCTTGTCGCCGGGGACGGGGGTGCGCAGCGCGGTCACGATGAATCCCGTGCAGGCGGCGACGATCACTCCGAAGACCGTGAGTTTCGCGGCGGCCGAACCGATTCCGTTCATCGCGCACCCCCTGCCAGCGAATCGGCCAGGTACGGCATGGTCTCCACGATCAGCTCCAACTGCATCTGCACCTTTCCGTCCACCACCGGGAACGCACCGTCCACCGCGGCGAGCAGGGCGGGAATCCGGTGATAGGCGGGGGCCACGGTGCCCAGCGACACGCTGATCGGCACGGCCAGGTCCAGCACCGCCCCGAGAATCCGTTCCAGATCGGGGTTGTTGCGGTCGAGCAGTTCCGCGATGCCGACGAGCACCTGGGTGTACGCACCGTCGGTGGCCTGGTTGGTGCGTTCGCGGTTGGTCTCGTCGCCGAAATAGGCGCTCTGCTCCAGGATCTGGAGAACGGCCCGACCCACCGGTGGGGTGAGGTCGGCGAACGCCTCGGTCATGTCCGCGCCGATGGCGAGGTAGTGGGCCAGCGGCGCGCGCTGGCCGTCGGCCATCATGCGCGCGGTCTCGAAGAACGAGCTCAGCGTGGGGCCGATGGCATCGGCATTGTCCAGCAGCAGATCGAAAAGCCTGCGCACGCTGTCGGAGTCGAGCACCGCGGTGAGCCGGGCGGCGCGGCGGAAGACCCCCGCGACCGTGGCGTTGGCGGCGTTCTCCCCGATGGACAGGGTCGCGCCCTCGCGCAGCGGGCCGCCGTCGCCGGTGGTCACCAATTCGATGGCGCTGGAACCGAACACGTTCGACGAGGTGAAGCGGGCGGTCACATCGTCGGTGAGCGCCCGCGTCTGGGCGCGATCGAGTTCCACCTCGATGCGCTGCTTGCCGTAGCCGACCGTCTCCACCGCACGCACGGTGCCGATGGCCAGCCCGCGGAACTTCACCTCCGCCCCGGGGGCCAGGCCCTCCCCGAGGGTGGCCGCGTCGATGGTGAGTTCGAACCGGTCGGCGAAGCCGCCCTTGGCGTAGGTGGTGACGACCGTGGCCGCCACCGCGATGACGACCGCCACCACGAGTCCGCGCAGGCGCAGCGCCCAGCGTCCGGCGCTGCGGCCGGAATGGTCTACGAATACCGGCATGACTACCCCGAAATCCTGATGCCGACATCCAGGCCCCAGAACGCGATCGTCATGATCATGTCCAGGATCACCACGCCGACCAGGCTGGCGCGGATGGCGCGGCCGGAGGCCCGGCCCACCCCCTCCGGGCCGCCGCTGGCGTAGAAGCCCTGATAGCCGTGGATGAGAATGATGACCACTACGAAAACCGTTGCCTTGACCAATGATGCGAGCACGTCACCGGGTTGCAGGAAGGCGTCGAAGTAGTGGTAGTAGGTGCCCGAGCTCTGGCCGTGCAGCACATTCACCACCGTCGCGCAGGACAGGTACGACAGGATCAGGGTGAGCAGATGCAGCGGCACGATGGTGACGACCCCGGCGATCACACGGGTGGTCACCACGAAGGACATGGGCCGGATGCCGATGGCCTCCAGCGCGTCGATCTCCTCGGAGATGCGCATGGCCCCGATCTCGGCCGTCATCCGGCAGCCCGCCTGGGCGGCGAACCCGATCGCCACCACCATGGGCACCATCTCCCGGGTATTGGCGTAGGCGGAGACGAATCCGGTGAGCGGACCCATGCCGACCATGTTCAGCGCGGTGAAGCCCTCCACGCCGATGGAGCCGCCGACCGCGATGCCGAGGAAGACCAGCACCGCCACGGTGCCACCGCCGACGATGATCGCCCCGGATCCCCAGGTGATATCGGAGAGGATGAGCAAGGTCTGCCGCCGGTACACCCGCAGCGTATGCGGGATGGCGGTCAGCACCTGGTAAACGAAGGTTGCCTGGTGTCCGAGTGATTCGAACAGCGAATTCGGCCCGTCGACGGATTTGCGGGCCACGCGGCCGACCGCGCCGAGTGGTTGGTAGCGAGCTGGTGCCTGGGTCATCTCACCCCACCTGCTGCGGTAGGAACATCGACACCAGCTGGGTGATCACCAGATTCACGCCGAAGGCGGCGATCACGCCGATCACCACGGCCGCGTTCACGGCATTGGCGACGCCCTTGGGTCCGTGGGTGGCCTCGAGTCCGCGTTGACAGGACACGATGAGCACGATGATGCCGAAGATGACCGCCTTCACGATGGCCACCGCCAGATCGCTCATCTTGGCGAAGGCCGCGAAGGCGGACAGGTAGCTGCCGGGCGTGACGCCCTGGAAGCCGACCGCGATGACGTAGCCGGTGAAGACGCCCATGAAGATGATGAGCATGCACAGCAGCGGCGTGAGCGTGATCATGGCCGCCAGCCGCGGCGCGACCAGTCGGCGCACCGGGTCGATTCCCATGGTGCGCAGGGCATCCACCTCATCGCGAATGGTGCGCGCCCCCAGATCCGAGGCGATGGCCGATCCGGCCGCACCGCCGAGCAGCAGCGCGGTCACCATGGGCGCGCCCTGCCGGATCACCCCCAAACCGCCCGCCGCGCCCGATACCGAGGTCGCGCCCACCTGCTGGGTGAGGCTGCCGACCTGCACCGCGACGATGACGCCGAACGGAATCGCCACCAGCACAGCGGGAATCGCCGTCACGCTGACGATGAACCAGCCCTGCTGTACGGTATCTCGCCACGGATGCCGCAGCCGGACGATATCGATGAACAGCCACCGGAAGGCCGCCACCGCGAGTTGCAGTGTCCGTCCGAATGTCCGCAGCCCCGAGAGTACGAATTCGAGCACCTCCCGAACCAACGGTTCCGGTGCACGAAAAGCCCTGTCGACCAATGTTTACCACCCCACAGCCCCACTGCTTGGTCGATATCGCTCGGCCCCACAGCCGATGGCGTGACCCTATAACAGTTTGGTGACTGACGTGTCAGTCGTCACGAAGTTTGGCGGAATACATCACTGCCCGCTTTCGTGACGGCCGCCACAGTAACCGCACGGCTACCGACCGGGAGGTTCGGCGCGATCGAGACGTATGGTCGATCGATGGAGCCGAGTTTCCTCAGTCGCGTGGTCCTGCCCGGATTCCTGCGCGTCACCCGCCGCAACCGCCCCTTCCGCACCGCCGAGGGCGCTCGTCGCCACATTCGCGAACGCACCCTGCGGCCCCGGCCCTACGGCCCGCCGCGTCGACTGCGGGCGGATGTGACGGTGACGGTGGATCGCGAGCCCGGGTGGCCGGTGTACACGCTGACGCCCCGGTCCGGCACCGTGCACGGTTGCGTGGTGTATGCCCACGGCGGCGGCTGGGTGAACGAGATCGCGTCCCAGCACTGGGCGCTGGCCGCCGATATCGCGGCGCACGCCGGTGCCGCCGTCGTGCTGCCCATTTATCCGCTCATCCCCTACGGCACCGCCGGGCAGGTCGTTTCCGCCATCGCGAAACTGGTGCGGGACAAGCGCTCCGAGTACGGCGAGGTATGCCTGGCCGGGGATTCCGCGGGCGGCCAGATCGCCCTGTCCACCGCCCTGCTGCTGCGCGACGAGCACGACGTGGTGCTCCCGCGCACGGTGTTGATCTCCCCCGCCCTCGAACTGTCACTGAGCA
Source organism: Nocardia otitidiscaviarum NBRC 14405 (assembly GCF_000308635.1). Lineage (GTDB taxonomy): Bacteria > Actinomycetota > Actinomycetes > Mycobacteriales > Mycobacteriaceae > Nocardia > Nocardia otitidiscaviarum. The sequence goes on along the minus strand of NZ_BAGD01000071.1, from coordinate 64,610 downwards.
ATCCGGAGATCGACGCGGTGCTACCGCGCGATCCGTGGCTGGGCCGCCACGGCTCGCGCGTGCTCACCGAACTCTGGCGCGGCGATCTGCCCTTCACCGACCCCCGCGTCAGTCCGCTCGCGGGCGAGATGTCCGGCCTCGGCCCGCTCACCGTCTTCTGCGGCACCCACGACATCCTGGTGCCCGATACCCGACTGCTGGTGGCGAAGGCCCGTGCGGCCGGTGTCGAGGTCGACTACCACGAACAGCCCGGCCTGGTGCACGTCTACCCGCTCACCCCGACCCCGGAGGGCCGGGCGGCGCGCGGGGTGATCGTCGATCGACTGCGAGCGGCGCTGACGCCGAAGCCGATCCGGCAAGCCGAATCCTGAGCGCCTCTTTCGCACCCACGCGGCGGGTATCCCCCGAGATGTCGCGAATCAGGGCCTGTTGATCCGGTCCCTGCTGCGGAGAAACCCGAGCACCGCCACCACGACGCACGCGCCCTGGTGACACACCCGCGCTGGTGGGTTCGGCGCACAGGCGAGTTCCGCGCGCGATGCGCGGAACTCGCCAGCGCCCTCAGGGCGACGTACCCATTCCAGATTCCCGCTCGGCCGCGATCCGCGCTCGGGCCGAGCGGAATTCGGCGGCGCGGCCGATGGCGGCCACGCCCACCGGCCGGTCGGCGCACGTGGCCTGGATCAGGACGCTCGGGGTGGCGAAGCTGCCGTCGACGACGATCTCCTCGGCCCGGTCGAACCGGCCCGCGAATTGCAGGTTCACGCCGTACTGTGTCGACCAGCCCCAGGCCGCCTCGAGGGGTGGCGGATCGACGCCGAGCATGGCTTTCGCGGCCGCCGCCCCCTGCGACTGGGCGCTGTTCCAGTGCTCCTCGCGGCGGTGCGTGCCGAGCGCCGGGTCGAAGCGGGCGGCGGCGTCACCGGCGGCGTAGATGCCGGGCACGGAGGTGCGGTGGCGGTCGTCGACCAGGATGCCGTCGGCGACGGCCAGCCCGGCGGCCGCGGCCAGATCGGTGTTCGGGGTCGCGCCGATGGCGATCAGGGCGGTGGGGGCCGACCAGGTGCGGCCGTCGGCGGCGGTGGCGAGCACGCCGGTGTCGGTGTCGTCGAGGCGGTCGAGCAGGACGTCGGTGTGGATCCGGACGCCGTGATCGGCGTGCAGCCGCCGGTAGTACTCGCCGACGACGGCGGGGACCACCCGGTCCAGCGGCGTGGGCCCGGCGTGCAGCACCGTCACGCGCACGCCCAGCCCGGCGAGTGTGGCGGCCACCTCGCAGCCGATCAGTCCGGCACCGACGATCAGCAGCGAACCGCCGTCGAAAGCGGCCGCGCGCAACGGGTTCACATCGGCCACACCGCGCAGGGTGTGCATATTGCGCGCGGTACCGGGCAGGCGGCGGGGCCGCGCGCCGGTGGCCAGCAGCAACCGGTCGTAGCCGAGCATGGTGCCGTCGGACAGGCGCACTTTGGCGGCGTCCGGTTCGATGGCCTCGACACTGGTGTCGGTGCGCAGGTCGATATCGAGGGCGGGCCAGGTATCCGCCGATTCCAGCAGCGTGCGGGGTTCGGCGGCGGTCGCGGCGAGTATCTCCTTGGAGACCATCGGCCGCCGGTACGGCAGCCCGGACTCGGCCCCGACGAGCACGACCTCGCCCGAATAGCCCTCGCGGCGCAGGGTTTTGGCCGCCGTCGCCCCGGCCACGCCCGCACCGGCGATCACGATGCGCGCGGTCATGCGCGGCTGACCTCGACCATCTCGAAATCGGCCTTGGCCGCCCCGCAATCCGGGCAGGACCAGTCCTCGGGAATGTCGTCCCAGCGGGTGCCGGGTTCGATGCCGTCCTCCGGCCAGCCCAGCGCCTCGTCGTATTCGAAACCGCACTGGATGCAGCGGAAGAGTTTGTAGTCGTTACTCATGGGCGGGTCCTGTGGGAGTGGAAAGGGATTCGAAGTCGATCTTTTCGCGCACCCCGCAGTCCGGGCAGCACCAGTCGTCGGGCACCGCGGACCACGGGGTACCGGCCGGAAACCCCTCGCGGGGCGCACCGGCGGCTTCGTCGTAGACGTATTCGCACACGGGGCAGCGGTAGGCGGACATCAGCTCGCTCCGTACCGCGCCAGCACGCGCTCGCGCTTGCCGGGCTGGATGTTCGCGCGGGTGATGTCTCCGTCGTAGTGCGCGAGCACCCGGTGGTCCATGACCTTGCGCCACAGCGGGGGGAAGTAGGCCAGGCCGATCATGCTCGCGTAACCGCTGGGCAGATTGGGCGCGCCGTCCATACTGCGCAGAATCTGGTAGCGCCGAGTCGGATTGGCGTGGTGGTCGCTGTGCCGCTGCAGGTGGTACAGGAAGATATTGGTCACGATGTGGTCGGAGTTCCAGCTGTGCTCCGGCGTGCAGCGCTCGTAGCGGCCGGACGGGGTCCGCTGCCGCAGCAGCCCGTAGTGCTCCAGATAGTTCACCGTCTCCAGCAGTGAGAAACCGTAGACGGCCTGGATCACCAGGAACGGCAGCACCATCGGGCCGAAGACGGCGGCCAGCGCACCCCACAGCACCACCGTCATGAGCCAGGCGTTGAGCACGTCGTTGCGTATCGTCCACGGCGACTTGCCGAGTCGGCGCAGTCGCGTCTTCTCCAACTCCCACGACGAGGTCAGGCTGCCCCATACGCTGCGCGGCAGGAAGCTCCAGAACGATTCGGCGAAGCGGGCGCTGGCCGGATCCTCGGGAGTCGCCACCCGCACGTGGTGGCCGCGGTTGTGCTCGATGTAGAAGTGGCCGTAGAAGGTCTGCGCCAGCGTGATCTTGGACAGCCAGCGCTCGAGTTCGTCCTTCTTGTGGCCGAGTTCGTGTGCGGTATTGATGCCGACACCACCCATCACGCCGATGCTCAGCGCCAGCCCGATCTTGGAGATCGGACTCAGCCCGCCGTCGATCCCCAGCCACGACAGGTTGTCGGCCGTCCACAGATAGGCCGCGAACACCAGGCTCAGCAGCTGGAACGGAATGTAGGCGTAGACGCAGTAGCGGTAGTACCGGTCGGCCTCCAGCCGCGCCATTACCTCCTCGGGCGGGTTCTGCCCGTCGGGGCCGAAGAACCGGTCCAGCAGCGGCAGCAGCACGTAGACCAGCACCGGGCCGATCCACCACCACAGCGAGGATACGGCCTGCCAGCCCAGTTGATCGAACGCCCACACGAAGCCGGTGGCCAGGAAGATGGCGGTCGGCGCGACCAGGCCGAACAGCCAGAGGTAGCGCTTGCGATCGCGCCACTGCGGGGTCGCGTCCAGGGACTCGGGGTGTCGAGATGTCGTCATTGTCGATCTCCTATTTACACTTCATGACGAAGTGTATTCATTACATACACATCAGATACATCTGTCAATGATCGAACGCTCGACCTGGTCATGTACGATCAGGACCGTGGCTGAAGCGGCGAACTTCCAGACCGAAATGCGCCAACTCCTGCGCGAGCGCGTGCTCGACACCGCGCGCCGCCTGGTCGTCACCGAGGGCTGGGGCGCGGTGAACATGTCGCGGGTGGCCAAGGAGGTCGGCGTCAGCCGCCCGGTCCTCTACAAGGAGATCGGCACCAAACAGGATCTGGCCGATGTGGTCATCCGCCAGGAGGTCGACACCTTCCTCGTCGGCATCGCCGACTGCCTGGCGGCCCATCCGGACGATCCGGTCGCGGGAGCCACCGCCGCCGTGGACTACACGCTGCGCACCGGAGCCGACAACACCCTGCTCAAGGCCGTGCTGTCCGGACGATCGGGTGCGGACACCACCCTGCTGCCGACGCTGATGACCGAAACCGAACCGGTCCTCGGCCGCGCGGTCGCGGCGGTGGCGCTGACCCTGCGCACCCGGTACGGCCTCCCCGATCTGTCCGACACCGAACTGGCCGACCGCACCGAAACCCTGGTGCGCCTTGCCCTCAGCCACCTGTTCCAGCCCACCGGCCCCACCGAACGCGCGGTCGAACAGATCCGTCCGGTCATCGCACATCTCTTCGCCTAGAAGCGGCGGTTGTAACTCCGGATACGCCAGGGGTTAGTATTCGATCACGCCGACCCTGGATTTCCGTGGCCTAGTGCCGGAATCACGTGGGTCCCAGCACGGTTCGGGCAGGCACGTGCGCTGCCCGAACCCGTTTCACCGGCTCGACTCTCGTATCGCGAAGTTCCACCACGGATTGCCGACGATTTGAAACAGGGCCCTACGATGACGAATTCGACTCTCGCGACGACGGCGGATGCCGACGGCGCGGCGGCGGCACCGCTGTCGCACCGCCGGATCCTCACGATCCTGTCCGGACTGCTGCTCGCGGTCTTCCTGGCCGCGCTCGACCAGAACATTGTCAGTGTCGCGATCGTGAAGATCGCCAATAGTCTGCACGGTTTCGAGGAACAGGCGTGGGCCACCACGGCGTACCTCATCACCGCGACCATCGCCACCCCGCTGTACGGCAAGCTCGCCGATATCTACGGCCGTAAACCCTGCTATCTCATCGCCATCGGGGTGTTCGTCATCGGTTCGGCGGCCTGCGCCTTCGCCACCTCCATGTACCAGCTCGCGGGATTCCGGGCCGTGCAGGGCATCGGCGCGGGCGGCCTGATGTCCCTGGCGCTCACCATAATCGGCGATATCGTGCCCGCCCGGGAACGGGTGCGCTACCAGGGCTACTTCATGATGGTGTTCGGCATCGCCACCGTGGTCGGGCCGGTGCTGGGCGGATTCTTCTCCGACTACGAACGACTCATCGGCCTGGACGGGTGGCGGTGGGTCTTCCTGGTGAACGTGCCCATCGGGGCGCTGGCACTGCTGGTGGTGGCCAAATGGCTGGACGTTCCCTTCGTCCGGCAGCGCCAGCGCATCGACTGGCCGGGCGGGCTCGCGCTCACCGCCGCCGTGGTGCCGCTGCTCATCGTGGCCGAGCAAGGCCGGGACTGGGGCTGGGATTCGCGGCGGGCGCTGCTCTGCTACGGCATCGCGGCGGTGGGCGCGCTGGCCTTCCTGCTCGTCGAGGCGCTCATGCGCGAGGCGGCGCTGATCCCGCTGCGGCTGTTCCGCAGCGGCACCTTCGGCATCGCCATCCTGGCCGGATTCATCGTGGGCATCGCCATGTTCGGCGGCATCACCATGGTGCCGCTGTATCTGCAAGTGGTGCGCGGCTATTCGCCCACCACGGCCGGCCTGCTCATGCTGCCGCTGGTGCTGGGCATCATGGTCGGCGCGCAGGGGGCCGGACTCGTCACCAAGTACACCGGGCGCTACAAGATGCTGCCCGTGCTGGGCACCTTCGTCATGGCCGTCGGCGCGGGACTGTTCGCCCGCGTGGAATTCGACAGCCCGATGTGGCAGATCATGGTCTACACCACCGTGATCGGCTTCGGACTCGGCGGCTGCATGCAGACCCTGATCATCGCGGCGCAGAACGCCTGTCCCCCGGCGGATATGGGCGTCTCCACGGCGGCGGCGACCTTCTTCCGCCAGATGGGCGGCACCCTCGGCGTCGCGGTCTTCCTCACCATCCTGTTCAATCTGCTGCCCGAGCGGATCGTGCGCGCCTTCGGCGGGCAGCTGCCGCCCGGACTCGACGGCGCGGGCCTGGAACGCATTCAGAGCGACACCACCGCCATGGCGGCGCTGCCCGCGCAGCTGCGCAAGCCCATTCTCATCGGCTTCACCGAATCGGTGCAGGGCGTGTTCTGGGTGGCGACGGGGGTGTCGCTGCTGGCCTGCCTGGTGCTGATGTTCATGAAAGAGATTCCGCTGCTGGAGGATCGGCCCGCGCCACCGGTCGCGACGCCCGCCGCCGGGACCGTCCTCGACGCCGACGAGCTGCCGCTCACCGGCCGCGTTCGCGACCGCGACGACAATCCGGTACCCGAGACCGTGCTCACCCTCATCGACCAGCACGGGCATCAGGTGTCGCGCAGCACCGGGAATGCGCACGGCGAGTACACCATCGGCGCACCCGAGCCCGGCGCGTACGTGCTCATCGTCGCCGCGGGCGGCCATCAGCCCAGTGCCGTGAGCGTCACCGTCGGCCATCGCCCGCAGCACCTGGACCTGACATTGCCGGGCGCGGGCGAACTCACCGGCGTGGTGCGCTCGGCGCTGCGCGGCGATCCCCTGGCCGGGGCCACCATCACCCTCACCGATCCGCGCGGCGATGTGGTCGGCACGGCCGTCACCGCCCCCGACGGGGGCTATGTGTGCCACGGCGTGGTGTCGGGCACCTACACGCTGGTCGCGGTCGCCGACCACATGCGCCCGCGCGCGACCACGCTCACCGTGCCCGACAGCGGCCTGCTGCGCCACGACGTGGAGTTGGCCCCCATGGCGGTACTCACCGGATTCGCCTGGGCCGACGAGGGCCGCCCGGTATCCGACGCCCAGATCACCGTCCTGGACGCGGCGGGCGACGTCACCGCCACCACCCGCACCGACACGACCGGCCACTACACCGTGCCCGACCTCCCGTCCGGCGAGTACACGGTGGTGGCGCGCGGCTACCCGCCCATGACCGGTCGCGTCGCGGTGGACAGCGGCGAGGTCACCCACGACGTCCGACTCGGATACTTCAGCGACGACGTACCCAGCCCGGCCTGACCGACGGCGTGTTTCGCTCGGCCGGACCGACGACGTGCCCCGCCCAGTCCGGACAACGGCGTATTCCGCTCAGCCGGCCAGACGGCGTGCCCCATCCGGCCCGACCGACAACGTGCCCCGCCCGGCCCGACCGGACCGCGTGCCCCACTCGGCCCCAACCGACGGCGCTACACCCGCACCCGTCATGGTCGGGCCTCCTGTGCGGCCGCCCCGCCGCCGACCTGCTCGCCGCGCTCCCGGTCGCGCGTTGCAGGCTGACAGCGGGTTGCCGCGACAGCACGGGTGTCCGGACCACGCAGGCAGGGTGCGAATTCGCCTGGGCGAGCGCCTATCCGGTACTCCGGCCGCTCGAGTGCGGCGGGACGGTCGATGCCGACGTCCGCGCCTGGCGGTCCGGGCCGTGCCGGGCTGGGCCAGTTCAAGCCAAGTCGGACCGGGACACGGCGATCCGATCAACCCCGCAGTAAGCGCCACAGTGACCGCCGTTTCGGCGGCGCGCTGACGTCTGTCGAAACAGCTTGTGGTGCAGTCGGTCTCATCGCGTCGCGGTGCACGAACGCGGGGCGCAGCCGCGGGTCCGGCGGGTCGTAGTAGCGGTGGAAGGTCGGGGTCAGGCTGGCGGACAGGGGCGGGTTGATCCAGCTCCAGTCGGCGGGGCAGGCGCGGCCGGCGGCGTTCTCGCGGTCGACGTGGTCGACGAACTGCCGGGCCACGGTGTGGTGGTCCACCAGGTGCACGCGGGATCGCTTGTAGCTGTGCAGGATCGCGCGGCTCAACTCCACCAGGGCTCGGTCCCGCCAGAGCGTGCGGTCGCTGCTGCGATCCAGGTCCATGCGGTCGGCGATCTCCGGCAGGGTGTCGTAGCGGTCGCTGTCGCCGAGATCGCGGCCGATCTCCGAGGACACGTACCAGCCGTTGAACGGCGCGCACACATAGTCGACGCCGCCGATCTCCAGATCCATGTTCGAGACGGCCGGAACCGCGTACCAGCGCAGCCCGAGTTCGGCGAACCAGGCGTACTCGGGATGGTGCAGCGGCACCTCGAGCACCAGGTCGCGCGGCAGGTCGAAGCGGTGCACCGCGTCGTCGGGGGTGTGGATCAGCAAGGGCAGCAGGTCGAATCGCCCACCGGCCCCGCGCCAGCCGAGTTCCTCGGCGAACGCCGTCAACTCCACGGTGGCGGGGTCGCCCACCACCTCACCGCCGACCCGGTATCCGGCGTAGCGCACCAGTTGCGGATTGAGAATGCGGAAACCGCGCCCGCTCGGCCGCGCGGGCGGGCCGATGGTGATCACCGAGCGCACCGCCCCACCGTTGGTGGCCCGCCGCAGATGTGCGAAACATGCCTCGGCGATCTCGGCGGGCGTGCTGGCCGTGCGCGCGTCCAGCACCTCCAGCGCCCGCCAGTGCTTGCGGCCCACGCACCGATCGTGATTGCGCCAGGCCAGTTTCGCGCCGATGCTCAATTCCTCCGGGGTGTGCCGGTACACCCCGGTGCGCCGCAGTCCGGCCAGTGCGTCCGCGCACCGCGAACCGGGCAGATGCGCCAGTTCGGGTTGGCCGAAGAATCGCTCGCAATCCCGCATACGCTCCTCGGTCGAGGGGCGGCGACCCGATGGGGTCACCGCCGCGTCGCCGCGCTGTACGCCCGCGACCGCAGAGAGAATCGTCATGAAGTTGTCGCCTCCGTGGATACCGTCGCTGATCGCCCGAGAGCCCCGCGTGCATCCCCTTGCCCGCTGACCAATATCGCACGATCACGGGCCGGATTTGCTCGGAATCAACGAGGAGGTCCGATTCGGCGGCGAATCAGTCGGTCGGCATCCCGGTACCGGCCTCGGCGGCCTTGGCGGCAACCTCGTCCGGGAAGATGTTCCGGAACAGGTAGAGATCCTTGCCGAGCTTCCAGCCCGGCGCCAGGGCTACCGCATAGCGTTCGAAGTAGCCGAGCTGTTTGCCCATGAGTATGAGCTGCTGCGGACCGGAAGCCCCACGACGCTTGCCGAATTCGAGCAGCCGCGCCGACACCACGCCCAGGTCGAGCTTGTCCAGGCTGCCCGACAGCACCGGGCCGAGCGCGACCGCCAGCTGACGGCCGATGGTGGCGTCGTCACCGCTGTCGTCGGAGACCAGGTCGAGGGCGCGCAGCGCGCGGGCCACCGGACGGAAGTCGTTGTCGATGGCGGAGGCGTAGAACAGCGCGCGCACGAAGTCGCGCCACTCGTTCTCCATCCGCCCGACGATGCCGAAGTCCAGCATGGCCACCCGGCCGTCGTCGAGCAGCCACAGATTGCCCGCGTGCACGTCGCCGTGGAACAGGCCGTGCACGGCCACGCTCTCCATCCACGCCTTCACCAGGCGGCGGATCAGCAGTTCCGGTTCGGGGTGGGCGGCGCGGATATCGTCGAAGCGGTCCAGCGGCAGCCCGCGCATCCGTTCCATGCACAGCACCCGGGGGGCGCAGTAGTCCCAATACACCTCGGGGACGGCGACATTGGTGTTGTCGCCGAAGGCCGCCAGGTTGGCGCGGGCGCGGGTCTGGTTGTCGGCCTCGATGAGGAAGTTCAGCTCCGCCACGGTGGCCTCGTAGAGATCGCGCACCATGCCCGAGGCATTGGCCACCCGGGCGTTCTCCGACCGCTTCTCCATGGCCTGGGCCAGGCGCAGCGCGGCGCGCAGGTCCACGATCATGCGGCGGGCGATGTCGGGGCGCTGCACCTTCACCACGGCCGGGCGGCCGTCGGCCAGCACACAGCCGTGCACCTGAGCCATGGAGGCCGCCGACAGCGGGACGTCGTCGAACTCTCGGAACAGCTCGGAGATCGGCTTGCCCAGCTCGGCGGCGATGATGGCCTTGGCCTCGGCGGCCGGGAAGGGCTTCATATCGTCGAGGCAGCGCAGGCAGGCGTCGGCGAATTCGCGCGGGAAGGTGCCGGGCGAGGAGGCGATGAGCTGGCCGAGCTTCACGAACAGCGGGCCGAGGTGTTCGAAGCCGTCCACCATGCCGTCGGCCACGGCGCGCTTGCGCGCGGCGGGCCGCAGCCCGTGCCGGACCACCCGCTTGAGAATCGAGCTGCTGAGCACGGTGCCGATGGTGACGGTGCGCTTGACCTCGGAGAACCGGAAGGTATCCAGGTTCGGGCGGATCACCTCGTACGGGTGTGCCGCCGCCTCGCCGACCACGTGATCACCTACCACTACCGCACTCACCGTCGTAGCCGCCCCTTGCTCTCGTTTCGATCCGGCGCTCGCCGCCGCTACTCGTGTTTCGCACCGAAGTGTACGACCGGATGGCCCCTGCCGACCGGTCGGCAGGCCGCAACCGCACGCGATCACTGGTTCGGCACGGGTGCGGCACTGTACCGTGGGCGGTCGGTAGCCGCGATCCGGCACGCCGACAGTGACCGGTTCGGGTCGCTGACCTGATGGTGGAAGGGCAAGACCGAGGTATGACGGGCACACAGGAGAAGCTCGCCGAACTGCGCAAGCTCCTGGAGATCGCCGAAGAACCGGCCGGTGAGGCCGCGATCGAAAAGCGTAGGAAGAAAGGCATTCCCAGCGCCCGAGAACGGGTGGGCATGCTCCTGGACCCCGGGACCTTCGTGGAACTGGGCGCGCTGGTTCGGCAGCCCGGCGTCGCGAACGCCACCTACGGTGACGGCGTGGTGACCGGCCGCGGCTATATCGACGGCCGCCCGGTGGTGGTGATCTCCCACGATCAGACCGTGTACGGCGGCTCGGTGAGCGAGATGTTCGGCCGCAAGGTGCGTGCCGCCATGGACTTCGCCTACAACAACGCCTGCCCGGTGGTCTGCATCAACGACTCCGGCGGCGCGCGCATCCAGGACGGCGTGGCCTCGCTGGCCTGGTACGCCATCATGTGCCGGTTGCAGGAGGATCTGTCCGGGTACGTGCCCATGGTGGCCGTCATGCTCGGCAAATGCGCCGCCGGATCGGTGTACGGGCCGATCAATATGGACGTCCTGGTGGCCACCGAGGATTCGTACATGTTCGTCACGGGCCCGGAGGTCATCAAGGCCGTGACCGGCTCGTCGGTCACCGCCGAGGAGCTGGGCGGGGCGCGGGCCCTGGAGCAGAACGGCACCGTGCACCACGTCGCCAAGACCGAGGCCGACGCCTTCGCCTGGGTGCGCGACTACCTGAACTACCTGCCGACCAGCTGCCTGGAGCAGCCGCCGATCGTGAATCCGGGCCTGGAGCCCGAGCTCACCGACACCGACCGCGAACTGGACCGGATCATCCCGGATTCCGACAAGGTCGGCTACGACATGCACGACATCCTGCTGCGCATCTTCGACGACGGCGAATTCCACGAGATCAGCGCCAAGACCTCGGCCAATCTCATCACCGGTTTCGCCCGCGTGGACGGCCGACCGGTCGGTGTGATCGCCAATCAGCCGCTGGTACTGGGCGGCGCGCTCGACGCGGCCTGCTCGGACAAGGCGGCGCATTTCATCCGTCTGTGCGACGCCTTCGGACTGCCGCTGGTGTACGTGGTCGACACCCCGGGCGTGCTGCCCGGCGTGGACGAGGAGCGCAATCACGTCATCAAGCGCGGCGGCCGCATGTTCCGCGCCCTCATCGAGGCCACCGTGCCGATCGTGACCGTGGTGACCCGCAAGGCGTACGGCGGCGGCTACGCGGTGATGGGCTGCAAGCAGCTGGGCGCCGATATCAGCCTGGCCTGGCCGACCGCGCGGCTGGCGGTCATGGGCGCGGAATCCATGGTGTCCATCGTGGGCCGCCGCCAGCTGGCCGCCGCCCCGGAGGACCAGCGCGAGACGCTCAAGCAGCAGATGATCGACTTCTACAACGCCACCGTGGCGACGCCGTGGACGGCGGCGGAGCGGGGCTACATCGACGCGGTCATCGAACCGTCGACCACGCGCCTGGAGATCCGCAAGGCGCTGCGGCTGCTGCGCGACAAGGGCGCGGTGCGCAAGCCCAACCCGCGCAAGCACAATCTGTACCCGATGTGAGTCGAGATCGTCCCGGCCGTACGCGGCCGGGACCGGTCATGGGCCGGGCGCCTCGCCCCCACGGCGTCAACACTCGCTGACCGCGGGCACGCCGCGCAGCCGCTCGTCCAGCCACAGCACGGCCTCGGGATAGCCGGTCAGGGCGGCGACGATGTGCTCGCCGAAAACGCTGCGGTACACCACGTTCGCGCCCAGCGCGCACTGCTCGCGGACCAGATCGCGCGCGCCCCGCACCGGCACCCAGAACTCCTGCTCACCGTGGTAGACGAACAGCGGCACCGGTGATCTGCGATCCTCCAGACGCGTGATGCGGTAGATGTCGCGGGCCAGGTCGCTGTGCAGCGGGTCGGGGATGTTCGCGGCGATATCCATGGGCAGCAGGAAGACGCCCGGGAGCGCGAAGACGTCCACGCACTGATTCTTCATGAACGAGGTCCCCACCCAGCGGGCGAGATTGTTCATGCGCGCGAGGATCTCGGGCCGCTCCCGCCCGACGGCGAAGGTCGCCCCGAGGAACACCCCGGATGCGAGATTGGCGTTCATGCTCCCGGCGAGGATCTCGTAGTCCACCGGTACGCCCCCGAGCGCCGCCCCGACCACCACCTCCGCCAGCTCCGGCGCGTACTCGCCCATGAGTTTGGCCGCGGCGTTGGTGGCGATGGCGCCGCCGGAGTATCCGATCATCCCGAACCGGCTGTCGCCGAACTCGTCCGACAGCCATCCCCGCACCGCGCGCATGGCGTCGAGTACCGCGTGCCCGGCCACATACGGCTCCGCGTACGCCATGCGCGGACCCTCGTGGTCGGGAATCAGCACCGCGTACCCGCGGGCCATGGCCAGCTGGGTGGTGGGCGGAATGAACTCCGACAGGTTCGTCTTGAAGCTGATCCCGTGCGTCAGTGTGTAACTCGGACTGCAATCGCGGCCGAGACCGTTGATCGGCACATTGTTCACCACGATCGGACGGTCCCCCTCCCCCGTCCACGCCGCCGCCGGAATCACCAGGGACGCCACGGCATAGGACGGCAGCCCACGCGAATCGGTGGTGCGGTACTTGAGCTGAAGCACCTGCCGCACCGGGAGGAACAGCAGCGGCGCGGCCGTGGCGCTGACATCACGCCAGGCGACGAGCGCGCCGGGGGCGAGTTCGTCGAGCCGCTCGGGCCAGTGGTCGATGAAATGATCGCCGATGGGATCCGGCAACACCGCCGCGCGCAGCGCCGCCAGCTCCGGCGGCAATCCGCCGCCGTCCACCAGCGGAGTCGCCGGGGCGGGCGGCAGCGCCGGGGCGGGAATGACCCGGTCGATCCACTCGTGCGGCCCGGGCAGCTGGACACCGGGCAGCGCGGGTGTCGAGGGGCCGAGCACCGGCTCGGCCGCGGCCGGATGCCCGCCGTGGATCTGACCGGCGAGGGCGGCGCACCCGACCACCAAGGCCGCCACGACCATTCGCGCACTACGGCTCACACCTGACCCCTACGCGTACTCGCTCGACCCTCTCGGCCCCGACGGCCGGGCACTTGCAGGCTAGCGGCGGGACCGGGTGCGACACGGCGGAGCGGACCCCTCGAAGCCACATCGAGACCAGGCCGCAGCCGGCCCGCAATGCGGCTCACCGGGCGTTCCGCCGGTGGATGATCCGGTCGCGCGATTGCCCGGGGGATGCGCGGGTAACTCCCCGATATGGTCAGGACAAGTCTCCGGGAACTGGTCGACCGCACCGGTCCGTTCGCCTCGGTGTACTTCGACAGCAGCCATGACAGCGAGGCGGCGGCCCGGGAGTTGACGGCGCGCTGTCGGTCGATGCGCGAAAGGCTCGACCGCGCAGGCGCTTCCGCCACCACCCTGGCCGCCCTGGACATCGCCTTCGCGGCCGGACCGCGCAGCGTCGGACGCTGCGGTCGCGCCCTCGTCGCCGACGCCGCCACCGTGCTCGTGGACGAACAGCTGCCCGCACCGCCGGCGGCGCAGATCGTGCGGGTGTCCCCGCTGCCCTACTTGCTGCCACTGCTCGAACAGCGCGCGCCCCAGGTACCGCACGTACTGGTCACGATGGATCGGGTGGGCGCGTACATCCGCGGGGTGAACGGGCACGGCGACGTCACCCACACCAGTTACGGCACCGGCCGCCCGCTTCGTACGCGGCACAGAAGCCCCGGTCATCGGGTCGGGCCACGGCGAGCCGCGGACGCCGCGGGCCGGGACGCCGCCGAGGTGGCTCGCCAGGTGGTCGAGATGGCCGACCGCTCCGGCGCGGTGACCATCGTGCTCACCGGCGAGTGCGCCGCGCGCACGGCCCTGCGCGCCGCCATCGAGGCGCGCTCCCGTCTCACGGGCCGCACACCTGTCGCGGCGGCACGCACCCACTCGCGCCGAATCGTCGAGCTCGACGCCGCCGGTCGGACACCCGCAGGCACGGATACGGAGTGCGGCACCGCCGTCGACGAGGTACTCGCCGATTCCGCCGACCGCTGGCGGCGCGAGGTCCTGGCCCGCTACGCGACAGCCGCCGACCGGGCCGACGGTGCGGCGACCGGCGGCCTGCCCGAGACCACCGCCGCGCTGCGCGACACCGCTGTGGCGCAGCTGTTCGTGGACAGCGCGGCCCTCGACGACCGGGAGGTGCTCACCGGCGCCGCACCGACCGAGGTGGCCACCGACGCCGCCGACCTGCGCGATGTCGCGCGAGCGCGCCGCGCCGACGAGGCCGTGCCGGTGGCGGCCATCGCGGGCGACAGCGACATCGTGCCGGTATCCGGTGAGCTGTCGCTCCCGGATGGCGTCGGCGCACTCTTGCGCCGCTGATAGCACGACACTCGAATCCCGAGGAGGTTCGGATGCAGAGAGGCAACACCAAGCACGGGGCCGCTCGCGACGACCAGCTCGCGCACGAGCTGGAGGACACGCTGCGCGGCAACCGTGCCGAGGACACCCGCGATCCGGAACTGCCCGCCGAGGACGATCCGCGACTGCGCGGCCGCCCGGAACGCGGCGAGCAGCAAGGCGAGCAGAGGGAGACACCGTCATGACCGAACCGATTCCCCCGCGGCCGGAACCCGTTCCGCCCCAACCGACTCCGGACCCGGTACCGCCGACGCCCGAACCCCGGCCGTTGCCCGAACCGGAACCGCTGCCCTACCCCCCGCGACCGGAACCGACGCCCCCGCTGCCGGAGCCCGAGCCGCCCGCACCACCGTATCCGGGCAAACCGGAGCCGAAACCGCCGTATCCCGGGAAACCGGAGCCGAAACCGCCCTATCCGGGGACGCCCGATCCGAACCCTTCGGATCCCACCCGGCCGGTGGGGCCACCCGACCTCGGCTGACACCACGGCATCGGCTGACGCTGACACCACGGCATCGGCCGACATCGCGCTATCGGCTGACATCGTGCGAGGTCGGTCGCGTGCGTCCGGGCGCGGCCGACCTCGGTCCCGCGGAGGCGGTGGCCCGTGATCTCGTGGCCCGTGTCAGTCCCGCAACGCCTGCTCGCGCAGCGAGGTCAACGTCTTGGCGAGTATGCGTGAGACATGCATCTGGGAGATTCCCAGCCGTTCGGCGATCTGGGCCTGCGTCTTGGCCTCGAAGAAGCGCATGATGAGCACGCGTTGTTCGCGATCGGGCAGTTCGGCGATGAGCGGCCGCACCGCCAGGTACTCGTCCACCCGGTCGTAGCGCGGTTCCACATCGCCGAGCACCTCCATGAGCGACAGCGGCGTGTTCTCGCTGTCGTCGCCGGTGACGGCGTCCAGGGAGGAGAGCTGGTACGCGTTGCCCGCGATGAGGGCCTGGGTGACCTCCACCAGATCGACACCGAGCTTGTCGGCGATCTCGCGGGCCTTGGGCATCCGCCCCAGCCGCTGTGCGAGTTCGTCGATGGTGCCGCCGATACTCAGCTGAATCTCCTTGGTGCGCCGCGGCACCCGCACCGCCCAGGTGTTGTCGCGGAAGTGGCGGCGCACCTCGCCCATGATGGTCGGCACCGCGAAGGACAGGAACGAGGAACCGCGCGTCACATCGAAGCGGTCCACCGCCTGCACCAGCCCCACCCGTGCCACCTGCAGCAGATCGTCGAAACTCTCACCGCGTCCGGAGAATCTGCGCGCGATATGGTCAGCCAGCGGCATGCATCGACCGATCAGCTTCTCGCGCACCACTTCTCGCTGCGGGTCGGCCGGATCGACGGCGGCCAACTCCTTGAACATCGGCTCGATATTGTCGTAGCTGTCGCCGCGGCTGCGCGATCTCGCGCCCGGCCGGCCGCGTCGAACCTCACCCGACATCCGCTTCCCCTCGCAGTCGGCTGAACTCCACGGTGGTCGGATAGCCACCCGTCTTGTCGTCGAACGTGCCGCGGTGTGCCTCAATGGTTTCGGTGAGGGTCTCCAGTACGTGCCAGCCGAATCCGCCCTCGTCGAAGGTGTCGGCGTCGACGGTGACGGCACACACCCGCACCCGCATGCGCTCCCGGTCGTAGTCGAAGTCACAGTCGATCGCGCTGCCCGGCACCGCCGCGATGATCAGCGAGGTCGCCACCTCGTCCAGGGCCACCCGGATATCGGTCACCTCGTCGAGCGCGAAATCCGCGATGAGGGCGACGGTCTCCGCCAGCGCCCGCAGCATGGTGAGCTGTCCGAGATCCGCCGGTACCCGGATGCCGATCGCCGTGGTGTCCGTCGCCGCCCGAGAAATCCATTCAGTCATGCGCCTCTCCGCCTGTCCGTCGCCGAGCCATCCCGCGGCAACCCGCTGCGCCCGGCCGTTACCCCATCCGTTCCGATCCATCATCGCCGAACACTCGCCGATTCGGCGGACGGCGATCGGCGTGCAACAGTCGCGAAGAGGCACCGGGGAGATGCGCGGCATATCGGGGCCGTCGACGTTGTCACGGGTCGGCCTTCCTTCCGAGGACGTGTCCGCTACAGCACGTACCCGGTCCGCATCGCCCGAAACCCGGGGATTCTCGAACTAGCCTTCCTCGACCCGCTCGTGCGCGGTCAGCAGCAGATGATCGAAGCCGGTACGCAATTCGACCGCCGCGCCGCCCATCTCGGTGACATCCGCGACGAGGCGCTGGGCCAGGGTCCGGAGCTTGGTGTTGGTCTCCTGTGAACGCCAGGTGAGCACCCGGAACGCCTGGTCGGCATTGATGCCGTAGACCAGCATGAGCGCCCCCTTGGCCTGCTCGATGACCGCGCGGGCCCGGTACAGTTCGGGCAGCGTGTCGTCGAGCGCCTCGCGCCGGTGTTCGGCAAGGGTGTCGGTCACATCGACGTAGTAGCCCGACGAGCCGACGACCGTGCCCTCGTCATCGACCATATGATCACCCACCACGATCACGTGGCGTACGGTGCCGTCCACGTCCACGACACGGTGGCGGCTGCAGAACGGTTCCCGGTTCTCGACGGCCCGGGCGATGGCGCTGGCGACCTGCGCTCGATCCTCCGGATGCTTGTGTCGTAGCAAGAGATCGGTGGTCGGTACCACGGTGTCGGGGGCGTAGCCGTACATGGCCGCCACCTCGTCCGACCACTCCCAACGCTGATCGGAGTACCAGAACCGGAACGACCCGACGCTCTGGGCCCGGCCGCTGCCCACGACCTGCTCCAGTGTCTGTTCGTCCTCGGACACCTCGCCACTGCGCGTCACTCCACGAGTATCCGTCGCAAGGATGTGAAACGCGAGCGGATCGGTGGGACCGAGCGCGTGTCGGTCCCACCCGGATCCACTGGGCGATCATGCCTCCAGCGCGGCCTGAATCGATGGGTAGACATGGAACAGCGGACGCACGCCGGTCACGTCGAGCACCCGCTCGACCTCCCGCCGCGCGGCCACCACGCGGAGATCGACGCCGCCGGCGACGGCGGCCTCCTTGGCCCCGGCCAGCTTCAGGGCACTGCCGATGCTCAGAAAGCGGGTCTGCCGGAAATCGACGATCACCGCCCGGGAACTGGATGTCACCGCCCGTTCCAGCGCTTCGGAGAATTCGGGGAAGATGGCGGCATCCAATTCACCTTCTACCCGCACGATCGTGCACTTGCGCTGATGGCTGTCCATCGAGAGCGACAGGTGGTCGGAACGGTCGCCGCGCGACCCGTTCGTCAGGGTGTCGGCATCGACACCGCGCTGGTGTATTGCTATGGCAGACATGTGACTAAACCTCCCATGTCAGGGGGATATTCCAGTTCTGCGCGGAGGCCCCTCGGCAATGAGGCCGGATGACATGCGAGGCGAGGGCGTACTACGCGCTCGACACTCGGTCCTCCGCGAACGGTCCCGTACACGAACCGGGTCGGCTGTAGTCTCAACCTGGAACCAGTCTTTCACGCGATATGGAATATGTCACTGCCTCACCGCGATCGGCGCGACGGCGCACCGTTTGCCCGCGACACCGAATTTCCGCACCTGATTTCGTCGGTGCAGGCCAGCCGTCCGCCACGAAGGTTTGCCACGCACGACGAATGGTCGGCCGAATTACGGGTATCGACGCGGTATGGAACTACTCGTGATCATCGGACTGGCGGTACTGGTAGGCGTGGTGCTGCTACGCCGCAAACTCACCGGGCAGCCCCCGTCCGACCCTGAAGTGCCCGGCAACGACGGTCGGTGACGGGACCGGCCCACCGACGACACGAAACGCCCGGCGAAATCTCGCCGGGCGAATCGTCGTCTATTCGTCAGTGTGAACTGCTACGGCAGTCAGCGGTCGCCTTGTCCCTGCTGATATGCCTGCTGACGCTTTTCCTCGACCTCGGCCTTGCCGCGTTCCTTCTCGGCTTCCGCTTCCTTGCGGGCCGCGTCACGCTGCGATTCGGCACGGTCCTGCTGTGCCCGGCCCTCGTCGCGCATGTCCTCGTTGCCGAAGACCGTACCCGCGGCTTCCTTGGCCTTGCCTTTGACATCTTCGACGGTGCCCTCGACACCTTCGCGGAATCCGCCCTTATCGTGCTCGGACAAGACATTCACCTCCAGAATGTCGGTATCAATCACTGACAGTCCGGCGGTACCCGGTACCACCGGTTCGAAACACGCACGCGTCGAAAGTTATTGTGGCTCAGGATATTCGGAGCGATCTTCGGACTCCGGCCCGTGCCCGCGCCGGTACCACGGGTAGATGCCCCAGACCAGCGTGAACAGCGCGGCGAAGCAGCATCCCGCGATCACCCCGGCCGTGTTGCCGAGCACCACGGCGAAGATCAGCACGGCGACGCCCGTCAGCGCCACCCCCAGCAGGACCACCCCGACCAGATCGAAGGTGTGCGCGGCCCGCACCACCTCGTCGAGTCGGCGGCGGCGAAACAGCAGCCGATGGGTGGAGACCGGGGCCACCAGGAAAACCGTCGCGACAATGGATGCCGTCACGGTCACCAGATACAGCCCGCGCATCGGATCGGATAATGCGTCGAACCGCGATTGGAACGGCAGTATCAACAGAAATCCGGTGAGCAGCTGCACCCCGGTCTGGACGATGCGCGCCTCCTGCACCAGACTGTTCCAATTCCGGTCCAGCCGTTGCGCCTCGGTTTCCCCCCGTGCTTCCCAATTCCACATCTGCTCGTCGTTCACCGCTGACTGCCGGACGCCTCCGGTGTTTTGCGGCCCCCCGCCCGGCGACGCGCCCGCTCGTTGTATCTGCGAATGGCGTCCACGAGTTGATCCTTGGTCATCTTCGAGCGACCGGAGATCTCCAGACGCGTGGCGATCTCCCGCAGATGCTGTTTGGACGCATTGGCGTCCACCCCCTCGGCGGTCTCCCCTCGGGGGTTCGGCCCGCCGTGTTCGGCCCGCTCATCCGACGGCCCGCGGCTCTGTTTGGCCTCCCAGTGATCGCCGACCTTCTCGTAGGAGTGCTTCAGCGCGGCATAGGCGACGCGGTGTGCGCGCTGCTCGCTGCCGTATTGCTCCAACGCCGAATCGTGCGCCTCGGCGAAGATCTCCTGGGCATGCTCGTCGGAGCGACGCAGCGTACCGGGCAGCTCCGAACTCTTGGGTTCTCCACGCTTATCGGTCTTGGGCATGGTCGCGGCCTCCTTTCGTACCGTCGCCATACCCCACGCCATCCCGGCCAATCACGCGCTCGCGCCGTTTGACGAGGTGGGTCACGGCAATCCGGACCGTATGACGTCGATTTGGTTGCACGATGCCCGGCCGCCGACCTTCCCACCGCTCGATCCCGGCCGCCGGATCGACACCGCGGTGGTCGGCGGCGGCATCACCGGGCTGGTGACGGCGCTGCTGCTGGCCGAGGAGGGGATCGAGGTGGCGGTCCTCGAGGCCGACCGGCTCGGTGGCGTGACCACCGGCCACACCACCGGGAAGATCAGCCTGCTGCAGGCCACCCGGGCCAGTCGCATTCGCACCGTCCACGACGATCGCGTGCTGCGCGCCTACCTGGACGCCAATCGCGAGGCCAAACAGTGGTTGCTGCGCTACTGCGCCGATCACGACATCCCGGTGCAGACCGCCCCGGCCTACACCTACGCCCAGACCGAGCGGGCGGTGCCGATCCTGCGCGCGGAACTGGAGGCCACCCGCAAGGCGGGTCTGCCCACCGAATTCGTCACCGACCTGGACGTTCCGTTCCCGCACTGCGGCGCGGTACGGCTGGACGGGCAGGCGCAGTTCGACGCGATGGACGCCATCGCCGCGCTCGCGCGCGATCTCGCAGCCCGGGGCGTGCCCGTCTTCGAGCACACCCGGGTGCGCGGGCTGCGCCGCGAGGGCGACCGCCAGACTCTGGACACCGAGCACGGCGACCTCAGCGCGCACACCGTCGTACTGGCCACCGGCACGCCGATTCTGGACCGCGGCGGCTTCTTCGCCCGGCTCGAGCCGCAGCGCTCCTACGCCGCCGCCTTCACCGTGCCGGGCGACTTCCCGACCGGCATGTACATCAGCGCGGACGCCCCCGTGCGCACCCTGCGCCCCATCCCCACCGATCGCGGCGACCTGCTGCTCGTCGGCGGCACCGGGCACGGGGTGGGCCGCACCGAGCGGGCGCGCGCCCACGCCGACGACGTGGTGCGCTGGACCCAGCGCCATTTCCCCGGCGCCGAGCCGGTCTTCCGGTGGTCGGCCCAGGACTACCATCCGATCGCCGAACTGCCCTATGTCGGACCGCTGCTGCCCTGGAACGACCGGGTGCTGGTGGCCACCGGATTCGCCAAGTGGGGCCTGACCAACGGCGTCGCGGCCGCCCGCGCGCTGGTGGGCCGCCTGACCGGCAAGCCGCCGCACTTGGGCGGACACCTTCGCCAGTTGGCAGCCGCGCGAGCTCGCGGGTGCGCTGACCGCCATGAAGGCCAATGGCGCTGTCGCACTCCAGCTTTCCTCCGGCTGGCTGGGTTTCGGCATCCGCGACGCGCTGCGCCGCGACGGGCCGCCCGCCGACGGCGAGGGCCGGGTGGAGCGCAGCGGGCTCGCGCCCGTCGGGGTGTGCACCGCCTTCGGCGCCACCCACCGGGTGTCCGCGGTCTGCCCGCATCTGGGCGGCATTCTCACCTGGAACGATGCCGAGATGTCCTGGGACTGCCCGCTGCACGGGTCGCGCTTCCGGCACGACGGCGCGCTGCTGGAGGGCCCCGCCACCCGCTCGCTGCGCGCCGCCGACGAGCCCCGCGACCATGATTGACCGCGCGCCTGCCGGGTAGGTCCCGAATATGGTCGTCGCCCTGCACCGCCTGCTCGACACGCTCACGCGTGTGGTGAACACCCTGTTGGAGGACGGGGTGCCGTTCGCCGTCGCGGGCGGCTGCGCGGTGTACGCGCGCGGCGGACCGGCCACCGACCACGATGTCGACATCTTCGTCAAGCCCGCCGACGCCGAACGCGCCCGCACCACCCTCACCAATGCCGGGCTGCGGCCGGTCGATCCGGCCGAGGACTGGCTCACCAAGGTCTACGACGGCGACACCCTGGTCGACATCATCTACCGGCCCAACTACCGCACCGTCACCGACGAGATGCTCGCCCGCGCGGCCTGGATGCGGGTCGGCCCCACCGCCGCGCCCGTGGTCAGCGGCACCGACCTGATGGTCGACAAGCTCATGGTGCTCGATCCGCACCGCTTGGACTTCACCCGGCTGCTGGTCATCGCCCGCGATCTGCGCGAGCAGGTGGACTGGGGCCGGGTGCGCACGGAGACGGGCATGTCGCCGTACGCGCGAGCCTTCCTGGGTCTGCTCGACGACCTGGGTATCAGCCACGATCGAAAGGGCGAGTCCATGAACGGCGATCCCGCGGGCGAGGACCTGCTGCCGCAGTATCTCGTGGCGAATCTGCGCCGCGCCTTCGCCGAGGATCCGCGCACCGCGGAACTCGGTGTGCAGGTGACCATTCGCGGCACCGTGGTGGTGCTCAGCGGTGAGGTGGCCAGCGCCGAACGTCGCCGCGAACTGGAGACGGTGGTGCGCGAGCACGCACCGAAACTGCGGGTGCACAACGATGTCCGGATATCGGACCCGGTGGTGCCCGCCGAACCCGAGGAGCTGACCTGAGTACCGCGACACCGGACGTCCCCGTCGCACAGCGCCCGCACCTGCGCATCGCGGCCGTCGGCGACGTGCACCTGGGCGCCGACGCCGCGGGCTCGCTCACCCCCGCGCTGCGCGAACTGCCCGCCCGCGCCGACGTCCTGCTGCTGGCCGGTGACCTCACCCGGCACGGCACTGTGGACGAGGCCCGCGTGGTGGCGGCGGAATTCGGCGACGTGGGCGTTCCGGTGGTCGCCGTGCTGGGCAACCACGACCACCACAGCGATGCCCAGGACGAGATCGCCACGCTGCTCGACGATCACGGCATCACCGTGCTGGAGGGCAGCGCCGCCACCGTCACCGTCAGGGAGCACACCATCGGGGTCGCCGGAACCAAGGGCTTCGGCGGTGGGTTCGCGGGCAAGTGCGCGAGCGTCTTCGGTGAGCGGCAGATGCGCGAATTCGCCTCGCACACCGTGGAGCTCGCACAGTCCCTGCGCACCGCGCTGGCCGGGCTGCGCACCGATGTCACCGTCGCGCTCACCCACTACTCCCCCGTCAGCGACACCCTGCACGGCGAACCGCGCGAGATATACCCCTTCCTGGGCTCCTATCTGCTCGGTGAGGCCATCGACGACTGCGGTGCGGACCTGGCCGTGCACGGGCATGCGCACGCGGGCTACGAGCGCGGTACCACGCCGGGCGGCATCCGGGTGCGCAATGTGGCCGCGCCGGTGATACGCACGGCCTTCGCGGTATACGACCTGCGTCCGGCATGCGACTGATCGAACGCGTTTCGCACCGACCGAGCAGGGCATCCGACCGGTATGAGGGACGCCTCGACCGAACCCCAGGCCCTGACCGTGCTGCTGTGGAATGCGCACGAGCCCTGGACGAGAGCCTTCGTCCAAGGGGGCCACCGCTACCGCGTGATCAACTCTCCGACCGACGATCTCGGCGATGTCGAGCCGGATATCGTTGTGCTGCAACGCCCTCGGGAGATCGAACTCGCCGAGGAGTTGCTGGGCCGCCGACCGGGACGCGATCTGCCCGCTCTGTACGTGGAGCACGAGACCCCGCGCGCGCACGCGGCGCTGTCCCGCCATCCCCTGGCCGATCGCACCGATGTACCGCTCGTGCACGTCACCGATTTCAATCGGCTGATGTGGGACAACGGCCGCTGCCCGACCCATGTGGTGCCGTACGGCGTGATCGATCCCGGCTACCGCTACGTCGGGACGCTCCCCCGGGCCGCCGCCATCGTCAACGACCCGGTGCGGCGCTGGCGGATCGCGGGAGCGGATCTGCTGGCCGGACTCGGCGACGCCGCGCCCATCGACGTGTTCGGCACCGGCACCGAGCGGCTGCACCACCTGCTCGGCCGCGCCGAGGACACCGTCACCGGCCGTGGTGACCTGGAACAGTCCGAGCTGCACGACGAGCTGGCGCTGCGGCGGGTGTTCGCGCACACCCCGCGGTGGACCTCGCTCGGAATGTCGGTCATCGAGGCCATGTACCTGGGCATGCCGATCGTCGCCGTCGGCACCACCGAGGCGTCGGCCGGGGTACCCGCCGAGGCCGGAGTGGTGTCCACCGACCCCGACATTCTCGCCGAGGCGGTGCGGCAGTTCGTGCACGAGCCGCTGTTCGCCGAACTCACCGGCAAGGCCGCCCGGCACTGGGCGCAGGCAAACTTCGCCCTGTCGGACTTCCTCCGGCGCTGGGACCGGCTGCTGCGGGAACAGACGTCGTGATCGTCACTCCCGGCGATTGGCCGGGGCCGCCCCGGGTATCCGCGCGGTATCACCCCCGTCCGACAGCACAGGAGGCCAGACATCATGCCTGCCGGAAACGAGTCGCCCGACATCCACGGTCAGCCGTCCGGCCCCGTCGCGGGCTCCGGCGTTCCGGAGCAGCGGGGCCGGGGCGACTACGACCCCGATATCACCCGTACCACCCGACACCACGCCGGTGAATCGGTCCAGAACTCGCGCAACTGGCCGGGTCTGATCCTCATCGCGATCGGCCTCGTCGCCATTGCGGGAACACTGACCGCCGCGGCGTACGGCTTCCCCGGCTGGGCCGTCGCCGCCGGTGTGATCGCGGTGCTGTGCCTGGGCTTCGGCATCGGCGCGGTGACCGCCGAACACCGTCGGGTCAAGTCGCGCGAAGGGCTGCGCCTGTCCGACCAGCAGGGGCATTGACAGCAGCGAGCGCCGGACACCAGAAAGCACCGGGCGGCAGAAAGCACCGGGCAGCAGAGAGCACCGACAGGAGATGCCATAGAGACGCCTTCCGCCGCCGGAGTCCGGCGGCACGGCGGCCGCGCCGCGGCGCTGCTCGCCGGGGCGGCGCTGCTGCTGACGGCCTGCTCCGATTCCACCGAGACCACCGTGCCCGGCAACTCCGCGCCCGCGCGCAGCCTGGTGATCAGCTCACCGGGCGTGCTCGCGGTCTCCGACGCGGCCGCCGACCAGCTGTGCGACATGATGCGCGGCGATATCCCCGGCTGGCGCGACCAGAGCCCGGATCTGGGCAAGGTGGCGTTCAACGGGACGGTGCACAACTGGGCACTGCGAAACAGCGGCGTGAACGCCGCCGTCGTCGACAATCGCGGCGTCGTCGACCAGATCACCACCGCGCGCTGTCCGGACGTCCGAGCGGACGCGCTGCGGGTCCTCCAGATCGAGAGCTTGGCCGAAGGATTGGCGGGATTCTGATGTACACACAGGACGGTGAAAAGCAGCGGGTGACCGTCCGCAAATTCCTGGAACAAGAACAGAGTTCCACCACCGAACCGAGCGCCGACACCGTCGATGCGGCCACAGTCAGCATCAAGCTCATGTGTCAGGCCCAGGCCAATCCCGAAACACCCATCAAAGAGGCGGATCTCACCGGGATTTTCGTCCCGAAGTAACTCCGATGATGATCTCTCGCAAACCTTTGGCATACTGAAATCCCTGCTCCCCCTGCATATTCGAGGTTGCAGATGTACTTGCATCTGTGCGGAGCAGGGTCATAGACTCATGCCTGTAAGGCAAACAGGGGACTACCAGACAGCCGTGCGGTGAATGGTCGGCGATTCTTCGCCGACGATTAGCCGGCGGCCTGGCGTCAGGGGCGTTCGCATGAATCAGCCAATCAACCTCAGCCGACTCGGGTTCGCCGACGATAGTCGGCACGAACAGCACTATTCCCGCGAGACGGCAACGGCATTCGTGATCGATAAGGTCGAATCCACCGGAGCGGCCACTCGGTACGATTTCGATATCGAGCGAATCGTCACCACCGCACACGCGATGGTGAACGATTGGGATCTACATCTGATGCAGCCGGAAGCGTTCTGGCGCATCGCCTCGAGCTTCATCCGGCAGTAGATCCCGGCTCATACGCCGCAGGGTTCGACCCGCTCCGGGTCAGGCCCGAACACGCCGGAGGGGCCGCCACCTGGGTGGCGACCCCTCCGGCGTGAGCCTTGTTTGCCGCGTGAGCCTTGTTGCCAGCCCTGTCCGTGATGTCGGGACCAGCGCACGCGCGAACTCCGGGGCCGCCGCTCGGCCCCGGAGTTCCGCTGTCTCACATGCTTTCCGCGCTCACAGCCGCTCAGCGATTTCCAGCAGCTTCGCCCGCGACCGTTCCGGCGCCTCGGCCTGCACGCTCAGCTGGTCCATGACCTGCCGGTACAGCTCCAGATCCTGACGACGGTCCAGGTAGAGGGCGCTGGTCAACTGCTCCAGATAGACGATGTCCGGGAGTTCGGGCTCGGCGAAGCGCAGCATGGTGAACGAGCTGCCCGCCGCGGCGTGGCCGCCGGCGGTGTAGGGCAGCACCTGAATGGTGATATTGGGCAGCTTCGACATCTCCACCAGATGCTCGATCTGCTCGGCCAGCACCTTCTCACCACCCACGGGACGATGCAGCACCGCCTCGTCCAGCACCGCCCAGAAGCTCGGTGCGCCCGGTGCGGTCAGCAGCTCCTGCCGACGACGACGCAGCGAGACCCGACGCTCGGCATCGGCGTCGTGCCCGAGCGCCACCACCGAGCGGGCGTAGTCCGGGGTCTGCAACAACCCCGGCACCAGCTGGCCCTCGTAGGTACGAATGCTCTTGGCCGCGTGCTCGAGTCCGAGATAGGTCTCGAACCAGGGCGGCAGCAGATCTCCGAAGCGGTGCCACCAGCCGGTCTGGTTCGCCTTGCGGACCAGATCCAGGAACGCCTCGCGTTCGCCGGGATCGTCGACGCCGTAGAGCGTCAACAGATCCCGGACGTCGCGTTCCTTGAATCCGGTCCGCCCGAGTTCCAGGCGGCTGATCTTCGCGTGCGAGCCGCGGATGTGTTCACCAGCGGCTTCGCGCGTGATGTTGTTCGCCTCGCGCAACTTGCGCAGCTGACCCCCGACGGCGATGCGCAGGGCAGTCGGGCCACGCTCGGCGACAGTGGAATCCACCCGACCGTGTACAGCCGATTCTGCGATCATTGGGTCTCACTCCGATGCTCGGGTTATGCCGGCAGTGGACCACAACCCATCGTCGCGAACCACCGCGCCGATTGCCAATGCTACCTTTCAGCGCGCCAAATCGTCGAACTCTCCGCTCTTCGCGCCGCGCAGGAACGCATCGATCTCGGGGCGGGTGTACACCAGCACCGAGCCCAGCGGGTCACGCGAGTTCCGCATGGCCACCAGACCGTTGGACAGTTCCGCCACCTCCACGCAGTTTCCGCTCGGATTGCTGAAAGTGCTCTTGCGCCAGGCGAGTTCCGAGGGATCGATACGGGTTGCCGATGTGCGTGTCATTTCCGACTCCTTGCCAAGTACCGCCCGCAGACGGTGTGCCCAGTACTTGCAAACGTTCGATCAGATGTTCTTACAGTTGCAACCGCAACCAGAACGATAGCACGCAGATTGCTCGCTATCGATCCCCTTGCGCATACCTGATCCTTTGCAACACAACAGCTTTGATCTTGATGAAGCTCGCACATTGCGAAGTTGCAAACCGAAACAGGCATTAACGACTGGTCGGTACGTTTAATCCCCGAGGCGAATCCCCCGTCCAGCAAGTCCGGATTTGCCGAATCTTGTACTGTCACTGGGCAGATCAGCATCCGTTCGCATGCGCACTCTCGCCGAGGAGAACCTCATGTCCGACACCGATCCCGCGATCCGAACCGACATCCCCCACTCCGCACGGATCTGGAACTACTGGATGGGCGGCAAGGACAATTACGACATCGACCGGGTGGTCGGCGACGCCAGCCTCGAGATCGACCCGGATATCTCCGCCATGGCCGTGCAGTCCCGGCAGTTCCTCATCCGCGCCGTGCGCTTCCTCGCCGGGGAGGTGGGTCTGCGCCAGTTCCTCGATATCGGCACCGGCCTGCCCACCATGCAGAACACCCACGAGGTCGCGCAGGGCATCGCCCCCGAGGCCAAGGTGGTCTACGTCGACAACGACCCGCTGGTACTCGCGCACGCGCGGGCCCTACTGACCACCACCACCGAGGAGGGGGTCACCACCTATGTCGACGCCGATTTCCACGAACCGGAGAACATTCTGGTCTCCGCCCGCCAGGTACTGAATTTCAGCCAACCGGTCGGTGTCATGTTTATGGGGGTACTCGGCCACGCGCGCAGTTACGAGGATATGCGCCATATCGTCCGCACCGTGCTCGACGCCGTCCCCTCCGGCAGCTATCTGGTCTTCTGGGATGGCACCGTCGACAATCCGAACTACGTGAAGCTGTGCGAGGAGTACACCAAGTCCGGCGGAGTTCCCTACGAGCCCCGCACCCAGGAGCAACTGGCGGCCGTCTTCGAGGGCCTGGAGTTGGTCGAACCCGGCTTCGTTCCCATCACCCGGTGGCGGGTCGACCCGGCACAGGTGGGTTCGATCCAGGATGTCTCCGCATACGGGGGCGTGGCGCGTAAACCCTGACGCCACAACAACACCGAACCGGACGAAAGCCGCGCAACACCTAGGCTCGATCGTGCAGATGTACTTGCATCTGCACGATCCGCCACCTTAAACTCGTGATGACGAACAGGCCGGAATGTCCGGGCGGTACAGGAAGCGCCGAGCCAGCGTCGCCATCCGATATCTCAGCGGCCAGAGGCGTCCCCATGACTCAGATGCTTCAGCATTCCGGTACACCTCGCTCCATCGGGTCCGGAAAAGCTCATTTCACCGATATCAACGGTGACTGCTCGGTGGAGCCGCGCGCTCTCACCTATCGACAGGCACGGGCCGTACTGCGCGCCCATGACCAGCACTTCGCCTGCAGACAGTATCTGGCGGCGGTGGCCTTCCTCTCCGCGGACTGCGACGACGACTGACCCCAGCGCCGACGTCGTCGGCGGGATTCCCTTGCGTACCAGCGCATGCGGCGGGTACCCCCGATAGAGGGAACGAACGCCACTGGAACGAGCGCCGAGATGATAGTGACTGTCGCACAGGATTTGATCACCGCCGACCTGTACGCACAGGTCTTCAATCCCACGCCGGAGACGCCACCGGTAGCGGACAAGCTACTCAAGCTGGTCCGCTACTTCACCTGGTTCGTACTCCTGGCCGGCACCCTCGCGATTATCTACGCGGGCGGTAAGTTCGCCTGGGAGAAATGGCAGGGCGGGCCGCTCGAATCACCCAAGCGGGTGGCGGCCGCGCTCGTGGGCGGCATTGTCGCCACCAGCGCGGGCACCATCATGAACGCCGCCATCGGGCAGTAATCGCGAACGACTCACCGGATTTCCGACATTTCCGGCAGTCGGGAATTCTCGTCCCAGACAATGAGACCGAGCGTTATGCGGTGGCGGCGTGCCGCACCGGCCCTCCGGTCGCCGCGGCGGTGTCCACACCGACGAGTTCGACGAACTTCGCCACCACCTTCTGGTGGTACATCCCGAACAGGTCCTCGAACAACGCCAACTGCGCCTCGCTGGGGCCGCCGTCGGAATCCCACACCGCCACCAGCGCCCGCCAGACCAGCACGTGCAGATCCGGTGAGGCCGCGAAGTATGCCTGCACCGCCTCCGGTACCTCCAGGACCATATCGCCGATGGAGTTCAGTACGGCGCGCTGCATGGTGTGACCGAGGGCGGTCTGCAACCGGCGCAGCAGTGCGAGCTCGATGGTGAGCATCCGCCGGGGGTCCGGATCCTTGCTGCGCGCAATGGATTCCAGCTCGTCGATATCGGCCTTGAGCACCGCGGGATCGAGGCGACGCTCCCCCTCGGTGTAGTCGAGCAGGGTGTCGAGCACGATGGCCCGCTCCTCGTCGACAATGCTGCCGAACATCTCCAGGGCGACCTCCGGCATGGGCATGGACAGCCGGAACAGGCGGCGGTACACCTCCACCCCGCCCTCGGTGCGCACATCCCGAATCGTGAATCCCTTGCCGCGGTGCGCATCGACGAAACCGTAGGATTCCAGGCGTCCCAGAATCAGCTGTGCCGTCGCACGATTCATCTTGAACTCGTCCGCGACCTGTCGGACGGACGGCATCAGCTCGCCGGGGGCGTACTGCCCGAACGCGACGCGCCGCGCGAGCTCATCCGCGACGTCCGCGACGACCGTCCGCTCTCCCATCTTGGCACCTTCCATACCCGTATTACGTCCCAGACAGCTTAAGTGTTAACCGGGCAAACCGCACATGCGTGCGGAATCGCGGGATTTGCCGGGAATCGCCTCGTGGCGCGGCGGGCGCACGGCACGGCAGGCGGCACGCCGACGCGCCCGGAGTTCGCTCACGCGTCGTCGGCGAGCGCCCCCGACCACCGGCGCGACCACGCCCACAGCGGCTCCAGCGCGGTCGCGAGTTCCCTTCCGGCAGGGGTCAACTCGTAGCTCCTATCGGTTTGCTTGACCACCGCGCCCGCACTCTGCAACCGCTGCAATCGCACCGAGAGCATGCTCGACGAGCAGTTGCCCATCCGGCGGCGCAGCTCCAGAAATCCGAGCGGACCGGGCTCGAGTTCCCACAGCACCCGCAGCACCCACCGCTGCCCCACCAGATCCATCACCGCCAGCAGGGGCAGATCCGCGGCATCGGCGCGGCTGGCGGCGGGAGGTTCGCTTGCACTTCTCATTTAGAAGCAGGATAGTGGTTCTGAATCAGAAGCATTGGCGCGGGGGCCAGGACGAGCGGACGGAGTGGGCGCGTGCAGCGAATCGTGTTGATCACCGGGGCTTCCCGGGGCATAGGTGCCGAGACGGCTCGGGTGCTCGCGGCGCGCGGCGATCACGTCGTGATCAACTACCGGGAGAAGCGCCGACGGGCCGAGACGGTGGCGGCGGAGATCGCGGCCGCGGGCGGCAGCGCCTCGGTGGCCGGGGCGGACATCACCGATGCCGAGGCGGCGGCGCGGCTGATCACGGAGGTGGTCGCGGAGTGCGGGCGACTGGATGTACTGGTGCTCAATGCCTCCGGAGGACTGGAACACGGCGCGGCGGCCGACTACGCCATGGCCGTCAACCGCGACGCGCAACTGCGGCTGACACGACTGGCACTGCCGCACCTACGGCCCGGCGGCCGCATCGTCTTCGTCACCAGCCACCAGGCCCACTTCTCCGAAACCCGCCCGGTACCCGGCGGCTACGAGCCCATCGCCCGCAGCAAACTGGCCGGAGAGCGGGCACTGCGCGAGCTGTGCGATGATTTCGCCGGGCGGGGAATCGATTTCGTGGTGGTATCCGGCGACATGATCGACGGCACCATGATCGTGCGCCTGCTCGAACGCCGCGACCCGAACGCCGTCTCCGACCGCCGCGACCACGGCGCACTACCGACGGTGGCGGAGTTCGCCACCGCCGTCGCCGACGCCACCGCGGTCACCGCCCCGCCCGGACACACCGTCTACGTGGGCGGCGCCGACTTCCTGACCCCGGCGCAGACCACCTGACCCCGAGGGCGCGGACTTCCCGACTCCGGCGCAGACTTCCCAACCCCGGCGCGGACCTCCCAACCCGCGGACCTCCCAACCCCAGCGCAGACCTCCCAACCCCGGCGCGGACCTCCCAACCCAGCGCAGACCTCCCAACCCAGCGCAGACCTCCCGACGAGGACGCGGGCTCCCTGACCAGGAGGCAGACCTCCGCGCCGCGCCACCGACATCCCGACCCCTGACCGGACCCCCACGTCTTCGGCACGGATGTCCCGCCCGGGCGAGTGCACGTACCCGCACAGGTCCGAGTCGTGGGCGCTCGGCCAGGCAGACCGGCCGGTACCGAGTCGTGTGTATCGCGGCGGGGGGCGGGAACTCCCCTCATATGGTGAACGACGTCGAGAAGCGGTGGTCGGACCCGAAGATGTTCCGGCATGCGGCCTGGTACGTCGGCGGCGTGGTCGTGCTCACCGCCCTCGCGGTCGCCGTGCTCGAGCTGGCGACCGACCCCTCGCGGGCGGTGATCGTCTTCGTACCGGGAACGGTGCTGCTGGTGGGCGGCATCCTCGCCTTCGTGCTCGCGCTCCGGGCGTGGCGGCGGCGCGGGGCGTGGCCGATCTGGCAGGGGGCGGGCTGGTTCCTGTTCACGCTCATGGTCGTCTACCTGGCCATCGCGAGCGGCACCGGCTAGTCGAGACACCCGGCACGGCACAGTCGATACGCGCGGCAGCGCCCAGTCGACAACCGCGGCACGCCGCACCGCGACGCTCAGCGCATCGGGCAGCGCGCCGGACCCTCGGCCGTACCGTCGTGCTGATCGTAGGGAGTGCCGCGAATCCCGGCGCGCGCGGCCAGCACCCGGGCTACCCGGGTGTTCACATCCCACATGGGGTCGACGCGCTGCGAGCGACGTAGCATCCGCCGCCGGGCTCCCGGCAGCCGATCGTCGAGCGCGCGCCAGCGCACCGCGGCGGTGGCCGCGACCCCGGTCAGCTCCCGCCACGGATGGATCGGCACCGAGCGCAGCGGGGTGTCGGCCAGCAGCGTCCGCACCAGACCGTCACTGCTGTAGTACGCGAACAGCCCCACCAGCGGCGCGGTCGCCAATGCCCGCGCTCGATCGCCGACACCGGTGCCCGCGAACCGTTTCGTGGCCGCACCCGCCATGGTCGCGGTCCACTCCGGTGCGGTGCCCGCGGTCGCCACCATGTAGTCAGCCATCTCCATCCCCTCCCGCGCCGACCGCGGAATCAGCTCCTCGGCGACCCCGAACACATAGGCGATATAGGCCCAGTAGTGCATGACCGCGTCGAGTTCGGCCGTCCCGCACCGCCGCCCGTGCACATGGTCGAAGCAGATCGGCGAGATGCCGAAGGTGACGGCCGCCCCCATGGTGGTGGCGTTGGAGATGGGGTTGCCGTGCAGCGCGAAGTGCTCGTCACCCCAGCGGCGGCGCAGCCCGGCGCGCACCTGCGCGTGCATGAGCCGCACCCGCACGGTATCGGCGAACACCGGCGACCAGCGGTCGAGCGCACCGGGCAGGGTGACGCTGCGGAACCAGTTCGCGGTCTCCAGATTGCGCCGATACGGGTCGTTGACGAAACGTCCGGTGGCCCCGGTGGCCGAGGCCACCTCCGCGCCCACGAAGGTGCCCATGAAATCCTGCACCCCCATGGCCAGCTTCCCGGCCAGGGAGACATTGATCCAGCGGCGGCGTCCGTACTCCCACAGCTCGGGATCGAACCAGTCCGGCGGCTCGTCCAGGTGCGCGAAGAGATCCACCAGCTCCGGCGGCGGATCGTCGAGGCTGTCGATACCGTGCGCCAGGGCCTGGTCGAGCAGGGCACGGCAGCGGGTGTTCCCGATCCGGGCGAAGGCCCGCACCACCGCGTCCATGGGCTCGTCGCCCTGCCACAGGTGGTCGGCCATGAGCCGGGTGCGCGGGGTGTCGACGGGTTCGGGCCGGACGTCGATCCACGGTCCGAGCATGGCGCGGCGCGGCTGGTACCACAGCTCCGACGGCACCGCCCGGGGCGGCGGCGGGCGCAGCGGCATGCCGGGCCGGTAGTAGTAGTCGTAGGGATGCTGGTGGGTATCGGTGCGTGATCGCATGATTCAGAACCCCGTGAGCTGCCGGAACCGCGTGGTGGCGGTGCTGCCCCGGTCGGCGTGCACCGGGCAGTAGTGCTTGGCCTCGCCGCGGTGTTCGGGCGCGGGCCAGAGCAGCTCGGGAGCTTCCGGCGGTGCCAGCCACGCCGGGCGCTTACCCGCGACGCGGCGGCGTCCGGCGCGGATGCGCGGGAAGAAGTACTTCACCTCGTCGGGGGTCACCCGGTTCATGGCCGAGAGCGCGACGCACAGCCGATCGAAGCGGACCTGATCGCGGGCGGTCCAGGTGAACCCCATGGTGCGGCGAATGGGCGGATCGCACAGCCCGATGGTGACGAACTGGTAGAACCGTGCACCAGCCGGACGAACCAGGTACTCCCACAACGGTTTCGGCATCCACCGCAGCACCGGGAACGGGGGCACGGGCGCGGTATCGGCGAGATGGTAGACATCCCAGGCCGCCCGGGTGGGTTCCAGCCCGGTGTCGACCATCTCGTCCCAGTACCGCTGGAACTCCGGCCAACTGCGCGGCACCACCCGCATACTCATGCCGTACATCTCGTACCACTGATAGTGCTCGCGCCACAGCTGTTCGCGCTGTTCGGGCGACAGCCCACCCATGAACAGCTCGGCGGCGCGCAGGGTCTGCACGAAGAACACGGCGTGCGCCCAGTAGAAGGTGCCCGGATCGAGGGCGTGATAGCGCCGCCCCTGTCCGTCCACCCCCTTGATCTCGCGGTGGTAGCCGACGATCTCGCGGGCCGTGCGCCGGGCACGCGGACCGTCGAAGACCACGCCGACGATGGGATAGGCCGAACGCAGCACCCGCTGATAGAACTCGTCGGCGATCTCGGAGTGGAATTCCACCCCGGCTCCCAGCCCCGGGTGCATGTTCTGCACCATGCCGAGGAACAGACCGGTGGGCGCGAAGTACAGGGAGCCGAAGATCTTCCAGGTCAGCGAGTCGGGACCGAGCGGCTCGGGCTCGGGACGCGGCTCGTGCTCCACCACATTGTGTAACACCATGCCCTACGCTGACACGAATAAAAGCTCGCATTCAATTCGCGTCCAGCAGCTGAGGCCCAACCGTCATGCCACCGAGACGACAGCGACCCGCCACCCCCGCGCCGCCGCGCAAGACCCCGCGTCAGGAGCGGTCACGGGCCATGGTGCGCCGGATCGTGGACGCCGGAGAGGCCGTGCTCGTGCGGCACGGCTACGACGGGGCGTCCACCAATCGGATCGCGGCGACGGCGGGGATCAGTCCCGGTTCGCTGTACCAGTACTTTCCCGATAAGGACGCCATCGTCTCGGCGGTGATCGAGCGATACACCGCGGCGGTGGCCGACCGGGTGCGCGCGCACGTCGTCAGCCAGCTGGCGACACCGCCGGAAGTGGGTGTACCGGAGGCGATCACCGTCCTGCTGGACGCACTCGGCGACCACCCGGAACTGCTGCGGGCGGTGGTCGAGCAGACGCCGCGGTTGACCTCCGGCACCGCCGTGGTCGCCTTCGAACAGCAGATCGGCGAGCTGGCCCGGGTGGCGCTCACCCTGCGGCGCGAACAGGTGCCCGCCGATGTCGATTTCGATGCCGCCGCCTGGCTGCTGGTGCGCGCCGTGGAGCATCTCACCGTGCGCTATGTGCTCGACCGGCCGCCGATTCCGCGCGCCGTATTCCTCACCGAGATCACGCGTCTGGTGCTGAACTACTTCCGGCCGCGAGCAGAACGCGAGCGGTGACCGGATCGAGCGTGACCGCCCGCACGCCACCGCACCCGGTCAGGCCACCGGCGCGGCCGCGGGCAGGGCGAGCAGCAGGTCGACGGCGCGGGCGGCGCTCTGGGCCGCGCTCTCCATGGTGGCGCTCCAGTCGGTGCGGGTCCAGTCCCCCGCCAGCACCAGGGAGGGCACCGAGGTGCGCTGCTCGGGGCGCAGGCCGTCGGTGCCGACCACCTGGGAGAAGGTGGCGCGCGGCATGGGCACCACCTGGGCGTGGCGCACTTCGGCGTTGCGGGCGGCCGGATAGTAGCGGCGCAGCAGCGCCAACTGTTCGGTCACCACCTCGTCGTGGGGTTTGTGGATCTGTTCGTACGCGCCACTGGTGGTCAGGCAGTAGAGCCAGCCGTACGTGGTATCGCGTCCGTGCATGCGCTGACGGTCGAACACCTCGTCGATGACACCGGCGCCGCCGATGAGGGCCTCGAACTCCCCCTCGGTGCGCAGCGGCCGATCCAGGTACAGGTTGGTGCTGACGATCGGCGTGTACCCCAATTTGTCGGCGGCGGAGTAGATCTCGTCGTGCTCGGGCAGTTCGTCCAGCAGTCCCGCGACGGCCGAGTTCGGCACCGCGCACACCACGGCGTCGGCGGGCACCTCGCTGCCGTCGGCCAGCAGCACCCCGGTCACCGCGCCGTCGCGAATACCGATGCGCCGCACCACCGCCCGATACCGCACGTCCACACCGTATTTCGCGAACACCCGCCGTGCACCGGTGACGAAGAGGGTGTCCAGATCGGTGGTGGGATAGCCGATGGTGACCACCCGCCGATGCCGGACGCCGAGCCGAATACCGGTGGCCAGCACGTCGGCGAACACCTTCGCCGACTCCTGCTCGACCGGTTCGGCGGCGATGCCGAGCGCCAGCCAATCCCACAGCGCCTCCCGGGCGGTGGCGGGCATGCCGACGCGCTCGAACCACTGCGCGGTGGACAGGTCGGCGAGGTCCGCGGGCTGGTTCAGACATTCCCAGCCCAGCCGCGCGGTGGCGATCCCGGCGCGGATCCGGTCGGTCGGACCGGCATCCGGATGCGCGCCCAGGAAGGTGCGGATCGCGCCCAGACCCTTCGTTCTCATCACGGTCGCCCGGCCGCCGGGCCAGCGCAGCACCCCGCGGTGCGGGAACGCCACCTGGTCGCGGGTGCCGACACTGCTCAGATATCGAAACAGGTGCTCATATCCGCTGGCGATGACATGCTGCCCGTTGTCGGGGATGTCCCGCACCGGCGCGGCCTGCAGGGCGTGGGTGCGGCCGCCCAGCCGTCCGCGCCGTTCCAACAGCGTGACCCGCTTGCCCGCCTCCGCCAACCAGACCGCGGCGGCGAGCCCGGCCAGGCCGCCCCCGATCACCACATAGCGCCGCGGATCGTCCATGAGAGCTCCCGAACCAGAACCTGTTCCTACTCGGCTTCCGTTCGGGGACGTTACTCCGGACAAACCAAGCACCGCACGATAATTCGGTCACCCGAGCGAGATCCCCGCCGGATGGCGCACGGTGCTCACAGGGAACGGGAGATGATCTCCTTCATGATCTCGCTGGTGCCGCCGTAGATGCGGTTGACGCGGGAACCGGTGTACATATTCGCGATGGGATATTCCATCATGTAGCCGTAGCCGCCGAACAGCTGCAGACACTTGTCGACCACCTTGTCGGCGGTCTCGGCGGCGAAGAGTTTGGCCATGGAGGCCGTGGCCGGGTCGTTCTTGCCGTCGATGTACTGCGCGATGGCGTGGTCGACCATGGTCTTGATGGCCAGTGCCTCGGTCTTGGCCTCGGCGAGGGTGAAGGCGTTGTGCTGGAACTTGCCGATCGGGCGGCCGAACGCCTCCCGTTCGCGCGAGTACCGCAGCGCCTCCAGCACCGCGGCCTCGGCCAGGGCCGAGCAGATGCTGGCGATGATGAGGCGTTCGCGGGCGAGCTGCTCCATGAGCTGATAGAAGCCCAGACCCTCCTGTGCGCCCAGCAGATTCGCCACCGGCACCCGCATATCGGAGAAGAACAGTTCGCGGGTGTCCTGAGCGTGCTGCCCCATCTTCTCCAACACACGGCCACGTTCGAAGCCGGGCAGATCCTTGGTCTCGGCGACGATGAGCGAAACGCCCGCCGCGCCCTGGCTGGGATCGGTCTTGGCCACGATCACCAGCAGATCGCAGTGGGTGCCGTTGGAGATGAAGGTCTTGGAGCCGTTGACGACGTAGTGGTCGCCCTCGCGAACGGCGGTGGTGCGCACCGCCTGCAGGTCGGACCCGGTGCCCGGCTCGGTCATGGCGATGGCCAGCACCAGGTCGCCGCTGATGATGCCGGGCAGCCACTTCGCGCGCTGCTCGTCGTTGCCGTACTTGTAGATGTAGTGCGACACGATCGGCGAGTGCACCGAGAAGCCGAAGCCGTTGTCGTGCGCGTAGACCAGTTCCTCCTGCACGACCGCCTGCAGGCCGAAATCGCCGCCCGCGCCGCCGAATTCCTCGGGCAGGTCGAGGCCGAGCAGGCCCGCGTCCCCGGCCTTGTTCCAGAATTCGCGGTCCACCTGGTGCGCGCGGCTCCAGCGCTCGCGGTTGGGCACGATCTCCTTGCGGAAGAACTCCGCCGCGTGCTTGCGCAGTTCGCGATGCTGATCGGTTTCCCAGGTGGGGCGGTAGTCGGGGAAGAGTTCGGACATCGTTGTGCTCTCTACTTTCCGATGGGCGGGAGGTGATACCAACGCCGGACAATACGATTGTATAGCCTGCATGTCTACCGTATCGGTGGCTGGTACGCGCCGTAGACTGCTCGGGATATCCGACGAACCGAGGGCAGATGCTGAATCCACGGGCCACCGCCGACGACCTGACCGCCAAGGCGCGCATCCGCAATGCCGCCATGGACCTGTTCGCTCAGTACGGCGAATCCCGGGTCTCGCTGCGCGCGGTCGCCGCCGAGGCCGGTGTCACCCTCGGGCTGGTACAGCACCACTTCAAGACCAAGGCCGGTCTCATCGAGGCCGTGGACCAGCTGATCGTCGACTACTTCGCCGCCGCGGTCTCCTCGGTCCCGCCCACCGGCACCACCGCCCAGGTCGCCACCGCCCGCGACGAGGCGGTCCGGCGAATGCTCCACGACAATCCCGCCGTGGTGAACTACGTCCGCCGCGCCGTGCTGGAACCCGCCGAAACCCAGCTGCGCCTGCTCGAATCCCTCGTCGACCTGACCCGCCGCGAGATCACGGGCCTACGCGAGGCGGGCCTGGCCTCCACCACCCGCCGCGAACCCACCCAGATCGTCGAGGTCATGGTCCGCCAACTCGGCGAACTCCTGCTCGCCCCCATGATCGATGCCGTCTGGGAGCGCGTCGCCGACCCCACCGACACCGCCAAACCCCGCCTCACCATCACCGTCCGGGATTGAGGGGCGCGACCGGACCTCACCCGCATCGGATGATGCGGGGCCACGGGCGCGACGGTGAGGATGACCTCCGATACGCATCATTCGTTCGGAAGGAGTCGTCATGACCTCTCCGTCTCAGGAGCAGCCGGTCGCGTCTCAGCAGCACTCGGTTCGGCACGGGGTCGCCGCGGTGACCTCGATCGGCGCCGGGGTTCTTCTGTTGACCGTCGGCACGGTGTCACTGTTGCAGGGCATCGCGGCGGTGATCGACGACGATATCTTCGTTGTCGGCGTCGAATACGTCTATCGGATCGACACCACCTCGTGGGGGTGGATACATATCGTGCTGGGCGCGGTGCTCATGCTGTGCTCGGTGGGGCTCATGATGGGTACCGCGTGGGGGCGCGGGGCCGCGATCGGGTTCGCGGCACTGTCGATCGTGGCCAACTTCCTGTGGCTGCCGTACTACCCGTGGTGGTCCGTGCTCATCATCGCGCTGGACGTGGTGGTCATCTGGGCCGTGGCGACCTGGAAGCCGAGGTGACCCGGGGTCAATCGCCGACGCGGCTGCCGACGGTGTGCACGATCACCACCCGCGGATTCCACGGCACCAGCCGATCCACCCGCTCCTGGAGCTCGCTCACCGGCGGCAGCTCGTCGGGAGCCAGCACCTGGATGGTCGCGGTGTCGCTCTGCAGCGACACCTCCGTGACCTGCGCCCCGTCCACGCCGGTGAGCCAGGCGCGCGCCGCGTTCGCGATGCGGTCGGCCCACAGCGAGGACAGCGAATTCACCACCATGGGCACCGCCACCAGGATCAGCGCGGCGGCCAGCACCGCGTAGGCGCGACCCCGGCGGGTGGCCCCCACCCCGGCCTCGTGCGCGTAGCCGGTGGCGACCAGCACCACGGTGGCGGTGACGATCATGGCGACCATATTGGAGGCGAACAGCACGAACGCGCCCAGCGCCAAACTCGGTGCGTGCGAACCGAGGCACACCCCTACCACGCCGAGCGGCGGCACCAGGGAGATGGCGATGGCCACGCCCGGCAGCACATCGCCGACATCGCGGCGGATCATGGCGATCACGCCGACCAGGCCGGTGGCCAGCGCCGCCGTCAGATCCATGAGCTTCGGTGAAGTACGGCCCAGCACTTGGGAATTCGCCAGCACATCGGTCGGATTGGGCAGAATCTTGGCGACGACGAAACCGATGGCGACCACCAGTGCGACACCCGCGACCACCAGCGCCAGGCTGCGCGCGATCAACGCGCCCCGGCCGGTGGCGATGCCCAGCCCGACGCCCAGGATCGGAATCGACAGCGGCGCGACGATCATCGCGCCGATCACCGTGGCGGTGGAGTCGCCGACCACACCCGATACGGCGATCACGCTCGACAGCGTCAACATGATCCAGAACGCGGAGCGCTTGGGTCCGGTGTCACCACTGCTCAGATCGAGCCGGTCCACCAACTCGTCCAGCGTCCGCCGTTGACTTTCCGGTGCCAGCACAGCCATGGGACGCTCCTTAGTCCGGTAGTTGCCGCATCTCCAGCAGCGTGAGTCCGAGATTGTCGATGCGGGCGAGGATTCCGCGCATCGCCGTGGGGTCGATGACCGCGCCGAACAGGGTCGTCGTACCGTGTCGTCGCGGTGCGGCGGACAGTTCGGGGAAGGCGGCCAGCGCACGCTCGGACAGTTCACCGTCGAGCACGAACTGGTACCGGGTCGGCATTGTCGCCAGGCCTCCTCTCCCGAGCCCGTCGCCGTCGACGCTCACCGTCACGGCGGCTACCGCCATACGTGATTCGAGTCTGCGCTCGCCGCAGCCGACGCCACCTCATCCGCCAGGGGTGAACCGGGCGCGTCGACAACCGGGCGCGTCGACTCAGAGCAGACCGCTGCGCCGGGCCTCACTCAGCACCGCGACCCGGGAATTGCTGCCGAGTTTGGCGTAGATGCCGCGCAGATGCGTCTTCACGGTATTGATCGACACACCGAGATCGTCCGCGATCTGCTGGGTGGTCCGGCCCGAGGGCAGCTGCCGCAGCACCTTCAACTCGGTGCCGGTCAGGCCCGGATGCGCGGTGTGCCGGCGCATCAGGGGATGACGGCGCAGCGTCGCGGCGTAGGCGTCCAGATGTCCGAAGCTGCCGTCGAATCGGTCCAGCAGGCCGAGTGCGCCGGGCACGTCCAGGAAGGGACGGAAGACGCGCTCGGCGGCGGCGTGGCGCAGCGCGTGCTCCAGCCCGTCGCGGGCCTGGGCGGCGCCGCCCAGCTCGTCGTGCGCGACCGCGTACAGCAGCCACGCGGTGACCTGGTGTACCGGATGCACCGACGTCGCCGCGTCGCACAATGGATCGACCAGTTCGAGGACCGCGCGGGAGCGGTGCGCGGTGACGGCCAGCGCCGCGCGCGCGACGCGGACCTCCATCACCTCGCCCAGCACCGACCGCGCCTGTTCGACCACGAGCTGCGCCTCGTACGGTTCCCGCACCTGGAGCAACGCCCACACCACGAAGGGCACCAGCCCCGCACTCGTTTCCGGAACCGGATGGGCGTCGAGTACCCGCACCAGCCCGGTGCGCAGCAGCTCCGCGGCGGCGCTCTTGTCCTCGGCGGCGGCGAAGGACACCAGGGCGCCGATCAGATGGGCGTGCCAGCCGCCGTTCGCGCCCACCGACCCGTCCACCAGGGTGTGTTCGGCGAGCATGCGCGTCACGTAGTCGATATCGAGGGCATCACCCTGCAGGTAGGCCCCGAGCGCGGCCAGCGCCGTCGCCTGCGCGGTCTCCGGAGCCGCCAGCAGATGGTGTTCACGCGCCACGTCCAGCGCGTGTTCGGCGCGGCGGCGCATGGTGGTGAGCGCGCCCGCGAGACCGGCCGAGACCGCGAGCCGGGTCAGCGCCCGCACCCGCAACTGCGGATAGGTGTTCACCTCGGCGACGGCCAGTCCCCGGCGCAACCGCTCCTCCCCCTCCACCGGATCGCCGAGCACGAGCAGCGCGGTGCCGGTCTCGATGGCGGCGTAGCAGTCCAGGTCGGGGTACCCGGTGCCGAGCGGCAATTCCGCCCAGCCGTCATCGACCGGCATCCCCGCCACGACCGCCAATTCCGCGGTGACGGCGGCGGTGAGCGCGGTGCGCATATCGGCGGTGGCGAAGGATTCACGTCCGTCGCGGCGATTCCGGCAGGCGTCGAAATGCGCACGCGCACTGGGGATGTCACCGTGCACCAGAGCGTCGACCACGCGGAGCGACAGCAGGTAGGGATCCTCCGACAGCGCCGGATCGGCCGCGGCCACGGCGTCGAACAGCGCCGTGCCGTGCCCGGCGACGGTCAGACCGAGCGCATGCTCGCCGAGGAAGGCCAGCAGCGGCCAGCGCGGCAGGCCGAGCACATGGGGCAGCGCCGCCGCCGGTTCGCCGATGGACTGCAGATGCAGCGAGGTGCGCAACCGGAGTTCTTCGGCGAGCTGCGGACCGAGCCGGTTGAGTTCGGCGAGGAAGTAGGCGCGCAGCATCGGGTGGTAGGCGAACCACTCCCGGTCCTTGCGGACCACGGAGGTGAGCGGATAGTTCAACCGCTCCAGCTCGTGCAGCCAGTGTCCGGCGCCGCCGCCGATCAGATCGTCGGCCAACTGTTCGGTGAACTCGGCCGGGACGCTGGTGTGGGTGAGGAACAGCCGCAGGCCGGGCGACAGGGTTTCGATGAGTTCCCCGGCCAGCAGATCGGAGATCGAGGCCGGGAGCCGCGCGAGCGCGGTGAGCGCGGCCGCGGCGGGCTCGGAGCGGGTGGACAGGAAGATGGCGGCCATCCGCACCAGCGCGGCCCAGCCGCGGGTGAGCTCCATCAGCAGTTCGAGTTCATCGTCGGCGAGCGAGCAGCCCTGATCGCGGCACAGCCGCGCCACCTCGTCGGGTGTGAACGCGAGCCGGTCGGCGCCCCATCGCCACAACCGCGAGCCCAGTTCGAGCGGATGCCAGCGGATGGGCGGTTCGTAGCGGGCGGAGACGACGACCGTGACGGTCGGCGGCACCGACAGCAGGAAGTGCTCGAATCCGGCCAGGGTGAGCGGATCGGTGATGAGGTGGGCGTCGTCGATGACCAGCAGAATCCGCCGCGAGTCGCTGGCCAGCGCGTCCGCGAGCTGCGTCGCGTCGGCCAGCGGTGTGCTCAGCGGACCGTGCGCGGACGCCGCGACGCCGAGGCGGGCGCGCAGGCTTTGCCAGAGCTGTCCGGCGGGAGCGTGTTCGTCCACGCGCAGCCACACCACCCGGTCCCGGCCGTGGGCTTCCGCCCATTGCACCAGCAGGACGGTCTTTCCGCTCCCCACGGGCGCGCACATCAGCACCACGACACCCTCGGGCGTTTCGGTCAGGGCCTGCAATTGCGCGAGCAATCCGCCCCGGGGTATGGGAGTGAACGCCAGGTGTGGAATTCCCGTGGCGGCCGGTATCGAATTTCCGTCCGGTCCAGCGATTTCGAGGCCGTGTGCTGCAGTCATCGTGCCTCCCGAGGCGTACCGACAGCCTGTCTGTCACCGTGCTCTGCTCGCGCAGTTTAGTGGACGTGAATCCTCGATTCGGGAACTGAGATGACCTTGTTGCGGCGTCACCCGAAATGGGTGAG
Source organism: Nocardia otitidiscaviarum NBRC 14405 (assembly GCF_000308635.1). Classification (GTDB taxonomy): domain Bacteria; phylum Actinomycetota; class Actinomycetes; order Mycobacteriales; family Mycobacteriaceae; genus Nocardia; species Nocardia otitidiscaviarum. The sequence goes on along the minus strand of NZ_BAGD01000071.1, from coordinate 21,757 downwards.
GAGATGCGACCGGATGCCATTCAGAATTACACCCGACCCGGTCCGGATCGCGGGAATGTCGGGCCGACATTCCTGGCCCTCATGCTCACCGTCGCCGTGGCACCGATCCAGACCTGGGCGCGGCGGCGCGGCTGGCCCGCGTGGCTGGGGGTGGAGCTGGCGGGTGATCCTGCTCTACTGCGTGATCAATCCTGGCGATTCCGCTCACGCTGCTGCTCGAGGCAGTGCTGTTGGATATCGCTCCGTCGACCCGGTGGGTGAGCGCCCTGATCAGCACCGCGCCACAGCACGATTCTTCACCCGAATGAGGTGATCCCCGCCCGCGGAGCGCGAAATAGCGTGGCGGCAGTCGTCTTACCGCGACGTCCGTCCTAGACAACCGAGGTGCGATATGTCGTTCTGGGAAGTGCTCTGGCTGATTCTGGTGAGCTTCGCGTTCATCGCCTATCTGCTGCTGTTGTTCTACATCATCGGCGACCTTTTCCGTGACAAGGAGACCTCCGGTTGGGTGAAGGCGGTCTGGATCGTCTTCCTCATCTTCCTGCCGCTGATCACCTCGCTGATCTATCTGATCGTGCGCGGCGGCGGAATGCAGGAACGCTCGGCTGCCGAGGCCAAGCAATGGCAGGCGGCCGAACAGGACTACATCAGGAAGACCGCCGGAACCAATCCGGCGGCCCAGATCGCCGACGCCAAACAGTTGTTGGCCGACGGCACCATAACCCAGGCGGAATTCGAGCAGTTGAAAGCGAAAGCGCTGTCCTGACCCGCGCACCACCGATCCCATGACCAGCAGCACGATGGCCATGACCGCGTGGTTGTCGGCCCTGCGATTCGCCCAAGCCGGTGCCCATGCGCCCACGCTACGTCCGGGCCGCGCGGCGGCCCTCACACGCGTCGGGTGAAGTCGCCCCTCACTCATCCGGAGTGGTCGCCGTCTCGGGCAGCAGCACCTCGGCCGCCGTCTTGTCGGAACGCAGGCCCTTCCAGCTGGGCATGCGCAGGCGGTCGGTGAATTCGCGGTACTCGACATCGCCGACGAGTATCGGGCGCACCCAGTGCCAGCGCCCGGACAGCGGTGGCGCGGTGGCGAACGGGCTTGCGGGCAGGGCGATGTCGTCGAGGGCGGCGCGCAGCACGCGGCGCACCGCCTGGGTGAAGCCGGTGCCGACATTGCCGATGTAGACCAGCGTGCCGGTGGCGTCGTGGGCGCCGAGGACCAGGGAGCCGAAGGTGTGCTGGTGTCCACCGCTGCCCGGAGTCCAACCGCAGACGATCACTTCGGTACTGCGGCGCAGCGGCGTCTTGATCCAGGCGGGCGAGCGACGCCCCGGCAGGTACGGCGAGTCGACGCGCTTGGAGACGATGCCCTCCAAACGATGCTCCCGCGCGACCGCGAGCAGCTTTCCCGCTTCCACCCCGAGCCAGTGCGGCGGCGCGGAAAGCGGTGCAGTGAGCGGCAATTCGGCCAGCAGTCGGCGTCGCTCCAGATAGGGCAGCCCAGTGACATCACGTGCGCCCACGGCGAGGACGTCGAAGGCGAACAGCTGGACCGGCACCTCGGCCACCAGTTGCTCCCCCGGCCGGGCGACATGCATCCGCCGTTGCAGGCGGCCGAAGGAAGGCGCGCCGTCGGCGTCGGCGGCGATCACCTCGGCATCGAGTATCAGGGTCCGCTCCCCCACCAGCGCCCGCAGCGCGGCCACGAGTTCCGGATACGACCCGCCGACATCCCTGCCGTTGCGGCTGTAGAGCCGACACTCCCCCGCCGCGCACACCGCCATGATGCGGGCACCGTCCCATTTCATCTCCACCGCCCACCCCTGCACGTCCGGCGGCGGCCCCGCCACCGCCAGCATGGGCGCGGGAACCTGCCGGAAGGGCGCGGCCACCGGGTGCCGCTACCCGCGGGGGCAACCAGGCAAAGGGGACATGCCCCGAAGTTTGCCTCAATGTTGCCCACGGGTACGCGCGGCTCGCCGTGCATCCCGCCGCCGTGGTCACGCGCGTCCCGTGCCGTCGCGCACCCCGGCATGCCGTGCGGGCTCAGCGTGCCGAGATGCCGCTGTCTCGGATCACCTCGAGCACCTCGCCGTAACTGAGATCGGCGGTCACCACAACCCGCACGCGGCCGCACCAAACTGCTTCGCGTGTCAAGGAACACGCGCGGCGTGTCGCGAAAACCGCGGCTCGTGACGGTTTGGGTGGCGGCGTAGCGGGAATAGCCGCGATATGTTGACCATCATCGGGCTCATCGCCCTCCTCGGCGCCGTGGCCGTGGGCGTTGCCGGTGTCCAGGAGAACAACGGCGAAAACAACACGCTCTCCAACGGTTTCACGGTTTTCGGCCAGAACTACGAGCTGTCCTCCGGGGCGGTGTTCGGTTACGGCATGCTCGTCGGCGCCATCGGCGCGTGCGGGCTCATCCTGCTCCTGACGGCGGTGTGGACGGCATCGCGGCGCGGCAGCGCCGCACGGCGTGAACTCCGCAAGTCGAAGCGCGAGATCGCGGCGGCCCGTAAGGAATCGGCCGCACCGGCGGACGTGAACGAGAAGGCTCCCGGCCCGCGCTCCACCCCGGATTCCACGCCCACCTGGTCGTTCAATCGATTCCTGCACCGCCCGACCACCGGCAAACCGGCCTCGCCCGCATCGAAATAGGACCCGACCATGATCATTCTCGGCCTCATCCTGCTCGTCGCCGGATATTTGCTAGGCATCCCGATCCTCACCACCCTCGGCGTCATCCTCGCCGTCGTCGGCGTGGTGCTCGCCCTCCTCGGCTCCGCCGGACGCACCATCGGCGGCCGCAGGCACTACTACTAGGCGACCAGGCGCACCACCACGAGACCAGCCGCGCCGTGGCCGTGGCCGCCGTCCGCACCCGCGGGCGGCGGCCGCGTCGTATCGTCCGCACCCGGGCGCTGCGCGGCCGGACTACGGTGACGCTCATGGCGACGACTGTGTTGATTCCCGACGATGACGGGCTGCGAGCGGTGTCGGCACTCGACGGGGTGCGGGCGGTGCGCTACGAGCCCGGCGGTCCGGTGCCTCCGGGCGGTGCCGACGCCGAGATCCTGGTGCCCGGCTTCCTCACCGGATCGGCCGCCGCCGCCCTGGCCTGGGAGCTGCCGAAGCTGCGCCTGATCCAGCTGCTCACCGCCGGTGCCGAGGCGTGGGTCGGACGGATCCCGGAGGGGGTGCTGCTGTCCACCGCGCGCGGCGCGCACGGGGCCAGCACCGCCGAGTGGGCGCTCACCGGGCTGCTCACCGTCTACCGCGAATTCACCGAGTTCGCGGTGGCGCAGCGCGAGCACCGGTGGACCCAGCACCGGACCGACACCCTGCACGGCAAACGCGTCCTGATCGTCGGCGCGGGCGATCTCGCGGCCGAGATGCGCCGCAAGCTCGCCCCGTTCGACACCCCGGTGACCGTGGTGGGCACCCGCGCCCGCGACGGTGTGCACGGGGTGGACGAACTACCCGATCTGATTCCGCACGCCGACGCGGTGATCCTCACCGTCCCGGTCACCAGCCGCACCGTGGGCATGGTGGACGCGGATTTCCTGGCCCGCATGCACGACGGCGCGATCCTGGTCAATGCCGCGCGCGGACCGGTGGTACGCACCGACGCGCTGCTCGCCGAACTGACCGCCCGACGGCTCCGCGCCGTCCTGGACGTCACCGACCCGGAGCCGCTGCCCGCCGACCATCCACTCTGGGACGCGCCCGGTCTGCTGCTCACCCCGCACGTGGGCGGCAGCAGCCGCGGCAGCGTCGAGCGCGCCTACGCGGTGGCGGTGGGCGAGATCCAGCGGTATCTGGCCGGCGAACCGCTGCGCAATCTGGTCGACGGCGAATACTGAGTGCGGCTGTTCGCGGAGGGGTGTCGCGTCCTCAGAGGGTGTCGCGCCCGATCGAATGATTCATGGTGCGCCACTCCTGATCCCAGCGCGCATTGCGGCGCGCGGTGAGCGCGGTATGCGTCACCCACACCAGTGCGGCTGCGGCACACCAGGTTTCGACCAGAATCGCCAGCCCGGTGCCCACGCCCTCGGCGGCGGCCGATCCCGGCTTGGCCGGTGGCGCGGTGGGCGTGCCGTCGACGCCGAGCCAGACCTCGGCATCGGCCCCGGCGACCGCGGGTGTGGAGAGGTTGACATCGGCCTCACCGGTGCGGCCGTCGGCGTCCCAGCGCACGGTGGCCGGGAAACGTTCCACCCGCACCCCGCCGCCCGCACCGGTCACATCGTCTGGCATACCCACGACGGTGGCGGTGACCCGGGTCTTACCGGCGTCCTCGGCGGCGATGCGCGCCGCCGCCCCGGTGTAGGCCGTGGTGCCGATGGCTCCCGCGAGCGGCACCGCCACCAGTGCCGCGAGCACCGCGACGAGCCAGATCAGTGCCTCCCACCGATCCGATGCGCGCATGAGCGGATTCGGGTTCCACGGTTGCACCCGCCACAGGCGCACCGGCAAATTCGCCGACACCTGGACCACCTTCTTCCACGGCGTCGCTGACACCGATTACATCGGAGCCCATACCCGTTGTGATACTCCCGCAAACCCGATATGTCCAGTGACCACTACCTTTGCCGTGTCGGCACGCCGAATCCCCGGACCTCGGCGGCGCCGTCACCGCGGTAGGGCTGCCAGGTCTCCAGACCGGATCCGTTCGGCGATCCGGTGGCGACGAAGGCGGCCAGCGCACCGCCGAACGCCGTGGCCAATTCCCGGTCGTCCGCGCCGATTTCGCCCAGCATGGGAGCGTTGGGGAAGGCGTCGAAGGTGCCGAACAGGAACGGCAGCTCCGCGCAGTGGCAGGCCCCGATACCGTCGGGATCGACGGCGGGGCCACGTTCGAACCGATACAGATGGGCCGGATTGCCCTGGGCGGCAAGCATATCGGCGATTTCCCGGGCCCCGGCGGCGAAATAGTGCTCGCCCAGCGCGAGCGACACCGCCTGCGCCGGGGTCGCCCCCGGATAGTCGGCGTCCGCACGTTCCCGCGTGACCCCGAACGCCGCCGCCTTCTCCCAGCTCAGCAATTGGATCGCCGGATTGAAGGCGAAGAACGCCCCCATCTCCGCGGCGGTCCAGCCCAGCAGCACCTGCTTCCCGCGCAGTGCGCCCGCGGCGACGGCCTGGTCGAACGGTCGCGGCGTTCCCGGCCCGCCCAGCACCGGCCACATGGGCGGTTCCATGGATCCGGGCCGCCCCGTCTCGGCCATGAGCCGGGCGTAGGCGGCCAGCAGCCGCCCCACCGGCAGTTCGCGCAATCGGCCGGCTATCCGCCCGTCCGCGGCGATGCCGAGAATCCGCAGATAGGACTCGGTCATATCGCGCGCCGCCGGCGCGTCCATCGGCGGCATCCGCCACGGACCGGACTGCGCGATCACCCGTCGCACCAGCGCGCCGGTCGCCGGATCGGTGGCCAGGGCCAGTGCCGAGAACGCGCCCGCCGACTGCCCGCCCACGGTGATGCGCTCCGGATCACCGCCGAAGGCCGCGATATTGTCGGCCACCCAGCGCAGCGCCGCCGCCTGGTCCAGCGCGCCGAGGTTCGCGGCCCCGATCTCGGGCAGATACAGGTAGCCGAGCGGTCCCAGCCGGTAGTTGGCGGTGACGACGACGATATCGCCGAGCACCGCCAGGCGGGCGCCGTCGTACCAGTCCCAGCCGCCGCTGCCGCTGGTGAATCCGCCGCCGTGGAACCACAGCAGGACCGGGCGCGCCGCGGTGGGATCCACGTCGCCCGGGGTCCACACCGACAGGTTCAGGCAGCCGTCCTCGTCCCAGTCCGGAACCCGGGTTCCCAGCACCGATTCCAGCCGCGACGGCCACTGCGGGGCGGCGGGGCCGGGGCGAACGCAGGCCCGCTCCGCCGTCCAGCCCGGATGCGGTCGCGGCGGCGCGAATCGCGACCGACCCACCGGCGACGCGGCGAAGGGAATGCCGCGAAACACGCTGCCGCCGTGACCGTTCGGCGCACCCCGCACCTTCCCCGTCGCGGTCTCCACCACCGGATCCACTGTGTCGCTGCTCATTCGCGCAGTCTGGCTCGAATCCGGGGCGTGGTCCAGCGCGACTCCCGATCACAGGTCGGTGAAATGCCCGCGAGACGGCGGTGTACGGCGTAGATTCCACGCCGAGCGTCAGAGGAGATCGAGTATGTCCCACCCGCCGCAACCGCGGATACGCACGGATATCCCGCATTCGGCCCGGATCTGGAACTTCTGGATGGGCGGACGCGACTACTACGAGGTCGACCGGATCGCGGGCGAGGCGGGCATCGATGCCTACCCCGGCATCCGCACCATGGCCGTCGAATCGCGGCGCTTCCTCATCCGCACGGTGCGCTATCTGACCGCCGAGGCCGGGATCCGCCAATTCCTCGATATCGGAACCGGTTTGCCCACCATGCAGAACACCCACGAGGTGGCCCAGGGCATCGCGCCCGAGGCGAAGGTCGTCTACGTCGACAACGACCCCATGGTGCTCGCGCACGCCCGCGCCCTGCTCACCAGCACCACCGACGAGGGCGTCACCACCTACATCGACGCGGACTTCAACCACCCCGAGGACATCGTCACCGCCGCGCGGCAGGTCCTGAACTTCACCAAGCCGATCGCGGTCATGTTCCACGGCGTTCTCGGCCACGCCCCCACCTACCGGGATGTGCGGCGCATCGTGGACACCTTCATGGCCGCCGTACCGTCCGGCAGCTACCTGGTGCTCAACGACGGCACCACCGACGATCCGGCCTACGTCCGGCTGTGCGAGAACTACGCGCAGACCGGCGGCGCTCCCTACCATCCCCGCACCCCGGCCGAGGTCGAGGGCGTGTTCGAGGGACTGGAGCTGGTGCCGCCGGGCATCGTCCCCATCGACCGGTGGCGGGTCGACGAGCCACCCGAGGGCGAGAGCACCTCGGTGCGCGGCGGCATCGGGCGCAAGCCGTGATGCGCGGGTAAGGTGCGGCGGTGCAGATCGCCGAATTCGTCGAACGCGGGAACTCGATCGTCGACCGCCTCACCGGTACCCAGACGCCGCCGCCGTGGTGGCTGGTGCTGGGCACCGCAATCGCGGCCCTGCTGATCGTGCTCTACCGCCCCACCTGGCGGCTGACCCGCAATGTGGTCACCATCGCACACGAGGGCGGCCACGCGTTCGTCGCCCTGCTCACCGGGCGACGGCTCAACAGCATCCGGTTGCATTCGGACACCTCGGGGCTCACGGTGTCCAGCGGCAAGCCGTACGGCCTCGGGATGGTGCTCACCACCATGGCCGGATATCCCGCTCCGGCGCTGCTCGGCCTGGGCTACGCGGCGCTGCTCGGCGCGCACCGGATCACGCTCATGCTGTGGGCCACCATCGCCCTGCTGGCGGCGGTACTGCTCAAGGTGCGCAATGGTTTCGGACTGCTGTCGGTCTTCGTCACGGGCGGCGCGGTATTCGCGGTCTCCTGGTTCGGCACCGACGACCTCCAGGCCGGGTTCGCCTACTTCGCCGCGTGGTTCCTGCTGCTGGCGGCGGCGCGCCCGGTGGTGGAACTCCAGCGCAATCGCGCGCACGAGCCCAATTCCGACGCCGACCAGCTGGCCCGGCTCACGCGGATTCCGGGCATCGTGTGGGTGCTGTTCTTCGGGGCGGTGGCGCTGGCGGCACTGGTGATCGGCGGGCGGCTGCTGCTCGAGGACATCACCGGCGTCTGCGTTCCCCTCGTCACCGACAGCACCTGCCCGGCCCCGGCCGCACCCGGCCGATGAGAAACATGTCGCTGCAATAGTTCTGGAGTATGCGGGCTACCATTCGCAGAGCACAGCCCGGGTGATCGTGAACACGGAGCATCCGGCAGCGGATCCGCCCGCCCGCGGCGTGGTCCGAGATCGTTGGTTCGCAGGAGGGTTTCGAATGGACAGACCGGCGTGGGCCCCGGAGGGCGTGGACATGACCCAGGCCAGTCCGGCACGCATGTACGACGCACTGCTGGGCGGCTCGCACAATTTCGAGATCGACCGGCAGGCGGCCGAGATGGGCAAGAAGCTGGTCCCCGACCTGCCCCGGCTGGCGCTCAGCAACCGGGCGTTCCTGCGGCGGGCGGTGCGGTACCTGATGGACGCGGGGGTGCGGCAGTTCTTCGACGTCGGCTCCGGCATTCCGACCGCGGGCAATGTGCACGAGATCGCCCAGGAGATCGACCCCGCCGCGCGGGTGCTGTACGCGGATATCGACCCGGTGGCGGTGGCGCACGCCAAGGCCATTCTGAGCGGTAACGAGCGCGCCGGGGCCATCGAGGCCGACCTGCGCAAACCCGCCGACCTGCTCGAGCGGGCCCGCGCGACCGGACTCGTCGACTTCTCCCAGCCCGTCGGCATCCTGCTGGTCGCGGTGCTGCACCTGGTGGGCGACGAGGACCGGCCCGCGGAGCTGGTGTCGGAGCTGCGGGCGGCGGTGCCGGGCGGCAGCTACGTGGCGATTTCGCACCTCACCTCGGCGCAGCGTCCCGAGGACGCCGCCAAGTTGGGCGCCAATGCCGAGAACGAGAATAAGATCGGTATTCACTTCCGGTCCCGCGCGGCGATCACCACCATGTTCGACGGCTGGGAACTGATCGAACCCGGCGTCGTCGAGCTGCCGCTGTGGCGGCCGGAATCCGAACGCGACCATCACGAGGCACCGGGGCGCTCACTGGGTCTGGCGGGCGTGGGTCGGAAGCCCTGATTCGACGGACTCGACAGGGGGTTGCGGTGGGAGCGCGAGATGTGGCCGTGCGATGGGCCGAACTTCTCGACGGCGCGGTCGCGCCGACGCTCACCCGCGCCCAGGTGGAGGTGCTGCTCGGGCAGTACACCGGTGGTCTGCTGGCGGCGATCCGGGGGACGGGCGATCCGGCGGTCGCGGGTGCGGCGGCGGCCGCGCTGGTCGCCGCCAACTACCGCGACGCCCGCGCCGTCCACCACTCGGTGCTGCTGATCTGCGGGGAGATGTTCGACGCCGAATACCCCGACCCCACGGCCGCCGACTACCATCCGGGCCGAGCGCGGGCGGCCGCGGTGGCGGCCGAATTCGCGGCCGCGTTCACCGACCGACTACGCCAGGCCGCGCTGGCCGAACAGGAGACCACCCTCGCCGCGGCGCTCACCGCGGCCCGGGAGGCGGAGGCGCGGCGACAGCTGTCGGAGGCGCGGTTCGAGGCCATCTTCACCGCCGCCTCGGTCGGTATCGGCACCATCGACATCAGCACCGGCCAGGTATTGGACGTGAACGCCGCCATGGCCGAAACCCTCGGTGTGCCCGCGGCGGAGATGCCGGGCCGTTCGGTGGCCGACATTCTCGGACCGCAGAATATCGGCGACGCCTTCGACCAGTTCCAACGGCTGCTCACCGGCGAAACCGACCGGTTCCGCACCGAGACCGCGCACGAGCGCCCCGACGGCAGCTGCAAGACCATCGACCTGTCCATGTCGGTGGTACGCGACGGCGACGGGCGGCCGCGCTTCCTGGTGGGTGTCACCGTCGACGTCACCGAACGCAAACAGCTCTCCGACCGGCTGTGGCACGACGCCCACCACGATCCGCTCACCGGCCTACCCAACCGGCTGCTGTTCTTCGACCGGCTCGGTGCGGCCGAGCCGCCGGTCGGTGTCTGCTATCTGGATCTGGACGGCTTCAAGGAGATCAACGACGAGTACGGCCACGCCACCGGCGACCGGGTGCTGCGGGAGGTGGCGACCCGGCTGCTCACCACCGTCTCCGCGGTGGGCGGGATGGCCGCGCGCATCGGCGGCGACGAGTTCATCGTGCTGGTCGAGCGGTGCGATGCCGACGAGCTGGCGAAGCTGGCCGAGGAGATGCTCGCGGCCCTGGGCGCGCCGTTCGCGGTGGACGGACATCCGGTGACGCTGGGCGCGAGTATCGGCACCGCCGTCGCCGAGAGCGCACCGACGGCGGTGGACGATCTCATGCACACCGTGGATACGGCCATGTACCGCAACAAGTTCGAGCGCGGGGCGCGGGACTCGTACGGACCTCGCGGCCGCTAGCACCGGATCAGGCGACCACGTGCGCGTGCGAGAACACCAGTCGCACGAACTCGTCCAGCAGCGGGGCGAAGTCGTCGCGGTGCCCGGCCGCCGAGAGCTGCTGATAGCCGACCAGCATGGCCATGCCGAGCGAGGTGAGATGGGCCGCGGCGGCCCGATCCCCCACCACCCCGGCGATCGCCTTGCCGAGAATCCGGCGCCGGGCGTCGTCCACCCGGCGCAGCACCGTGCCGACCGAGGCGTCGTTCGCGCCCCACGCGCGGATGGCGGCCTCGGCCCGGTGGTGCAGCCCCAGCGTCAGTTCGCGCAGTTTGTCCACATCGGATTCCGGTGTGCCGCTGCCGAACTCCAGCTCGCGCAACCGTCTGGCCTGCTGCCCCTCCCAGTAGGCCAGTAGGGCGTCCACGAATCCCTGCCAACTGCCGAAGTGGTGGTAGAAGGACCCGCTCGTGACACCCAGCGCCCGGCACAGCACCCCGATATTGAGCCCGGCGAAACCGGCCTGTGCCAAAACGTCGAGGCCCTGGTCGAAGTACTGTTCTTTACTCACCAGACGCGCCATGCGATTACCGTAGCCCAATCCCGTCCCTGGGGAATTCCGTGTCGGACAATTTCTCATATCACGAAGGGAATGAGGGCTTTTCGCTCCGCCGGGTAGTCGGCGAACTTCTCCCGGTACCAGCGATGCGTGGCGAAGGCGCGCGGCACCAGATTGCCCACGGTGATCAGCAGGATCACCACACCGGGCAGCGCCCAGGTCAGGATGGCGAATCCGGTCCAGGCGATCAGCTCGCCGAGATAGGTGGGGCTGGTGACGAATCGGAAGCCGCCGCCGTAGGGGATCTTGTATTCCGTTGCGCCCGGATCGTTCTTGTCGCGAAGATTGCGAACAATGCTCTCGGAGTGGACCAGTAGCGCGAAGCCGCACAGGTAGACCACCAGACCGATCAGGAAGCGCGGGTCGGTGAGCCAGTCGGTGTCGTACCGGTCCAGGTAGTCGTGGCTGAACAGGGTGCCGTTGAGGTAGCCGTGCAGGGCGGTGACGAACATGCCCATGGCCAGCACCGAGATGTTGAAACTGCCGCGTTTGCCCGGCACCTGGCGGATGGACAGCGGGAAGAACCAGCCGCGATTGCCGTAGTGCAGCACCCAGATCGCGGCCAGCACCAGCGCGGTGGGTTCGAATCGGTTCGGCCCGGCCAGGAAGCAGACCGCGAAAACCACGGTCGCCGGAATCTCCATGAGCCACCAGCCGAGTCTCGGGTTCAGGTTGAGACCTAGCTTCGCCGTCGCGAATCGACCGTACGGACTTTGTCCGAAAAGCCCGCCGATCAGCACGAATGCCGCGAACGCGAAGCCGATGGCGAGCACGGTGTCGTAGGTGGTATTCCCGGTGTACCAGTTCATCGAGATCCTTCATCGAGCGAAAACTAGAACACGTTCTACCATGCTGCGCTCCACTGTGCACCGGCAACCCTTGCCGGGCAAAGTGATTGCCGCCCCCGGTAACTTAACCGCCGGGAATCGGGAGGAGAGGGAGATGGGTGAGGACAGGTGGGACGGACTGTTGCGCAGCATGCCGCACTTTCTCGAAGAGGAGGACCTCGAATCCGGCCTGGACTGGAATCCGCGCTTCCTGCAACTGCGTGACGAAAATACCGGGCGGTGCGTTCATTTCGCGCAGCAGGGCTGTGCCATCGAAGTCCTGCTGCCCGTCCCGGATGACGCCGCCGCCGCCGAACACCTGCTGACCGTGCTGCGCGACCAGCCGGACGGACTCTGGGAGCCCTGCCCGCTGCCCCTGGAATCGGATGCGACACAGCCCAATCCGGAGCTACGCGCGGTGGAGCGGGTATGGCGGCGACCGGAGCTGGCGCGCGCCTGGCACACCGGCTGGCGACGCGGCGAGGCGGTCGAGGCGCGGCGGCGGGTGGCGGCCTCGGTGGTGGCGGTGCTGGACGCCGGCCTGGCCATGGCCCCGCGCCGACTACGCTGCGCCACCTGGAGCCTGGACGCTCCCGGCACCGATTCCTACGGCCTGCCCGCCGAACGCCCCACCGCCCGCGCCGCCGCCCCGGCGTGTGACGACTGGGCCGACTTCACCGTCCGGCTGGCCTGGGCGCTGACCACGCTGCCCTGGGACAGCGTCCTCAGCCTCAGCACCCCGCACCCCGGACCGGATCCGTGCTTCGTGCAGTTCCTGCACGGCCGCCGCCTGCACAACGAGGCCAGCGGCTGGGATGTGGCCGGACTCGGCGCGGGTGAATTCGACCGCCGCATGACCGCCCTCGGCTGGACCTTCGCCCCGCAGAGCGGCGCACTCATCTGGGAGGGTCCCGAGGCCCACACCGGCTACCACCCGCGCCTGGCGGGCATCCCGCACCGCACCGTCGCCACCTTCCGCGACGTCTTCGCCGTCCACCACCCCCAGGACCTGGTCTTCCGCGCCTTCCGCAACGGCAGCCGCGACGACCCCGACCTGCGCTACCTCGACCGCGAACTCGGGGTCCCCCGCGACGTGCGGTGACACTCGGCGCACATGCGCGACCAGGCGGCACGAGAGCTAATCGCCGTGCGCCCCGGAGGCGGCGTGCCGGGCCGTGGCGGTGATGGCGTCCTTGCGCCGGAGCGCGACCGTGCGGCCGATCTCGCGCACCGGACGCGGCAGCACTCGGTCGACGGTTCGCACCAGCACCGCCCAGCCGCGGAGCAGCGCTTCGTCGCGCGCCGTCCACTCCAGGCCGAGCAGGTCGCGCACCCGGGGCGGCAGGACACCGGTGTTCACCCAGGCCGCGAACGGTCCGACGATGCCCCACATGATCGGCCGCCACAGCAGGGCGGGCATACCGGCCGGGGCCGGTGGGCGGCGCAGGGTGGCGAGCACGTCGTCCACGCTCGGGTGATGCTCGAGTCGCTCGGTCAGCATGCGCTCGAAGAATCGGTCGAAGTCGGCCACCTCGGATGGGGCGTCGCGCTCGCGCAGGCCCGCGAGCAGGCTGGCCTGCCGCCAACCCGCGTACAGTTCGGCTTTCTCGGTGCGGGACAGTCCTCGTCCGAAGCGGTCGGCCACCACCGTGCAGGCCCAGTACGCGGTGCCGAGCACCCAGAAGTACGCCTCCGGTTCCCAGGCGTGGTAGCGGCGGCCCGCGTGGTCCACGCCGGTGATGCCCCTGTGCATGGCGCGGATGTCGCGTCCGTAGGCGGCGGTGTCGTCGCCGTAGAAGGCCAGGGCGATGGTCGGCCAGTAGGAGCGGTCGAAGCGGCCCAGCGGGTCGGTGGTGTAGACCGAGTGCTGGGCCACGCCGGAACCGATGACCGGGTGGGCGACCTGGAGCAGCAGGGCGCTCGGGGCCAGCATGATCAGTCGCCAGTCGGCGGCGTAGCGGGCCGCCGGCGAGTCCGGCGCGACTCCCCGGCGCGCGGGTTCGGGGTCGTCGGTCGCGTAGATTTCCGACACGGGGCTGGCCATGGCAACGCCTCCACATTGAGGAATCATTTGTGTCTAGAAAGGTAGGTTTCAGGAAACAAATGTGTCAATATTCGGCGGCAGTGACGCGGACCACCATGTCGGAGCCGCGTCGATGAAGGCCGCCCGGCGCTACGGCGGGATCGCGGCCGACGAGCGGATGCGCGGTCGGCGCGAGCAGTTGGTCGACGCCGCCATCGAGGTGATGGCACGCGAGGGAGCGGGCGCGCTGACCGTGCGGCGCGTGGCCGCGGCGGCGGGCCTGTCGACCCGGTTCGTCTACGAGAGCTTCGCCGATCTGGACGAACTCACCGCGGCGGCATTCGACGCCGCTGCGCGCGAGCTGGCGCAGACGGTGCACGCCGCGGTCCGCGACACCCCGCCCGACCGGCACGCCCGCATCACGGCGGTGGTGGAGGCCATCACCGACTTCTTCCTCGGCCAGCCCGCCAAGGGCAAATTCCTGTCCACCAAGGCATACGGCCATCCCGGCAGCGCCCGGCGCAGACTGGAGCGGTCGGAGGACTACGTGACCGCCTTCGCGACCATCCTGGCCGGACTCGTCGCGGGCGCGCGGGCCGAGGACCGGGCGGTGGTACTCACCGCACGCTTCCTGGTGGCGGCCTTCGGCGAGACCACGACCGCCCTGGCCTACGGCGAAACCCCTTATGCCCGAGACGAATTCGTCCACGACAATGTGGAGCTGATGCTGGGCGCGCTCGACGGGCTGGACCGGATCGCCGCGCGGGGTCAGTCCTCGACCAGCACCAGCTCGTAATCGCGGAAGTGCGCGGCCAACTCCAGTCCGGCGTGCTCGAGGGCGGCGCGCACGGTGGCGTCGTCGAACTCGAAGACGCGCAGCATGGCGACGGCCGGGAAGCGATCCTGGATCTCGGCCAGCAGCGCCACCACGAGACCGGCCAGGCGGTCGGAGTCGACGTCGGCGTAGGAGATCTGTTCGCCGGTGTTGATGTAGGCGATGTCGTCGATGATGGTCGCGGTGATGGTGGCGATCGGATCGGTGGCCCCCTCACCCAGCAACGCCACGATGAACAGATTGCCGGGCGGCTCGGTGGACTCGGCCTCGGCGTGCAGAATCCACTGGTCGGCGGCGATGGCCCCGGCCCCCTCCGGCGGTTCCCAGCTGCCCAGCTCGGCGGTCCACAGCCGGGCCACCTCACCGATGACATCGGCCTCCAGCAGTGCGGCGGCCTGCCCCTCCGGACCGGTGTCGGACCCCTCCCAGCGCAGCACGCGGTAGCCCGCGCCCTGGGCGTGTCCGGCGGCGGAGGCGATGAGGGTGGCGAAGACCTCGGTCTCGTCCGGCGTGGCGGGCGTGTCGTCGGTGTGTCCCAGGCGGATGGAGCGTACGAGCCGATCGGCGTCGATGACCTGGACCCAGGCGTCGCGGGGTCCGGCGGCGCGTAGCTCCGCCCAGCCGAGCAGGCGGCCGTCCGAGCGGGCGGCAATGGTGCCGAGCAGGTCGGATGGCTGGTCGAGGGCGACGTCCTCCAGTTGGAACAGTCCCGCCGCTCCCGCTAGTTCATTCGCCAGGCGCAGGCCGGTACCTGGGTGCCGGTCCCACTCGAGTGCCATATCCATAGCCGCACAGTAGACCGACCAGTAGCTGTTGAGTAGCTACCGCGCGGTCGGTATTACATTTCGAGACCCGCGTGATCAGGCCGAACGCAGCGCCTGAGTGGGGCAACTGTCCACCGCCAACAGGGCCACCTCCCGCTCGGATTCGGGCACCTCGGCACACCGCACGGCCACCCGCTCGTCATCGCCCACCCGGAACAGCTCGGGTGCGACGGCCTCGCACATACCGTGCCCCGCACAGCGGGTGAGATCGGCCTCGATCCTCATGCGCCGAGCCGTTCCAGCCGCATGGGCAGCCCGTCGGCGGGCAGCGGTCCGGTACCCGCGATGAGCGGCACCCGATACCCCGGCGGCACACTCCAGCGGTACGCCAGCAGCATGCGGTGCAGCACCGCCTTCACCGTCATCCCACCGAAGTAGAGGCCGATGCACTTGTGCGCCCCGCCGCCGAACGGCGCCCAGGCGAAGCGGTGTGCGGAGTCCTCGCGGTGGTCGGCGTCGAAGCGCTCCGGCTCGAAGGCGTCCGGATCGCGCCAGAACTCCCGCTGCCGCATCATGGTGTACGGCGCGGTCATGACGAGCGTGCCCGCGGGCACGTAGTGGCCCGCGATATCGGTGTCGGCAATGGTCTCGCGGGCCTGCTGAGCCACCGGCGCGTACATCCGCAGCGCCTCCTTGAAGGCCAGGTCCAGACTCGGCAGCCGGGCCAGGTCGCCGTAGTCGAGCTCGGCCTTACCCAGTGCGCGCGACTCCGCTCGCAGCCGCTCCTGCCAGTCGGGGTGCCGGGCCAGCTCGTAGGCCAGCATGGCGATGGAGATGGCGCTGGTGTCGTGCGCGGCCATCATCACGAAGATCATGTGCGCGATCACGTCGGCATCGGTGAGCCGGTGCTCGGGCATGGTCGCCACCCGGGCGAGCACGCTGAACAGATCGGCGGCCTCCCCCGCGCGCCGCCGCGGCAGCTCGCGCCGGAAGTACTCCTCGAGCATGCGCCGACCGCGCAGGCCGCGATGCCACACCCCGCCGGGGACATCGGCCCGGATCATGGCGGTGCCGCCGTGCACGGCGTCCTCGAACGCCCGCGACAGCCGGTTGCTCTCCGGACCCAGTTCCGCGCCCGCGAAGACGGCGGTCGCCTGCGCCAGCAACAGCCGTTTCACCGCGTCGTAGAGCCGGAAGTCCGGTCCCGGCCGCCAGTCCGCGATGCCCCGGGCCAGCAGTGGCGAGGTGAGTTCGAGATAGCCGTCCAGGCGCGGTCGGGTGAAGACCTGCTGCAGGATGCGGCGATGGTAGAGGTGATCGTCGAAATCGCGCAGCAGCAGGCCGCCACGGAAGAACGGGCCGATCAGGAATTCCCAGCCACGCTCCGCCGAGAACACTCGGTCCCGGTCCAGCATCACCTGCTCCAGCGCCTCCGGGCTGCCGACGCCGACGATCGGACGTCCGAAGCCGCCCGCCCAGTTCACCGGCCCGTAATCCCGTAATCGCTTGCGGGAGAAGTCGATCGGGTCGGCGAGCGAGCTGAGCATATAGCCGATCCAGGGTGGCCCGAAATCACCCATGACCGGTTTCAGGCCGCTGCCCAGCGGGGGTGTCGCCAGCGGGCGGGGCGGTGACGGGTAGCGCTCCGCCACCCCGCCGACCGCGCGCTGTAACCGCTGATTGAGCCGGGCCCGCACCTGGCGGGCATGGCCGACCGGATCCCGGAAGTCCCGGGGCACAAGGAGATTCATCGTCGGTCTCCCTTCGAGATGAATCTCACAGTACCGGAAACGGTGGTTTCCGTAAACAGTCGTTTCCCGATAAGTGTGCCAAGCTGGTCGGTGTGAGGCGGGAATTCGGCGGGACCTATCGCGGAGCGACCACCGACGAACGGCGCGAGCAGCGCCGTCGCCGCCTACTGGACGCCGCGCTCGACATCATCGGCACCCAGGGGCTGTCCGCCCTCACCGTGCGCGGGGTCTGCGAGCAGGCCCGGGTCGGGCCGCGGTTCTTCTACGAGTCCTTTCCGGACCTGGACGCGCTCGCCGGCGATCTGCTCGACGAGATCCAAGGCGCGGCACTCGATTCCGCGCGCGCCGCCATCGCCGACACCGAGGGCGACCAGGCGGACAAGATCCGGGCCGGGGTGGCGGCGCTCATCGTGGCGCTCACCGACGATCCGCGCCGCGCCAATATCGCGCTGGCGCAGGCGCACGGCAGCGAGGGCCTCATGCGACGGCGCTTCGAGGGGATGCGGCGGGTCGCGGCTGTGATCATGCAGGAGGCCCGGCTGCTGCTCGACATTCCCGAGGGCGAGGACAACGCGCTCACCGCCCTGGCCCAGCTGATCACCGGCGGCGCGGCCGAACTCATGCTGGTGTGGCTGGACGGCGGGCTGAAGGTGGAGCGGCCCGTCATGATCGACGTGGTCGCCGACTATGTGGTGGATATGGTGGACCGGCTGCCCGCGCTGGCCGAGAAACTGGAATCCTGAACGATTTCAGCAGCGCACCCCGGTGACCGCGAAGCGCTCCACATCGGTGACATGGCCTCCGGTCGCGACCGCCACCGTGAGCGTGCCCGGACAGGAGGCATCGACGGGGACCGTCGCCGACCACGGCATATCCATACCACCGGCGGGAATCCGGCCGACCGTGCCCACCGGCCGCTCGCGGCCGAGCTGGCGGACCTGGATGTCGAGGCTCTCGTCCATGCCGGAGATGCGTCCGCCCACCGTGATCGGCGAACCGACCTGCGAGCCGTACGGCGGGGTGGTGAGGGTGAGGGTGCGGTCCTCGGTGCCGACCACCTCCCACGGCGCGTCCGGACCGCTGGCGAATCGCACCAGGTGCAGCATGGCGGCGGGCAGTCCGACATGGCCGGGATCGTCGGGGCGGGCGTAGCCGACGGTGATCCACGCTTCGTCCTCGCGGTACTGGGCGTTCACCACCCGGTCGACACTGCCGTAGCCCAGGTACTGCTGGGTGAACATGAGGGCGACGGCGGGGGCGTCGAGATGCCACGGCTGATGACCGCCCTCGCGGTAGGCGCGCTGCCAGTCGGCGGCGTCGGCGGCGGTGGCGAAGGGCCACAGTGGCTGATAGGCGAAATGATCCGGGTCGGACGGAGTGGTCGGGGCGGCCGGGTCGGACGCGGAAACTCCGGGCTGCGACGTTCCGGTCCCGATGCCTCCCGTGCCGGGTGCGGTGGTCGGCGCGACGGACGCCGTTCCCGGGGTGGGCCGCGCCGACGTCGCGCCGTCACCGGAATCGAGTCCGTCCCGACTCACCGCGAACAGCACCGCCGCCGCCGCGAGAACGACCGCCACCCCGGCGATCGCCAACGCCAACCCCGCACGGCTCCCGCCGGAATTGTTCGTGCTCATGATTCAGCATGCGCCCGATTCGCCGGAAACGCTCATCATTCCGCCCTTCGCCGGGGCCGGGAGTACTGGGCTCGCCGGAGCGGCGCGTGGCCGGGATACGCTGCGCGCGTGACTCCTCTGCTGCACCGATTGCATCCGGAACTCTCGCAGACGCTGCCGCATCTGGCGCTCGGTACCCGGCCGACACCGGTGCGGAGGCTGACGGCGTTGGGGGCCGGGGCGGACCTGTGGGTGAAGGACGACAGCGCGTTCGGGGACGGCGGGTGGGGCGGGAACAAGGTGCGCAAACTCGAATGGCTGTTGCCGGATGCGCTGCGGCGGGGTCGACGCACCATCGTGACCGTGGGCGGGCTGGGTACCAACTGGGGGTTGGCGACCGCGCTCTACGGGCGCGAGCACGGGCTGAAAACCGTACTGGCACTGGTGGATCAGCCGGTGGACGACCATGTGCGGCGACAGTTGGAGCGGCTGCGCGCCTCCGGGGCGGAGCTGCACCTCACCCATACCAGGGCGCGGACGGTACTGGCCGCGCCCCTGCTCCTCGCGCGGCACTTCTCGGGCATGCGCCCGCCGTATCCGCTCCCGGCGGGCGGTTCCTCCCCCGTGGGCGCGCTCGGCTATGTGGAGGCGGCGCTGGAACTGGCCGAGCAGGTGCGGTCCGGGGAGCTGCCCGAGCCGACCCATCTCGTCACCCCGGTGGGGTCGGGCGGGACGGTGGCCGGGCTGGCCCTGGGCCTGCGGCTGGCGGGGCTGTCCACCCGCGTGCTGGGCGTGGTCGTGAACGACACCCTGCGCCTGGACCACCGATCGCTCACCCGCCTGACCCACCGCACCGCGCGCCTGCTCCGCCGTCGCGGTGCGCGCCTACCCGAAACCCGCACGCCCACCGGCAATCTGGAGGTCGTCACGGACTGGCTCGGCACTGGCTACGGCCACCCCACCGCCGAGGGCGAGGCGGCCCGACGGCTTGCCGCCGACCTCGAACACCTCGAACTGGAACCCGTTTACACCGCCAAGGCCCTGGCGGCCCTGCTGGCACTCGACGCCCGCGGCCACTTCGACGGCGGACCGGTCGTCTACCTCAACACCAACGGCTCGCGGTGAGCGATACGAGCACCGGACACGCACCACCCGCACGGCACGCGTGTACGCCGACGGGCGGGCTCGTACCCTGGGTGCATGTCGGATGAGGCGGTGGTTCCGGGGCTCGGTGCGCTGGTCGAGATGCTGGCCGGGCGGCGGGTGGCGGTGCTGACCGGGGCGGGCATCTCCACCGACAGCGGGATCCCGGACTACCGCAGTCCGGACGCGCCGCCCCGCAATCCCATGACCTATCAGCAGTTCGTCGGCGATCCGGTCTTCCGGCAGCGCTACTGGGCCCGCAATCACGTCGGCTGGCGGCGCATGGACGCCGCGCGGCCGAATGCCGGGCATCGCGCGCTGGCGCGGCTGGAACGCGCGGGCGTGGTCACCGGGCTGATCACCCAGAACGTGGATCTGCTGCACACCAAGGCGGGCAGCCGCGCCGTCATCGACCTGCACGGCACCTACCTGCGCGTGCGCTGCCTCAGCTGCCAGGGCCTCATCTCCCGTCTGACCCTGGCCGACCGGCTGGAGGCCGCCAATCCGGGCTTCGCCGACACCATCACCCTCGACGGCCTCGAGGTGGCCCCCGACGCCGACGCCGTACTCGACGACACCTCCGCCTTCCGCATGGTCGACTGTCACCGCTGCGGCGGCATGCTCAAACCCGATATCGTCTACTTCGGCGAATCGGTCCCCAAAGACCGTGTGGCAGCAGCCTTCTCGATGGTCGACGCCGCCGACGCCCTCCTCGTCACCGGTTCCTCCCTCACCGTCATGTCCGGCCTGCGCTTCGTCCGCCACGCCGCCGGAACCCACCGCCCCGTGGTGATCGTCAACCGCGGCCCCACCCGAGGCGACGAACTGGCGACGCTGCGCATCGACGCCGGATGCGCCCCGACCCTCACCGCCTTGGCGGACGCGCTCGGCACCGCACCGGTTCCGGCATAGCGCCCCGATCGACGCCGCGGTGCCCACACCACAGCACCCACCGTCCGCACCCGGTGTCACGGCCGGTCGCCGCCGACCTCCGGGTCGTCGAGGAAGTTCGCGACCGGGCCCAGGGCGAGCAGGCCGGTGCCCGCGCCCGCGAGTTCGCCCGCGGCGGGGGCCAGTCGGTCGCGCAGTGTCGCCAGCAGGGTGTGTTCACCGAGGTCGCGGGCGGCGCGGGCGAGCAGGCACAGGCGCAGTTCCAGCAGCAGGTCCGGTGGGGGTGTGGGGGCGACGTGCAGTGCGCTGCGGGCGGCGTCTGCGCGGTGCTGGCCGAGCAGGAGCAGGGGGCGCACCCAGGGCTCGTGCGGGCCGAAGTCCTGTCGCGGATCGGTGTCGAGCGGCAGGTCGTGGCGGAGGCGCACGCACAGCAGGGCCAGGGGGAGCAGACCGTGCCGGAGGCCGGGCATGGCCGCGCCGGGGTGGGCGGCGGCGGTGGCGCGGTAGGCGGCCTCCGCGTCGGCGGGTGGCAGGGTCAGCGCGTCGCGCAGCGTGGCATACCAGCGGGTGAAGAAGGCGACCAGCCGCAACCCGTACTTCTCACCCAGCGCGTCGGCCGCGACGGCATGCGCATCGGCGGCGGCGAAATCCGCGGTGGCGCTGAATGACTGCACGGCGATGAGGTGGCCGAGCACCTCGAAGCTCACCAGTTCGTGCGCCTGCGACACGGTGATGAGTTCGTCGGCGATGCGGGCGCGTTCGGGGGCGAGTCCGACGCGGTGGAAGCTCTGCATGAAGCGGCCGTTCAGCGCGAATGCCAGCAGGGCCGGATCGTCGAGCCGACGCGCGATCCGTTCGGCCTCGGCGGCCGCCGCCCGCCCGCGTGCGCTGTCGGCGGCGCGCAGTTCCAGCGCGATGGTGGTGAGCAGGCGGGCACGCAGCGCCGCGATGTCGGAACGATCGACCGAGGCGCCCGCGCCGCTGTCCGGGAGCCGAGGCAGGATGCGTTCCGCGATCGTCACCACCTGGCGGGCCAGTTCCGGATCGTCGGTGTCGGTCCAGAGGGCGGGGACGTCGAAGGCGGTGATGACGCGCGCGGTGAGTTCCGGATCGTCGATAGCCGTCTCGATTCCGCGAGATCTCCGGTGAGCGCGGTGGCGCGCCCGAGCCCCAGGGTGGCTTCGAGGCTGCCGCGCGTATCGCCGTCCCGGTCGCAGGCGGTGGCGGCCGCGGCGAACCAGCGCGCCGCCTCGTGCGGCGCGAAGG
>NZ_BAGD01000072.1 GCF_000308635.1 Nocardia otitidiscaviarum NBRC 14405 | reverse complement strand
CCGAGTCGATACTCGGAGCGGGGCCGCCCGCGTCGATCCCCCTAGACGCTCGCGCCCGGCTGCACCCGTGGTTTGGGAGCCCGCATCTTGCGCAGCTGCGAGGCGCGCACGAACGCGTACCAGCCCAGCGAGAAGCTGGAATCCTCGGCGTCCGGGAAGCGTTCCCGCACCCGCTTGTTCACGATCCGCCCCAGCACGAAGCCCTCGGCGATCATGAACACCATCATGACCAGCATGGCCAGCGTGACGTACGCCTGCAGCACCGGCGACAGGAACATGGTCAGAATCAACACCAACGCCAGCGGCATGAACAGTCCGAGCAGGTTGCGCCGCGCGTCGACCACATCGCGCACGTATCCCTTCACCGGGCCGCGGTCGCGCGGCAGCAGGAACTGCTCCTCACCCGCGAGCATGCGCGCCCGCCGGTCGGCATTCTCGGCGCGCCGCTGGGCGGCCGCGACCTTGCGCTGCTCCTTGTTGCCGCGATTGGCCTTGCGCCGGGCGCGCGCCTCCTTGGCGGTCATGGGCGCGGGCGCCACGGGACCGCGCCGACGCCCTTCGGCGTCCCGCCGCTTGGGGGTGGGACGGCCCTTGCCGAGCGTGACGTTCGGCTCGGCAACCGTCGCCGAATCGCCGTTCGACGAAGCGGAGGTGGTGTCGTCGGTGGTGCTGGACTCGCCGCGGCGCAGGAACTTCACGCCGACCAGGCTATTCGATCCCACGTTCGTCCGGAAAACGTGGTCCGTTTCCGGTGTCGTCGACCACACGAAACCCAGCCCCGACCGGGCTGAAACGGCGGCGCCGGTAGCCGGATATACGGACATCTCGCCCGGTCACGACCATGGTCGCGGCTTACCGCCCAGCTCGAGGGCTCGCGCCGCCCGCACCGCCGGATGTCCGGGTGGGTAGGGCGGATGAGTCGCCGGGTCCCGCGTAGGATGAGGAATAGCCGCCGGGGAAGCGGCGTTGACAGCCTTTGAGCCGTGCACAGTTCACGGTTGAACACGGTGCCCTAGGAGAGTTCATGACTGTGCAGAACGAGACCACCACCCACGGGGTGACGCTGACCGATGCCGCCGCCTCGAAGGCGAAGGCACTGCTGGATCAGGAGGGTCGCGACGACCTCGCGCTGCGGATCGCCGTGCAGCCCGGTGGCTGCGCCGGCCTGCGCTACCAGCTCTTCTTCGACGACCGCAGCCTCGACGGCGACCTGACCGTCGAGTTCGGCGGCGTGAACCTGGTGGTCGACCGCATGAGCGCCCCCTACGTGCAGGGCGCGGCGATCGATTTCGTCGACACCATCGAGAAGCAGGGTTT
Organism: Nocardia otitidiscaviarum NBRC 14405; assembly: GCF_000308635.1. GTDB lineage: Bacteria > Actinomycetota > Actinomycetes > Mycobacteriales > Mycobacteriaceae > Nocardia > Nocardia otitidiscaviarum. Next base: position 56,731 of record NZ_BAGD01000072.1, on the reverse strand, counting down.
CACCATCGACAACCCGAACGCCACCGGCTCCTGCGCCTGCGGCGACAGCTTCAACTAAAGTCGCGCCGTCAGCGCGGAACCCCAGCCACGGGGTTCCGCGCTGACGCATGTCCAGCCGCGACCGAACCCGTAGCTCCCGGCCCGGATCGGCACGCCGATCCCCCGCTCGGGGGTGGAGTCGCCCGTCTCGGACAGTGTAGTTTTGGAGGGCGTCCGAGCATCGGCCGCCGATCCCACCGCCCCCCGCGTCTGTCGTCCCGCATACAGGTGTGCCTTCGCCTGGCCTTGAACACAGCGCACGACACCGAAGGATTCCGCACGTGACCATCGCCGTGTCCGCCTCCATCGCGACCGATCACCTCATGCGATTTCCGGGCAAGTTCTCCGATGTGCTGCTGGCCGATCAGCTGCAACATGTTTCGCTGAGTTTCCTGGTCGACGATCTGGTCATTCGCCGCGGCGGTGTCGCGGGCAATATCGCCTACGCGATGGGTCTGCTGGGCCGCAATCCGCTGCTGGTCGGCGCGGTGGGCCCCGACTTCGCGGATTATCGGCAGTGGCTGGAATCCCATGGCGTGGACTGCTCGGCGGTGAAGGTGTCCACCGAGGCGCACACGGCGCGCTTCGTCTGCACCACCGATGAGGCCATGGCGCAGATCGCCTCCTTCTACCCGGGCGCGATGAGTGAGGCCCGCGAGATCTCCATCGGCGAACTGGCCCGCACCCGCGCCATCGATCTGGTGCTGGTCGGCGCGAACGATCCCGACGCCATGCTGCTGCACACCGAGCAGGCCCGCGCCGCCGGGATCCCGTTCGCCGCCGACCCCTCCCAGCAGCTGGCCCGCCTGGACGGAGAGCAGGCGCTGCGCCTGATCGACGGTGCCGCATACCTTTTCACCAACGAGTACGAGTGGGGCCTGCTGCTGCAGAAGACCGGCCTGTCCGCCGCGGAGATCGGCGAGCGGGTCGGCATCCGGGTTACCACCCTGGGTGTGAAGGGTGCGTTGGTGGTCGACAAGGACGGCACCGAACTGCATGTCGATGTGGTGCCGGACAATTCGAAGGTCGACCCCACCGGCGTCGGTGACGGTTTCCGCGCGGGCTTCCTCACCGGCCACACGGCGGGTCTGAGCCTGGAACGCTCCGCGCAGCTGGGATCCCTTATCGCCGTGCACATTCTGGAAACCGTGGGCACCCAGGAATGGACCCTGGACCACGATGTGGCCGTGAAGCGCCTGCGCGCGGCCTACGGCCCGGAGGCTGCGGCGGAAATCGAAACAATTCTTCGCTGACACCCGCCGGTTCCCTGCCGGACGCCTGAGCCCCGCACACTGATCGCGTGATCGGTGCGCGGGGCACCTGTCTGCGCGGACATTTCGCCTGTCCGATCACTGCTCTGTACTGATCTACGCGGTCGGCCGATCGCGCCCGTTCCGAAGGATTGAACAAGTGTTTGCGTCATCGGACGCACCGCGATCGGGCGGTGCAGCCGTGCGAATCGGAATCGTGGATCTGATGTCGCTGCGGCCGGAGAGTATGACTCGCAGAGTCTTTGCCGCCGCAGTGGCCGCGGGCGCGGCGCGGCTGGGCTGGCGGACAACGGGTTTCGGTGCCGCGACCGGTAGCCCGTCGGCGAGCGTCGCGTCCGGACGAACGGCGACCGGATGCGCGTCGGACGAATCCTCGGCGACCTGTCGCCCGGACGGCCGCCCCTCGGAAATCCGGTCCGAGGCGACTGGGGCATCCCCAGAGGAGGCGGCCGAATCCGAAGTGGCGGTCACGTTTTTCGGCATCGACCCGCTCCGCGCGAGCATCGACGTCGATTGGCCCGCACTGGCCGCCATGGACGCCCTCATCATCAGCGGCAGTGAACCCAAGGCCGCGGATATCGCCGCCGAGCCCAGCCTCGCGGTGGTCGACCGCATCCTGCGCGACTGCTCGGGCGCTGCCTCACTGCTGTTCTCCTGCCAATCCGCCCACGCCGCACTGCATCTGCTGCACGGACTGGAGCGTCACCGTCTGCCGTACCGCGCACACGGTGCGTGCGACCACTGGGTACACGGTGCCGCCCTGGACCGCATGGGCGGCGTGCAGCCGGGCGCGCATCCCGGCACCGCACTGGTCGAAGGTCTGGCGACACCCGTGCGGGTGCCCCATTCCCGCTGGAACGCAATGACTTCCGCCGATCTCCGGGAGGCGGGCGTCGACATTCTGCTCGACTCCGAGGAAGCCGAATGGCACCTCGCCACCGGCCCCGACGGCCTACGCCACATCTTCCTCCAGGGCCACCCCGAATACCTGCCCGACACCATGGCCCGCGAACACCGCCGCGACCTGCGCCGCTGGCTGTCCGACCCGATGCGCCCCTTCCCCGCCATCCCGTCGCGCTACTTCCCGCACGACACCGAACAAACCCTCCTCGACCTCGCCGTCCGCCTCCGCACCACCTTCGACCCGACCCAGCTCGACGGCTTCCCACTGCCGATCCACCCGGCCGAGGTGATGGCCGACTGGACCGCCGACGCGGAAGTGTTCTTCGCCAACTGGATTCGAGCCGTCGCACAGGCCCGCTCGACCGCCACCACCCCGGCAGCCCCCGCACCTCAGCCGATCCCCTCGATCTGACCCGCCACCGGGCCGATGATTTCCGCGCCGCCGGTTCGTCTACACAGCACACCCCTGCGGAAGGAGCGAATCATGGCCGAGCCGAAAACACACACGCTCGAGGTTCCGGGCGCCATCCTCACCTACGACATCCGCGACTCCGAGGCCGGTGACGGTCCCGTCCTGCTGATGATCGGATCCCCCATGGGTGCGGCCGGTTTCGGCACCCTGGCCGGATACTTCACCGATCGCACGGTCGTCACCTACGATCCGCGCGGCGTGGAGCGCAGCATCCGCACCGACGACGCCCGCGAGTCCACCCCCGACCAGCACGCCGACGACCTGCACCGGCTCATCACCGCCCTGGATCGCGGCCCGGTGGACGTGTTCGCCAGCAGCGGCGGCGCCGTGAACGCACTCGCCCTGGTGGCGCAGCATCCCGAACAGGTGCGCACCCTGGTGGCGCACGAACCGCCCGCCGCGCAGGTGCTCCCGGACCGTGCGCACGCCCTGGCGGCCACCACCGCTGTGTGCCGCACCTACACCGAGCACGGTTTCGGCCCGGCCATGGCCAAATTCCTCACCCTGTCCAGCCATCGGGGCGAGGTACCGGCCGATTTCGCCGAGTGGCCCACCCCCGACCCCGCCGAGTTGGGCATGCCGACCGAGGACGACGGCAGCCGCGACGACGTGATGTTCGCGCAGAACCTCGCCACCCTGGCCTACTACGAGTACGACTTCGACGCCCTGCGCGCGGCCCCGACCCGCATCGTGCTGGCGGGTGGCATCGAATCCGAGGGCCAGCTCGCGCGCCGCGCGAGCGAGGCCGTCGCCCAGCGCCTCGGCACCGAGATGCGCATCTTCCCGAGCGACCACGGCGGTTTCCTCGGCGGCGAATACGGCCAGACCGGCGAACCCGAGGCTTTCGCGGCCGCCCTCCGCGAGGCGCTCGCGGGATGAGCGCACCGGGGAATCGGTACCGCGACCCGGCCGACCGCGTCACGCGCTGACCGTCCCCGCATTCGGTGCGGGCGCCGGGAGTCCCCGCCCGTCGATCCCGCCCGCCCAATAGGGTGTCCGGTATGGGATCCGACCGTGTGTACTTCCGCCAACTGCTCTCCGGCCGTGACTGGGCCGTGGGCGATCCGATCGCCACCCAGATGCGCAATTTCGCGTATCTCATCGGCGACCGCGACAGTGGCGAGTGCGTGGTGGTCGATCCGGCCTACGCGGCGAACGAGCTGGTCGAGATCGCCGAGGGTGACGGCATGCGCCTGAGCGGCGTCCTGGCCACCCACCACCACCCCGATCACGTCGGCGGCACCATGCTCGGTTTCACCCTGCGCGGCGTGAAGGAGCTCCTGGAAAACGTGGATGTGCCGGTGCACGTCAACAAGGAGGAGCTGCCCTGGGTCGCGCAGGTCACCGATATCGCGCCCAGTGAGCTGACCGGCCACGAGCACGGCGACAAGGTCGCGATCGGCGGCCTGGAGATCGAACTGCTGCACACCCCCGGCCACACCCCGGGCAGCCAGTGCTTCCTGTTCGACGACCGTCTCATCGCGGGCGACACCCTGTTCGTCGACGGCTGCGGCCGCACCGACTTCCCCGGCGGCGACTCCGACGCCATGTTCCACAGCCTCCGCTATCTGGCCGGGTTGAAGGGCGACCCGGTGGTGTACCCCGGCCACTGGTACTCCCAGGAGCCGAGCGCCGCCCTCTCCGCCGTGCGCGACAGCAATTACGTGATGCGCCCGCAGACGCTGGAGCAGTGGCACATGTTCATGCCCGGCTGATCGGCTTTCCACGAAACCTGCACCGTGCGGTCCTTCATCGACTAACTTGCGAAACGCTTTTGTTTCACAACTTGGGCCGGGACCCGTCCCGACCCGTCGGGGAAGGACTCCACCTCATGCGTAAAGCCCTGTGGCTCAACGGCGCGGCGCTGGCCGCCGCCGCCGTCCTGGCCGCCGCCGCACCCGCCCAGGCCGCCGCCGGCACCATCGGCTCCGACGGCACCTTCCGGGTCGGCGTCGATATCGAACCCGGCGTCTACACCACCACGACCGCTGTGCAGGCGTGCGGCTGGGCGCGCCTGAGCGCCGAGATCCCCGAACTCGACGCCATGATCGAAACCGGCGGCGCGGTCAACGGCAAAGCCACCGTCGAGATCAAGGCCGGCGACGTGGCCTTCTACACCGTCGGCTGCGGCACCTGGAAGCTGAAAACCACCGCCCAGTTCCCCTTCCCCACCGGCTCCGCCGCCAACTCCAGCGGCTCCGCCAGCTCCTCCGACCAGGGCTGATGCGAGGGGGAACTGGTGGCGGCGGCTACTCGGCCGGTCCCGCCACCATTTCCCCCTGATCACACGTTCAGGCGAGTTTGCGCATCCAGCCGTGGCGGTCGGCGAAGGTGCCGCGCTGGATTCCGGTGAGGGTGTCGCGAAGGGCCATGGTGACCTCGCCGGGCTCACCGTCGCCGATGGTGAATTCACCCTCGGCGGAGACGACCGATCCGACCGGGATGACCACGGCCGCGGTGCCACAGCCGAACACCTCGGTGATCTCCCCGGATTCGACGCCGCTGCGCCATTCCGCCACGGAGACCTTGCGCTCCTCCACCCGGTAGCCCGCATCGGCGGCCAGGGTGATCAGCGAATCGCGGGTGATGCCCGGCAGCAGCGAACCGGACAGTTCCGGGGTGACCAGGCGGGCGTCGGAGCCGGTGCCGAAGACGAAGAACAGGTTGTTGGTGCCCATCTCCTCGACGTAGTTGCGCTCGCACGCGTCCAGCCACACCACCTGATCGCAGCCCTTGGCGGCGGCCTCCTGCTGAGCCAGCAGCGAGGCGGCGTAGTTGCCCGCCACCTTGGCCTCACCGGTGCCGCCGGGAGCGGCCCGCACGAATTCGGTCGACAGCCACACCCGCACCGGCTTCAGCCCACCCGCGAAGTACGCACCCGCGGGCGACCCGAGTAGCAGGTACTTGTAGCCCGCTGCGGGCTTAACCCCCAACCCGACCTCGGTCGCGAACATGAACGGCCGCAGGTACAGCGACTCCTCACCCCCGGCCGGCGGCACCCACTCCCCGTCCACCTCGAGCAGCTGCCGGATGGACTCGACGAACAGCTCCTCCGGCAGCTCGGCCATGGCCATCCGCCGCGCCGACCGCTGGAACCGCTGCGCGTTGGCGTCCACCCGGAACGTCGCGATACTCCCATCGGACTGCCGGTACGCCTTCAACCCCTCGAAGATGGCCTGCCCGTAGTGGAACACCATGGTCGAGGGATCCATGGACAGCGGCGCATACGGCTGCACCCGCCCGTTCACCCACTCGCCGTCGACATAGTCCAGCGACACCATGTGATCGGTGAAGTACCGCCCGAACCCGGGCGCCGCGAGAATCTCCTGTCGCCGCTCCACCGGGGTGGGAGCCGGATGCGAGGTGCGAGAGAAATGCGCGGCAACAGTCATGACCGGGAGTTTAATTCGCCCGTCCGGAGCCGCCGGTGTCGCCTCGGAAAAACTCCCACATGGCCAGCTCCCCATCGTGCGCCCGCAGCTTGGCGACGGCCGCGTCGAGCGGGCGTTCCTGAGTGAGTTCGTAGAACAGGTACAGCGCCGCGAACAGGCTGGCGTGCCCGTACGGAGCGTCGGTCGGGGCGATATAGGCCGCGGCCCCGCTGTCGAGGAACGCCCGCGCCAGCTCCTTGTCGCCGGTCTCGCAGCCGAGCGAGATCACGGTGCTGCCCGCCAATCGGAAGTGCGCACGCACCTCCTCCGGCCCGAGCCGGTCGAACGGCTGCGCGGCGGCGATCTCACCCCCGAGTTCCGGCAGCAGAATCGCCCCGTCGATCCCATGGCAACACAGCACCACATAGGGCGCGACCGGCCGCCCGCCCCCGAGCGCGGCCACCAGATGCCGGGCCTGCCCGATGGTCAGGAAGTTGACCTGAATCCCGAACTCCTCGAGCGCGATCCGCAATGGCTGCGCACACGAGTCCTCGATGACGACGAGATCCACCGTCGTCCACGCCAACCGCCCGTCACAGACTTCGTCCACTCGCGACATGAGCACGAGTCTCGCGGCGACGGGTGCGGCGCGACAACTTCTTTACCATCGGGCAACCGCCAACGCCGCCGCGATCGCGATGACCGCGAGCGGAATTCATGCCGGACAGTCTGGACACCGAGCAGCCAGTACACGGCGGCAGCAGCAGCCGCCACCGACACCTCGCTCCACCGCATCACCAGCCGTGCGACCCCACCCGGACCCGCGACGACCCCGCACAACTTCACGCCCACCACCCCCCTGCTACCGTGCGTACGCACACATCAAGATCGAAATGGGGGGCTTCCGTTGACCACGGAATCGCCAGGCAGCCTACGCGATCCCGAATTGCCTAGCATAAATGGCTCGCGCGCGAGCGTCCGTCGGGAGCCGTCGCGGGAGCGACATCGCGTCCTGCGTCGCGCAGCCACGATAGTGAGCAGATACCTAGCCGCAGTGGCCGCTTCCGGAGTTATCGCTATCGCCACGGGATGCTCACTGGCCGGCACCACTACCACCGCCGAGCCGGAAGCACCGACAGGATTCACCTCCGTCCCATCCTGCGCCGAGTTGGACCCGTTGCTCGAGCCGCAACTACGCGATTTCGCTGTCGGGTTGCATCGACCAGACACTCCGATGCAGACCCAGTACGTCGAGAATGCTCGGATAGTGCAGGGAGTCACCTGTGCGATCACTTATGACGATCCGATGCCGGACGGAGAGAACTACCCGGCGGCCGGACCGCTGTCGCGGTCATTGACACTGACCCTGCGGGCCACCGGCGAATCACGGACCCACTGGGCGAAGACGCGGACCGTCAGACCCGACACCGTCGGTCTGGAGCGGATCGATGGCCCCACCCAGCTGTCCGGGGTTGGTGATGACGCCGTGCTCGTGGCCGGCTTCCGATCCCTGGTGGATACGGCAGAAGCGCGAATCCGTGCACGCGTCCACAACGTCGAGATCGAAGTGAATACCAGCGGAATGGATTGGGCCGGTGGTCCTTCGATGCCGGTAACCGACTCCCCGAGTCTACGCACGAGCCTGTCCACAGCCGCGAAGCAACTCACCACCGCCATCGCCGGCGCCCTGCCGCAACTGTCGCCACCGACCACGATCGGATGGACACTCCAGCCTTCCGCCCCCGAGAACGACGACTCACCGCCCGATACCTCACCCATCACCGTCTGGGATCCGTGCTCGATACCGGAGTCGGCCGTGACACAAGCCGGGCTCGACCCCACCTCGAAAGAATCGAGTCCCGGCGTGCACGAGGAATCCGCCCGCTGCGAGTGGGCTGGCCAAGGATTCAGCCTCGTACTCGAATCCGAGGCCCGCCTTTTCCGCTCGGACATCTATGGGCATCCTGATTGGCGCACCGGATTCACACCGGTCGTCGTCGGCGGGCGTACCGCAGTGTTCGTGGACTCGGTCTCGCATGGTGATACCGGGTGCATGCTCGCCTTCGACGTACCGCAGGGTGTGCGCTGGGGCGGTACGGTCGGGATCGTGGCCATGGAGGCGTGGGCCTCGCGCCCGTCCTACAGCGGCGGGATGGGCCGCCCCGCATTGTGCGACGCACTCCACCGCGTTGCGGATGTCCTGGTCCCCCATCTGCCCCCAGGGCGACCGTAGGCGCTCGGCGATCACCTGAGTTGGTGACCGCTATCCGCAATACTCGCTGTATGGAGTATGCGGGGGCGAAAGTGTTGTCGACCGATGAGTATGCGGTGTGGCGGATCCGGAACTGGTCGACTGACCTCATAATTCTCACCGTGATCGTCCTGGTCGGTCTGACCGGCATCGGGCTCTTCTCCATGCCGAATGCGGCGGTCTACCTCACAGGAGAACGGGTGGCGGGGAAGGTGCGTGTTTGTCAGCTCAACAACCGCGAGCGTCCCGGATGGGGCTACACCTGCACCGGATCGTGGCGTCTGGCAGACGGCCGGACGGGAGTCGGGAAACTAGAGGGTGTCGGTACGAAGCACCCAAGGGGAGCGGTCATCGCCCTACGTGTTCGCGACGATGCGGCGGTCATCGAAAGCCCACGCTGGCTCATCTTCGTCGGTATCGGCGCGACGGCGCTGGTGGCACTGGTGACGATCGCCATCCGCGCTACTCGGCGCTGGCTTCAGGAAAGACAACGGAGCAAGCACCGATAACCGGCCAAGGTTTGATTGACAACCGTCTTCGCCGGGGCCCCGGGGGGTGAGACCGACGGAGTCGGCCAGGATTATCCGTGAGCAGAAGCGCAAGATCGCCGAGCAGGAGCAGACGATCGAGACCCTTTCTGCGGCAATGTCTTTTGCGCGCGGACAACTCTCTCGCCTCACCTATGCACCCCAGGTGGCGGCCATCATCATCGACCGCCGCCACCCGGTGGACCGGTGACCGTTCAGGCGGTCTTCGCCTGCACGAACGGCGGCCGCACCACCTCGCACCGCAGCCGACGCCCGCGCACGTCGACCTCCACCTCGTCCCCCTCCGCGAGTCCCGCAGCGGTGTCGAGCAGTGCGAGCGCGATGCCGATCTTGAGCGTCGGCGAGAAGGTGCCGGAGGTGGTCTCCCCCACCCGCTCGTCACCCCGCATCACGGCCTGCCCCTGCCGCAGCACACCCCGATCGAGTGCCTTCAGCCCCAACAGCATTCGCTTCGGCCCGGCCGCCTTCTCCTGCTCCAGCGCGGCCTTGCCCCAGAACTCCGGCTTCTTCCACCCGACCGCCCACCCGGCACGAGCCTGCACCGGCGAGATCTCCAGCGACAGTTCGTGTCCGTGCAGCGGATACCCCATCTCGGTGCGCAACGTATCGCGGGCACCGAGCCCCGCGGGCTGCCCACCGGCGGCACGCACCTGCGCGACGAGCGCCCGGAACAGCGCCTCGGCATCCGCCCAGCGCGGCAGCAATTCGTACCCGTGCTCCCCGGTATAGCCGGTGCGGCACACCCGAACCGGCCGCCCCTCCCACTCGGCGTCGGCGTACGCCATGTACTCCATCTCGGTCGGCAACCCGAGCGCCGTCAACACCTCCACCGACTTCGGCCCCTGCACCGCGAACACCGCGTACTCCCGATGCTCATCGGTGACCGTGACCCCGTCCGGCGAGGCCTTCGCCAACTCGGCCACCACCGCCGCCGTATTCGCCGCATTCGGCACCAGGAAGATCTCGTCATCCGACACGTAGTAGGCGATCAGATCATCGATCACCCCACCCTCGTCCGTACAGCACAACGTGTACTGCGCCTTCCCCGGCCGAATCCGCCCGAGATCATTGCTCAGTGCCGAATTCACGAACGCCGCCGCCCCCGCCCCCTTGACGGTCGCCTTCCCCAAATGACTCACATCGAAAAGCCCCACCGCGGTCCGCACCGCCGTGTGCTCCCCCACCGTCCCCGCATAAGAAACCGGCATCTCCCACCCCCCGAACGGTGCGAAGGTAGCGCCGAGCTCGACATGAACGGCGTGGATGGGTCCCTGCAGCAGCTTCTCGTCGGTCACGAGTAGGAGCTTATCGGCCACCCCCGCGAATCCCCGCCCAGCAGGAACCGAAACCGCCCCACCAGCGTCGATAGTGATGACACTCAGCTATCAACCGTAGTCGGTGCGCTAGAGTCTGCTCGGTATCGGCGGTCCAGGGAGAAGTATGACGTTCGAAGTGAATCCCGAGGGACTCCGCGCGGCTGCGGGGGCGCTGGCACTGCTGTCCACCCAGATCGACAGCGCTCCCCACCTGGGTGCCGAACCCGCAGCCAACGGTATGCTCGGCTCATCGGTCGGAAGCGCATTGGTCGATTCCGACCCGCGTAGCCGACAGGCGAAGGACCTGCTGAAGGCCCGGTTCAATCAGTTCTCCGCCATCCTGGCGCTGTCGGCGGAAACGTACAGCGGCACCGACATGGAGATTGCGAGCCGTCTCGCGGCTATCACCGATATCAACTCCGGGGCACCACCGCAGGACGGTGGGTGATGCCGACTCCACTTCAGGTCCTGAACTGGGATGTGACCGGCTACCAGAAGGTCGCCGAGAACGCTTCCCACATCGCCGACACGTGCATCGCCGCATCGAACGACATGCACGGCACGATCTACGACCTGGCCTGGAAAGGCGAGGCCAGATACGCCGCCGAGTCGAGAGCCGACCGAGAACAGACGCAAATGCGTGCCATCGCGATCGCCTACGACAACCTGTCGAGCGCATGCGCGGGCGCGGTACGGGACATGACCGGCCCGATCGACGACATCAAAACAATCTTCCGCAACTACGTTCGCCCACCGATCACGGTCGGCGACGACTGGAGCATCGGCGGTGTCGAGGACTGGAATTCCGAGGCTGGAATCCAGCTGTCGAGGCTGTCCGGGCTCGTCGAAGCCCTTGTGACCTACGACGCCCACTGGGGAGCTCTGATCTCGCAGGCGAATCGCGAACTGGAGGCCACGGCGCCGGCACCCGTCCTCGCTGCCGCCTACGCCGAGATCGTGTCCGCCCAATCCACGGATCCACGAGCCGATCCCGAACGCATCCGCACCTCGGCTGCTGCTTTTCAGCAGGTATTCGGCCGGGCACCCGGCAGTCCGGCCGATTGGGCTACAGCAGAAGTGCTCAATCCGAACAGCTACAGCCCCAAGTACAACGGCGTATCGCCCGAAATCGTTGTCGGGCGGATCAACCCGGTTCCGGGCCAGGGTTTAGTCCGCTCAGCGTTCTACATTCCCGCCGCACAGGTCACGAACCTCCCCGAATACGATCTGGGTGACAATCGCCAGGAGGATCCCTACTTCGACCCTGAACATGCTCGTGTGGTCACCTATGTGGACTACGAGAACGGGATCATCGTGACCAGACAGAACCCTTCGGTGACTGTCGATGGCGATGTCAAGGTGGACCGTCCGGAGGTAGAAGCGCAACAGCTGAAGGATGGATCAATACTGGTCCGCTACGACGCCGTGAATCCGTTCGCACCGCCGGGCTCATCACTTTCCGGGCATTCCGTAAACGGCGAGATAGTATTCGCCCCGGAGAGCGGAAACCCTGGAACCGCCCGGATAGCCGCGGGTGGACTCATCACCGATTACCCCTCCGTCGAGATATACCAGGACAACTCAGCTGGAACCGCGCGGCCTGTGCTCATCGACGCGGCGGATTCCGGCAGCCAGTGGGGCCCTCTGTTCAACCTGCCATTTCATCACGAAGTCGGTGGAGGTACCGCAATGTTCGACCCATTCCGGGCCGACTTCAGTCAGCCCGACTGGCAGCGCAATGCGCCGACCCAACTCGGCAGCGTGCACAACCCGCCATCCGTCGTGGTCGTGACCAAATGATCCACAACGAATCCGACAGCCGGACAGTCGATCGCTCGTTCTGGCGCTGGGCAACACTCGCGCTGCCCCTCGCGATCGCTTTCGAAGCCGCGCTGTTCGCTGCCATCGGTTCAGCCATCGTCAACTCGGACCCCGTCGCCGACCCATCCCGGCATCTGCTGTTCTCCATAGTCGCAGCCGTGATGGTGACCGGCGCGATTCTGCTGTTCCGCAAGGGAACTTCAGCCTCTAGAGGCACTGCCCTCGGGACCACGGCGGCCTGCGCCTTCCTACTGTTCTTCTGGCTGGTGACACTGTGACCGACCAGAACCCCGGCTTCCTCCGCAATGACTGGTTCGGCCCCGAATCCTTCGCCGCAGCCATCGCCGGCCTCATCTGCATCTCATTGCCCTACATCGGGTGGCTCCCGAACGACGCGGTGTGGGCGATCCTCGCACCGGCACTGGCAGGTTCAGCGCTGCTCCCGTTCGCCGGTACCGCCCGCCGGATCGGCGTCGGCTTCGTCACCGCATTCGCCGGCTTCGTAGTCGTGCTGATCGCGTTTCTCATCGGCTTAGCGATCGGACATCTGTTCTGAGGAAAGTACAGCTGTGCATCGCAGCGATCCTGCTGGCGGCCATCGGGTGCGCCGTCCCGACCGGCAAGGAGAAACCCGTGCCCAGCACCACCGAGTTCGCACAACTGACCCCGGCCGGGATCGAACGGATCAAGCAAACCGGCCACGCCCGATTCGACCTCCGCAACCGCGAACTGACCAAAGCCGCAGCAGGTATGGAAGGCCAAGCCATGGGCCCGATCATCGGCGGTCCCGATCAGCCCATGATCACACTCGAACTCCTCGGACCCAACAGGACCGAAACTGTGGAGACGAACACCATCGGTTTCGTCTCGACCGGTTCCGCCGGGGCCCCATACGATGAGATCGTCTTCTTTCGTCCCTTCGACACAGCTCAGCAGGCGAACGATGAACTCCGCGAAGGTATAACTCGCTGGGGCTTCAACGCGGGAAAGATCGAGCTGTGGGAACAGAACTCACGTGGAGAGTCGGACTACCAGCAGGTCGTATCTTCTGGCATCGGCCCCAGCGGCTTGGTGGTAACGGTCGAGGCATATCTGAAGCGTGGCAAACCGCTACTCCGCTATATGGTCCACCTCGAGCCACACCTCTACGCACCGCAAGCCCTCGAAGACATTCGCACCACGGGAATCACCACATACACGGGCTGAATCGCGAGCTGGCACCTACTGCTCGGCTAACAACCGCTCTGTCGCGGCGACCGCACGGGCCAAGGAATCCGGCCCCTGACCGAGCTCCGCGATGATGCGATCCATATCCCGCAGGCCAGCCTTGGCGAGCAACCGCTTCTCGTTGAGCACCCATTCACCACGGGCGGCGAGTACGGCATGAGCTGTGTACATTGCGGCCGTCGCCAGTGCACCGGCGACCTCGGCTACCTGACCACGTGCTACATAAGCCTTCTTGGCATACAGCATCGTGAGATTCGCTCGTTCTCGCCATTGCTTCGGTGCCGACTCCCGCAGCGCGTCGGGAAACTCCGGCCGGGGCAGGCTTCCGCGAAGGACCTCGTTCACAGCCAGTTCCGCCACGACGAGATAGCTCGGGATCCCCGCGAGGTGGAACATCAGTGGTTCCCAATGGAACCGCCCCTCCCCAGCCTCCTTCAACTCGTGTTCGACAACGTCGAGATCGCGGTAGAGCACATCGACGTGCCGACCGTCGATGGTCAGCCACGCACCACCGTTGAACACACCGGCGCCCCACGCACCGACATCGAATACCTCTCCCTCCCAACCGATCGCGCGCAGACCCTCAGGATCGAACGGACCGCGATAGTAGATCCCGAAGTCCCAGTCACTGTCCGGTGAGTGCGTACCCTGCGCGCGCGATCCGCCGAGCGTGACCGCAAGCACGTTGGGCAGTGCGGCGAGCCGCTCGGCCACGTACTCGCGAAATCCATCGTCGTCGTACTTCATATCCACCCAATCCTGCTACGAGATCACCACGACCCGTTTCGCACCCGGCCCGGCCGCGTGTCGCCCCGGATCGAGACAGGTGAGCAGCCGTCGCTCATCCATCACCTCGATCTGGAATCCCTTCGCCCGCAGCTCCTCGACCCGCCGCGCCTTGACCGTGGTGAACGCGCCGGGATCCACCCCGTCGAACCCGTCCCCGATCACCAGACACGTGGTCCGCCGGGTGACGTTCCGCGCCGGTGTGGCCCCGCAGGCGGCGATGGCATCCCATGCCTCCTGCCGACTCATGGTCGCCAGCTCCCCGGTGAACACCACCACCTGTCCGAACAACGGATGCCCCGGATCCCCGCCACGCACCTCCGGCATGACCAATTCCGCACGCGGGAACGCGGAGCGCCGCCGACGCCGCACCGAACCGTCCCTAACCCGCCTGGGCCGCACCTCCCCCAACCGCTCGAGCTCCGCGAGACTGTCCACTCCCACTCGCTTCGCCAACGCCACCACGATGTCCGCCGCCGCAGCAGCGTCCGCCCCCGCGTCGTGATGCGCGATCAACTCGACCCCCAGCGCCCCAGCGACATCCGGCAGCCGATAGCTCTCCAAGTCCAGATGCCGTCGAGCGATCGCCAAGCTACACCGAAAGTCCCAGTCGGGCACGTCGATCCCGCTGTGCCCACACGCTTCTCGCACCGCCCCGCTGTCGAACCCGGCATTGTGCGCCACAACCGGCAACCCATCCACCATCCGCACTATCTCGGGCAACACCGCACCGAAGACCGGTTCCCCGGCCACCATAGGAGCCGAAATCCCGTGCACACGAACGTTGTGCCGCGCAAAGAAGTCCACGGCCCCCGGCGGCCGACACAACCACGAACGACTACCAACCCGTGTCCCCTCCCGTACAACGGAGATCCCGATAGCACACACACTCCCCCGCGCCGAGTTCGCGGTCTCCACATCGAGCGCCGCGAACGACAGACCGGCCACGCTCACCGCGGTACGACCGGCAGCGGCCGCACACCTACCCCACCCAACTCGATCTGTAACGGCCACATCAGTCGCAGCGACTCGAATACGCTCCAAGCCCCGGTCAATTCCGCAGTACCCCTCACCAAAGTCAGTGCCGGACGGACGGTTTCATCGAACTCAGCAACGGCTGCCGCGCTTCGAACCCCTCCTGGTGCCCAGGACCGCAGCGGCCGTATCAGCTTGCCCGACGACCGTGCCTGATGTGCGGAGAATCGCGCATTCGCACCGGTTCTCGAGGCTTGAGCGCCGGTCGCGCTTCTTTCCGGCATACCTGAGCCGCTACCGGCTGCCTTACCCGAATGGCCGTTCTCCAGGTGATCGGTATCGGCCGATACCCCCTGCGATACGGACCACGTGTTCTCGACGATCGCGCGTCCACTCACATCCCGCCGATTCGATGTGACCGAGATGGCGGATGCCGATTCCGTCCCGGTTCGAGGTTCATGACATCCTGCGCCAGATTGCCTGAACCACAGGATATCTCGCAACAGTCGTTGCTACGGTCGAGCCGCCGGACGCCACGGGGGCATCAGGCGTACGACCAGGGGATCTATCGGTGAGTGTCGAGGCCTTCGAGATCAAGAAGCCATTCCTGCGCAGTCTTCTCGAGCAGGCCAGGGAGGGCCAGATCCAGCTGCCGGAGTTCCAGCGCGGTTGGGTGTGGCCGGAGAACAATATCCGGAGCCTGCTGGGCTCGGTGTCACGGGGTTTCCCGGTCGGGACGCTGATGATGCTCCAGGCCGGCGGGCATACGCGCTTCAAGCAGCGTCCCATCGAGGGAGTCGACCTCGTCGGCGACGTCCTCGCGACACAGCTGCTACTGGACGGGCAGCAGCGGATTACGTCGCTCTACCAGGCTCTGATGCTGGGCCGGCCGGTGGCGACGATCGATGAGCGGCGGCGTGAGGTGCAGGGTTGGTTCTACGTCGATATCAACCTGGCCCTGGACGATGACGCCGACCAGGATGAGGCGTTCCGGTTCGTTCCCGCTGATCGCACAATCCGAACCAGCTTCGGGCGTACCGAACTGGACCTGTCAACCATGGAGGGGGAATGTCAGGCGAGCCTCTTTCCCATGTCGCAGGTTTTCGATGCAGACGACTGGGGTTACCAGTTCACCAAGCTGCACAATTACGCACCGGAGGCGATCGAAGTCTGGCAGAGCTTCAATAAGCGGTTCATCAAGCGATTCGAGCAGTACCTGGTCCCGGTGATCGAGCTCCCTGCGACAACGCCACGGGAAGCGGTCTGCCAGGTATTCGAGAAGGTCAATACCGGCGGCGTCACCCTCACCGTCTTCGAACTCCTCACGGCGACCTACGCCGCCGACGAATTCAACCTGCGCGAGCATTGGGATCAATGTCGAATGCAGTGGAGTGACGGCAAATTCCGTGTGCTGTCAGCGGTATCGGAAACGGACTTCCTGCAAGCGGTGACTCTGCTGGCGACCTACCGCCGCCGGGAGACCGCCGGTACCGCCGACGCGAAGGGCGGGCCTCGAATAGGCTGCCGACGCGTCGACATGCTGCGACTGCCCCTGGACGATTTCAAGAAGTCCAGTGAGGAGATTGTCAACGGCCTGCTGATGGCCGCGAAGTTCCTCCATCACCGCAATATCTTCGATGTGAAGTTCGTACCGTACGGCGCACAGCTGATCCCCTTGGCGGCGATCTGCGCGGCGCTCGGGCAGGCTTGGCACCGGTATGACGTTCAGCAGAAGGTCGCGCGATGGTATTGGTGCGGCGTGTTCGGTGAGCTCTACAGCGGAACCACCGAAACCCGATTCGCCCGTGACCTCCCCGACGTGGTGGATTGGGCTCTCGGACGCACATCGGCCGAACCTCGAACGGTCGCGGAGGCACAGTTCGCACCGGGACGCTTGCGTACACTCAGAACCCGAAACAGCGCTGCCTACAAGGGCGTGTACGCCCTGCTGCTGGCCGGTGGCGCACGAGATTGGTGCAGCGGCAATCCCATCAATGCCGCTACCTACTTCGACGATGCCATCGATATCCACCATGTATTCCCGCAGGCATGGTGCGCGAAGCAGAGCCTCGATCGCGGCATCTACGACTCGGTCATCAACAAGACTCCCCTGTCGGCCTACACCAACCGTCATATCCTCGGAGGTTCGGCCCCTTCGAGCTATCTGGCGAAGCTGACCGCCATGGGTGCCGTCGACGCACCCGCGCTCCGTTCACATGTGGCGACACACCTGATCAATCCGGATGTTCTGCTGCATGATGACTTCGACACCTTCATCGCCCAACGCGAGGCCGTCCTGCTCGATCTGATTGCCACCGCGATGGACAGCGGCTTCACCCACGCGGACGAGTCGAACCAGGTGCCAACCGAGGAACTCATCGCCGAAGGCGAGAGCCACACCGTCGAGTTCAAGGCGTCCGCATTCCTGGACCTGAGGACCAATCAGGCCGAAGCAGAACGCCGCTACATCATCGTCAGGACCGTATGCGGATTCTTGAACGCAGATGGCGGCTCACTCTTCATAGGGGTGGAGGATGACGGCAACCCAGTCGGGCTGGAGGGTGATATGCGTTCGATCAATGTCCCCGATCTCGACAAGTACGAGCTGCGACTGCGCGAGATGATCGAGAACCACCTGTCCACGACCACCGCCGCCACCGTGCGAGTCGAATTCCCCGCGGTGTCGGGCAAGAAGATCTGCCAGGTCATCGTGGCGCCCGCGATCAGGCCGGTATTCCTCAAACGGACCAAGGCCCTGGGTGGTAAGGGCGAGGTGGAGTTCTGCGTGCGACGGGGAAACGCGACGGTACTGCTGCAGGGCGACCACATGGAGCGGTACAAGGAGGAGCACTGGGGTCATCACGCACTCCCGCGCATGGAACCCGAAGGGCAGGTGGGCGATACGACAGATATCGACCACCTCGTGTCGTCGCCTGAATTCGAGATGAGAGTCGATGGCCTCCTCGCTACGGCCCAGATCATCGATGGCGACTTCACCGTCCGAGCGGGATCTCAGGTGCGACCGCGCTGGACCGCTGGCGAACACAGCTACAGGGGGCTGCGGATCCACCTCGAGAAGGCTGGCGTGATCACCGTCAGCAGCGATGGTCGGACGGCGGTCTTCACTCGCGACTATCAGTTCAAGGCGCCCTCGGCCGCCGCCGCGATGGTGGTGGGCCGTCCTACCAACGGCCGAACGGACTGGCGACTCCGCGGCACGGCAACGACCTTCGCCGAGTGGGAGAGGGGAGCGAAGGGCACCGACTGAACCTGAACCCCGCCCACCCACGGCGTGGGCAAAGAACTCCAGCGCGATCGACAGGAGGACCAGCAATGGCCGACATGGGTTTCGAACAGCGTCGTCAGTGGGTGGATCGGCAGTTGGCCGCATTGCCGACACTATCGGCCGTACACCGGCGCTTTCTCTCCGTACCACTCATGCGCAGCGGGTGGCATGTGTTGGTGGACAGGGCTTCCGACTTCCCACCCGCCGACCGCGCGGGAGTCTTCGCCGTCGGACCGGGCGGTGTCTTCGCACTCGTCTTCGCCGACAGCGTGCCATCCCGTTCGGAACTCCGGGCGATCCGAACCCGGGCGGAGGAGATGTTCGCGAACCTCACGGCCGGACGCAGCAGATACGTCCCCCACATGGTCGAAGTCATGCTGCTCATGGATCGGGCCGTGGAGACTCCGGCCGAGGCGTCCTACACCACTGCCGATCTGACAAGCATGCCACGCCAGCTGTTCGGCGGGGCCAAGCTGTCGAAGCAGAGTGCCCGCCAGATCGCCTTTTCGGTATCCGCACGCAATACCTGGTTCGAACTGATCTCCAGTGACAGTGCCCCGGTCGGTACGCAGACCGTATCCGACAGTCTGTTCGCCACCTCGGAACTGCGCGAGGTCGAACGCGCCAAAGTATTGGCCCGCCCGTTCAGCGAATGGATGACATTCCTCGACCCGAACCAGCTGGAACTGGTACACCGCAACTTCAACGGCCCCGCGCGGTTCAGCGGACCGGCCGGCACCGGAAAGACCGTCGTCGCCCTCCATCGAATGGCCAGACTGGTCAAGCATCAGCCCGGACGGGTGTTGTTCACGAGCTTTGTGAAGACTCTGCCGGCGTACCACCGCTCCGGCTTTCTGCGCCTCGCCCCGAACGCCCAGGAGAGGGCCGAGTTCATCGGCCTGCACGCATGGATGATGCGTTTTCTCGAGGAACGAGGAATCACGGTCACCCTGAACGACGCCGCCGTCGAGAACGCCTTCGCGCGAGCGTGGCGAGATGCCCGGGAAGTTCTGACGCCCATTGAGCCCAGTCCGACCTACTGGAAGGACGAGATCCACCGCGTTATCAAGGGCCGCGGGATCACGTCCCTGGACGAGTACCTGGCCATCGACCGTACTAGCCGGAACCGCATATTACTCAACGACTCTCGCCGCAAGGCAGTATGGGACGACCTTTACGAACCCTACCGGAAGAACCTGAGCGCCCGCGGAGTCGCAGACTTCAACGACGCCATCGACGCGGCCATCACGGAACTCCGCGCAGCCCCGCTCGACGATCCCTATGCCCTGGTCGTGGTGGACGAGGTCCAAGACTTCACCCTGATGGAGCTGAAACTGGTCCACCAAATCGCAGGCGGCACACCAGCCTCACCCCTCCTGCTCGTCGGCGACGGCCAACAACAGGTCTACCCGGGCGGCTGGCGTCTCTCCGACGCCGGAATCCCCATAGTCGGCCGCGGCGCGGTTCTGCGCACCAACTACCGCAACCGACAGGCCGTCCACGAGTACGCGAAACACATCGACGCCACCAACAGTGTCGATGATCTCGATGGAGCTCCAGGCTTCGTCCTACGTGACACCGAGGTGGTGCTGCCCGGCGGGAAAGCCAAGTCGGAGACGTTCTCGCGCAAGGATGCCAGCAGCCGTCTAGTACGAGCTATCACCGAGTCCGGCCTGCCCCTCTCCGACTGCGCGGTGATCACCGCGACGAACAAGGCCGCCGAGGACTACCGAAACGCGCTACGCCGCGCGGGAATACCGACGCTCTCGCTCGAGCATTACGACGGAACCCAGCAGGACGTGGTCAAGGTAGGAACAGTCCATCGCGCCAAGGGCATGGATTTCGCAGCGGTCTTCCACATTACGGAGGCACCATCGAAGTCGCTGGACGGGCTGTCCGGCGGCGAGCGCGACCGCGCGGAACTCGCCGCCCGGCAGACGATGGTCGCGCTGACCAGAGCGAGAGACTACATCTGGATCGGGTTTGTTCAAGACTGATTAGAACCGAGAACAGAGACACGTGGCAGGCCCCCTGATGGTCAATCAGGCCTCCGGACCATCAGGGGGCTACGAACATGTGCTTCCCGCTACGAGGCCTGGACACCGGACGGTACCGCTGTCGTACGAAAATTCTTCACGATCGCGACAAGGTCCGCGACCTCGGCACTGGTGAACAGCTCCTCCGGACCGGTCGGCGCCAACGCCCGAAATGGCTGCTTCCACAGATCCTTCACCTCGACGATGCCGTTCCGGGCAACGACCTCGACGAGCATATTGAGGAAATGCAACTGGTTCGCCGACAGGTTCTTGCCGGACTGGAACTCGTCGAACGCCTCGGACGCGGCTTCCCGCTCGAGACCGGTGAGCTTGCGCAGGAACAGTCCGAGACCCCCGTGCAGCTGTTTGGCTTCCTCGATCTCGGCCTCGGTGCCGAAGCGGTTGGCGAGGAAGACGCCCTCGAGCTGTTCCAGATCCTCGGAGGTGATCGGGCGGTTGCGCAGGATCTTCTGCACGGCGAGCAGGTCCTCGTGGCTGCGCAGATAGGTGCGGACCTTGGATTCGAAACGCGCCATGCCCTTTCCGCCGCCGGGCACGCCCTTGATCTCGGTCACGGTGATGTCGCCGAGCTCGTCCTCGAAGTCGGTGTAGAGCGGATTCTGACCGCTCTTGGGCCGAATGTTCTTCACCAGGCCGCGGAGCCGACGGCGCATGGTTTCCAGCATCGGCAGCGTGACGTCCTCCCACCAGGAGTCACCGGCCACGTCTTCGATAAGCTCGTACTGCGCCTTGATGGCGGTGATGCTCTGTAACGTGGGGTCCAGCAGGTAGGAGGCGATCTCCTGCACCTGCTCACGCAGCGTCGTGAAGCTCGGGTCGGCGGTCAGCGTCGCCAGCTGCAACCGCAACACCAGATAGTCGAACCGCTTGGCCTGCGGGCTGTTCTCCGACTCCTTGAATTCGGTGGGCAGGCCGGAGATCTGGGCCAAACTGACGCGCACACCCGAGGTGAACTGCACTTCCCACCGTGTCGGCTCGCTGAATTCCTCCACCTGGCGCAGCTTGTGGCGAACCTCCACATTCTGCGGGTTCATATTCGCCACTTCGACATGCAGCCGGTCGGCGACCTGCCAGCGCAGGTCGAGATTCGATGCCGGGTCATTCTCGCCGATCTCGGCGGGACGTCGGCCGGGTTGCTGTAGTTCGTCGAGATAGGCGAGCAGGTCGACGCGAGCGTTGAACAGCCGCTGACTCATCGACGGCTGCACACGGGCTTCCGCGGCGGCGATGTCCTGGTTGAAGTACTCGATGTTCTGGCACAGGTCGAAGACACCGAAGGTGGACTTGTCCTTGTCGGGACCGAACAGATTGGGGCACAGGCGGGTTCCGCGACCGATCATCTGCCAGTACTTGGTCTTGGAACGCACCAGTTTCGCGAACACCAGGTTCAGCACCGCGGGCACGTCGAGGCCGGTGTCGAGCATGTCCACCGACACGGCGATGCGCAGCGCGCTGTCGGGCTTCTCGAACTGTTCGATGAGCGACTGCGCGTGGCTGACCTCATTGGTGATCAGCTTCGTGTGCTCGCCCTTGAACTCGGGGAACAGCGCGTCGAAGCGGTCGACGATGAGTTTCGCGTGCTTCTGGTTGCGGGCGAAGATGATCGTCTTGCCGAGCCGTTCGCCATCGTCGACCCGGCCGCCGGTCGCCATCAACGCCTGCAACATCTTGTCCACGGTGTCGGCGTTGAACAGGAAGCGGTTCAGATCATCGGCGAGGATCTCCTCCGGGACACCGGCGTCCTCATCCCATTCGAGTTCATCCCACTTGTCCTTCTCCGATTCGGACAGGTCGTCGTACCTGATGCCGTGCAGCTGGAACTTCAGCGGCACCGAGATGGCGGTCGGCGGCACCAGATATCCCTCGGCGACAGCCTGTTCCAGGTCATAGGAGTCGGTCGGCACTCCGTCCTCGAGCCCGAACAGCCGGTAGGTGTTGCGGTCGATCTCGTCCTTCGGCGTCGCCGTCAAACCGACCAGCAGCGAATCGAAGTGATCGAAGATCGCGCCATACTTCTGATACACAGAACGATGCGCCTCGTCGATGATGACCAGATCGAAGTAGCCCGGCCCGAAACGCCGCTCCTCCTTGTCATCCAACTCGTTGATGAGGTTCAGCATGGTCGGATACGTGGAGACGTAGACGCGGGCGTCGGTCTTCTTCTCCGTCAGCAGGTTCACCGTCGGTACACCCGGCAGATGCTCCTTGAACGCGTTGACGGCCTGATTGACCAGTACCTGCCGATCGGCGAGGAACAGCACCCGCTTCACCCATCCGGCGCGGATGAGCTGATCGACCAGCGCGATCACGGTGCGCGTCTTGCCGGTTCCGGTCGCCATCACCAGCAGCGCCTGCCGCTGCTTGTCCTCCTCGAAGTGCGTGCCGATCCGCCGGATCGCCCGGCTCTGATAGTGCCGCCCCGCGATCGCCTCATTGATCTTGGTGCTGCCCAACGTCTTCCGGCCCGCGCGACGCTGAACCAGCAGGCGCAGCTGGTCTTTGGTGTAGAACCCTGATACCGGTCGCGACGGATAGAAGGTGTCGTCCCAGATCTCGGTGTCGTAGCCGTTGGTGTAGAAGATCACCGGCCGCTGACCGTGCTGCTTCTCCAGCGCGTCCGCGTACAGCTGCGCTTGATGCTTACCGGCCTCGACGCTCTTGGTGGTGCGCTTGGCCTCGACCACACCGAGCGGCTTGCCGTTGTCATCCCACAGCACATAATCCACGTGCCCGGCACCGCTGGGAGTCGGCATGCCCGTGACCTTGTACTCGCGATCGTTCGCACCGCTGAGAGTCCACCCGGCCTCCTTCAACATCATATCGATGAGGTTCGTGCGAGTCTCGGCCTCGTTGTAGTCGTGGTGATCCGCGACCGCGGCGTTCACGGCCTTGGCCGCCTTCACCTCGGCACGTAGCCGCTCCAGCTCCTCCTCGTACTCCTTGCTCTTGGCCCGCGTCTCGGCCAGGGCTTGTCGCTGCGCCTCGAACTCGGCCGCCATCTGCTGAATCTCGGCCTGCTTGCGCCGCCGCACCTCCGCCGGGACCGGCTTCGGAATCAGCGCCTGATCGAACCCCAACCCGTCGGCCGGTGTGTGCGCCGGATCGAGCGCGTACGTGCGCGCCACCCAGAACATGACGTGAAACAGCTCTGCGACAGCCGTCATGGCGTCCTGCGCCGTCACCGGCGTCCGCCGATGCACGGCGATATTCCCCTGCCGCCGAATCACATCCATCTTCGCGCAGATCTTCGCCCCCGCGACATGCCGCAAGGTCGGCTCACTGATCAGCGCCGCCAGCTCGTTCCGATACGGCCGCCGCAACGACCCATCCATCTGAAACAGCCAATCCACCGCCAGCTCGAGCCCCCGCCGCGCCCAGAAGCACGCCACCCTCGGATCCGCCACCGCCAGCCGCTCCGCCCGCACGGCCTCCTCGAACAGCTCGGGCCACTCGGTGCGCAGAAAAGCGAAGTTGCTGGCGGTCGTCATGAAAAGCCCCTCCTCACAAGATCTTTCAGCTCATGATGTCACAGCTCGCCACGGAAGGCGCGGGATTGTAGGGAGGCGAAGAGGGCGTCGAGTTCGGCGAGGTGACACCGCTGAGTTCGCCGACGGGAATCCAGTGCCGTCAACCTGGCGGCAAATTCTTGCTGGCGAGATACCGGCGGGAGAAATATCGGAACTTTACCCAATCCATCGATATTTATATTGTACTGTCCAGCAGAAGTTTTCCCATTCTCGCGCAGCTTGGCACGCCCGAATGAGCTCGTCAAGAATTCTCGCAAAAATATCGGATCAGCCTCCTTGATGTTCAGCCTTGCGCGGATCAGATATGAGGCATAGATTACATTGCGGGAATCCAGTCCAGACTTTTCAACAACACTTTGAGAGAAAATCGCACATCGACCTACGTAATCTGGATTTCCATTGGTTCTCACAAACAGAAGGTCACCCTCCTGAAGGCGGAGTCGTTCCAGCTCTTTGTCGGTCACAGGAACATTCTTCAATTCGGTCAGATTCAGCGCCCCTCCCACGACGTTTGGAATTCGAAGCGCAGGGAAACCCATGCCCTCCGATTTATTCGACGTCCCATAGCGAAATTCTGAAACGACATCCGACAGGAGGGCCTCTTGCCACCCGCTGGGATTCAGTCTTGGATCGCCGAACATGTCGAGAAAGATGGATTGAGCGAGGTCGTCGAGGAGGGCGATGGCCTGCCGCCGCTTCTCCCGCAGCGCATCCACCCGATCCAGCACCTCCGCAATCCGCTGCTGCTCAGAATGTGACGGCAAAGGAACTGGAAGTTTGGCTAGTTCCGTTTTCCTTATGGAAGGCACTGTGGTGGATGATGCCATCGGATAGAGGTCGATCGACCTCAGGAAATGGTAAAGATACTTCTCATCAACCGATGGTTGCGGAATGACCGCGAATACATTGTTGTCAACCAGAAATTCGGACGCTGTGAGCACCCTCAGATTCTGCTGAATAGCTTCACCAATCTTTGCGAACACGACCGCCCCCCTCGGAACAATCTTGGCTCGCAGCATCGATAAGTCTGCATCATCGACATAATTGGCGGCCGAATATATCCACGCACTACCCGACCGTGCAGTTCGCGAAATATCACCCACTTTAGCAAATGGATACTTCCCGCGAACTTTACCTTGAAGTTCAACTGGAAAACCAATGCCTGAACGTATTTCAGTGATGCTCCCGAGCGACACAGTCGGAACGGTTGTCATCCCAGCATCCCCTTCAACTCCGACATCCCCTGCTGAATCTCCGCCTCGATCTGTTCCAACTCATCGATGATGTCCAGCGGCGGCCGATGCTCGACCTCCTCGTGGACGATCTCCTTGTACCGGTTGAGCGACAGGTCGTAATCCTGGGCGGCGATGTCGGCCTTGGGCACGCAGAAGCTCTGTTCGGTGCGGGCGCGTTCGCCTTCGTCGGCGTGGCGGCGGTTCCACCGGGCCAGCACGTCGGGGAGGTTGTTCTTGGCGTGTTCCTCGGCGGCCAGCGGGGTTCGAGGGACGACGCCGAGTTTGTCCTCGGGCAGCAGCGCGGTGCGCTTGTCGTCGAGGCTGAAGCCGTCGGCGGTGACCTCGTAGAACCACACTTTGTCCGTGGCGTCACCTTTGGTGAAGAACAGGATGGCGGTGGACACGCCCGCGTACGGCTTGAACACACCGGAGGGCAGTTTCACTACCGCGTCGAGCCCGTGCTCGTCGACGAGGATCTTGCGAAGTTCCTTGTGCGCCTTGGTCGATCCGAACAGCACGCCGTCGGGCACGATGACCGCCGCCCGGCCGCCGGGCTTGAGGAGCCGCAGGAACAGCGCCAGGAACAGCAGCTCGGTCTTCTTGGTCTTGACGACCTGGAGCAGATCCTTGGCGGTGGTCTCGTAGTCGAGGCTGCCGGCGAACGGCGGGTTGGCCAGGATCATCGAATACTTCTCGGCCTCAACCGAAACCGTCTGCGCCAGCGAGTCGCGGTAGCGGATGTCGGGCTGCTCGATCTCGTGCATGAGCATGTTCATGCTGGCGATGCGCAGCATGGTGGAGTCGAAATCGAAACCGTGGAACATGCTGGCGTGGAAGTGATTCCGCTGTGCATCGTCGGTGAGCACAGTCGGGTGGGTGCGCTTGAGGTATTCGGCCGCGCCGACCAGGAAGCCCGCTGTGCCGCAGGCCGGGTCACAGATCTCGTCCTTCGGACCGGGAGCCATCATCTCCACCATGAGTTCGATGATGTGGCGCGGAGTACGGAACTGCCCGTTCTGACCGGCGGTGGCGATCTTGGAGAGCATGTACTCGTACAGGTCGCCCTTGGTGTCGCCCTCGCCGAGGGTCATGTCGTCGAGCATGTCGACCGCGCGGGTGAGCAGGTTCGCGGTGGGGATGGTGAAGCGCGCGTCCTTCATGTGGTGGGCGTAGGTGGATTCCTCCCCGCCCGCGGTGCGCAGCCACGGGAACACCTCGTCGCGAACGGTCGCGAGCATGGTGTCCGGCCCCAACTCCTTGAACACCGACCACCGGAGGTGGTCGGTGTCCCGCTCGGGGTCGTCGTGCTTGACGTAGATCGGATTCTCGATCGGTTCCCCGGTGAAGTGCGCCTGCCGCTCCTTGGCCGTCTGCAACTCATCGAGCCGCTTCAGGAACATCAGATAGGTGACCTGCTCGATCACCTCCAGCGGATTCGAGATTCCACTCGACCAGAAGGCATCCCACAGCCGGTCGATCCTGCTCCGCAGTTCCCCAGTGATCATGCCTGAGAGGTTATCCGACCGCACCGACGTTCTCCGTCTTGTTCACCGGTTCGATAGCAGCGCTGCATAGTCGCCCGCTTCCAGGAACCCACCCCGCCGCGAACACTGTTACGAGTACTGACAGTGCGCAGTTGCCTGCACTAGGTGGCGTCCGCCCGCCGTGACCGAGTGTTTCCGCTGATCATTCCGCGTTTAGCAGGTGAAACGCAGCCGATTCGCCTCCTCCGACCCGCCATCGACTGAATGGTCATGACAGCTGTCATCATTGCGGATGCCTTCACGATCACCATACGATTTCGAACAACGCAGCCGTCCGTGATCCACCAGCACTGTGAGGCAACAATGCCGGGTTCAGCCCACCAGGCCGACCTTCTCACCCTCGTCCAGGTCGCCGCTCTCTCCGATGTGGAACGTTCGACTCCGAGCAACTGGCGACGCCGCCACGAGGACGCCCCGAAGCCGGTCGCCCGGGAGGGCGCCCGCAATCGCTATCGCCTATCGGATTGGCAAGCATGGTTGGACACGCGGGAGATTCCCGCCGACCAGCTGGCCCCGGATGAACCCGCAGGCACCACCTACGGCGATCGATTCCGTTACAATCTCACTGCGGCACAGGATGTTTCGCAACCCCGGGACACCACTCTCGCACCCGCCGAGATCCGGGCGCGGATCGCACGACTCGAACAGCACCGCCTGCGGTTGCGCGGTTACGGTGTGCCCGATCACCAGTTCTACGAAGCGGCAATGCTTATCGCCTATACCTGGGCCTGCGCCCCCGATCAGTGGGACAGGATCCACGTCGCGAACCATGTCCGACGCATCGAACCGCATCGCTATGTCGACATCATGGCTCGCCACATCGACCACGCCCTGCGCCGCCACAACCTGCCCACCGGCGCGAAGGCCGCTCTCGCCGCGATCGGCAAGGGGAGATTCGACGAGCTGACCACGCTCGTCGGCCTGTGCTCCGAGCTCGGCGTGCGAGGTTTCGACCTTCTGTTCGAGCGCATGGCCCAGGTGGCGGTCGGGAACAGCAGCGACTACATCACGCCCACCGCATTGGCGAATCTGATGGCGACGCTCGCGACACAGGACCGGGCGCCCGGCACCGTACTCGATCCCTACCTGCGTGGCGGTGAGCTTCTCCACGCGGTCACGACCCGCGCGGCCGAGGGCAGCCAACCGATCGCCCGAGGAGTCGGAGTAAGCACGGGGATGGTGCGAGTGGCCGGTATGCGGTTGGCGGTGCACGGTCGCGCCGCACACCTGCGCACCGGTGACACGGTCCCGTGGACGCATCCGACCGCAGACCATGCCGACACGATCGTGACGAACCCGAACTTCGGTCAGCGATCACCCCGGAATCCCGCCTGGGACACGACGATGTGGCCGTTCGGCGAACCCCCGGCTCACAACGACAACTTCGCCTGGTTGCAGTACGCCGTGACCCGGCTTGGACCGAACGGGCGTGCGGTTGTCCTACTGCCCGAGCTGACAGTCGCCTCGAATGACGCGCACGAGCGCCAGATTCGCGCAAACCTGGTCGACCGGGGCGCCGTGGCCGCCCTGATATCGCTGCCCGCCGACATCTTCCCCGTCGCCAGCGTCCCCGTGATCATGTGGATACTCGAGCCGCCCCGTCCGAAGGGCAACCGCCGTGTGCTGCTCATCGATGCCCGGACGATGCGGCGGCGTGATCCCGGCGCACCCCACGGCACGCTGATCGACATCGACCACATCGCACAGGCTTTCGCGGCTCGGGACGCCCTCCACACCGGCGAACTCCGATCACTGCCGCACGGCGGGAACGCCGTTGCGGTCGACGCCGAGAGAATCCGCGACGCCGACTTCCGCCTGCACCCCGGCGACTTCGTCCGCCAAGCCCTCGAGCGACGCCACAGCCAGGAAGGAGAGGTCGTCGACCCGGCCCTCGGCACGTTCGACCGAACACGCCGCGCGCTCGACCGGCTGCTCGCGGCAGCGGACGCCGGTGCGGCGGTGATCTCGACGCGCGAATGGGTGGCTCGTACGTTGTCAGCGGCCTCAGCTCATCGCGCCGAAGCCCGGTTGACGGACGTGTGCGAGATAACTGCCGGTCCATCCCACTCACGTCTGCAAGAGATCGAGTTCCTCGACCAGCACGGAGTGGAGATGGTGATGCCGAAGAACCTTCGCGGTCAGCGGATCATCCTCGATGACGCTCCCCGGCTGTCCGACCGCGACGCCGACACGCTGTCCAGGTTCAGACTGCTCCCCGACGATATCCTCATCGTTCGCACCGGAGCGATCACCGAACCCGCCATCGTGCGACCGAACCAGGAGGGTCGCGTGTTCAATACGAATCTGCTCCGAATCAGAATCCGGAATCAGGACGAACTCGATCCCTGGTATCTGCTCGCGGTACTCTCGGCACCTAACACCATGTCCCGGCTGCGAGAAGTGGCGCACCGCAAACGCATCCCCTCGCTGAGCGCTCCTGAGCTCGGTTCCGTCGCCCTTCCGATGCCGCCCATCATCGAGCAACGCACACTCGGGACGGTAGCCCGCGCGCTCAATGTGCAACTGGCGGCTCTGCGTGCGGCGGCAGACGCCGCCGAGGAGTTCCGAGACGTGGCCGTCGACCGACTGGTCACCGGAACCCTGGAGATCCGATGAGGTTGCCCAGGCCGAACCCCGCGAGCGTCGGCACGTTCACCGTCGCGACCGCGGCGGCTACGGCTAGTGCGGCGACTACATCGAAGTTCCTGTCCATCTGCCTGATCGCGCTGGCTGCCATCTCAGTGCTCTGCTTCACCCTGCTCCAAGCGATCGCCACCGTCGTCCCACAACGATCGCGGCACCGCCTCGCTCTCCTCACCGAAGTGCTGAACTACCGGCAGCGCGCCCGGCCGCCCACCGAAACTGACACGGAGTCAGCGCCATAGAGGCCCACTGTCGGCGAGGCCCACTGTCGGCGGGAAACAACGCAATCGCATCGCGAGGCAATGGCTTCTGGACCAGCGCGAGTCCACCCGGCCGCCGCGCCGACGGCACCCATCCCACAGGCTGGCGTCGCAAAGAAGTAGCACCTACTGCGTGGTCGTCTCCCTTGGGGCGTCAGCATGTGCTGACGCCCCCGCGCCGATGTTGCGTTCCAGCCTCACGCGGGCAGGTCGAACGCACCCGACCGGACGGCCGCGGTGAAGTCGTCCCACTCGGGACCGCCGAATACCAGCACCGCACCGGCTGTGTCCTTACTGTCGCGCACCCCGACCTCACCCCCCGGAAGGTGCGCGGTCTCGACACAGTCACCCTGAGGCTGGCTATGGCTGCTCTTGAACCACCGCACTGCGGATGGGGTATCACTCACGCCGAGTACTCCTTCGCCAAATCGAGAACCATTTGTCTGGTATCTCCCTCATCCAACGCCACCTCGGCGATGTCCGCCACCGCCGTCCGATACGTCTGGATCATCTCGGAGTCCTCGAAGAACAGCGCACCGGTGAAGACTTCGACGAAGACGACCGGCGGCTCCTGCAAACCGCTGTGCCGGAGCACGGGGAACTCGAACAGGGTGAACTGTCCGACCACCAGCCCGATGTAACCGTCGGCCTCACGCGGCACGACCCGGATGGACACGTTCGGCGACTGCCCGATATCGGCCAGATGCCCGAGCTGCTCTGCCATCACAGCCGGACCGCCTACCCGGTGCCGCAGGACCGCTTCGGACAGAAACACATTCATCTCGAACTCATGGTCTTCCAGGAGGCGCACGCGCCTGCGAATGCCGAGTTCGATCTCCCGCTCGACATCCAGCGCGGAGCGCCCCGGCTCCTTCACCAGGATCATCGACCTGCGGTAGGCGGGGGTCTGGAGCAGACCGGGCAGTAGCGTCATTTGGAAAGTGGTCAGCCTGGTGCAGGCTTCTTCCAGATTCATGTAGTGGTCGAAATGACTACTCGTCACATCCTTGTACGCACGCCACCACCCGCCCCGTGGGTCGCCCTTGGCCGCCTTCACCTCCTCGAACAGCGCCAGCGCCTGATCAGCCGTTTCCGGTTCCGCCCCATAACATCTCAGCAGCTCCTTCACCTGCACGCCGCTGACCTTGACCGGTATTCCGTCCTCCATTCTGCCGATGACCTGTGGTGAAACATCAATGATCAATCCTGCGGCCAGCTGAGTCTTCCCGGCTTGTACCCGCAGTTGGTGCAATATCCGGCCCAACGCTCTCCGGGGGATGGTAGAACCCGCCATATCGTTAGCCTCGCTATCCGGGTCACTCCGTTCTGGCGGCACCGTGCTGGCTGCCGAACGAGATACGGATCAACTTCGATGCGGAGCCTCCAGAATAGCCCGGGCGGGTGTCTACTTGAGAGTGTTCAGCAACCGGAAACCGCAGGCCCGGAGGTAAATCCGGATCGCCCGAGCGGCGGATTCCGCGGACTTGCTCAGCCGGTGGACCCACACCCTCGACGACACCGAAAGCGGGAACTCGATCATGACGGCCGACCTACTTCCCACCTGGGTGACACCCGGCGCGCACGTAGTCGAGCTGTCCGAGACCCGTGGAATCGTCCTGTCCCGCACCAGAATCAAGTCCATTACCGATACGACTATCGAACTCCGTTGCGGCACAAAGTACCTACTGCGAACCATGCAACCCGCCGACCGTCCCGAAGAAGTGGTCTTCAGCCGCCCCAACTCCTTCATTCCGGGAATCAGAACCCGCCTGGCGTCCCCCGACCACCCCGAGGCGCGACCCTGACCGTGGCGGTTCACCACCCGAATCAACGAAAGGCCGACCCTATGGAATACGTCTCCCCCAGGGCACTGGCCTTGGCCGGATGCGACTACGACGGCGCGATGAACCGTCTCGAAGCGGCTGAGGCGTGCGCACTGCACCGCGCCTGCCACCCCGACGAATGCCGCACCTTGCGTGCGGCGCAGGGCATTATCGGTGCTCCCTCACAACCATGGTGGGGGGCGACCCTGAGCGGTGGAACTACGCACGATCCCGAATCCGAAAGAGGTACACCATGATTGCGTACTGGCTGCCGTTTCTGATCGGCGCGACCACCGGCAGCATCATGAGCTGGGTCGTACCCGCGCTCACAACGCGCCTCTCACCCCATCCGGCCGAGGAGCGGACCGTCGCCGCGATCGCCGCCCGCTTGGAGCGCGAGCGCCTTACCGGGCGTGAGGCCCGCCCGATGCGGTCAACCGCCGTACCCGCGCGAACGCACCCGAGACACGCCCGCCTGGCCACCGCCCACTGACGCGCCCGGGTTCGCTCGCACCCACAGCCACAGGCCGCGATGCGGCTCCTAACGAGGATCAGGTCCCGCTCTTTCCGCACGCATGCCCAAGCAGCCGACCTCTGGGAGATGACAACACCGCGACGAGCGAACAGTGACCGATCCGCGCTCGACAAGGCGACCTTATGGTGCATTCGTTGTCCGTCACTGCCAGAACTCGACGGGTGACACCATCCCGGGCAAGAGCCAGGCGCTACGATCGGTGCCGCATGCGGTTCCTAGAGGGGGTTCTTCATTGGTGGGCGTTGATCCGGCCGGTTGGCTGGCTGTGGATTTCGGCAGATCCTACATCGCAGCGGCATTGGCCGACGACTACGGACAGCCCCATGTGCTGCCCTTGTCGGATGCCGGGCATTCAATGCCCGCAGCGGTTTTCGTCAAATCGCCGGCCCGAATCGAAGTCGGTGACATGGCGGTGCAGCACGGCACTAACGATGCGGTCGGATTCATCGCCGAACCCAGAAGCTGGATCGACGCGGGCCACACTACCTTTCAGATCGGTGCGGGCGTGATACCGGCTCCTGCGGTCTTCGCCGCCATCCTCGCTGTGGTGGTCGAGCGGGCGCAATCTGTACGCGCGGGCCGATGGCCGGCCGGGGTCGTTCTGATTCACCCGCAGTCCTGGTCCGCCCACCACGTCGGAATACTGATCGAGGCTGCGGTCAGGGTCGGTTTTCCGCAGGAACGCATCCGTGTCGCGCCCGAACCGCGAACCGGCGACCAGGAGCGCCAACCGGTCGTCCTAGCGGTGATGCGAAGTCTGGCGAGTGGCTCGCTCGACGTGCGGACCGATCTCTCGGACGCACCGTTCCAGCGCGGTCCTGCCGCGGATCCCGGTGCGGTTCGAACGCAGTCCCCGCAGACGCGGTGGCGTCTCGGTTCTCGTGGCCGCGGGCTGCTTTTCGCCGGATCGGCGGCGGCAGCGGTGGCCGTAGCGATTCTCGTGTTCGCCGGGGGCTTCACTTACTGGACAGGCGACACCGATACAGCGTTCGAGACTATCGCGCTCGGGCAATCCATGGACCGCACCTACGTCGCGGTCCATCCGGAGACCGGCCTGGTCTATGCCACCAACGAGAGTGACCAGACCGTATCGGTCGTCGATCCCGTAAGCGGCAGTGTCACCGCGACGATCCGGCTCTCCGACAATCTGGAAGGCCTCGCGATCGATCCCGAACTGAACCAGGTCTACGTCGTTGGGCGCGGGGGCACCACGACCGACAGCACCGAGGTCGGCACCCTGTCCATCATCGACACCACGACCAACCAGGTCACCGCGACGATTCCCACGGGAAAGGAATCTTGGGGCGTTGCCGTGGACCCGGTAACGCACAACGTCTATGTCACCAGTGTGAACGGATTCGATGACCAGAGTGCGCCCAATGCGCGCAGCACACTGTCGGTGATCGATCCGGTCTCGGCCGAGGTGAAGGCGACAATCCCGGTGGGGCGCAACGCGATGGACGTCAGTATCGACCCCGAGACCCGGAGCGCCTACGTCGTTGGCAGCTACTACGAATCGCATCCGGGGACAGTGACGAAGGGGCTCGTAGCGGTCGACCTCGAGACGAACCGAGTGCGCGGTGCCATCGCCGGACCCGATGGCACCCACCTGGTCCATATCGCCGTCGACCCACAGACCCGCACCGCCTATGCGACCGGCCGGGACAAGATCGCGGTATTCGACTTGGCGAACAACACGATGGCCACGGTTCTGGACAACTCCGGACATGGGGGAATCGTCGTCGATTCGGCATCCCATACCGCCTATGCGGTCAGCGAGGACGGGCCGGTACTGGATTCGATACTCGTCATCGACACCCAGGCGCGCGCCGTGACCACCAGGATCGAGCGAGTAGGTAAGACACCGGACGGGCTGGCCTTCGATCCGAAGACCCGAACACTGTACGCCAAGGGCTGGGGGGAGCTCACGGTGATTCCGCGCTGAGCGATCCCGGTCAACCGGTCATCACGCGAACCGTCGACCGGACGTGGCAACTCAGTACCGCGATCATCGAGAGCACCAGCGCGACAGCACCGATCGCGGTGATCAGGGGCATGCCGTGGTACGGCAACGGCTTGCTGACCAGATCCATCTCAGGTTCGGGGAGGAACACCTGAACCGCAGCGATGAGCATCATGCAGACACCGCCCGCGGTGACGAGGAATCGTCCGGCGGCAACTCGGGCGAACAGCAGGATGACACCAACGAGCAGTAGTAGCGCGGTACCCGCGGCCAGAAACAACCACACCCGGTGATTGAAGGCGGAGGTCTGCCTGTACCACTCCAAGGTGTCCGAGATCCGCCACGTGGCCGCTGCGGCAATAACCGCACACAGCAGCGACGATATCGCCGCGGTGATGACGCCCGGCCCGAACGCGGGGCGGGCGTGGGTTCGGTGTGAATCCCGTGGGACCGCCGAGGGCAGTAGCGCGCATATCGCCGCGACGATCGAAAAGATCAGTCCGACGACGCACACCGCCCTCTCGATTGTCAGGTCGAATATCGTGAAGGCTCGGTCGTCGGCCGTCAGCGCCAGCAGCACGCCGATCGCATAGCTCGCGGTCCCGGACAGCACGAGGTGACGTCCGACGGGCTTTTTCGCGAGCAGCAGGCCCGCACCTCCGAACAGGAGCAACGCGATGAACGTCGCGGCAAGGGTTCCCACCCCGAAATAGGCCAGTGGGTACTTGTCGCTGTCGTAGCCCGAGAGTTGGCTGATCTCGGATTTCATGCCGGAGTAGATGACCCACAGTCGCAGCGCACCCGCGGCGGCAACGGTCGCCGCGACCGCCGCGAAAGTGGCGGCAGCCACTGCGGCCGGGCGCGGGCCGGAATGTGGGTATCGCGGAGGCGCGGGAAATCTCGGCACAGCCTGCTGGGTCGGCACAGGCCCCGATGCCGCCTGCGGGAAGGAGGGTGCAGACAGCACAGGTGCTTGCCCCGCAAGCGCTGCGGCCGCGGCAGCGGCGAACTCCGAGCAGTTGGCGAATCGTCCGCCCGGGTGTTTGGCGGCGGCGCGAGCCAGCACGTTGTCGAGCATCGGGGGCACATCGGCTCGGATACCGCTGAGCCGAGGGAATGGCTTGCTGAGATGCGCGGCGACAACCTGTCCGGCATGTGTCGATGCGAAGGGCGGCTGCCCGGCCAGCAGCGTGAAAAACGTGCAGGCCAGCGAGTACTGGTCCGATCTCGAATCGACGCGTTCCGCGGACAGCTGCTCGGGAGACGCGAAGGCCAGGGTGGCGGTGACCAGTCCTGTGGAGGTGAGTTGTGTGTTCGCGTCGGCCAGGCGGGCAATGCCGAAATCGGTGAGGATCGCACGTTCCTCCCGGCCGGTGTGAGCGGCGGAAAGCAGGATATTGGCCGGCTTCACGTCACGATGCAGGACGCCCTGACTGTGTGCGTAGTCCAAGGCGGAGGCCGTGTCGGTGATGATGCGCAGGGCCCGCTCAACGGCCATCTCGCGCGGATCGACGCGGGAGGCGTCGACGCCCTCGATGTACTGCATGGCGATCCACAGGTGACCTGCGTGCATTCCGCGGTCGTGAATGCCGACGATGCAGGGATGGTCCAGACGCGCGATGGCTGTGGCCTCACGGTCGAATCGCTGTCGCAACTCCGAATCCGTGGATACTTCGGCGGCAAGAAGCTTCAGTGCTACCCGACGGGGCAAACGGGGATGCCGGGCAAGATAAACGCTGCCCATTCCGCCCTTGCCGAGAAGACCGTCGAGAGTGAATTCGGCGAATGCTTGGCCCACGCTGACCTTAACCACTGTCCCCCCATGCTGGTCGATATCGATAGTGCCGGAACAGCATAGACGATGTGCAGCCATCTTCTACGATGTGGAAGCTACGCTTCGTCAAGGGTTCACGGACGGCCTCAACGAGCGCCAAGACTGACGCTGCTGATCTCGCCGCATAACTCATCGGACTAGGCCCCCGCCGAGTTGGTGATGCTCAACATCGAGACGGACTGCTTGTTCTCTCTTGCCTCGGTCATCTTCTGGTAGGCCTGGGTCACAGGTGTAGTCGCGCTGCCGAACGAAGTCGTCAACCCCACTCAAGGATGGAGAGTCAGTAATGATGCCCGCTACGAAAGCAATTACTGCAGTAGCCCCAGTTCAGCAGTCAGGCTTGTACAGGGAATAGCTTATTATCGGCCGATAGTCGTCCTCAATCAGCCACTCCTGTTGACGCTGCGTCTTCTCTTTTTCAGCTGCGTCAACTCTATGTTCGGCAGACTCTGGCACTAATGCTGCTTCACTGGAACTGCGTGCAGCATCGGCCATGATGGCGAGATACTCGGGCGGAAAGTCGGCATAAGGGTCCGGACTTGGTTTAGGCGAATTCGCAGCGGAAGGGCTTCTCGCTACCGATTTACCCGCATCGCCGTCTGGGCTGTTAGTTGATCGCAACTCGACTCCTTGTCTCGTTGTCCGGTTTCTTACGAGCCTCGGACGATCCAGTCGTCTTGATCGATCAACCGATAAGCCCGAATACGGTCACCGGCTCGGTGGTCGGCAAGTTCTTCACGAAGTTCCGGGTGTTTGTGGTAGAAGCGAATCAGCCAGTAGGTCGCAGCGGCACCGATCGATGGAATATGAGCATTTATCACGCGGTATTCCGATTTCGAGCTACCCGCCATTTTCAATATGACTTCATAGGGCTTGTTCCTTCGCCCTTTTTCGATGCCAGAACTAACTTCTTCTATCGATCCCCAGTCGACGGAGCCCATTCCAGACGATGGCCTCGGGTAGGAGAGGCTGGAAGGGCTCAATGTCAGGTCCATCGCCTTCTTTTTTCGAAGCTGCGAGCCTTCGTACAATGCCCACAATACGGTAAAAATCGCCCCGAACGGGAAGAATATGCGCTGCCCACCGGTGAGCGGTATGTTGAGATCGCCGGACCATGCCCCATAGGTGAATATCACGCCTGCGGGTATCAAGCACAGAATCATCCCGATCCGCGAGCTCTTGATGTACGGCGCAGGATCTACGACGGTAGCTTCGTCACAAAGTCGAATAGATGCTTCATCAACGCGCGCCCGACCGGTGTTGCGAACCATGGCCAGGCCAAACACCGCCATGCAGCTGAAAGCAGCCCCTGCCGTTACCAGGAACGCAACCTTAAGTACGTCGGCTCGAGCGATTGCAACAGGCAAGTTCCCAATGAGGAAAAGAGCGAATCCTGAAACGAGGATTACACCCGCCCAACGCATCCAGCGTGATCGATGCCATCGAGGAGGGAGGGGATAGCGAGAGAATCCCGATCGCGTCACTGACATACCATCTCTCCGATTTCTTTCCCAAGCCATCCAGCCAGCCAAGTACCGCCCATAGCTATGGGAACCGTGGCGACCGCGCCGATTCCTGTGCTTGTAGCCAATCCACCGGCAACTACGCCACCTGCCGTGCCGGCCGTTCCGGAAATGCCAGCGATGCATTTCTGGGTCGCGGTCTCTGCGTTCCATACGTCCCATGCGGTGACGGCGAGGCTCAGGCCCGGGCCGCCGTATTTCGCTCCGATGCCGACGGATTTGATCTGGGCGTCGCTGATGCCCGGGATGCTCGCACCAGTCTTGCCGGCGTAGTTCTCCAGTCCCGAGATCGCCCCGCCAACCGAGGTCAGGACGGGGTGGGTGAGGTCCGCGGTAGTGGGCATGTTGAGCGATCTGTCGATGATCGGCTCGGGTATCGGCGTGGTCGTTCCGGTCGTGAGGTCGGTGACCGTTCCGCCTCGCCGACCGTCGGCGTCCTGCCACAGCACGGTGCGCGACTGGTCGGTGATTACCGATTCCGTTGTCTTGTAGCCGGATGTCGGATCGGTTTTGGTGCTGGTCGTCGCGACGACTTTCCCGGAGGGGTCGTACACGGTCTCCACCTGATACGACCAGCCGGTCGGCGGAGAGCCGAGCGGCAGACCGTCCGAGCCCATCGGCAAGCCGAGTTCGTTGTAGGAGTATCGCTCAGGTGAATAGCCGCTGGTGTCCTCGATGCTGCCGATCGAGACGACTACATGTTTGCTGCCGTCCTGCATGGTGATCGTCGTCTTGGTGTTCCCGTACCACTCCTGCTCCTGGGTATCCCGGACTGTGGTCGCGGCGTCCTGCTTCTGGATCTGCTCCTGACGGGCGAGTCCGTCTTCGGTGTTGGGGACAGGCACACCGCTGTCGGGCTTGGGCACGAGCTGGGCGATTGATAGAGGAATGCTGGTGTACTTGGAGGCGACCGTGAAGACGCGGTGTACCAGATCCTTGTCGGCGGCATCGAATTCGACGAGCAGAGGATTGATCACGTTAGTTTGCATCGCCTTCTGGGCATTCTGCAACGCCTTGTAGCGCTCGTCGTCCATCGGCTCCGGCTTGAGCAGGACGACCCACAAGTCGTTGACAAACAGCGGTCCTGACTCAATCATCGTGACAGCGTTGTCGAGCCGAGTCTTCAATGAGGAAAAGGTCTGGCCAGCGTTGGCTTGCACGGCAGCCATCGCCAACGCGACGTCATTGAAGAAGCGGCCCTGCCGGGACGTCCGGGTGAACATAGTTGTCGCAGCATCGTGTGCTTTGCCCTCCCACCCACGCATCTCGGGCAGGTTCTCACAATTGCGCTGCAACTCGTGGGTCGCCACTTCCAGGGTGTTGCCGCTGCTGTTGGTGGTCGTGGCGGCAGCCTGGAGGCCAGCGATATCCCAGGTAGCGAAGGTCGTGCGAGTCGGAATCACCGCTCGGGCTCCCCAATGATCTCGATATTGTCGCCCAGGGGCCCATAGAGCGACCCGCCCGAACTCGGGTCATCGACCATCAGACCCTCGAACGTGGCGGCGAGGTCTTCGTCCATCACTTCGTAGGTACCGGCAGCACCCCGCACCGCGTCGCCCATGGCCGACACCTGACCTGCAAACTGGTCGAGCGGCTGCCGCAACCAATCGCCAGCCAGACTCGCAGCCCACTGCGCCTCCGAACCAGGCAGCCCGTCGAAAGCGGTCTTCACTTTGCCCGCCAAATCCGCCCCTGTGATCGTTTGCGACGCGCCCTCGACCTGCCCCGCGAACGTCCGCAAGATCGCTGGATCGACCAGCACGATACCTACCCCCTGTCAAGCCAACTCAATTGACCAGGCACGCTACCAGATCCGCAGCTATCGAGCGCGTCCATGGCAACCGAGCTGACGTCGCCAAGACGAGCGCAAGACGTCGCCAGCGGCATCCTTCTGCTGGACAATCCCAGGGCGGTTGACCGGGAACCGCGACCGATATGCCGGCCACCCACGCATGCCATGCGGCGACTACTTGATCGGGTAGTTATTCCGCTCCCCTACGAGCAACTGTCGAGTGCCGCGTCGCGGGCCGCGCGGTAGCGGTCGTCGGCGGCGATGAATACCTCGGGCGAGGTCGAGCCGACGGCCAGCTTGTTCAGTTCGGATGCGAAGTCTTTTGCGGCACTGGCATATTCGGACAGGGCCGAGTTGAGAACGGCGGCAATCGAGGGGTTGTCGCGCAGTGCGTCGGTGACCGTGGTGGCGGCGGAGGACAGTGCGGTTGCGGCGTCGCGAGCCTTGGTTCGGGCGGCCTCGCGGTCCTGCTGGGCCTCCAGCTCGCGACTGAAGGCACTGAGCTTGAATTTGACGTCGACCGCGGATCTGAAGAAGGCCCCGCAGACGGTGACCTTGGCGGAGTGCGCTCGGGCGGACGTCGCCGCGGCGGCGGAGCTTGATACCGAGGAGACGTAGGCGGCGCGGTCGGTCTCATTGGCCACCGCCTCGCCGTCGATGGTGCGGGCGCAACCGGCCGCGATCAGGCCGACTGCTACTGCCGTCAGGGCAAAGCTCTGCCCGAGAGCACGCACGTTCATCAAACACTCCCCCTCGTAGTCGACAAGCCGATCAAACTTATGACAGCAGAAGGCGCGCCGAACGAACCTGTGAGCAGTCTCGCGTCATGCGAGGGGTTGACCGAGATCTGAGATTA
This sequence comes from Nocardia otitidiscaviarum NBRC 14405, assembly GCF_000308635.1. Classification (GTDB taxonomy): domain Bacteria; phylum Actinomycetota; class Actinomycetes; order Mycobacteriales; family Mycobacteriaceae; genus Nocardia; species Nocardia otitidiscaviarum. The sequence goes on along the minus strand of NZ_BAGD01000072.1, from coordinate 16,873 downwards.
CAGGCGGAATCGACCTCAAACATACAACAACGGGGTTGTTAACTACGTTTCATATGGGGAAGGTATAGTTAAAACATACTTGCTGGAGAATCCAACCGAAAGTGCGACCACATGGACTGGCCATCGCATCGGGTTGAGGAGCGCCCCTGGCACCCGCGTCAGCGGCAGGGCTCCAGGGCCGACCGCACCCTGGAGCGTATCGAGGCGTCGATCCCACCTCCTATCGCCAACCTGGACTATGACCCCGTGGGAGCGGTCGCCCGCGCTCATGAGGCGGCTGTGATCGCGATCGCGCGGCTCGAAGCCGGCTTCGGTCGGCACCTGGCACCGCTGGCGGATTTCCTACTGCGCAGCGAATCGGTGGCGTCGTCGAAGATCGAGCACATCGATGCGGGGTGGCGGGCTTTCGGCAAAGCGGTCGGCGGCGGCAAGGCGAGCGATGAGGCGAAGGCCCAGTTGGCGGCGGTCAAGACGCTCGTCGCCATGGTGGATGCCGCCAGCGCGAGGACCGTCGGAATCGAGGATCTGCTGACCGCACACCGGCTGCTGATGGCACCGGAGTACTACACGGCCCGGGATTCCGGTCGGTTGCGCGATGTCCAGAATTGGATCGGCGGCAGCGATTACACGCCGATCGACGCGGTACACGTCCCACCGCCGCCGGAACTCGTGCCCGAGTTGATGGCAGACCTGATCACCTTCGTCAATCGGGCCGACCTGCCGATACTCGCGCAGGCCGCGCTCGCGCATGCCCAGTTCGAATCGATTCATCCGTTCACCGACGGCAACGGCCGCATCGGCAGGGCTCTCATCAGTGCGGTCCTGCGCCGTCGCGGGTTGACCGAGCGCGTGACTGTTCCGCTGGCGTCGGTGATGCTCGCGGATACCGGCAGGTACTTCGGACACCTCAACACCTACCGACGGGGGCAGATCGACCCGTTCGTCGAGTACCTGTCGCTCGCCGCGATCCATGCCAGTGAAGCGGCGCAGGAATCGGCGTGCGCCCTGGCCAGTCTGCCCGCACGGTGGCGGGCGGCGGCACGACCGCGGGCGAACTCAGCCGATGAGGCGCTGATCGAAGCGCTGTTGGACACGCCGATTCTCAATGCGGAGACCGCCCAGCGCATCGCGGGTACCACCGACGCCAGCACCTACCGCGCGCTGGGCAGGCTGACGGACGCGGGCATTCTGGTAGTTCTCTCGGAAAGCAAGCGCAATCGTGTCTGGGCGGCGACCGACGTGCTGGCCGAGTTGGATGCGCTCAGCGCGGCCATCGGCAAACGTACAAGTGAGCACCTGCGGTAAGCCTGATCCAGGCGACGACACGGCACAGTCCGGCCGCCACCCTGCGGGACCAGTTGGAACGTTGCGATGACACCGACAACTCCACCACGCTGAAGCAGCATCGGTGAGAAGGGCTGTGGTGCACCGAAGCTCGTCGACTACCGTGAACCCAGACCGTAGCGGTGGGCGAGAGCGTGCCCGTGGCGTGGGAGAACGATATGGCGCTGGAGATTCCGGATGTACTCGAGGAGTCCTGTGCCACGCGGCAGGCGTTGGAGCGACTCGCGTCCAAGTGGCGGATTCTGGTGATCTACGCCCTGTTGGATGGGCCGCGGCGGCATGCGGAGTTGCGGCGGCGGTTGCCGGGGGTGACGCAGAAGGTGTTGACGGAGACGTTGCGGGGGATGGAGGCGGATGGGCTGGTGGTGCGGCGGGTGTATCGGGAGCGGGCGCCGCAGCATGTGGAGTATGCGTTGAGTGAGCTGGGGAAGTCGTTGGAGACGCCGTTGGCGGCTATTTGCGCGTGGGCGGTGGAGCAGGCGGAGTCGGCGGGGTAGCCGACTCCGTGGCGGATCAGTTGCTGGTGAAGCAGAGGGTCATGCCGTTGGTGACGCCTGGTTTGCGGGTCATGCGGGCCACGTAGTCGCCGGGGCATTCGGCGGTGTCGGTGTCGTGGCGGGAGGTCACACGGACGCTGGCGGCCGGGTCGGAGCAATCGGCCTTCGTCGCTCGGAAGTCGTTGCCCTCGTCCGGCGGGATGACACAGTCCCCGGCCATGGCGTAGCCGACATCGGCGTCGTCGACGGGGCCGACGCACAGGGCCACCACCAGATCCGTGGTGCCGTGGGAGTTCATGGTGAAGCCGGTTGCTCCCGTGACGCCGAGGCATTCGGGGGCAACGGGTTCGGTGTGCTGCACGCGGACGGTCAGCACTCGCTCCGCGGCCTCGGGCAGGGTGCACGCGACAATGCTGGTCATGTTCTCGTTGACGCAGTCGCCGGGTTCGGCGTTGCCGGTCGAGCTGAGGTTGGCAGCACGGACGCAGAGGACGAGGGCTCGGCCGCCCAGGGAGGAGTAGGCGAACGCCTGGCGGACCCGGGGGACATCGTGGCAGGCCCGGTCGGTGACGGGGACCTTGGTGTGCAGTCGGATGGCCAGCACTTCGGCTACGCCGGACTCGGGCGCGCAGGCGACGCGGGTGACCGTCGCGCCGCCGTCGGTCACCTTCACGCAATCGCCGGTCTCGATGGCGCCCGGATCGGCCGAGTTCACGCGGGTGGGGGCCAGACACAGGACGGTATCCGGATCGGAGCCCTGGTCGGCGTCGTCGAGTACGGCGCGGGTCGCGTCGTCATACTTCATGCACGCGGATTCCACTGGATAGACCACATTTTCGCGTGCGACGATGCGATAGGCGGCATTGATTTGTCCGCAGGTGTACTCGACCGGGTTGTCTTTGTCGAGTATCGAGACGCAGTCGTCGACGGCGAGGGCGATGGGCTCCGGGCGGGTGAGGACGTACGTGGCCGAGATGGCTGCCGCGACGAGAACGATGGTGACGGCGAGGGTCACCCAGATCCACCGGCGCGACCGTGGGGGCGGTGCGGCCGGGTACTGCGGCGGGAAGGCCGGATGTACGTACGGTGGCGGATAACCGACCGGCCCGGCGGGTGGCGGGGCGATCGGGGGCGGAGCAGGGGGCTGCGGAATATCAGGCGACCGGGCACCGGGCGATGTCTCCGGGCGAGGCCAGACGTTCTGGACCTCGGTGGGATTCTCGTCGAATGGCGATACGGCGGGCGGAATGCCGGTACCGGATGGTCGGTCGTCGTTGTTCATGGTCGGATGGCCCTCCCCGGAAATGAATGAACGCGGTGCGTCATGGATCGAGATGCAGCTGGCGCGTGCGGACGAGGCGACACCTGATGTCGCCCAGCGCGCCGGTGATACGGCTGTGCGGATTCCCTCCCCTGATCCGGATGCCGTTCGGAGTCAAACCGCCTTGCGCACCGGTGTATTCATTCCTGTAATGCCGCGACGAGCCTAGCGCCCGCGCCGAGAACGACGCCACCCATATCGAAAGGCGGTATCGCCGCGCCGGTTTGACCTGAAGTCGACTCGAGGTTTTAGCGTCGTCGGCAGTTGTCGGTAGACAGGAGGAGATCGGTCGTGATTCTCGTTACGGGAGCCACCGGAGGTATCGGCGGCGCATTGTTGTCGGAATTGCGCGCGGCGGGAGACGAGCCGGTGCGCGGGCTGGCGCGCGACCTCACCCGGGCGTCGTTTCCGGCGGGGGCCGAGGCGGTGGAAGGCGATCTCGCCGAACCTGTTTCGTTGAAGCCGGCGTTCGAGGGCGTGCGGGCCATGTTCTACCTGTCGCGGTTCGGACCGGATCGGGAGATTATCGCGGCGGCGCGCGCGGCGGGGGTGCGGCAGGTGGTGCTGGTGTCGTCCATAACCGTGCTCACCCATCCGTGGCTGGGACCGGCGGCGGAGAATGCGGCCGTGGAGCGAATGGTCGAGGACAGTGGAATGGAGTGGACCGTGCTGCGGCCGACCCAGTTCGCGTCCAACACTCTCATGTGGGCGGACGCGATTCGTGCCGGACATCCGGTCGAGGTGCCGTTCGCCGATATCGGGCTGCCTACCATTCACCCCGCCGATATCGCTGCGGTGGCGCGGGTCGCGCTCACCGATCGCGCGCATCGGGGGCAGACGTACGCGTTGACCGGTCCGGCCCGGATCTCGCCGCGCGAGCAGGTGGCGGCGATCGCGGCGGAGCTCGGCCGGGAGATCGAGGTCGTCGAGATCGGCCGCGAGCAGGCGCGGGCGCGCATGGTGGAGGTGTTCGGTGCGGAGGCGGCGGATGCGGTGTTGGATGTGACCGGCGGGGATGTCAATGACGAGCTGCTGCGGGTGCGCGATACGGTCCAGCGGCTCACCGGGAATGCCGGGCGGACCTACCGCCGGTGGGTCGCGGAGAACGCCGAGGCTTTCCGCTGCTTCGCGCGTGCCGGGCTCGATGAGCCCGGCACGGCGACAGCGAATCGCCGGATCAGTGGTCGTGGCCGCCGACGACGCCGCTGAGCTCGTTCGGAGTGCCGTCCAGGGTCACCGAGGCGGCGGTGGTGCCCGCGGTCAGGTCGATGCGGTGGATCTGCTTGGTGGCCGGCTCGCTCACGTAGACGTCGTCACCACGGACGAAGATGGCGGGGCGGGGCTGCTGCCAGTCCAGGGGCTCCTCCCAGGGGGCGATCACGTCGAAGCTGCGGGTCACGGTCGCGGCGACCGGGTCGATGACGTGGATCTTGCCGTCGGTGCCGAGGACCAGGGCCTCGCCCCGCGGGCCGCGGGCCAGCGAGCGGAAGGTGTAGCTGGTGCCGAGCGGGACCAGCTTCAGGCTGCCATTACGGGTGTCGATCAGTGAGATCTGCTGCGGGCGTTCGAGTTCGGCGTCCTTGTCCTGCTTGTAGTCGCCGAGGGCGATCGGGGATGCGTCGGAGCCCGCCTGGTTGCCGATGCGGCCGTACGGGGTGGGGCTGGTGACCTTGGTGATGACGCCGTCGCGGTAGATCAGCACGCCGGTCTGGCAGCCGATCACCACGGCCTCGCCCGCGGTGGTGGATTCGCCGTGCACGCCGGGGCAGTCCTCGTTGCGGGCGATCTCCTTGCGGTCGGAGTCGAGAACCACTATGCCGGTGCGCTTTTCCTCGGTGCCGAGGGTGGTGACCAGTTCGCCGTTGGACAGTTCGATGGCGACGCCGTGGTGGGGCGCGGCGGAGGTGTAGTTCGTGGTGTCGGGCTTGCCGTGTTCCAGATCGTGCGGGTCGAAGATGGTGACCTCGCCGGTGCCGTCGGTGAACAGCACCGTGCGATCGGCGTGGCGGACCACGTGGCCGGGCTTCGCGCCGGGGAAGGTGATGTCGGTGAGCTCGGCGTGGACGGCGTCGAGGACCTGGAAGCCCTCCTTGGTCGACACCATGACGTGGGTGTCGTCACCGGCCGGGTTGACGCGGTTGAAGCCGTCCAGCTGCACGTCACCGCCGACCTTCAGGGTCTGTCCGTCGAGCAGGTAGATGCCGCCGTCGTAGGTGACGGCCAGGGGGTTGGCGATCTCCGGGCGGGCGGCGGGCTCCGGCTCGTCGGTGCCACAACCGCTCAGGGCCACTACCGAGGCCAGCAGGCCGGACAGGGCGGCCGCCGAGGCGGCTCTACTACGGATACGCATGGTTCGTGCTCCTCATCATGGTTGGTGCGCAACGCTTGTCGACGATCAGCGCGGCGCGAGGCCGGTGACGATGGCCTCGGTGTTGGCGCGCATCATGTCGAGATAGGTGTCGGCTCCCCCGCCGGGCGGGGTGAGCGATTCGGTGTGCAGGGCGACGACTTCCACCCGCACGCCCGCCTGTTCGGCGAGGACGCGGGCCAGCCGGTCCGGCTGGGACGAGTCGGCGAAGATGGTCGGCACTCCGGCGGTGCGGACGGCGGTGGCGAGCTCGGCCAGGTCGGAGGCGCTCGGGGAGGCGAGTGCGGTGCCGCTGGGGATGATCGCGCCGATCACTTCGAAACCGAATCGCTGTGCCAGATAACCGAATACGTGATGGTTGGTGACCAGGCGGCGCTGTTCGGGCGGGAGCGAATCGAAGCGGGCCGTCATCCAGGCGTCCAGGGCCTCGATCTCGGCGCGGTAGCGGTCGACATTGGCGCGGATCCGCGCGGTGTCGACGCCGGGTAGCGCGAGCAGACGCGCACCGATCACGTCGACGGCGGTGCGGACGCGGGCCGGGTCGGTCCAGAAGTGCGGGTCGGGGCCGTCGCTGGTGCGGTAGTCGATCGGGTTCACCTGGTCGCCGACGGAAAGGGTTGGGACACCGGACTCTTCGGCGGCTTCGACGTGGCGCTCGACGCCCTCTTCCAGCCCGAGGCCATTGTGGATCAGCAGGGCGGCGTTGCCGATCCCGGCGGCCTGCTGGGCGGAGATGCCGAACTGGTGCGGGTCCGCACCGGGCGGCATGAGCACGGTGACCTTCGCCGCGTCACCTACCAGCTCCCGGGTGATGTCGCCGAGGATATTCGTGGTCACGACCACCTCCGGGCCGTCGGCGTCGGGGGTGCCGCAGGCGGGCAGCAGCAGGAGGGCCGCGCAGGCCAGCAGGGTGCTCAGCAGGGATCTCATCGGCCGGTCTCCACCATGTGGTCGGGGGTGATGTCGAGGGCGAAGGTGCGGGCACGACGCAGGTTGTCGCGGTAGTCGATCTCGTGAATCGCCTGGGCGGCGGCATCGTTGACGTAGGCGCGATTGGTGTCGACCTCGATGACCGGTGGCGAGTCGGCCGCGATCGGCCCGGAGAGTAGTTGTGCCCATGCGGTTTCCGCGCCGGTGCCGGGATCGTAGGCGTGCAGCACGCCGTCACCGGTCAGGCCGAGGATCGAGCTCCCGGCACCCGCGGTATTGGCGGCCAGCACCGGCCCGGATTCGATGAGACGCCAACTCCGGGCGGCGATGTCGAGCACCCAGATGCCGCGTTCCCCGGCGATCGCGGTGAGGGTGGTCGAACCCGCGCGATGGGTGAAGCGGGAGGCGCGCTCGGCGGCGGGCACCGGCCGCGGATAGGGGATCTCGGTGGCCGAGAACCGGCCCGCGTCGGCCGCGACGAGCAGCGCACCGTCCGCACACCCGAAGACGACTCCCCGGCGGGTGACGGCCGTACCGCTCGGCGCGGCGCATTGCCCGGCGAGCGGTGTGACCTGCGCGCCCTCGCGGGTGCGGACCTCCACACGTCCGGCGGTGGACACGGTGACGAGGTGCTCGGCGTACGGGATGGCGAGCCCGTCCACGCTGCCGCGCTCGGCGATGACACCGGACTCCAGTTCCGCGCGATCCAGCAGCAGCGTGCTCGATGCGCCGATCAGCGCGGTGAGCGCCGTATCGCTGTGCGCGGCGACCACTCCCCCGTGCGGCACCTCGCCGATATCCCGGACGGCCGCACGGTAGTAGTGCACGTGATCGCCGTGGTCGACGGTCCAGCCGCCCCCGTCCAGCACGCGGGTGGCGGCGGCGGTGAGCGGGAAGCCGAAGCGGTCGTCGCCCGCGAGGCCGACGATTCCGGGCATCCGGTCGAATGCGGTGGTCTCCTCGGTGATCAGATCGATCACCCGCAGCTCACCGCCGGAGCCCGCGACCACCAGCCGCGACTGCACCGAGTCCATTTCCTCGGCGCCCTCGACGTACCCGTGCGGCACCTCGGCGGGCGGTTCCGGTTCGCCGGGTGCGGCGCACCCGACCAGCACCATCGACAGCGCCGCCAGCAGCACCAGGGCATTCGCATTCGGGGCGGGCAGTCGAACGACGCGCGCCGACAACGCGATACGCAGCCGGGAGGTCGCGGCCGACAGGAAGAACAGCCCGACCGCGATGGCGGCGATGGTGGCTCCGGCCGCCGTCCCGGCATACCAGGACACCAGCAAACCGACGAAGGTGGCGATGCCGCCGAAGGCGACCGCCAGGGCCATGATCACCGGAATCCGATGCGACCAGTAGGTGGCCGCCGCCGGCGGCGCGATGAGCAGGCCGAAGACCAGCAGCGTGCCCACGACGTGGAAGGACGCCACGATGGCGAGGGTGAGCAGGCCGAGCAGCGCCGCCTGCGCCCAGCGCGGGCGCAGCCCGAGGGTGTGCGCGGTGCGCGGGTCGAAGGCCAGCGCCACGAACGCGCGATGCCCCAGCACCGCGATCACCAGCGAAAGTCCCAGCGCCACCGCCAGATACGCGAGATCGACCTCGCGAATGGCCAGCACATCGCCGAACAGCAGCGCGGTCACGTCGACGGCGAAGGATTGCGACCGCGAAACGATGATCACGCCCACCGAGAGCATGCCCGCGAACAGCAGCCCGATGGCGGTGTCGGCCGCGAAGCGCGTATTGCGGCCCAGCGCCGTCACCCCCGCCGCCATCGCCCCGGCGCTGAGCGCCGCGCCCAGTACCTGGTTCCCACCCAGCAGGGTGGCGACGGCCACGCCGGGTAGCAAACCGTGGGCCATGGCCTCGCCCAGAAAGGCCATGCCGCGCACCACAACCCAGGTCCCGGCCAGCGCGCAGATACCGGAGACGAGCAGTCCACCCCAGAGTGCTCTCTGCACGAAGGACACCTCGAACGGGGCGAACAGCCATTCCATGACACGGCACCTTATTATGGAAATGATTTTCAATACAAGTTAGGTGATGAAGTGAACGATCGCGACACCGCGGCGGTGCGGCTGCGAGGGCTAACCGCCGGTTATCGATCCCGAGCGGTGCTGCACGAGATCACGGCCGACATCCCGGCCGGTCGGGTGACCGCGCTCGTGGGGCACAACGGATCGGGGAAATCCACCCTGCTCGGCGTCCTGGCCGGAGTGATCACCCCCTCGGCGGGCACCGCCGAACGCACCGGCGGCCGCCGACCCGCGCTCGTCGTCCAGCAGGGCAGCGTGCCCTCGACCCTCCCGATCACGGTGCGCGAGACCGTGGCCATGGGCCGCTGGGCACATCGCGGACCGTGGCGGCGGCTCACCCGCGACGACCGACGCGTCGTGGCGGACTGCCTGGAGCGGATGGGAATCGCCCACCTCGCCGCGCGGCGGCTCACCGACCTCTCGGGCGGTCAGCGTCAGCGCGCGCTGCTCGCCCGGGCACTGGCGCAGGAAGCGGACCTACTGCTGCTTGACGAGCCTGCCGTCGGATTGGATATCGAAGCACAGCAACAGATCTCGCGCACGATCCGGGAAACCGCCGCGTCCGGGGTCACCGTCGTGCACGCCACGCACGACCGCGCCGAGGCGCTCGGCGCGGATCACTGCCTGCTGATGCGCGACGGCGGACTCGCCGACTCCGGAGCGCCAGAACGGGTGCTGGCGACGGCCCCGGCTGCCGAACCGCCCGCTACCGCCCCCACGCCAGCTTGATCCTGGTGGTGGACAGGAAATCGTCGGTCAGCTCCCGCAACGCCAGGAACTGTCCACCGGTCCCGTACTTCTGCCGCAGGCTGCCGAAGTCGAGGTATTCCGCGGCCGCCGCGATCTGATTCGACTCCGGAATCCGCGTCGGGAACAGGCGCGGCAGACTACGGTCCCGGCGCAGGTCGTCGAGTATGCGCTGATGCACGGCCGAGGAGCGGCGGTACTTGGTGACCACCACGCCCAACTCCTCGATGGGAGCGCCCCACCGCGCCGACAGCTGCCGGATTCTGGCCTGCACCGCCGGAATTCCGTAGGTAGACATGAAATCCGGAATGGTCGGGATGAGGTAGCCGTCGGCGATGCGCAGGCCGTTCTGGGTGACCAGGCCCAGACTCGGCGGGCAGTCGATCAGCACGTAGTCGTAGTCGAACAGCACGCCGCTGAGCGAGTCGGCCAGTACGGCGGTCGGATCCACCGCCCGGACGTGGGTCAGATCGTCCTGGAGCGCAATGAGTTTCAACGAGGACGGCAGCAGGTCCACCGAGGTGACGGTGCGCATGGCGGAGACGCGGGGCTGCACCAGCCCGGCCGCGTCGCGCGGGCGGTAGCCCTCCACCACATCGCCGAACACCGCCGCCAAGGTGTCCGCACCGGCATCCAGTTCGGCCGCCCGGCGTTCACCGACCATCATGGTGGTGAGATTGCGCTGCGGATCGAGGTCGATGAGCAGCACCCGCTTGCCGAACTCGGCGGACAGGATCTCCGCCAGCGCCGCGGTGGTGGTCGTCTTGCCCACCCCGCCCTTCAGATTGAAGGTGGCGACCACGTAGGGGCGGCTGCGGCCCGGTACCGGGTTCTGCTCCCAGATGCGTTGCGGGCGTTCGAAGTGCAGGATACGGCCGCTCTTGTCGGGCCACGCCCAGTCGAAGCCGTCGGCTTCGGCGAATCCCACCGAGCGCGCACGCTCCCCGGACACCACCTCACCGCGCAACTCCACCAGTTCGAAACCCTTCATCCCATGACCGCCGCGACGATCCGGTTCAGCCTAGTTACCCAGGCCCGCCGCGACCGGTTACGACACCGGCGGGTCGAAACATCATGCGCTCTATCGTGAGCCAGAACACAAATGAGGACGACCTCAGATCTGCCACAATGCCTCGGTGCGTTATTTCGAGGGTGTGAGCGGCCTGGTGCATTACCGGAGGTGGCCGATCGAAAACCCCAGGGCGGTAGTCGTTCTGCTGCACGGGCTCGGACAGCAGAGCGCCGATTACCACCGGTTCTGCCGCGCGGCCAATCGATCCGGTGTCGACGTGTGGGGCATCGACCACATCGGACACGGCCTGAGCGAAGGCGACAGCGAGGCCATGCCGCCCATCGACGATCTCGCGGCCAATGCGGTGCGGCTCACCGCACTGGCGCGAACCGAACACCGCGAGCTACCGCTGATCATGGTCGGGCATTCCCTCGGAGCCGGTACCGCGCTCATCGCCATGCAGGACCAGGGTGCCGTGGTCGATTCGGTGTCGGGTGTGGTGCTGCTGGGATCGCCGGAACGAGCCGCGATCCTGGATGTTCCGGCCCCGCGCGTTCCCACGCTGGTGCTGCACGGCTCCGACGACCGGCGGGCTCCGATCGCGCCGATCAAGCGGTGGTGCGCGCAGCGGCCGGGTACGCGGATGCGCGAATTCCTCGATGCCGGGCACGATCTGCTGCACGAGCCGGGATATCGCGCGGTCACCGAGGCGATTCTGGAATTCGTCCAGGACGCGGTGCGCCGGACCTCGATGCCTGCCCGACGCGTGCCGGGGCTGCCCGCTGTCGCCGTGTGAAGGCAGCCGACCCCGGTCGCGGTGACCGGGGCGGATGCCTGTTCCGACCGCTGGCGAGCGCCCGCCGACCGTCGATCTCAGCCGCGGAACCACATGGGCCGCAGGGTGGGACCGTTCTCGGGCAATTCGATGAGGTCGCCGTCGAGGACGAACCCGCAGCGCGCGTACAGCCGCGAGGAGCGTTCGGTGCTGGCCTCCAGGTAGGCGGGGATGCCCGCCTCGGAGGCCGCCTTGGCCCGCTCGGTGACGATGGCGGCCCCCGCGCCCTTGCCGCGGTGCTGCGGCAGCGTCACGATGACCTGTAGATAGCGGTGCGGGAATTCGGTCGGGTGGCTCTGCTCCAGCAGACCCGACAGCGCCCGCAAACGCCGGAAGGGCGGCAGCGGAGCCTGTTCGTACAGCTCACGCATCTGCTCGGCTTCGCGCTGTACGCGCTCCCGGCCGGTGACGGTCTGCCACAGCGAGACCGCCCAGATATCGTCCTCGGCCCCGGCGACCCACACCTCGTCCTCGCGCATGGTGCGCTCGATCATCTCCGGCGCGTACTGCGCGCGGAACTGCCGGGAGATCTCCGGATGCCCCGCCATGATCCAGCTGAACACCACCTCGTCGGCGGTCGCCTCGGCGAAGACCGCGGCCACCCGGTCGAGCTCGTCCAAGCCCGCGCGGCGGACCGTCGGCGTCGTCACCATCTCCGTCGTACCCATCTCTGCAACCTCCCGATCTGAACGGTGTCTTCGAGGGCCAAGGTATGGCGATGCCGACGGGGTTACGACAATTTCGTCACACTGGATGTCGTGATGAAACCAGAGACGCCAGAGTGCGCGGTGTGCGGCGAGGCGATCACGCATCCGTCACGCGGACGCCGCCGCCGGTACTGCTCACGGTCCTGTCAGGCGCGGGCCTACCGGGCCCGGTCGCGGCCGGTCGCGCCACCGCGTCGCAGCCCACCGCGACGGCTCACCACCGTCGCCGTGGTGCGTGCGGCCGTGGAGCTCGCCGATCGGGAGGGCCTGGAGGGGCTGTCCATGCGCCGTCTCGCCACCGAACTGGGCGTGGCGACCGCCAGCCTGTACCGCCACTTCCCCGACCGCGACACCCTGCTCGCGGAGATGGCGGAATTGACGCTCGCCGAAACCCCGCCGCCCCCAGCCGATCTCACCGGCTGGCGGGACGGGCTCGGCTACGAGGCGCTCGGCGAATGGCAGCTCTACCGCCGCCACCCCTGGATGCTGCCGGTGCTCGCACAGACCCGCCCGCCGCTGGGACCGACCCTGCTCGACTCCCTGGAGCGCGCCTTCACCGCCCTGTACCGGCCGGGTATGACGCGGGAGAGCATGCTCACCGTCTACCTGTCGGTATCCGGCCTGGTGCAGGGCCTGGCGCTGCTGCTCACCTCCGAACGCGCCCCACTCGGTCCGCAGACCACCGCCGAGGACGTAGTGGAGATGGTCACCCCCGAATCCCACCCGATGCTCGTGCGCTACTTCGAAAACGAAGCCGGGGGCCTCGATCTGGACCTGGACCGGCTGCTCGGGGATTGCCTCGCACTGCTCTTCGAAGGCATCGCCGCGCGCCACTACCCCACCGAGCACGCGCCCAGCGGGGCATCCAACCGCTAGGACACCGCGGTCGAGTCCGCGACGCCCAAGTATCGGGGCGGGACCTCGGCCACCAGCCAGACACCATTGCCGGTGACGAAGAACTCATGGCCGTCGCGGTGCATATCCGCCGCCGCCACGGCGAGAACGGCCGGGCTGCCGTGCCGTGTGCCCACGGTGCGGGCGGTGTCCGGATCGGCGGACAGGTGCACGGCATGGCGGCGCATGGGGAGCAGGCCCTGCGACCGGATCAGTGGGAGGTTCGATCGGGCTGTGCCGTGGTAGAGCCGCCCGGGCGGCGCGGCCGGGGCGTAGCCGAGGTCCACCGGAACGGAGTGACCCTGCCGTGCCCGGATCCGAGTGCCGCTCGCATCGAATTCGAAGCGCCGCTTGTTGTTCCGCTCGACGACGAGGTCGAGCTGAGCGCGCGTGAAACCCTTTCCGTGCGCGGCCGCCTGTCGCAGCAGCGCCGCGACGGGCACCCAGCCCGCCGCGTCCAGGTCCAAGCCGATGGCCTCGGGGTGATGCCGCAGCCAGTTCGACAGCCGCTTGGACACTTTCACTACGTCCCTGTCGTTCATGGTCCGATCACGGTCGCATACCGAGCAGCGCGGCACCAGGCGATAATGCCGTGCCGCGTCCCCCGAACTACCCGCCGGAACCCGGTGCCGGCTCGTCGGAGCGGTTGATCAGGAAGCCCACCGCGAAGGCGGCCACGATCGCGGCCGCTACCACCGCGGCGCTCAACACGGTGCGGGATGCGTTGGTGCCTGACCCGAAAAGTCCTATGCGAGGCGTTACGTTACCCACCCGCAATTCGACAGCAACCGCTACCGTCGCGCCCGGGACGCCGGTCCGCACCGGGCGCAGTAACGTGGCAGCCATGACAGCTGTTGCAGATCGTTCGCTCGGACCGGAATTGGTACGCACCGTAAGCATCGGCGAGGCCGATGTCCTCGTCATCGGACTCACGAGTTCCGACGACGGACCCGCGATCGCCCCGGCGGACGCGTTCGGCGACGTACTCGATGCCGAGACGCGCGCGACTCTGCTGACCGCGCTGACCGCGGTCGGGGCCAAGGGCAAGGGCGAGGAACTGACCCGGGTGCCCGCGCCCGCCGGACTGGGCGTGGACAGTGTGCTCGCGGTCGGGCTCGGCGCGCTCGACAAGATCGACGCGGAGCAGATCCGCAAATCGGCCGGTGTCGCCGGGCGGGCGCTGAGCGGGGTCGACACCGCCGTCACCACGCTGTCCGGACTGGATCTGGGCGCGGCGGCCGAGGGCTTCTACCTGGGCGCGTACACCTTCACGCCGTACAAGGGGAAGTCCGCGCCCAAGCCGGAGGAGACCCCGGTCAAGCGGGTCGAATTCCTGGTGCCCGACCCGGGATTCGGTGAGGAGGCGCTGTTCCGTGCCCAGGCCGTGGCCGAAGCCGTCGCCACCGCACGGGATTTCGTCAACACCCCGCCCAACGACCTGTTCCCCGCCGAATTCGCCGACCGCGCCGCGGAATTGGCCAAGGCCGCCGGACTCCAGGTGGAGATCCTCGACGAGCAGGCCCTCGCCGACGGCGGATACGGTGGCATTCTCGGCGTCGGCAAGGGCTCCTCGCGGCCGCCGCGGCTGATCCGCATCACCTACGCGGGCGGCGACAAGAAGGTCGCGCTGGTCGGCAAGGGCATCACCTTCGACACCGGCGGCATCTCCATCAAGCCCGCGCAGAACATGGAGAACATGACCTCCGACATGGCGGGTGCGGCGGCGGTCATCGCCACCACCCTGCTCGCCGCCCGGCTGAGCCTGCCGGTCACCGTCACCGCGACCGTGCCCATGGCCGAGAACATGCCCTCGGCAACCGCCCAGCGACCGGGCGATGTGCTCACCCAGTACGGCGGCACCACCGTCGAGGTGCTCAACACCGATGCCGAGGGTCGCCTCATCCTGGCCGACGCCATGGTGCGCGCCGGTGAGGACGAGCCGGACTACCTCATCGACGTCGCCACCCTCACCGGGGCGCAGATGGTGGCCCTGGGCACCCGCACCCCGGGCATCATGGGAACCGAGGAGTTCCGGGACCGGGTGGCCCGCCTGTCCCAGAGCGTCGGCGAGAACGGTTGGCCCATGCCGCTGCCCGCGGAACTGCGCGCCGACCTCAACTCCAAGATCGCGGACCTGGCCAATGTCACCAACCACCGCTGGGGCGGCATGCTCTCGGCCGGGCTCTTCCTGAAGGAGTTCGTCACGGACGGGCTGCAGTGGGCGCACGTCGATATCGCCGGGCCGTCGTACAACACCGGCGGACCGTTCGGCTACACCCCGAAGGGTGGCACGGGCGTCCCGGTTCGCACCCTCATCGCGACCATCGAGGACATCGCCGCGGAATAGCCGCGACCGCGCGGTGGGGTCGGCACCGGCCCCACCGCGCACGGCAAACCGGCTGTCGGACGGCCGATTACGGCCGTGCAATAATCCGGACCGATGCAGTCGACGGGCGGCTCCACGGTCCGGGCCGTTCGGGAGGGACCTCAATGGCCACACGCGCGCTGACCCAGCAGGACTTCCGCCAGGTGGTGGCGAGCAATCACATAGTGCTGGTGGACTTCTGGGCCGACTGGTGCGGATGGTGCAAGCGCTTCGCACCCGTCTACGACGCATCCTCGGTGACCCATCCGCAGATCGTGCACGCCACCGTCAACGGGGAGACCGAACCGGCGCTGGCCGCCATGGCCGAACTCACCGGCTACCCGACCATCATGGCCTTCCGCGAGGGGCTGCCGGTCTACAAGCACGCCGGCTACCTGACCGCCGCGCAGCTGGAAGACGTGGTGCAGCAGGTGCAGTGGATGGATATGGACGAGTTCCGGCGGCAGGCGGCCGAACAGCTCCGGCAGCAGCAGGCCGCGCAGCAACAGGCCACCACCCCCGAGACCGCGGCCGCCCCGGCCGCGCACCGCGCCGGACTCGCGGGCGGGCCGCCGCAGTACGGCTGGCCGGGCCTGCGGGCACGCTGACACCGGTCAGTCGTCGGCGAGCATGGCGCGCCGCCGTTCGATGCGGCGGCGGGCGTCGTAATCGCGCATGCGCTGCGGATACCCGACCTTGCGCACGTCGTAGACGGGGATGCCGAGTTCACCCGACAAGCGGTGCGCGCCACGCTCACCCACCACCCGGCGGGTCCATTCGCCGTCGTGGGCCACCAGTGCCACCGACACGTCCGTCACCGTGGTCCGCGGTTCCACGAACGCCTCCACACCCCGACGGGTGCGCGTCCAGTCCCGCAGGTAGTCGATATCCGCCGCCCGCGCGCCGGCGGCACCACCGCGGAGCCGATCCAGGAATCCCATCCGGCAACCTCCTCTCCGGAGCCTGGGAAACGTTCCTTCCCACCCTCGATACTGCCAGCGAAACACCAGGTGGGGACGGGCGCGCCCGGACTCCACAGCGAATACACAGCCGGAGCTCGAGCGGTGCTCGGATTCGAGACCGCAGTCGGCGGTGGCGAGTTCGTGGCCCGCGGGCCAGCGCACGGCGTCGGGCAGGTCGGGAACATTCCCAGGTGGTGGGAAGAGTGGCGACCCGAATTCTCGGGTCACAGCGCTCGCGCGCGGTGAGTTGTGACACGCGCGATCGGCTATCACCGCTGCTCGCCGCGTCGCCGCGCCCGCTCACGGCGGCGGTGGCCGTCCCGAGAGGTGGACGCAACGACCGCCCTGTGACACGCCGCACGCGCGGTAGTGCAAGGATGGGTATCCGGAACAACAACCTACGGATCTCCGGGGCCACAGAATTGGCTGTGGCTGTACGGGACCCCGCGACCCGCGGTGGAGACCCGCCGAGAGAACGAACTGTTTAACCCGACGAGCAGTCAGAGGAGTCAACGGACATGGCCTTCTCCGTCCAGATGCCGGCTCTTGGTGAGAGCGTCACCGAGGGCACTGTGACCAGGTGGCTGAAGCAGGAAGGAGACACGGTCGAGGTCGACGAGCCGCTGCTCGAGGTCTCCACCGACAAGGTCGACACCGAAATCCCGTCGCCTGCCGCGGGCACCCTGGTCAAGATTTCCGCCCAGGAGGACGACGTCGTCGAGGTCGGCGGCGAACTCGGTGTGATCGGTGATGCCAACGAGGCTCCCGCACCCGCTTCCGCGCCCACCCCCGAAGCCGCGGCCCCGGCCGCCGAGGAGAAGCCCGCTCCGGCCCCCGCGCCCGAGCCGGCCC
>NZ_BAGD01000073.1 GCF_000308635.1 Nocardia otitidiscaviarum NBRC 14405 | reverse complement strand
TACTCCTCGGGCACCACCGGCAAACCCAAAGGCATCGTCCACGGCCACGGCGGCGTCCTGCTCGAACACCTCAAAGCCATCGCCCTGCACACCGACCTCGGCCCCACCGACACCTTCTTCTGGTACACCAGCCCCTCCTGGATGATGTGGAACTTCCAGATCGCCGGACTCCTCGTCGGCGCCACCATCGTCTGCTACGACGGCAGCCCCACCCACCCCACCACCGACACCCTCTGGACACTCGCCGCCACCACCGCCACCACCGTCCTGGGCACCAGCCCCGGCTACGTCCTGGCCTGCGCCAAAGCCGACACCCACCCCGCCCGCGACCACGACCTCACCGCCCTGCGCAGCATCGGCATCACCGGCTCCGCCCTACCCCCGACCTCCTCGCTGTGGCTGCGCGACCACATCGGCGACCTCCCCGTCGCCTCCATCAGCGGCGGCACCGACGTCGTCTCCGCCTTCCTCGGCGCCGTCCCCACCGTCCCGGTCTGGCCCGGCGAACTCTCGGTGCCCTACCTCGGCGCCGCCGTCGCCGCCTACGACGACCACGGCCACCCCGTGCGCGGCGAGGTCGGCGAACTCGTCATCACCGCCCCCATGCCCTCGATGCCCGTCCGGTTCTGGAACGACCCCGACCACACCCGCTACCACGACGCCTACTTCGACACCTACCCCGGCATCTGGCGCCACGGCGACTGGATCACCATCACCGACCACGACAGCATCATCGTCCACGGCCGCTCCGACTCCACCCTCAACCGCAACGGCATCCGCATGGGCTCCGCCGACATCTACCAAGCCGTCGAAGCCCTCCCCG
>NZ_BAGD01000074.1 GCF_000308635.1 Nocardia otitidiscaviarum NBRC 14405 | reverse complement strand
CCCCGCACGCGGCGTCGGCATGTGCCGTTCGGGTCGGCGCTTCCCGTGTGCCCGCCGCCGATTCGGCGGAGATCGCCGCACGGGTCGCCGTCGCGCCCCCGGCCGTCGCGTGGGCGGCGTGTGGGTCGTGTTCGGGCCTCGACCGGTGATGTGCGCCCTGCGCGGATGCCCCCTGTCTACGGTCCGCGCTCACCCGTGTCGGTCGCGGTACACCCGCGCCGCGCCCGGATGCAGGGCGATGCCGGCGGTGTCGATCAGGGAGCGCACGTCGAGGAACTGGGTGCCCGCCGCCTCGGCGGGCACCAGTGCGTCGGCGTCCCGACCAGCAGGTCGGTCAATGCCGCGGTCGCGGTGTCCGACAGGGTCGGGGCGGCGACGAGGAGGTTGGCGATGCCGATGGTGCGCACGGCTGGGGTGTGCGGGTAGGCGTCGGCGGGTACCAGCACCGGGTCGTAGAGGTAGCCGAAGCGGTCGCGCATGGCGGCGGTGACGTCGGCGAGGTCGACCAGGCGCATGGTGGCCGGAATGTCGAGGGCGGCCGTGGGGACCCCGCCCGCCCACAGCAGCGCGTCGAGCCGCCCGGCGACCAGCGCGGTGGCCGCGTCGGACAGCGGCAGGTGGGTGGCCGTCACCTCGGTCGCGGGGTCCACCCCGGCCGCGCGCAACAGCTTCTCCCCCGACGCGGTGGCCCCGGAACCGGTGTTGCCCAGATTGATCCGCGCCCCGCGCAGATCCGCGACCCGCCGGACCGGACTGTCGGCCCGCACCACCAGTTGCAGATAGTTCTCGTACACCCGCCCGACCGCCAGCGGTCCCGGCGCCGCGGCGACCACCGAATCGGCCAGTGCCAGTGCGGTATCCACCTCCCCGCGCATCAGCAACTCCAGATTCGCCAGCGACCCGGCCGTGGTCACCGGTTCGATCCGCACCGTCCCCGCCCGCTCCGCCGTGGCCGCCAGCAGCCGCGCGAACGCGTCGTAGAAACCGCCCGGCTCCCCCGCCGCCATCCGCACGGTCGGCACATCGCCGCCCCCGCACCCACCCACGGCGGTGAGCCCGACAGCGACGGATACGGCGGTCAGGAATCGCCGCCGCGTGACCATCACGGCACCTCCCACTCGAGCATGGCCGCATGCGGCCGGGGTGTCAGCCGGGAAGTCGGTTGCGGGAGGTGGCGCGTGGACATCACGGCACCTCCTGCTCGAGGCGCTCACGTGTGCCCGGGATGTCACTCGGAGTGCGGATGGCGGCACGTGCGCGACGGTGGCCCCCGTGCGGGGGAACTCTCGCCGCCGTGCCGTGCGTGTCGCACCCGGCCGTGTGGGTGTCGCTGGAAGTAGTTGAGCCGCGCGCGAACTTCCGCTGGAGCGCGGGCATCGTCGAGGCCGTGACCGTGCCGATGTCTGCCGTATCGGTGCCGGGCCCGCTGGACGCGGCCGTCGAGGTCGGTCGCGGCAGGTGGCCGCCTGGTGTGCCGCACGTGTCATCGCCGGGTACGGCGGCCGCGATCCACGTGCGTCTCCCATCCATCGCCGGATCGAGCCGTGGAGCGGCAGCGGGAGCAGCGGGGCGGGTGGCCGCGCCGCTGTCGTGTTCCGACTTCGTCTGGTGGCATCCGGTCATGGGCGCACCGCCGTCGGGAAGCTGACCGTCAGCGCCAGGCCGTGTGGTTGTTCGGCGGTGATGGACAGGGTGCCGTGGTTGGTTTTCGTCAACGCGGCCGCGATGGGCAGGCCGAGGCCGGAACCGCCGGTGCCGCGGGCGGATTCGCCGCGGAAGAAGCGGGTGGTGAGGCGCTCGAGTTCGCTGTCCGGCACGCCGACACCGTTGTCGGCGACAGTGACGCTCACCCGGTTCGCGGGTGGGCCGTCGGTGCGCGGGGGCATCGTGGTGCCGAAACGAAGAGCTTCGGGGCGAAGGGATCCGGTACGAAGAGATTCAGGGTGAGGAGACCCGGCGCGAAGGGATTCAGGGCGGCGGGAGCTGCGGTGGTGAGAGCTGCCGGGGCGCGAATCGAGGCCGTGCGTGTCCAGCCGGTGCGGGTCGATGGCCGCGTCGGCGTCTGTCGTCACCGTGATGCGGGCGTGTGCGCCCGCTCCCGCATAGCGGCACGCGTTGCTCAGTGCCACATCGAGAATCTGTGCCAGCGCCGTGGCGGGGACGGCCGCCTCCGCGGCGGCGGGGACGTCGGCGGTGAGGGTGAGCCCGGCGTGGTCGAAGGCGGTGTGCCAGGCGTCGACCCGATCCCGCACCACCTGCACCGCGTCGCAGGCGGGTGCGTCGGCGGGATCGAATTCGGCTCCCTCGGCGACGGCCAGGCTCAGCAGGTCGTCGAGCAGTCCGGTCAGCCGCTCCACTTCCCGGCTCGCGCCCCGGAAGGTGGCGGCCGCCGCGTCGGGAATCGCGGGCTCCAGCGAATCGAGTCGAATAGTCAAGGCGGCGAGTGGATTTCGCATGGCGTGCGCGGTGTCGGCGATCAGGCGGTGCTGTGCCCGGATGGAGTCGCGCACCGCCGCGGCCATGGTGTCCACCGATTCGGCCACCGCGCGCACCTCGGGCGGTCCACCGTAGCGGCGGGTCATGGGTGCGGCCGCGCGGGGTTTGGGCAGACTGGCGGTCAGCGCGGTCACCGCGTCGGACAGCCGCGCCAGCGGGCGCAGCACCCACCGGCTCACCACCAGGGCCAAGGCGGTGAACACGGCCATGGCGAGCAGCGCCCCGGCGGCCACCAGCAGCCACACCCGGGTGATGTCGGCGCGGGCGTGCGCGGTGCTCGCCACGATCACCACCGCGCCGTTCACCTGCGCTCCGGTGCCGACCGGCCGGGCGATGAGCAGTTCCTCGGGCCCCCACGGCGCGAGTCGGCCCACCAGTGGCGGTCGCTGGTTGCGCCGCGCCTCCACGGCCGTGGCCGCCAGCCGTGGGTCGTCGAGATCGGCGCCCGCGTTCACCACCGGCTCACCGCGCGCGTCCACGATCAGCACCGCCTCGCCGTACAGTTCGCGGTAGCGCAGCGCCTCACTGCGCAACGCCCGCGCGTCTCCAGTGGCGGCGGCGGTGTCGGCGAGGGTGGCGAAGCGGTCGGCGTCGCCGGTGCGGCCGAGGATCAGCCGCTGGGTGCTGCTGGTCGCCGCCGTCACGCACAGCGGTATGGCGAACGCCAGCACCGCCAGCGTCGCGAAGACGGTGAGCGCGATGAGCAGCCGTCGCCGCATTCACGCACCCCAGCGGTAGCCGTAGCCGCGAATGGTGGTGATGAGTCCCGGCCGGTCGAGTTTGGCGCGCAGCCCGGTCATGTGCACATCCAGGGAGCGAGAGACGGCGACGAACGCGTCACCCCAGATACGGTCCATCAACTGCTGGCGGCTCACCGCCGCCCCGGGCCGCTCCACCAGCGCTTCGACCAGCTCGAATTCCTTGGTGGTCAACGCGATCGGCCGCCCGGCCACCTCGACGCGCCGCGCGGCCAGATCCACCCGCACATCCCCGGTCTCCACGAGGTGCGGCGCGGGTTCGGCGGCGGTGAGCGCGGCGCGGCGGGTGACGGTCTCCAATCGGGCCGTCAGTTCGGCGATGCGCGGCGGTTTGATCACGTAATCGTCCGCGCCGCCGCGCAATCCGCGCACGATGGAGCGTTCGTCACTGCGCGCGGTGAGGATCACCACCGGCACCGCGGACACCTCGCGCAGCTGCCGCAGCACCTGGAGCCCGTCGGCGTCGGGCAGTCCGAGGTCGAGGATGACAGCGTCGTAGCCGCGGTGCGCGGTGAGCAGGTCCGCGCCGCGGCGCATCCGGTCGGCGGCGTGCCCGCGGGCATTGAGGGCCTCGACGAGCGCGTCGCCGACCCCGTCGTCGTCTTCGACCACTGCCAATCGCACGGATCCGATTCTCTCCTGAACGGGTGGGGCACCGAGACTGTGGGGTCACGGGATGCGGAGTCGCCGGGCGGTGAGAGCGCCCGGCGACACCGCGGTCGGCCGATCTAGCGCGCGGTGACGGTGGCGCGAGCGGATGCGACCGGCCCCTCGGCGGCCTCGTGGGCGTCGAGGGAGTTTTCGGTGGTCTCGGCGTCGATGGCCTCGGCGTCGATGGTGGACGCCGCGGAGGTCTCCCGCATGAACCAGTAGGTGAGCAGCGACAGGGCGATACAGCCGGTCACGTACCAGAAGTACACCGACTCGTGGCCCGCCTTCTTCAACGCCAACGCGATCATCTCCGCGGTGCCGCCGAAGATCGCGACGGTCAGCGCGTAGGGCAGCCCCACCCCCAGCGCCCGGATGCGGGTCGGGAACAGTTCCGCCTTCACGATCGCGTTGATGGAGGTGTATCCGGTGATGATCACCAGCGCCGCCATCATCAGCCCGAACGCCGCCACCGGATGGGTGGTCTGCCCGAGCACGGTCATGATCGGCACCGTGCCCAGCGTGCCCGCCACCCCGAAGAAGATCAGCAGTCTGCGCCGCCCCACCCGGTCCGACAGCGCGCCCGCGATCGGCTGCAACACCACGAACACCAGCAGTGCGGCGAAGTTGATCCAGGCCACCGTCGACTTGGAGATCCCCGAGGTGTTCACCATGAACTTCTGCATATAGGTGGTATAGGTGTAGAACGCCACCGTCCCGCCCATGGTCAGGCCGACCACCAGCAGACATTCCCGCGGATACCGCAGCAGCACCCGCAGGGAGCCGCGCTTCTCGGAACCGGCGGCGGCAGTGGCGTTCCGGGCGGTGGCCTCGGCGCGGAACGACGCCGACTCGTCCATACCGCGCCGCAGCAGCATCACCACGACGGCGCCGGTCGCGCCGATCACGAACGGAATCCGCCAGCCCCAGGCGTGCATCTGCTCGGTCGACAGGAATTGCAACAGCACGATCTGCACACCGAGCGCGGTCAGCTGACCGGCGACCAGGGTGACGTACTGGAAGCTGGAGTAGAACCCGCGCCGCCCCGCCGAGGCCACCTCGGACAGGTAGGTGGCGCTGGTGGCGTACTCGCCGCCGACCGACAGCCCCTGCAACAGCCGCGCCAGCAGCAGAATCACCGGCGCGGCCAGGCCGATGGTCTGATATCCGGGTGTCAGCGCGATGAGCAGCGATCCGGCCGCCATCACCGTCACCGACAAGGTAAGCGCGCTGCGGCGGCCGAAGCGGTCGGCGTAGCGGCCCAGCGCCCACCCGCCGATGGGGCGCATGAGGAAGCCGACCGCGAAAACGGCAGCGGTGGACAGCAATTGCGCGGTGGCGTCGCCTTCGGGGAAGAACGCTTTCGCGAAGTACACGCTGAATGCGGCGTAAACGTACCAGTCGTACCATTCGACGAGATTGCCGATGGAGCCGCGCAGTACATTGGCGACGACCCGGCGTTCGTTGACGGGTGAACTCACGGTGGATCTCCTTCTCGGGGATGCCTCATCACATCCCGACCGTGAACCACTGTGTCGGCAGCCACACCCGCGACGGGAGGGGTGCGGCCGTTTCCTAACGCTCCCTTAGGACGATCGCCGATGTACGCAAATCGGTCACGCGGGGGCCGGGCTCGCTTTACGGTCAGGGAAAGTCGGGCCGAGCGAAGCGAGATGTGTGATGGCCGAAGCGAAGACCTCCTGTGCCGCGTTCCAGCGGGTGGCCGCCATCGATCCGGAGGCGGTGGCGGTGCGTTCGGTGGGCGGGACGCAGACGTTGACGTGGCGGGAATACGCCGACCAGGTGCGGGCGGTGGCGGCCGGGTTGTCCGCGCTGGGAATCGGGCGCGGCGACACCGTCGCGCTCATGATGGCGAACCGGGTGGAGTTCTATCCGCTCGAGGTGGGCGCGCAGCACACGGGGGCCACCTCGTTCTCGGTGTACAACACGCTCTCGGCGGAGCAGTTGGCGTACGTATTCGCCAATGCGCGCAACCGGGTGGTGATCTGCGAGGAACAGTATGTGCGGCGGGTGCGGGCGTCGGGGGTGGATATCGAGACCATCGTGTGCGTGGACGGGACCCCGGAGGGCACCATCGGGGTCGCGGAGCTGATGGCGTCGGGGCGCGCCGATTTCGATTTCGACGCCACCTGGCGGGCGGTCGGCGAGGACGATATCGTCACGCTCTGCTACACGTCGGGGACCACCGGCAATCCGAAGGGCGTGGAGATCACGCACGCGAACCTGGCGTTCGAATGCGAAACCTACGCATCGGTCATGCCCATCGAATTCGGCGACCGGATCACCTCGTATCTGCCGACCGCGCATATGGCCGACCGGGTGACGGCACTGTACCTGCAGGAATTCCGCGGCACCCAGATCACGGTGGTGCCGGATCGGACCCAGCTGCCCGCGGCCCTGGCCGACGTGCATCCGACCATCTGGGGCGCGGTGCCGCGGGTGTGGGAGAAACTCAAGGCGGCCGTGGAATTCTCGGTGGCCAGCGAAACCGACGACACCCGCAGGGCGGCCTTGACCTGGGCATTGGAGGTGGCCGGACGCAAGGCCGCCGCCCAGTTGGCGGGCACCTCCCTCGATGAGGTGCAGGCCGCGGAATGGGCGAAGGCCGATGAGCTGGTGCTGTCGACACTGCGCGCGAAACTCGGCCTGGATCAACTGAAATGGGCGCTGTCGGGGGCCGCGCCGATTCCGCCGGAAACCCTCGGATTCTTCTACGGCCTCGGCATTCCCATCTCCGAGGTCTGGGGCATGTCCGAACTGACCTGTGTGGCGTCGGTGAGTCCGCCCGAACAGGCGCGGCTGGGCACGGTCGGAAAACTGCTGCCGGGTCTGGAGGGACGCATCGCCGAGGACGGTGAGTACCTGGTGCGCGGACCGCTGGTGATGAAACGCTACCGCGACGAACCGGAGAAGACGGCCGAGGCGCTCGACGCCGACGGCTGGCTGCACACCGGCGATATCGTCACCGTCGACGACGAGGGATATCTGCGGGTGGTGGACCGCAAGAAGGAAATCATCATCAATTCGGCCGGAAAGAACATGTCCCCGGCCAATATCGAGAACACCGTCAAGGCCGCCACCCCGCTCATCGGAGCCATGGCGGTGATCGGCGACAACCGGCCCTACAACACCGCCCTCATCGTCCTGGACGCCGAATCCGCCGGACCCTACGCGGCCGGGCGCGGTCTGGCCGACGCCTCCGCCGCGGCCCTGGCCGTCGACAAGGGCGTCATCGAGGACATCGCCCGCGGGGTGGCGGCGGGCAATGCCAAACTCTCCCGCGTCGAACAGGTCAAGCGGTTCACCATCCTGCCCACCTTCTGGGAGCCCGGCGGCGAGGAGATCACGCTCACCATGAAACTGCGCCGCACCCCCATCGCGCAGAAGTACGCGAGCGAGATCGAACGGCTCTACGCCGACGAACTCGCCGAACACGTCCACGAACCGTCCGACCCCCACGCGGCCACCATGCCGTAGTCGCGTGGTCGGTCGGGCCGGGCGTGCGGTCACGGGGTGGCGGCGCGCAGGTGCGGCAGCAGCTGCGCGGCCACCACGTCCGGCCGTTCGGCGTGCAGGAAATGCCCGCAGTCCGGCAGTTCGGCGTGGGTGACCCCGGCGCGTTCGGCCAGCACACGCTGCAGGTCCGCCGACAGCGCGCCGTCGCGCGCACCGGCCAGTGCCAGGGTCGGCAGCGCGGGCAGCGGGGCGAGCAGCAGACGGTGGAATTCGCGGGTGGCGGACCGGTGCACGGTGACCAGCGACCGGTAGTAGCGGGTCGCCGCCCAGGCCAGCAGGGGGTCGGTGAAAACCCTTGCGGTGGGCGCGAACTGGGTCTCGCTGAAATCCCAGCCCGGTGACCAGCGCCGCCACAGCCGCCGCACGAACGCCGCGTCGTCGCGCACCAGCAGCCGCGGCGACGCACCCGACTGCATGAGCGGAATATAGGAGGACATGAGCAGCTGGCGCGGCAGCAGCGGCAGCGACCGGCCGGCGAATCCGCCGCCGAACGGCGGTATCGCCAGTACCGACAGGGAAAGCCACTGGCGGGGATACTGTTTCGCCAGCACCAGCGCGACGAAAGCGCCCCAGTCGTGCCCGACCAGATGGGTGCGCGGCGCGCCCAGCGCGTGATACCAGGCGGCGATGTCCGCACTCACCGCCATCAGGTCGTAACGTGCCGACCGTGCCGCCGAACCCGGCGTATATCCGCGCAGCCACGGCGCGAGCACCTGAAATCCGTTGTCCACCAAGGCCGGAATCACACCGTCCCAGGTGTGCGGTGTATCGGGGAACCCGTGCAGCAGCAGGACCAGCGGTGCGTTGTCGGGCCCGGCGTGCCGGGCCGACAGCTCCAGGCCGTCACGGCGCAGGGTCAGGGTGCTCTCGGGGATGGACGATGCCATGAACCAACCTCTCATCGATACGCTCCGGCCGCCGACAGCGCGGCCGGGAACGCCGCCGACGGACCACCGGTCCGCCGACGGCGGAGAAGTTCGTGGCCCCCAACCGAGCCAGGAACGATACGAGTGTGCCGCGTCCCGCTCGGCCCCGGCAGCGGATACGGGGGCGCCGCACGCACCGACGGCGTACGCCTCCGGTCAGCGACCCCGCCACACCGGCGGCCGCTTCTCGGCGAAGGCGCGCACCCCTTCACCCGCGTCCTCGCTGGACAGTGCTGTGGCCGCGATCCGCCCCTGTCGGTCGAACGCTTCGTCGCTGGGCCAGTCCGGGCTCTCGTCGATGATCCGTTTGGAGGCGGCCACGCTCAGCGGGGCGTTCACCGCGATCCGTTCCGCCAGCGCCAGCGCGGTGTCGAGTGCGCGGCCGGGTGCGGCGATCTCGTTGATCAGACCGAGGTCGGCGGCGCGGGCGGCGGTGATGGGGTCACCGGTGAGCGCCATCTCCATGGCGACGGCGCGGGGAATGCGCTGCGGCAGCCGCAGCACGCCGCCGCCGACGGCGACCAGACCGCGCTTGACCTCCGGAATGCCGAAGGTCGAATCCTGCGCTGCCACGATGAGATCCGCGCACAGGGCGAGTTCGCAGCCGCCCGCCAGTGCCGGACCCTCCACGGCGGCGATGAGCGGTTTGGCGGGCGGTCGGCCGACGATGCCGAGGATGCCGCGCTGCTCGGTCACCGGCACCTCACCGCGCGCGGCGGCCTTGAGATCCATTCCGGCGCTGAAGAATCCGCCCGCCCCGGTGAGCACGGCGATGCGCGCGTCCGGATCGGCCTCGTAGGCGTCGAGGGCGCGTTCGATACCGAGCGCGGTGGCCAGGTCGATGGCGTTGCGGGCGTGCGGCCGGTTGATGGTGATGACGGTGATGTGGCCGCGCCGCTCCACCAGCACCGGCGCGGGCGGCGGTGCTGGCAGCTGCACCCGGGTGGTGTCGGTGACCTGTACCGAATCCCCGGAGACGGTGACCGGCAGCCCCAGCAGATCCCCGTCGGTGAGCTCGGTGAGCAGCCGGGAGTCGGTGCTGCGCACCAGCACTCGCGCGCCCTCGGGGGTGAGCAGCGACAGGATCGCCGCCTCCGGCCGCCCGTCTCGGTCGTAGGGCAGCGTGTACGCCTCCACCACGGCTTCCCCGTCGTAGCCGGTGCGGGCCGGACGCGCCGGCGGATGGTCGATGACGGGTGTCAGATGCCGGTATCCGGCGCTCGGCGGGGTGGTCGAGTACACGCCGACCGCGTGTTTGGTGAGGTACCAGCCCAGCGACGTCGCCAGCCCGAAACTGCCGGGTTCGGCGCGCAACCGCTCCACCAGCGTCGCCACCGCGTGCCCGCCGTAATTGTTGCCCGGCCCGCCGCCGAAGGTGAGACCGCCGGTCACCGACAGCGGCCGCTTCGGGTCGTCGACGGGCAGGCCGAGTTCGCGGGCCGCGATCTGCACGGCCACCGGGAAGCAGGCGTACAGGTCCACGTGCGCGAGGTCGTCGGCGGTGATCCCGGCATGGTCGAACACCGCCGCGCCCAAGGTCCGGATGGCCGGGGAGGCGGCCAGTTCCGCGCGCTCGCTGACGAACCATTCGTCGTGCCCGGACGCCCCCGCGTGCAGGAACACCCACTGGTCCTGCGGGATGCCGGCGGCTTCGGCCGCCGCGGCACTGCACACCACGATGCCCGACGCCATATCGACGGTCAGGTTGGCGCATTCGAGTTTGGTGTAGGGCGCGGAGATCATCCGATTGTCGGCGGTGACGGTCGCGATCTCCTCGGCGCTGATCTCGCGCGGCTGCCAGGCGTGCGGATTGCGCGCCGCCACCGCCGACAGCCGCGACCACAGCTCGGCCACCGCGCGAGCGTGCTCGGCGGGGCCGCGGCCCAGTCGATGCCGGTTCGCGGACTCCAACAGCGCGTACATGTTGATCGGGGCGAGCAGCCCGGCCGTGGTCTCGGGCGCGTTGTTGGCGGGTTTGTCCACCCCGACCGCGCGGGTCGGGCGCACCTGCTCGCCCTGCACCGGCCAGTCCAGCTCGACCCCGGCGCGCTGGGCGGCGGCCTGGGTGGCACCGGCCTCCGCGCCGGTCACCAGCACCACGTCGTACTCCCCGGCGGCCACCGCCGCGGCCGCCTCGTTGAGCACCAGCTGCCCGCCGTCACCCCCGAACGGACTGGACTGCACGGTGTCCACCGCGTCCGCGCCGACCGCCGCGGCCACCAGCGCACCCAGATCCCGGTACTGCCAGGAGGTGGACGCCACCGCGAACACCGCGTCGGCCTGCCGCAGCAGCGCCTCGCCCGGACCGGCGTCCGCGGCGGCCCGTCGCAGTGCCGCCACGGCCAGCTGCGCGGGATCGCGGTAGGCCGGGTCGGGGGTGCGCTGCACGATCTGGCCGACGCCCACCAGCACCGGGGTGGTCGGTGCGAGCACGGTGCCGGATGCCTGATGCCGCACCGCCTTCCGCGGCACGTGCGGTGCGGCGGGGGCCGCGTCGGCCAGGATCGCGGGCAGTGCGCCCAGCGAATCCCGCAGCGCGTCACCGAGACTGCGCGCCACCGACCCGCCCAACGGCCCGTCGATGGGCGGCCCCGCCAGTCCGGCGTCCACGGCCACCAGGGCCCCGCTCCCGGCGGGCACGACGGTCAGCCAGAACGCCAGCCGCAGCCCCTGCGGCCCGGTGCCGCGCAATTCCACCCCGGTGTCGGTCACCGCGGCGACGGTCCAGTCCAGATCGGCGGGTATGCCCATGAACCGGGCCTGCTGGGTGAATTCCAGGCCCGGTGCGGCCGGTCCGGGCGGGTCGCCGCGCCAGCCCGCGTGGAACGACATCCACTCCGGAATCCGGTCGAGCCGCACCAGGTAGGCCAGCGCCTGCGGTGCGGAGACCTCGACGGGCTGCCGGGCCTGGGCGGTGCGCGCGAATTCGGCCAGCCCCTCCGGCGGCGTGTGCGTGCCGTCGTCGACCGGCGGCTCCGGTCGCGCCCCCGTGCCGGTGAGTCCGGCGATCAGGTCGCGCACGATGCGCGGATCCCTGCGCACCGCCCCCAGCAGTTCACCGCCGGCGCGAATCTGCTTGCGCACCATACGGAACCGATCGAATCCGGGCACCGCCGTCACCGTCCTACCTCCTCATCGAGGGTGAGAGCCTTGGAGACTCACCGTATCGCCATCTACGTTCCAGCGGGAGGGTCGATCCGGCCGCACCGCCGCGCGGTCGCAAACACGACCAATCGGGCAATCTTTCGGTTACCCTCGGTGGTGTTGTGTCCTCGTCTCGTCGTCCGTCCGATCGGCAGGAAGCGAGCGCACCATGCGAGTGGGATTCATCGGCACCGGCCGCATCGGCGGCGCCCTGGCGCGACTGCTGATCTCCGGCGGCGACCACGTCATCCTCAGCGCCGCCCACCCCGACGGCCCCGCCGCCCTGGCCGCCGAACTCGGCCCGCACGCCACCGCCGTCGCCTCGCCCGAGGAGATGCTCGCCGCCACCAATGTGGTGGTCATCGCCGTCTGGTGGGAGGCGTTCGAGACGCTGGCCCGCGACTACGGCGACGCGCTGCGGGGCAAGATCGTCATCGACACCAGCAATCCGCTCACCGAACGCGACGGACAGGTGGTGCCGGTACCCATCCCCGACGGGCTCACCAGTGCGGAGTACCAGCACAAGCGGCTCGGGAACGTGCGACTGGTGCGCACCTTCGGCGACCGCCTCGCCACCGACCTGCTCGCCGACGGACTGCGCGGTCAGCGCACGGGCGAGACCTCCGAGATGTGGTACTGGAGCGATGACCGGGAGGCCGCCGCCACGGTGGTGCCGCTCATCCGCGACGCCGGATTCCACCCCGTCGACGGCGGCGGACTGGCCCAGTCCAAGAACGCGGGCGAGTAGTCCGCGGATTCGTCCGCGCTACAGTCGAATTCCCAGCAGCGCGTCCACGGCGTCGCGCACCAACCCCGGCGCGGCGGTGTCGGAGCCACCGTAGTTCACCGCCTGCTGTGCCCAGCTGTCCACGGCGGCAAGCGCTTTCGGGGTGTCCAGATCGTCGGCCAGATGCTGCCGCAGCCGGGCCACGGTGTCCTCGGCGGCCGGACCGGAGGTCAGCGCCGTCGCCGTCCGCCAGCGGTCCAGGCGGGAAAGCGCTTCGGCGAGCACGGTATCCGACCATTCCCGGTCCTGGCGGTAGTGCCCGGCGAACAGCCCCAGCCGAATGGCGGCCGGATCGGTGCCCGAGCGGCGCAGCTTCGAGACGAACACCAGATTGCCGCGCGACTTGGACATCTTCTCACCGTCCAGGCCGATCAGCCCGGCATGCACGTAGTGGCGGGCGAACCGGCGGCCCTTCACCAGTGCCTCCGCGTGCGCGCTGGAGTACTCGTGATGCGGGTAGATGAGGTCGCTGCCGCCGCCCTGGACATCGAACTCGGTGCCGATGCGGTTGAGCGCGATGGCCGCGCACTCGATATGCCAGCCCGGCCGCCCCTCGCCGAACGGCGCGGGCCAGGACGGTTCACCCGGTCGCACCGCCCGCCACAGCAGCGGGTCGATCGGATCCCGCTTGCCGGGCCGCTGCGGATCGCCGCCGCGCTCGGCGAAGAACCGCTCCATGGTCGCGCGGTCGTATCCGGACTCGTAGCCGAACTGCTCGGTGGCGTCGTGGCGGAAGTAGATATCCGGATGGTCCGGGTCGTCCACCACGTAGGCCGCGCCGCAGGCCAGCAGCTTGTCGACCAGTTCCACGACCTCCTGCACCGATTCGATCGCGCCCACGTAGTGCCGCGGCGGGATCACCCGCAGTTCGCGCATGTCCTCGCGGAACAGGTCGATCTCGCGGCTGCCCAGCTCCCGCCAGTCGATACCGTCGCGCTCGGCCCGCTCGAACAGCGGATCGTCCACATCGGTCACGTTCTGCACGTAGTGCACCTCGTGCCCGCCGTCGCGCCAGATCCGGTTGACCAGGTCGAAGGTCAGGTAGGTGGCGGCGTGGCCGAGGTGGGTGGCGTCGTAGGGGGTGATGCCGCAGACGTACATGGTGGCGGTCCGCCCCGGCGTCACCGGGCGCACCTGCCGATCGGCGGTGTCGTACAAGCGCAACGCCGGTCCGGATCCGGGAACGGTCGGGACAGCGGTATCGGACCAGGACTGCATGATTCGAGGGTAAAGGGACGATCGAGGCAGCTCCGCGCCGCCCCCGCGCGAGGAGACCCGCACCACCCACGGCGATATGCGCGGACCTGCATGAAAGCCGCGCCGGCGCGGTCGTCAAGCATTGGAATCATGATGCACGCAACGATGTCGGCCGTGGATGGCTGGATTCGCCGGTAGCACCACACCGGGGGTCGAACGGCCGGTGCCTCCACCGAGACGCCGATCGGCCGGTGTGCGGTACGGGAGTCAGAACGCGGGCCAGGGAATGGGCCGGGTACTGCTGGGCAGCGGCAGCACCGGATCATCGAGTAGTCCGCGCGCCCGCGTCTCCAGCGCGTCGATCTCGGTGTCGGTGATCAACTCCGCCAGCCCGTCGCCCAGCTCACCGGGCAGCGCCTTCACGAAAACCGTGATGTCGGAGAGCAATTCGTCCTCGATCGGCTCCCCGGCCCACCCCCACAGCACGGTCCGCAACTTGGGGTCGGTGTGCAGGCAGATGCCGTGGTCCACCCCGTACACCCGTCCGTCGACGCCGTCGAGCGCATGTCCGCCCTTGCGGTCGGCATTGTTGAGCAGCACGTCCAGGACGGCGAGCCGCCGCAGCCGGGGATCGTCGGCGTGCACCAGCGAGACCGGACGCCCCGAGCCGTCCAGCGCGCGCAGCACCTCCCGGAACCCGTCGGGCACCTGCCCGGCCGGGCACAGATCCACCAACTCCGGCCGCCCGTCGACCGGCTCGATCTGATCGACCCACCGCTGCACCATGCCCGGACCCACCGGCCCGTCACGCAGGATGGTCTCGGGTATCAGCCCCCACCCCAGTGCCTCCGACACCCGATAGGACGCCACCTCGCGCCCGGCCAGGGTGCCGTCCGGGAAATCCCACAGCGGCCGCTCCCCGCGCACCGGCTTGTACACCACCCGCACCCCGTCGGCCTCGCACACCAGCGTCACATTGCTGGCCGTGGTCACCTGTCCGACCAGCGTCAGATCCGCGGTCCGGAACGGGTCGCCGGTCATGGGCTCAGTCCTCGGCCTCGGTCGCGCCGAAGATGTCGCCGCGCTTGTAGCCGTTGGTGCGCACGCACATGTGCCCCTGGGGTGAGAGCGGCTCCCCGCACAGCGGGCACGGCGGCCGTCCGGCGGCGATCACCCGCGCCGACCGTAGCGCGAACTCGCGCGCCTGGATCGGGGTGAGGAACACCCGGACCGCGTCGGGCCCCTCCTCGGTATCGTCGAGCACCACCGACTCGTCCACCTCGGTGTCGGTGATGGCCAGCAGCTCCACCACCACCGCGCCCGCGTCGGCGTCCCAGCCCAAACCCATGGTGCCGACCCGGAATTCGGCGTCGATCGGGGTGACGAGCGGGTCGGTGTCGGCGACATCGGCGGGCTGCGGCGGCACCGGGGTGCCGAAGCGGCGGGCCACCTCGTCCAACAGCAAGCCCATCCGATCGGCCAGCACCTTCACCTGCTGTTTCTCCAACAGCACGCTGATCACCCGCGGTTCCTGCACGGCCTGCAGGTAGAAAGCGCGGTCGCCCGGCTCGCCGACGGTGCCGGCGATGAATCGATCGGGGGTGCGGAAAATGTGGATTGCTCGTGTCAATCTGCACCTCCTGACTGCCCTACACGGGATGAGAACTACTCGGCATGAGAATCGGGGCGTTCCGCATCCCCATTATCCGTACTCGCGGTATTGCCTGTCTCTCCACCGGGAACCGGACCGGTGGCCGCGGCGTCGCCGCGGCGCGGGGAAACCGCTGCCAACGTGGACAAATCCGTACCCGTGTCGTTCACCCGCCACACGTACGGGGCGGTCGGTGTGTACCGGACCACGCTGATCGACGCGGGCTCCACGACAATGCGCTGGAACAGGTCCAGATGCATGCCGTACGCGTCCGCGAGCACGGATTTGATGACGTCGCCGTGGGTGCACGCCACCCACAACGCGTCACCCCCGTGTTTTCGTGCCAGCGCCGCATCGTGTTCGCGCAGAGCGGACACCGCACGGAACTGCACCTGCGCCAAGCCTTCTCCGCTCGGGAACGCCGCCGCCGACGCGTGCCGCTGCACCACCTTCCACAGCGGCTCGGACAGCAGCTCGCCCAGGGGTCTGCCGGTCCAGTCGCCGTAGTCGACCTCCAGCAGCCGCTCGTCGGGCTCGGGCTCGATACCGAGCTTGTCGGCCAGCGGGGCGACCGTGCGCTGACAGCGCAGCAGCGGCGAGCACACGATGTGCTCGATGGGCAGCGAACCCAACCGCTGCACCAGCGCCTGCGCCTGTTCGCGGCCACGGTCGGTCAGATCGACCCCCGCACTGCGACCGGCCAGCGTGTGGGCGGCATTCGACGTGGACACGCCGTGCCGCAACAGGATCACCGTCACCGGGCCAGCCTACTGGCTACGCGGAATGCCGACATGTGATCACGTCGCCGAGATGACGCCGCCGGCCAGCAGGCCCATGACCGCCAGCCCCAGCACGATGCGATAGCCCACGAACCAGTTCAGCGAGTGATCGGCCACGAATCGCAGCAACCACGCCACCGACGCGTACCCCGCCGCGAACGCGATGAGCGTCGCCACCAGCAGCTGCGGCCCCGAGGCGTTGAGCCCGGCCCCGGCCGGTTCGAAGGCGTCCGGCAGCGAGAACAGCCCCGACGCGGTGACCGCCGGAATGGCCAGCAGGAACGAGAACCGCACCGCCGCCTCGCGGGTCAGACCGCAGAACAGACCGGCCGTCGAGGTCGCCCCGGAACGCGACACGCCCGGGATGAGCGCCAGGCACTGCGCGAAACCCATGATGAGGCCGTCGCGGGTGGTGAGCTGCTCGATCGGCCGCTGCTTCTTGCCGTAGTACTCGCCGGCGGCGATCACCAGCGCGAAGGCGATGAGCATGAACGACACCAGCCACAGATTCCGCGCGCCCGTACGGATCTCGTCCTTGAACAGGAAGCCGATCAGGCCGATCGGAATGGTGGCGATGATCACGTACCAGCCGATGCGGTAGTCGAGCTCGCGCTGCGCGTCCGCGTCCAGGCCGTACCCGGTGTCGCGGTAGACCGGCAGCTGGGTGGTGGGCTGATCGTGCAACGGCACGGTCTCGCGCTGGCGGGCCTTCAGTTTCATGCCCACGGTGGTGAACCAGGCGACCAGGATCCGCCAGATGTCCTTGGCGAAGAACACCAGAACGGCCGCCTCGGTACCCAACTGGGTGACGGCGGTGAACGACGCGCCCGCGTCGTCGCCGAAGAACACAGACGACACGATTCGCAGATGCGCCGACGACGAAATCGGCAGAAACTCCGTCAAGCCCTGCACCAGCCCCAGCACCACCGCCTGCAGCCACGTCATCGACTCGCCCACACACCACTCCTGTCCACACCGAATCCTCTGCTGCCGGTGGACAATTCGCCCACCGTCGACGGCCTGCCCCGCACCCGGCCCCGCCGCGATATCGTTGGCGACCCTACCCGCCCGCCCGCGCGGGCTGGTAGGGGTCCGCCGCAACCGTGATGTGGTGAGGTCGACGGCGAGGCTTGCACCCTGGGAAACCACCTGTGCGCCTAGGCTGACGCGTGTGACACGAGGGTTTGCACGGTGATGGAACAGCGGACGGTGGGCCGCAGTGGACTACGGGTGTCCCGAATGGGGCTGGCCACGCATACCTGGGGTCGGGAGACCGACGCCGACGACGCGGCCGCCCAGCTCATGGCGTTCGTGGAGGCGGGCGGCACGCTCGTCGACACCTCCCCCGCCTACGCCGACGGGACCGCGCAGCGCATTCTCGGCGAACTGCTGCGCGAGATCGGCAGAGACGAACTGGTGCTGTCGGGCAGCGCGGGACGCACACCGGCGCTGGCCGATCCGGCCGCGCCCGCGCCCGCACCCACCCGCTGGACGGTGGACGCGTCGCGGCGCACCATGATGCGCCAGCTCGACGCCACGCTCGCGACGCTGGGCACCGACCATCTCGACATCTGGACCGTGGACGCCTGGGATCCGCACACTCCCCTGGAGGAGATCGCGGCCACGCTCGAATACGCGGTGCGCACCGGGCGGGTGCGCTACGCCGGGGCCCGCGGCTACGACGCCTGGCAGTTGGCGACGCTGGCCGCCGCCGCGCCGATCACCGCCGCCTACTCTCCGTACTCGCTGTTGGCGCGCGGGGCCGAGCACGAGTTCGTGCCCGCCGCACAGCATCACGGCATCGGAGTGGTCGCCACCGCGCCGCTGGCGGGCGGCATCCTGACCGGCAAGTACCGCGACGGGGTGCCCGCCGATTCGCGCGGCGCGGACGAGGCCACCGCCGCCGAGATCCGGGCGCGGCTCGACGACCGCGCGGTGCGGGTGGTGGACGCGCTGGTCACCGCCGCCGACGGGCTCGGGGTGTCACCGCTGGCGGTGGCGCTGGCCTGGATCCGGGATCAGCCCGCGGTGGCGAGCATGATCGTCGGCGCGCGCGATATCGGGCAGCTCACCGGCGTACTGGCCGCCGAAACCCTGGAACTGCCACGGGCCATCGCGGCCGCACTCGGTGACGTGAGCGCCCGCACAGAATGAGCCAGGCTAGCCTTGCCTGCATGAGGAGTCTCGTGCGTGCTCGAACGGTGACGGCCCGGCGCATCCTGCTAGTGCTGCTGGGCGTGAGCCTGGTCGCGGGCGTCACCGCGTGCGCCGGACCCGAGACCGCGGGCGCCGGACCCACCACCGCCGAGGTCGGCGACCTCGACCCGGTGCCGATCGGTCCGGAGCCCACGCCGGTGCTGCCCGCCACGGTGCGCTCCTTCGACGGCAGCGAGGTCACGGTCACCGACACCAGCCGCATCGTGGCGGCCGACCGGTACGGGACGCTCGCGCAGACCGTGGTGGCGCTCGGACTCGGTTCGAACCTGGTGGGCCGCTCCAACTCCGCGTCCTTCCCGGCGGTGGCGGACCTGCCGACCGTGAGCGGCGGCGCGGGCACGCTGAGTGTGGAAGCCGTCGCGGCCCTGCGGCCCACCGTCTTCCTCACCGACACCACCGCGGCCACCCCGGTCATCCGCGATCAGCTGCAGGCCCTCGGCATCACCGTGGTCTACTTCGATCCGCAACGCACCCTCGACGGGGTGGTCCCGCAGATCGAGGCCGTGGCCGCCGCGCTCGGCGTGCCGGATGCGGGCGCGGCACTCGGCGAGCGCACCCGCGCCGAGATCGAGGCGGCCCGCACCGCCGTTCCGCCGCAGGACGACCCGCCGCGCATCGCCTTCCTGTACCTGCGCTCCACCGCCATCACCATGATCGCCGGACCCGGATCGGGCGCGGATTCGCTCATCACCGCCATCGGTGGCGAGGACGCGGGCACCGCCTCCGGCATCACCGAAGAGTTCCTGCCCATCACCAGCGAGGCCATGATCGCCGCCGCCCCCGACGTGCTGCTCGTCATGAGCGACGGCCTCGACTCCGTCGGCGGCGTCGACGGCGTGGAGAAGATCCCGGGCATCGCGCAGACCCCGGCGGGCCGCAACCGCCGCGTGGTCGACATGGCCGATGCGGTCCTGCTGTCCTTCGGCCCCAACACCGGCCGCGTCCTGACCGCCCTCGCGGAGGCCGTCTACGGCGACCACGCGGCATGAGCGAGCGATCGGAGGAACCCGACCGACGTGCGGACGCGGCTTCGAATCCGGCCATGCCGCACGAGGTTTCGGTGAGCGCCGTCGATCCCGAGCCGGTCGGCCGCCCGCGCCGGTCGCGGACCGCGCTGATCTTCGCGGGGGCGTTGGCGCTCATGGTGGTGCTGGCGGTCGTGTCGGCGGCCGTCGGGCAGGTGCCGACCAGCCCGGCCGAGGTGGCGGGCAGCGTTTTCCACCGCATCGGGCTCGACTGGGGGCCGATGCCCGCGCACCCGGCCGGGGATGTGACGCTGTGGGAGGTGCGGTTCCCGCGCGTACTGCTGGCCGCGCTGGTCGGTGCCGCGCTGGCGACCGCCGGTGCGCTCTTGCAGGGCGTGTTCGCCAATCCGCTGGCCGAACCCGGTGTGATCGGCGTATCCGCCGGGGCCGCGGTCGGTGCGGGCGTGGTCATCGTGGTGGGTGGCGCGTTCGCGGCCGCCTGGTCGGTGGCGGGTGGCGCGTTCGCCGCCGGGTTGGCGACCACGGTGCTGGTGTACGTGCTGGCCCGCTCCAACGGCCGCACCGAGGTCGTGACGCTGGTGCTCACGGGTGTGGCCATCAATGCCTTCGCCGGGGGCGTGCTGTCGTTCCTGCTGTTCACCGCCTCCCCGGCGGCGCGCGATCAGATCGTGTTCTGGCAGTTGGGCAGTCTGAACGGGGCCACCTGGCAGGCGGTGGCGGTGGTCGCGTCGCTGACCGCGCTGGGTGTGCTCGCCGCCGTGCTCATGGCCCCGAAACTGGACCTGCTCGCCCTGGGTGAATCGGCGGCCCGGCATCTGGGCGTGGACGTGGAACGGCTGCGGCGCAACGTGATCGTGGTCGTGGCCGTGCTGGCCACCGCCGGGGTGGCGTTCACCGGCATCATCCTGTTCGTCGGCCTGATCGTGCCGCATCTGGTGCGCATGCTGGTCGGACCCGCCCACCGGGTGCTCATCCCGCTGTCGGCGTTGCTGGGCGCGGTGGTGCTGCTGGCCGCCGATATCGGGGCGCGCTCGCTGGTGCAGAACGCCGACCTGCCCCTCGGCATGCTCACCTCCCTGGTGGGCGGCCCGTTCTTCTTCTGGCTGCTGCGCCGCACCCGCGCCCGTGCGGGAGGCTGGGCATGAACGGCCGGGTGCGCGGGACGGCAGCGAGCCGTCACCACGCGGCAGCGCCCGGCCGAGGCCCCGAAGAACACAGCACGAGCGGTCAGGCGTGGACACGACGACGGCGCGGCGCGAGCCATCCGACCGGATGTCGGCTGCGGGCGGCGATGGGAGCCGGGCGGGCCGTGCGGCGTGCCGCATGCGCGGAAGGATAGGGCA
Source organism: Nocardia otitidiscaviarum NBRC 14405 (assembly GCF_000308635.1). GTDB lineage: Bacteria > Actinomycetota > Actinomycetes > Mycobacteriales > Mycobacteriaceae > Nocardia > Nocardia otitidiscaviarum. Next base: position 139,276 of record NZ_BAGD01000074.1, on the reverse strand, counting down.
TGAGCGGAAAGCTCGGTTTCGCAACGGTTTTCGGCCGCGCGCCAGCGCTGCCGGAGGCACCCCGGCCCGGCGCGGTCACCCTGAGCGCGCGCGGGGTGGTGGTCGAGCGCGGTAAGGGCCGCCGGGTGCTGGACGGGATCGACTTCGAGGTGCGGGCCGGGGAGATCGTCGCCCTGGTCGGCCCGAACGGTGCGGGCAAGTCCACCCTGCTCGCCGCCCTCACCGGAGAGCTGGACCTGCTCGGCGGCACCGTCGAACTCGACGGCCGTCCGCTGAGCGACTGGGCGCCCGTCGAGATGGCCCGCCGTCGCGCTGTCCTGCCGCAATCGCATACGGTCGGCTTCCCCTTCACCGCCCGCGAGGTGGTCGCCATGGGCCGCGCGCCCTGGGTGCGCACCGAACGCCAGCACCGCGACGACGAGTTCATCGCCGCCGCCATGCGCGCCACCGACGTCACCCACCTGGCGGCCCGGACGTTCCCGGCCCTGTCCGGCGGCGAACGGGCCCGCGTGGCCCTGGCCCGCGTACTCGCCCAGGACACCCCGACCCTGCTGCTCGACGAACCCACCGCCGCCCTGGACCTGGGCCACCAGGAGCAGGTACTGGCCCTGGCCCGCGACCGCGCCGCCACGGGCGCGGCCGTGGTGGTCGTGGTGCACGACCTGGGCGTGGCCGCCGCCTACGCCGATCGGGTGGCAGTGCTGGATGCCGGGCGCATCGCCGCCGACGGCTCACCTCGCGACGTGCTCACCACCGAGCTGCTCTCCCGCATCTACCGCCATCCGGTGGAAGTGCTCGACCACCCGGTCACCGGTGCGCAGCTGGTGCTGCCGGTGCGCGGATAGGTCCGCGAATCCCGCTGTGGCACGGCGGGGTGCCCGCACCAGAACAACCCAGCCCGGCGTTCCGCAACCCGACCGATCACACCGACGCGCCGACGGGTCCGGCCCCGTCGGTTGCCCCGGTAAAGCGTCACGCTTTACCGTGGTGGCATGGCGAAACTCAACATCAGCCTCCCGGATGCGACCGCCGAGGCCCTGCGCGAGAGCGCCAACGGTAACGTCAGCGCCGAGATCAACCGGGCTGTTCTGCAACGGCTCGCGGACAAGGAGTTGCGGCGCATTGCCGCGCACGAGCAGCAGAATCCTCCGAAGTACAGCGATGCCGACTTGGTGCGTATCGGCATGGGCATGCCGTTGTGAGGGAACTGCGCCAAGGCGATATCTACACCATCGCCGCCGGTGACGGCTATCTGACAGTGGTGATCGTGGACGGCCAGACGCTGCTCCGCCATCGCGACGTCGCGCTCGCGGTGCCGGTGGTCGATGCTCGCGAGATGCCTGCGGATCTGCGCATATTCTCCGTGGGCTGGGACGAAGGCCGCGTGCTCGCCGTTCACCGATTCATCCCCTGCGTGAGATCGGTGCTCGAAGCCGGCGCCTACGACGGGACCGTGAGCACCGAGATGCTCGACTTCATCAAGATGGTGCTGTCGGTGCGATTCGACCTCTGAAGGCAGGGCATCTCACCGCCACACCAGTTTCAACACCGCCGGAGTCAACAGCATGCGAATCACGGTCGCGTCCAACAACAGTGCCGCGATCATGCCGTAGGCGATGTACTTCATCAAGACCAGATCGGAGAAGCCGAAGGCCCCCGTCACCACGATGAGAATCGCCGCGGCCGAGGTGATCACACCGCCGGTGTGGGCGATGCCGTAGCGGATGGCCTCCGCGGGCGGCGCGCCGTCCGCGCGCGCCTCGGCCATCCGCGATTGCAGGAACACCTCGTAGTCGGTGGACAGGCCGAACAGCACGGTCACGATCAGCACCAGCACCGCGAACATGAGCGGGCCGGGGGTGAAGTCGAACAGCTCCGCACCGTGGCCCTCCACGAAGATCCAGGTCAGGATGCCCAGGGTGGAACCGAGGCTGAGCGCGCTCATGAGCACCGCCTTCACCGCCAGCACCAGCGATCGGAAGGCCGCGTACATGAGCGCGACGGCCGCGCCGACCAGAATCAGCGCCAGCAGCGGCAGCCCCTCGATGAGGCCGTGGATGCTGTCGCGCTCCAGCGCGGGCACCCCGGCGACCAGCACCCGCACCCCGGGCGGATCGGGAATGTCGCGCAGGGCCGCGATGACGGTATCGGCGTCGGCCTTGTCGATCAGCCCGGACCCCAGCACGGTGACCCCGTCCTCCGTCGGCGCGAACGGATCGAACGGACCGGTCATCAGCCCCGCCGTGCGCTGATTGGCCTCGTACCGGATATCCGAGAGCTGCTGCGGATCCGCGTCCACCACAACCAGTTTCAGCGGTTCGGTGCGGAAGCTGGGAAACCGTTCGTCGAACTCCTGCTGCGCCGTCCGGGCCGGATTGTCCGCCGCCAGATAGCGTTCGCTCAGCCCGCCGAACTCGATATGGCGGAACGGCAGGATCAATGCCAGCAGCATCAGCACCACCGGCACGATCACCAGCCACGGCCGCCGCATGGCGAAGACCGCCAGCCGCGAGAAGAACCCGGCGTCGATCTGTTCGGCGGTGCGGATGCTCGCGAACCGATGCCAGCCCCACAGGTCGATGCGCTCGCCGACGATACCGAGCACCGCGGGCAGCGCCGTCACCGACAGCACCGCCGCCAGCAGCACCGAACTGATACCGCCCAGCGGCACCGAGCGCAGCACCCCGTTCGGGTAGATGAACAGCGCACCCAGACTCACCGCGATGATGGCCGCCGAGAACAGCACCGTGCGCCCGGCCGTGGCCACCGTGCGCGCCGTGGCCTCCTCCACGCCGCGGCCGTTCGCCAGTTCCTCCCGGAATCGGGTCACCGCGAACAGTCCGTAGTCGATGGCCAGGCCCAGACTCACCAGGGTCACCACGGCACTGGCGAAGACGTTGACCTCGATGTGGTCGGTGAGCATCCGCATGATGCCCTGGCTGCCCAGAATCGTCATTCCGCCGATGAGCACCGGCAGCAGTGCGCCGATGACGCCGCCGAACACGAAGTACAGCAGGATGGCCACGATCGGCAGGGCGATGAGCTCGGCCCGGTGGATATCCCGCTGCATCCCGGTGTTGATGCCCTCGACCACCGGTTGCAGCCCCGCCAACTGCACGGTGGTGCGGCCCGGCCCGGCACCGGGCGCGCCCGCCCCGAACTCGTCCTTGATGGCCAGATAGTTGTCGACCGTCTCGGTGCCGCCGTCGCCGTGCAACCCGATGGAGGCGAACGCGTGCGTGCGTGACGCGTCGGCGAACCGCCCCATGAGTGAGCCGTCCCAATACGAGTCGATCTTGAGAATCCGGTCCGGGTGCTGCTCGCGCAGCCGCTCCAGATCCGCCGCCACGGCCGTGCGGACCTCCGGATCGTCCACCGTCCGCCCCGGGGGCGCGGTGTATAGCACGATCAGATCCGAATCGGTGTCGCGCCCGAAGGTGCTGTCGGCCAGTTTCGCCGCCGCCACCGATTCACTGGATTCGTCGAACCAGCCCTCCTGCGACAGCCGGTCGCCCAGATCCCGCCCGTAGAACCCCGACGCCAGCACCGCCAGCGCGAATACGGCGAACACCAGGTACCGGTTGCGGTGGATCATGCGCCCCCACCGCAGGGAACCGGTCTCGATCATGGGTCAGCCGCAGGCCGCGGTCGTGTAGTCGGCCGACCGCAGAATGCCGCACAGATCGGTGCGCGAGATCTTCCAGCGACCGTCGGTGTACACGAAATGCACCACGGTGGTGCGCACGTTCGTGCCGGTGCCGTCCTTGTCCAGGCTCAGGGTGGCGGTGAGGGTGCCGTCGCGATTGTCGAATACCGGGTCCCGCACGCCGTAGATCGCTCGCGGGTTGTCCTGCAGCGCCTTGTACATGTCCGGAATCGCGTCCCGGAAGGCTTCGCCGTCCTCGATGAGGGCGGTGCGCTCGGAATCGGGCAGGTTCGGGTCCAGCGCGGATTTGATCTGCGCGTCCAGTTCGGCCGCGGTCGGAATGGCCGCCCGCACGGCGGCGCTGCTGCTGGCCGCGGCCGCCGAACTCGACGATTGCGCCGCGTAGGCCGAGGAGCGGGCCGCCGACACCGACTCCTCGTCACCGCCCCCGCCGCAGGCCGCGAGCGCGGCGGCGAGCACGGAGACGGTGAGCGCGGTGGCTGCCGAACGTCGAAGTGCCATCAACTTCCTCGCGTCGAACTGATGTTGCTTGCCCCTAGTCAATCATGCGCGAGCGGGACCGACCGGTCGGCAGGTCATATTCCGTCGATGACGGCGCTCAGACGGCCCAAAAACGCTCGTACCGTGGTGGTTTCGCGCGGCTGCGCGGCCGCCACCGGCGTGGCCTGCGGGATCAGATCGCGCACCAGCGCCACCACGCTGCGCTCGTCGTCCAGATCGATATCGGCGACGGTGGCCTGCGCGACCGCGACCACATCGGCCGCGTCGGGGACATCGGTGTCGAGATCCTCGCGGTAGATCTCCAGCACGAGCATGGAACGGACCGTGCGGAAGGCGAAGGTCCGGCCGTCCCCGGTGACGCCGAACCCGTGCGCGTAGCGACCCACGGTCACATCGTCCACGGCGAATCCGGATGTGTGGTCTGTCACCAACCGCTCTCCCTGATGCTGCTCGGTGTTCACTTCCACCGTAACCTTTGCCGCCGACGGCGCGCCGCCGCGAACACCCCCGCCCGGCGGGCACGGCAGCGCATCATGGTCAGATGAAGAGGAACGCATGGGTTCGTCGGAGGACAAAGGAGTTCGGTGCATGCGCCGTCGCGGCTGGATCCGTTGCGCCCTCGCGGGCGCGGCGGCGGTAACCCTGCTCGCGGGTTGTTCGTCCGGAGGCGACACCTCCGACAAACCGACGCGGGAACCGGCCGCCCCCGCGAGCGCCCCCGCCGCCACCGCCACCCCCACCGGTGAGGTGAGCCCGAGCGCGCCCGTCACGGCGCTGCTGGCCGAGCCGGAGACCGGTGTGCTCGCCGTGCTCACCGACGACCGAAAAGCGTTGCGGCTCATCGATCGTGGCCGCTCCCCCGCCGCGGAACGCACCATTGCGCTGCCCGTCGCGGCAGCGTCGCTCGCCGCGGGCGCACCCGGTGAGATCCTCGCCCCCGCGCCGGATCGGCTGCTGCGCGTGAACGCCGCCACCGGCGCGATCACCGAACTCGCGGTCGACGGCGACGCCCGCACCGCCGCACCGCGCCCCGGCGGCGGGTACGCGGTCGGCCTCGCCGACGGACGCGTCCAGATCCTCGACGCCGCGGGCACGCTCAGCCACACCGTGCGGGGCCTGGTCTCCGCCGACACGGTGGTGGCCGTGAACGAGCAGGTCGCGGCATTGGACCGCCGTCAGACCCTCGTCACCGAACTCGACCTGGACGACAACCGTCCCGGGTTGATGCTGCGCACCGGCGACGGTGCCGGCGCCATGATCGGCGACCACTTCGGTCGCCTCCTCGTCACCGACACCGCGGGTGGTGAGCTGCTGGTCTACACCGTCGATCCGCTCGTGCTGCACCAGCGGTTCCCGGTAGGCTCGTCGCCCTACGCACTCGCCTACGATCAGCGGTCCGAGACCGTGTGGGTGACGCTGACAGGCACAAACGAGGTCGTCGGCTACGACCTGTCGACGGGTATACCGGAAGAGGTGGGACGCTACCCGACGGTGCGCCAGCCCGACACGGTGACCATCGACAGCCGGAGCGGCGACATGTTCGTGGGATCCGGGACCGGTGACGGTCTCCAGCGGATCGCCGCGGATCAGCGAAAGGGGCAGTGATGGCCGGGGCCTCACGATCGGCGCGACAGCGCTCACTACCGGCGGGCTGGGAGGACACCAGCGACGAGTACGAATACATACCGTTGCGGTTACCTCCCGACGTCACCCGGGTCACCGCCTCCATGCGGTTGGCCATCCAGGCCGAATTCGGGGGGTGGGAACTGTCGCGCGTGCGCGCCTACACCGACGGCAGCCGCCGCGTCCTGCTGCGCCGCCGCAAGACCGCTCTATCCACGGCCGCCCCCGAGGCGGCGATGTGACCATGGGGGCCTTTCTGTACTCGCTGCTGCTCAAGATGATGTTCCTGCTCCCGCCGGAACGCATCCACCACCTCGCGTTCGGGGCCATGCGCTGGGCCACCCGATTCGCGCCCACCCGCTGGGCGGTGTCGAAACTGCTCGTCGTCGACGATCCGATCCTGCGCACCACCGCCTTCGGCGTCGACTTCCCGTCGCCGCTGGGCCTGGCCGCGGGCTTCGACAAGAACGCCGACGGTGTCGACACCTGGGGACCGATCGGCTTCGGGTACGCCGAGATCGGCACCGTGACCGCGCAGGCGCAGCCGGGCAATCCCGCCCCGCGCCTGTTCCGGTTGCCCGCCGACCGGGCTCTCATCAACCGCATGGGTTTCAACAACCACGGTGCCGTCGCGGCCGCCGACAATCTGGCGCACCGGCGCACCGGCGGCGTGCCCATCGGTGCGAACATCGGCAAGACCAAGGTGGTGGAGGCCGCCGACGCCGCCTCCGACTACGCGGTCAGCGCCAAACTGCTCGGTCCGCTCGCCGACTTCGTGGTTGTGAACGTCAGTTCCCCCAACACCCCCGGCCTGCGCGATCTGCAAGCGGTGGAATCGCTGCGTCCGCTGCTGCGCGCGGTCCTCGACAGCGTCGAGGTGCCGGTGCTGGTCAAGATCGCCCCCGACCTGTCCGACGACGATATCGACGCCGTCGCCGACCTCGCCGTGGAACTCGGCCTGGCCGGAATCGTGGCCACCAACACCACCATCCGCCGCGACGGCCTGCACACCCCCGCCGCCGAGGTGGAGCCCCTGGGCGCGGGCGGTCTCTCCGGTCCCCCGGTCGCCGACCGCTCCCTCGAGGTGCTGCGCCGCCTCTACGCCCGCGTCGGCGACAAGCTGGTGCTCATCTCGGTCGGCGGTATCGAAACCGCCGACCAGGCGTGGGAGCGCATTCTCGCCGGAGCGAGCCTGCTGCAGGGCTACACCGGGTTCATCTACGGCGGTCCGTTCTGGGCCCGCCGCATCCACCGCGGCCTCGCGGACAGGCTGCGCGCCAACGGGTATGCGAACCTGAGCCAGGCGGTCGGCGCGGGGCACGGCGCGCGCAACGCCTGAACCGGCCGCGCGGCCGGTTCAGGCAGCACCGACCGGTGATCGCGTCTCGGTGCCCGCAATCACACGGAACGGATCGCCCTGACCGGTACGATCTGCCGAGGGCGAATCGCTCTGGCGCGGTGGGGCTTTGCCGAGCGTTCCGGTCACACGGCGGGGGCCTTGCCGGGTCGTCGGGTCACTCTCTGCCGAGATGTGCCTGGGCCCGCGGCACGATCGGCCGGGCCGTCCTCGCAGCGGCGTCGCATGCGTGCGATGCGAATGCGCACCGCGTGCAATCACATCCAGCGATGGCGTGAGCGCGCTCCCGTCACCGCCGGGTGCCGACGCGCCCAGCCGGACAGCACCGGTTCCGGGCGTCCGGGCGAGGCCGCGGGTGGGTCACCCGGGGCGGCGGTCAGGCGTTCGGCCATCCGGCACGCGAGCGTGAGCACCGCCTGCTCGACCAGGACGCCCACCGTGTCGGCCAGGTCGGCGGCGCGACCGTGCGCTCCCCCGTCGTACACCACCTCCGGATCCGAGAGCAGTTCGTCCAATTCCATCCCCGCCCGGGCCTGCTCCCGGGTGAGCCGGTGTTCGGGCAACCAGCTCAGGCGCCACGCCCGCGCATCACCCTCGGGTACACGGAACGCGTACTCCGGGGTGATATCGCTGGTCATGGCCCATTCTGTGTTGTCGATTGCCACTGGGTCCTCCCATCGACACCGCGGGTGGGCGGGTTCCCCGCCCACCCGCCGTGTGTATCCGGCACGAGCGGTCGCCCGTACCGGGGCTGTCGCGCCCACATCGGCACGGGACTCATGCCCCGCGCCGCCGCATGAGCACGTACATCGCTTCCTCCACGGCTATACCGAGTTCGTCGGCGCTCACGATCGCCCGCGCGGCCACGATCACATCTCGTCGGTAGTGATCCCCCGAGAAGATCTCCGCAAGCTCCATCCCCGCCACAGCCTGCGCCCGCGACACCAACCGCTCCGGCAGCCAACTCAACCGCCACGCCAACTCCCACCGATCCGCCAGCCTGTGCGCGACCTCGCCGGTGAGATCACTGGTCATCTGCCAGTCCGCCACATAAATCGTCATGCTTCCCCCCGCTCCAGTCTGCGCCGGTAAAGAACGGACACCGCCTCCGCCACGGTGATCCCGAGTTCGTGCGCGATCTCCGCACTCCGCCGCCCCGCCCCGGAATCCCGCTGATCCTCAGGCTCACTGAGCAATTCGGTGAGCTCCATCCCCGCCCGCGCCTGCTCCCTCGTGAACCGCCGCTCCGGCCACCAACTGAGCACCCACGCCGGTTCCACCGCATCGGCACTCCGGCGCGCCCACTCCTGGGTGCGGCTGCTGGTGATGGATCGGCTGCTCTCGTAGATCATGGTGCATTTCCTGGCCGGTTGGGATCGGGCAAGTCGTCGCCGCGACCGAATACGGGTACGCGCGAGACCGGTCGATCCCGAATCGGTGATCCACCGGCAATGACGAGCGGGAGAAGCGGGTCCGGACGAGTTCCTACCGCGCGAGGACGCCGAAGGTATTCGCGCCTTGCTCGGTCTCGGATTCTCTGTGTGCCGACCTGCGGCACCGTCGGACACGTCGCGCGAGGAGCTGCACTCTCAGCACCAGGACCTCCCGACCGTCTTGGTGGGGGCGTTGTGTCGCCTAATTCAGGATGGCATTTGTCGGCAGTTCCGGCAATTGCCGTTGCCACAAGTGAATTGACCGTTCCCCTGTGCGTTAAACCTCGGCACCGTAACGCTACGAGTACCCGTTGCACCGCCGCAGCCGATAGACCACGCGCAACTGTCATCATTCCACTTGTGGGTGGAGACGGACATCGCTGTGTCGCGGACGAGTCGGATTCCAACGCGGCCGGATCGATGACCGTGGCGGCCGAGCATCCGATCACTCGGAAGGGACGTGAGATACGGGTGCGCGTGCTGGAGATGACCGGAAGTGACCACGAGCTCGGCCACATCCTGGTCTTCGGTGAACTCGGGCCGAATCCGCTCGTGCGCTTGCACTCTCGCTGCCTGTATGGTGACGTGCTCGGCTCTCAGGACTGTGACTGCCGCGCTGAACTGGAACTGTCACTGGACCGAATTCAGGCCGAGGGCGGCGGGGTCCTGGTGTACCTCGAACAGGAGGGGCGAGGCGCGGGGCTGCTGGTCAAGGCGCAGGGGTTGCGGTTGAGCGAGGAGTCCGGGGTCGACACGTTCACGAGCTACCGCATGCTCGGCGTCGATGTGGATTCCCGAACCTATGAGCACGCTGCCCAAAGCTTGCGCACCGGACTGGATCTCAGCGCCGTACGGCTCATGACCAACAATCCCGACAAGGTCACCGCGCTGCGTCGCGTGGGACTCGCGGTGGAGATCGTGCCGCTGAACACGCGACCGAGCAGTGAGCGCGCCAAGCGTTACATGGAGGCCAAGCGCCTACATGCCGGTCATCTGCTGCGCGGGCACAACTACTGACGGCAATTGCCTTCGCAACAATGCAATTGCCGATTCGCCTGGAGGGAAAGTGCCCCCATCGGTATCGTACGAACGAATGGCAACGCAGCGCAGCCCCAAAGCCGCCGACCCTGCCCCCGCCTCGCAGGACCCCGGCGTGGTCGCGGTGCGCGGCATTCTCACTCGCCTCAGCAAACGATCCGGCTTGAGCTCAGATCGTCTACGGGGCACCGAGATCGATATCGCTGCGCTACTCGATCTGCCGATCGTGCGCGAGAACGTCTTGCGAACCATGCGCTCGCGCGAGGAAGTCGTGCAGGACGTGATCGAGAACGCCGCGCGCCTGCTGCAACCCACCGATCGCCTGATCGTCGACGCGGAGCTCTCGCTGGGTTTGCTGCGGGGAAACACCGAGGCAGGCATCGATCCCGCGCTTCTCTACGCCGCCGAGCTGGGTGACCGGCGCGCCTACCTGACCAGGAACTGGCGGCAGCTGCACGAGGCGTTCGGGGCCGACGCCATTCCGCCCGCGCCGTCTTCCGTGCGAACGCTGCGTGGCGAACCCGAACGGCGTGCGTTCTCCGCACTTGCTCATCTCCTTACCACGGCAACCGCTTTCGGTGCGGGACCGGTCGTCCGTCGTGCTCATGCCGAGCGAGGGGTCCGAGGCAGGGTGACCGTGCTCGGCGACGCGGTGGTGGATCACAACTATGTGGTGGATCGCGTGCCGGTGCCCGGTTCCTCGACATGGTGCGATCTCGAACGCTCACCCGGTGGCAAGGGGCTCAACCGTGCCGTCGCGGTGGCGAAGTTGGGCTTGGGGGCGCAACTGATCGCAGCCGTCGGCGACGATGCCGAGGGCCGGGAATTGCTATCCCACCTGCGGTTGCGTGGCGTCGACACGAGCCTGGTCACCACCGTCGCGGCGGCGCGGACACCGGTCACGGCCGTGATCCTGCCGCACGGCGAGCTTCCGATGAATATGGCCTACCGGGACGATCGCCTCCGACTACACGCGAACGACCTCGACGAGCGGTCACGTCATGTTGCCTTGTCGACGGCGGACGCCGTCCTGCTGACCTTCGAACAACCGGTGGAAGTGATCGTCCGGGCACTGGAGATCATCGATGCCCGCGCATCGCCCTGCTGGGTGGTGGTCAACGCTTCGCCGCCCCTGCGCGATTCGATATCGCCTCGAAAGCTGTACCGCCACCTGCGTTCGGTGGACTACATGATCGGCACCTCCGCTGAACTGGAACAGCTGGCCTCCGCACACAGCTCCGCCATCGGCACGGCGGCGGAGCGGCTGCTCGGCCTCGGGGTCGACACGGTCTGTGCCATCGACGGTTTTCAGGTGACCGTCAGCTCCCGCAGCGGTGAGACGGTGGTCGGCTCGGTCGCGACGGCCATGGCTGGGACGTCTGGTGCGTACGCGGCGTTTTCGGCGGCGCTGACCTTCCGTCTGGTGACCCGTGGGCAGCCGGCTCGTGATCCGGACTTCCGGTGGGCGGCTCGAGCGATGGTCGCCACGCAATCGGTGGGAACCGTATCGGACGCGCTGCCATCGGCTGCGGAGATCGACGCTCTGATGAACGTGGATATGCCTCGCAATCGTGAGTAGTCCGGCGTCGCCGTCGTCGCTGGCACACACTTGGCTATCGTTGCGGTCTGTGCTTGCCCACCGGGGTGAGACGCATCGAGCAGCACCTTTCCTTGTGCATACGTTGACACACCACCGACGTTCTTCTCGAAAGGTTGACCGCTGTGCCCAACACAGGTGATAACTTCGCACCTCACGAAGTTCGCCACCGTTTCACCCGGCGAGGCCGCACCCTCGGGGTGCGAGTGTTTCGGGTTTCGGGCTCCGGTGACAGCGGCTATCTCTTCGTCTTCGGTGATCCCGGTGACGGATGTCTGGTCCGCATCCACTCCCAATGCCTCTACGGCGAAGCGATGGGGTCCGACAGCTGCGACTGCGGGCCGGAACTGGACCTGGCCTTGGATCTGATCTATTGGGAGCGGGCCGGTGTCCTCGTCTACCTGGAACAGGAGGGCCGGGGCGCGGGCTTGATGGTGAAGGCGGCCGGCTACGCGTACAGCCAGGCTCACCGCACCGACACCTTCGAGAGTTACGAACGCCTCGGCTATCCGCACGATTCACGCAACTACGACGCCGCCATCGAAAGCCTGCACGCCCTCGGGTTCTTGCGTTCGATCAAGCTCCTGACCAACAATCCGTGCAAGGTACAACGCTTGCGAGACGCGGGATTCCGGGTCGAGAGAATTCGGCTCTACTCCAAGCCCCGTGGCCCGGTCGCCGCGGCATACTTGGACGCCAAACGCCGCCGCACGGGTTTCGCGCACGGCTTGCCGGCGTCCCGGGTATGGATGTGGCTGACCGTCGCGAAATGGGGTGCACGTCTGGCCATCGGCTGCGCGGTCGCATGGACCGCGTGGCACGCGGCCACCCGCCTGACGATGAATTCGGACGCGGCGGCCGCGGTGATGGCTTTCGTCTTGGCCATAGCCTCCACGCGGGTGCGCTGGAGTTGGCGCTCGTCTCGGCCGATATCACCGGCGGTGGCGGCACGCTGGGATGCCTATCGCGCCGGTTTCCGGCTGGCGCGCCATCGCGCGCCGGGCGTGAATACACCTGCGGACGGGGTAGCACGCGACACGGCACCCCCGATGTGATTACGATGAGTGAGCCGTGCCACATGTGGGGCGTGTCACCAGGCGTGGGTCGGAGTCGACCGGTAGCGGATCAGCTCCGGGGGCGAGGGCCCGCGTGGGGGCGCGTCGGGCGCGGTGGTCATGAGAATCGGAAGCAGGGATATGACGACAGACATCGGCTATACGCACAAATCGGGCAAAACGGTCTACACGATTCCGGAGGCGTTTCAGGAGACGCTGACGGTGCGGCCGGACCAGGTCGCGTTGCGGACCGTGGGTGGGACTCAGCAGATCACCTGGAAGCAGTACGGGGAGCGGGTGCGCAGCATCGCCGCCGGACTGGCGGGGCTCGGGGTGGGGCACGGTGACACTGTCGGGATCATGCTGACCAACCGGCCGGAATTCAATCTCGTGGACACCGCGGCGCTACATCTGGGCGCGACGCCGTTCTCGATCTACAACACCTCCTCGCCGGAGCAGATCAACCACCTGTTCACCAATGCCGAGAACAAGGTGGTCATCACCGAGCCGGTGTTCCTGGACGCGGTGCGCGGCGCGGGCGTGGAGCTCGAGCACATCGTGCTGGTCGAGGGTGCGGCGGCGGGCACCGTCTCGCTGGCCGAGGTGGAGGCCGCCCCGCTGGAGGGCTTCGACTTCGACGCCGCCTGGCGTGCGGTCAAGCCCGACGATGTGGCGACCCTGATCTACACCTCCGGCACCACCGGCCCGTCCAAGGGCGTGGAACTCACCCACAGCAATGTGGTCGCGCAGATCAAGGGTCTGCTCACCGGTCCCCTGATCGTCGGCTTCGACGACCGCTCGGTCTCGTACCTCCCGGCCGCGCACGTCGCCGACCGCATCTCCGGACACTGCGCCAACCTGTTCACCGGCGTGCAGATGACCACCGTCCCGGACCCGCGCGAGATCGCCGCGGCGCTGCCGGACGCCCGCCCGACCGCCTTCTTCGGCGTGCCGCGCGTCTGGCAGAAGATCAAGGCCGGTATCGAGGCCAAGATCGCCACCGAATTCAGCGGCGCCAAGCAGTCGCTCGCCAACTGGGCCATCGCCACCGGTGTCCAGGCCGCCCGCGCCGACCTGGCAGGTAAGGGCCGCGGTCCGGTGCTGTCGGTGCAGCACAAGCTGGCCGACGCGCTGGTGCTGTCCAAGCTGCGCCACGCGCTGGGCCTGGACGAGCTGAAGGTCGCCGCCTCCGGTGCGGCCGCGATTCCGCCGGAGACCCTGGAGTACATGCTGGGCCTGGGCTTCACGGTCACCGAGGTGTGGGGCATGTCGGAGACCTCCGGCGTCGGCACCTTCACCGAACTCGACAAGCCCCGCCCCGGTTCGGTGGGTCGCGTGCTCGACGGCGCCGAGATCAAGCTGGGCGAGGACGGTGAGCTACTGATTCGCGGCCCCATCGTCACCCGCGGCTACCGCAAGATGCCGGAGAAGACCGCCGAGGCCATCGACGCCGACGGCTGGCTGCACACCGGCGACGTGGCCACCATCGACGGGGACGGCTACGTCCACATCGTGGACCGCAAGAAGGAACTGATCATCAACGAGGCGGGCAAGAACCTGTCCCCGACCAATATCGAGAACACGGTCAAGGCCGCGTCCTCGCTGGTCGGCCAGGTCGTCGCCATCGGTGACGCCAAGCCCTACATCGCCGCGCTGGTCGTTCTCGATCCGGACACCGCCGCCGTGCGCGCCAAGAACCTCGGCACGCCCGACGCCGATGTCGCGTCCCTGACCACCAAGCAGGAGATCATCGACGAGATCCTGGCCGCGGTGCAGGTCGCCAACTCCAAGCTGTCGCGCGTGGAGCAGATCAAACGGTTCGTCATCGTGCCGCAGGCGTGGGATCCGGGTGGCGACGAGCTCACCCCGACCCTGAAGCTCAAGCGCAACCCGATCGCGACCAAGTACGCGACCGAGATCGCCGAGCTCTACACCACTCCGCCGCCGGAGAACGTGGTCAACGTGCCGTCGTAAGCGGAGCGAATAGACGTACGCGGAGCGAATAGACATGGGGCCCGGAACCTTTCGGTTCCGGGCCCCGGTCAGCGCGGTGCGCGTCCGCTCACTTCTGCTCGTAGGTCGCCACGATCGTCGCCCGCGCGATGGCATGCGAGAACAGGTTGAACCCCAGGTAGGCCGGGCTGGCACTGCCGTCGATGCCCAGCGATTCCACATCCACCGCGTGCACCACGATGAAGTAGCGGTGGTAGCCGTGTCCCGGCGGCGGGGCGGCGCCCACGAATCCGGCGAAGCCGCCGTCGTTGCGCAGCTGCACCGCACCCGCGGGCAGGGTGCCGCCCTCACTGCCCGCCCCGCTGTCGAGCGAGGTGACCGCGGCCGGGATGTCGGCGACCGCCCAGTGCCAGAAACCGGAGGCGGTCGGCGCGTCCGGATCGAAGACGGTGACCGCGAAACTCTTGGTCTCGGCCGGGAATCCGCTCCACGACAGCTGCGGCGACACATCCTTGCCGCCCGCGCCGAACACCCCGCTCACCTGATCGTTGCCGAACGGCTGGCCGTCGGTCACATCGGAGGAGGTGAGGGTGAAGCCCGGCAGGTCGGGCAGCGGCGCGTAGGGGTTGTAGTCGTAATCGGGCACGGGTGAATCCTTTCGCGAGTCAGCTGTGCAGCAGGAAGTGTTCCAGCACGCGGGTGCCGAATTCGAGGGATTCCACCGGAACCCGTTCGTCGACACCGTGGAACAGTGCGGTGAAGTCCAGCTCCGGCGGCAACTGCAGCGGTGCGAAGCCGAAGCACCGAATTCCCAAGGTGGCGAACGCTTTCGCGTCGGTACCACCGGAGAGCATATAGGGCACGGTACGCCCGTTCGGGTCGTGGGCGACGATGGCGGCGTTCATGGCGTCCACCAGGTGTCCGTCGAATGTCGTTTCGTAGGAGTCGAGTTTGGTGATCCATTCGCGCTCCACATCCGGACCGATGAGCGCGTCGACCTCGCGCTCGAATTCGGCCTGGCGACCCGGCACCACCCGGCAGTCCACCACCGCCTCGGCGGTCTGCGGGATCACATTGGCCTTGTAGCCCGCCCGCAGCATGGTCGGATTGGCGGTATCGCGCAGCGTCGCGCCGATGATGCGGGAGATGGTGCCCAGCTTCGCCAGCTGCCCTTCGATATCCGGGCTGGCCGGATCGAATTCGAGCCCGGACTCCTCGGCGACGGCGGCGAGGAATTCCGCCACCGAATCCGATACCACCAGCGGGAAGGTGTGCGTGCCGAGCCGCGCCACCGCCTGGGCCAGGATGGTGACGGCATTGTCCTCGTGCAGGAACGAGCCGTGTCCGGCGCGGGCCTTGGCGCGCAAACGCATCCAGCCCAAACCCTTTTCGGCGGTCTCGACCAGGTACAGCCGCCGGTCGGTGCCGTCGGCCCTGGGCACGGTGAGCGAGAAGCCGCCGACCTCGCCGACCGCCTCGGTGACGCCGTCGAACAGGTCGGGCCGGTTGCGCACCAGCCACTGCGACCCCCACTTGCCGCCGTTCTCCTCGTCGGCGAGGAAGGCCCACACGATATCGCGCGGCGGTACGGTGCCCGCCATCTTGAACTGGCGGGCGATGGCCAGCATCATGCCGACCATATCCTTCATATCGACCGCGCCGCGCCCCCACACGTAGCCGTCGCGCACCGCGCCGGAGAACGGGTGCACACTCCAGTCGGCGGCCTCGGCGGGCACCACGTCGAGGTGCCCGTGCATCATGAGCGCGCCGCGCGAGGAGTCCGCGCCTTTCAGCCGCGCGAACACATTGCCGCGGCCCGGCGCACCCGATTCCACGTATTCGGTGACGTATCCGGCCTGTTGCAGCTGATCGGCCACCCATTGCGCGCATTCACGCTCGCCCTTGGTGGTTTCCAGTTCGCCGGTGTTGGAGGTGTCGAAGCGGATCAGCGTGCTGACCAGATCGACCACTTCGGAGACGGCGCGTGAGGTGCTGGGTTCGACGGTTTCGGACACGTCCCCTTTCCTACCACTCCGGTAGGGGTGGATGCTGCGCGGTGGCCGCGTCCACGGTGAGCCGCCGCGTCAGTGATAGAGCCGCAGCGTGGCGGTGAGCGCGGCCAGCAGTGGTTCCAAGCGCTGGTCCTGGATGCGTCGTTCCAGCACCTCGAGATGCAGTCGGGGCGCGCGGGCCCAGCGTTGCGCCATCAGGGCTTGGGCGTCGACGTCGGCCCCGGCCAGCACCCACAGCAGCGGCGGCCACAGCCGCGCGGCCTGCGCGATGGTCGGCAGCATGTGCAGGGTCGCCGGATCGAGTTGGGAGAGTCGGGCGCCCGCGTGGCGGCGCACCTCCCCGGGGGTGCGGGCCAGCAGTTCCAGCATGCCCCGCCAGAGCGCCACCTCGGTGCAGCCCTCGCAGGCGGTGACGAGCTGTTCTGCCACGTCCCCGATTCCGGGGTTGAGCGCCAAGCGCAGCAGCGCGGGCGTATGCAGCTGTCCGGTGAAGCGCAGCACGTCGGGCGTGCCGCCGGCGGCGACGACGGTGGTGATCAGGTCCGCGATGGCCGAGGGCGGCGTCGAGGCGAGCAGGATGTCGCCCACGGCCGCGATCACGTCGTCGTCGCAGCGCGCGAAGACCGACAGCGCCGCCAGCCGCAGTTCCTTGGACCCGTCCACGACCGTGCCCAGCATGGCGGGCAGCCGGGTCCCCCCGTCCAGCAGTTGCCGCACGACGGCGCTGACCGCCGCGCCCGAGTACGCGTAGGCGGCCGAGCGGATGAGGCCCTCGTCGTCGGGCACCCCCTCCTCCACCGCGCGCACCAGTTCCGGTGTGGCGTAGGCGAGGAACGGTCCCGCGGTGACGTAGTCGCGTCGCACCAGCATCTCGTTCACGATGCGCACCACCGGTTCCGGCGGTGCGACGTCGGCGAGTTGTCCGACGGTGCGCGGGTCCAGATACGGTGCGCAGTCGGCGGCGTAGGACACCTCGAGCAGCCGCACCGCTTCGGCGGCCTTGCGCGGATAGCGTACTCCCACCGCGCCCGCCGCCCGTCCGGTCATGACCGGTGGCACCACGTGCTGCACGATCGGAATGGAGATGCGCAGCGGAATGATGGGTACCAGCTTGCTCATGCGGTCGAAGACCGGGTTGTGCTGTTCGAACAGCGTGCGCGAGATGCGATCTTGCAGTTCGTGCAGGCGTTGCGCGCCCAGCTTCTCGAGATGGGCCAGCCGTTCCACGGGGACGTGCAGGGTGCGGGCGAGCAGGATGAGCTGGGCGCGTACCACGAAATCCGTCATAGGCCGAGCGGGGTCGCGCGTCGTCGGTCGAATTCGACTGTGGCGGACATCGTTTCCCCGTCCTCCGACCGTCTGGGTCGGTTCCCGTCGGCAACGGCCCCGATCATAGATCCGCCCGTCGCCGAAAATGCCCGAACCGCCCAGACTTGGCATTCATCACTAACCGCCCGCTCGGTCCCTGGGCGATATGCCGCTGGCGAACCGCCGCCGATCCCGCCCGCCGACCACGCTCAGGAGGCCAGATGCGGTACGCGCTCCGCGCCGATGCGGTCGATGCGGCGCCGCCCCCAGTCCGCGAGCGGGGCCAGTGCGATGTTGAGCGCGGTGCCCTCGGCGGTGAGGGTGTATTCGACCCGGGGCGGGATCTCCGCATACACCTCGCGGTGGATCAGCCCGTCCTCCTCCATCTCACGCAACTGTTGACCGAGCATCTTCTCCGAGACGCCGGGCAGGCCACGGCGGAGCTCGCCGAAGCGACGGGTGCCGTGCTCGGCGAGCTCCCACAGAATCAGCGATTTCCATTTGCCGCCGACCACGTCCATGGCGGCGTCGATACCGCAGAAATATGGTCCGAATCTCTTTTCACCCATGCCTGGCCTCGCTACCTCGTCACCTACCTACAGGTAGGTGCCTGACCGAATAGTGCGTTCTTGTGGGCCAACGCGGGCGGGAGCAGTCTGGATTCCGGCGCGCCGACAACCACAGTCGAATCTAGTGAGGAGAGCCGCGATGGCGGACAACCAGCACACCCCGGTCACCGTTCTGGGCCTCGGAGCCATGGGCTCGGCCCTGGCCGGCGCCCTGCTGAAGGGCGGGCGCGCCACCACGGTGTGGAACCGCAGCGCGGGCAAGGCCGCCGAACTGGTGGCCCGGGGCGCGACCGAGGCGGCCTCGGTCGCCGAGGCGGTGCGGGCCGGTGAGGTGATCATCGCGGTCCTGCTCGACCACGCCTCCGTACACGAACAGCTCGATCCGGTGGTGGCCGAACTGCGCGGCAAGCAGCTGATCAATCTGACCAGCACCGCGCCCGCGGAATCGCGGGAACTGGCGCGGTGGGCGGCCGCGCACGGCATCGACTTCCTCGACGGCGGTATCATGGCGATTCCGCCCATGATCGGCCAGCCGGGGTCGGCGCTGCTCTACAGCGGGTCGCAGGCGGTGTTCGACCGCCATCGCGAGACCCTGGAACTGTTCGGCTCCGTGGAGTACTTCGGCACCGACGCCGGAATGGCGGCGCTGTTCGACTTCGCCCTGCTGGCGAACATGTACGCGATGTTCGGCGGTTTCTTCCATGCCGCGGCCATGGTCGGCTCGGCGGGCGTCTCCGCCGAGGAGTTCGGCCACCGTGCCCAGGCGTGGCTGACCGCCATGGCGCACGGGCTGCCGGAGTTCGGCCGAACCATCGACTCCGGCGACTTCCGCGCCGAGGTGCAGCAGCTGGCCTTCCAGAAGGCCGCCGTCGACGCCATCGCCCGCGCCAGCCGCGACGCCGGTGTGGCCCCGGATGTCATCGCCCCGCTGCGCAACCTCATCGACCGCCAGGTCGCCGACGGCAACGGTGCGCTCGCCTTCGAGCACACCATCACCCAACTGCGCTGAACCCCGACTGCGCTGAACCCCGACGTCGAAGCGCCGACACCGAAGCGCCTGACGGCGATGCGTGCGCCCCGCCGACGTGCTCGCGCGCCGCGGCGGCCGAGCGGCCCGCATCCGAATGGGTCCGGGCGGCACCCGACCCGACTGCGGAGGGTGCTCGACGCGGGCGGGGGCAGCGGCCGCGCTGTCAGTGCACCAGATGCAAGGTGGCGGTCAGTGCCGTGAGCGCGTCGTCCAGCCCGTGCTCGCGAATTCGCTGCTCGAGTCCGCGGCGTTCCGATTCCGGTAGCGTCGACCAGGTTTCGCCGATGCGGGACTGGGCGCTGGCCTCGGCCGCGGCCAGCAGTCGCAGCAGCGGCGGCCACAGTTCGGTCGCGGCGGTGACGGCCGGGAGCCGCGTGAGCGTCGCGGTGTCGAAGTCACCGAACCGGGTGCCGATGCGACGGGCGGTATCCGGCTCGACATGCTCGGCCAGCACCAGCAGGCCACGCCACTGATCGTGGTCGGCGCACCCGTCCAGTACGTCGACGACGGTCGCGACGGTGGAGGTGTCCCGCATGATCGGATTGGCCGCCAGCACCGCCAGGGCTGTCGGGCTCAGCTGGGCGATGAAGCGCAGCGTCTCCGGTACCGCCTCGGCCTCCAGGAAGGTGGTGACGAGGTCCGCGATCTCCTCGGGCGTGCCGAGATCGAAGAGCACATCGCCGATGGCGGCGATCACGTCGGGATCGGTGCGCGCGAACACCGACAGCGCGGCCAGCCGCAGTTCGTCGGGTCCGCTCACGATCGTCCGGATCAGGCGGGGGATGCGCTGTGTCGGGCCGTCCAGCAGATGCCGCACGATGACGCTGATGCTCTCGCCCGAATACGAGTAGGCCGCCGACCGGATGAGCCCCTCGTCATCGTGCACGCCGTGCTCGACCGCCTCGATCAACTGCGGTGTGGCGTAGGCGAGGAACGGCCCGGCGGTGACATAGTCGCGCCGCCGCAGGATCTCGTTGACGATGCGCACCACCGGCTGCGGCGGCGCGACATCGGCGAGCCGTCCCACCGTGTGCGGGTCCATATAGGGCGCGCCGTCGGCGGCGTAGGCCGGATCGAGGATGTCCAGCGCCTCGACCGCCTTGCGCGGATGGTCCACGCCGATCGCGCCCGCCGCGCGCCCGGCCATCACGGGCGGCACCAGCCGCTGCACCAGGGGCAGCGAAATGCTCAGCGGGACAACCGGTACCAGCATGCTCAGCCGCGAGAAGGTGGCATTGTGCCGTTCGAAGATGACGCGCGCCATGCGTTCCTGCAGTTCGTGCAACCCCTGTGCGCCCAGCTTCTCCAGGTGGGTCAACCGTTCCGCGGGTACGTGCAGGGTCCGGGCCAGCAGGATGGTCTGCGCCCGGGTGACCAGATCACTCATCAGCCCAACCGATTCCCGAACATGATCTTCTTGGCCGCGGTCTTCAACGGCCACGGCAGCGCGCTGACGGTCTTGTCGACGGCCTCCACCATGGCGGCCTGCTCGGTCCGCTGCGCCTGCTTGAACAGCTCCAGCAGATCGGCGATCTCCGCCTCCGACAGGGCGTCGAGCGCGGCCAGCGGCCCACCCAACTCCCGCTCGAGTTCGGCTCTGGCACTCATATCATTCCCCGTTCCCCGATGAACCGGATCACTCCGTGCCCTTACTTGATCACAAAACGATCGCGCCGACAATCGCTGCGCGCACCGGCGCGATCCAGCGGTACGAGTGATACTGGGTTGCGTCCGAACCGATTTCGCACAGGAGCGCCGCGATGAGCTCACCGTCCGAGAACCCCTACGGAACGCCGACCACCGACGGCCCGCGGCCGCTCGGCAAACACCAGGCCCGGTTCAACAGCATCGTGCGCGGCCTGCTGCGGGTCCCCCTGCTGTCCAAGCTCGTCGGCAAGCGGTTGGCCACGCTGCATGTGAAGGGCCGAAAGTCCGGCAAGATCTACGACGTCCCCATCGCCTACACCCGCCACGACGGCCAACTCCTGGTCGGCACCAATCTGCGGCCCTGGGTCAAGAACCTGCGCGGCAATGTCCCCGTGGAGGTTTCGATGGGTGGCTCCCCCACCCCGATGCTCGCCGACGTCGCCGGGGACGAGCGGTCGGTCATGGAGCTGTATGAGATCGTCGCCCGCGACAACAAGCAGAACGCCGCCTTCAACGGCATCGGCTACAACCCCGACGGCTCCCCCTGCAAGGCCGATATCTACCAGTCCTGGCAACAGGGCGGCGTCGTCATCCGCCTCACGCCGCTGGCGTAGCCGGGCACGGTCGCCCGCGCCCGCGCCGGATCACTGTCGCCGGATCACTTGTTGAAAAAGATGCCCGCGATATCGGCGTTCTTGATCGGGGTGTCGGCATTGGCTTGCACCGAGCAGAGCGCCTGGACGGCGGCCATGGTGAAGTCGACCGAGGTGCCGGTGGGCTCGTTCTCGGTATTGGTCTGCTGCTTGATGAATTTGGTGACGGTCACGCGCTGCGTGTCGGCGTCCTGGGCGAGATAGTCGCTGCATTTGGTGTCGCCGCCCTTGTTGAGGGCCCGTTCGACGTCGGAGCAGCCACTCAGCAGGGTGACGCCGAGAACGAGGGCCGCCGCGGCGGCCGTCGTCGTGGTCTTCATGTTCGTTCCTCTGGTTCACCGCGCGGCGGTAGGGGTCCCGCCACGATCGCCCGCCAGCGTAAACGCACCTCGCCCACCCGTGCGCGCACGCCGCGCCGTGCGCCGGTTCAGGGGCGGGGGCTCTGCGATTCGGCGGCGCGGGCGGCGCGCCAGACGCGGGCTTCGCTGGTGTTGCCCATCCGTTCCAGCACTTCGGCGAGTCCGCTCATGGCGCGGGCGTCACCGTGGTCGGCGGCCATGCGCCACCAGTGCGCGGCGTCGGCGTATTCGCCGCGGCGGTAGCGGACGACGCCGAGATCCCAGGCGGCTCCGATATGGCCGAATCCGGCGGCCTGGGTCCACAGTTGGCACGCCTGGTCTTCCTCGCCGCGCCCGTGCATGGCCACGCCCAGGTCGTAGAGGGCGTCGCGGTAGCGGCTGGCGTCGGCGGCCGGGCGGGGTTCGGGGAGGGCGGCGGCGGTGCCGGTGCACAGTTCCACGACGAGTTCGGTGAAGTTCGGCGCGCCGACGCCGGTGCTGCACCGCAGCACCGTGGCGGTAGGCGTGCGTTCGACGAGCATGCCGTAGTTGCCGGTCCAGGACACGGTGGCGTCGGTCTCGTCGACCCAGACGGGGGTGAGCGAGAACGCACCCGCGCCGTCGGTGCGGCACAGCCGCAGCGCGACTCCCCCGGTCATGGCGTCGCTCCACACATCGACGCCGGGCAGTTGCCGCCCGTTCAGCACGACGTGCCCACCGGTCACGGACAGTCCGACGCCGAGGCTGCGCACGCCCTCCGGCGGTGCGGACGAGCGCAGGGTGAGCGTGACGATGCACGGATCGGTGTCGAGCGGTTCGCTGTGCACCGGGTACACGGTGCGGCCGTTCCATTCCAGGGGTTCGGCGCTGTCGTATCGGTCCGCCAGGGGTGGCGCCGTGGTTCTCCACTCGGCGTACGGATACGACCTGCTCATGCGCCCGCCTTCCACCGGTGCTCGTCGCGATACCGGCACACCGTAGTACCACCGCGCGCCGGTATGTCCCGCATTTGCCAGGAGAGGTCGCCGGCAAACGGCTGGTCGCCTGTCCGAACAGTCCGAACGGCCGGTCGCGGTCGGGGCGGTGATCAGCGAAAGATCAGTTACCCCTGCGCTTTTCGATGATCATGTGGACCCGCCGAATTCCCGTCAACCCCACCTGAAATGCCGTCCCCACTCGTCCCGGCCGCCGCACCCGCATCGACACGCCCATACGAGACTCCCAGGTCCGCGCGGTGTGTCGAACTTGCGCCCGGCCAGTCGTGATGTTGAATCGACGCCGACGTACCAGCGACGAGTGAAAGGGAACTACATATGGCTCTGCCTACCATGACCCCCGAACAACGCTCCGAGGCGCTGGCCAAGGCCGCCGCTGTTCGCAAGGCTCGTTCGGAGCTCATCGCGCAGGTCAAGAAGGGCTCGGTCAGCCTGGCCGAGGTGCTCAAGCGCGCCGATAAGGAAGACCTGGTCAAGAAGACCAAGGTCGCCGCCGTCATCAAGGCGCTGCCGGGCATCGGCCCGGTCAAGGCGGCGAAGCTGATGGACGAGGCCGAGATCCCGGCCGACCGTCGCATCGGTGGTCTGGGCTCGCGCCAGCGCGCCGCGCTGCTGGAGGCGCTCAACAACTGACGCCCGGCGTCAACCGGACGGATGGTGGCGACCCCTCGCCACCAATACCGTCAGCCTCGGGGGGCCGCCCGGTCGCCACGCAATCCGACCCGGCGGCAACCACTCCCGACCACCGCTCCACCGGCGCCACACGCCCCGCTCGGGGCCGATTTGGTCCATACGGTCCGATCCGATAACCTTGCTGAGCACCACCGGTCCGGGTGGCGGAATGGCAGACGCGCTAGCTTGAGGTGCTAGTGCCCGTATTAGGGCGTGGGGGTTCAAGTCCCCCTCCGGACACAGAGTATATGTAACCGGCGGTTACATATAAAAAGTCCCCGACCGCGGTCGGGGACTTTTCGCATTTCCGCCGTCGATCACGACCCGCGCGAATCCGCACCGAACTCGCCCGCGCGGGGCCGCACCTCGACCACTTCGACATCCCGTCGCAGGGCGCGCACCAGTGCCCACATCATGAAGAAGGTCAGTACATGGAATGGCAGCCCGGCGATGGTGATGGTCTGCTGTAGCGCGGCCAACCCGCTGGCTCCCACCGTGGCGACCAGCAGCGTGGCCCCGACCACACCCTCCAGAATCGCCCAGAACACGCGCTGCCGCACCGGGCTCTTCTTCTCCTGCTCACCCGTGCACAGCATGTCGACGACCAGGGAGGCCGAGTCCGAGGAGGTGGTGAAGAAGATGACCACGATCAGTACCGCCAGCGCCACCATCAGGGTGGGTAGCGGAAACTCCTGCAGGAAGGTGAACAGGGCATACGGCGCACCGCGGCCACCGGACTCGGTATCCATCTCCGCGACCAGCCCACCGGAACCGTTGATCTCGATATCGAAGGCGGACAGCCCGAAAATGGAGAACCACACGACGGTGAAGGCGGTCGGCGCGACCAACACACCGAGCACGAACTCACGTATGGTGCGCCCGCGGGAGATCCGCGCGACGAAGATGCCCACGAAGGGCGCCCAGGTGATCGTCCACGCCCAGTAGAACACCGTCCAATCGCCCTGCCAGCCCCAGCTCCGATTCTCCAGCAGGTCGGCGTAGGTGTCGTTCCAGAAGGCGAGCGGAACGATCTCGCTCAGGTAGGTGCCGAAGGTCTGGAAGATGCCGCGGGCGAGAAACAGCGTCGAACCGGCCAGGAAGACGAAGATCATCAGGCCGACGGCCATGCCGATATTCAGATTGGACAGCCGCTTCACGCCCTTGTCCATACCCGCGACGATCGAGCCGGTGGCGATGAGCGTCACGACCGCGATAATGACGACCTGCTGCGTCTTGCCGATGGGGATGGAATCGCTGAGGTAGTTCAGCCCGCTGTTGATCTGCAGGGTGCCCAGTCCGATGGAGGTGGCCACGCCGAACAGCGTGCCGATCACCGCGACGATGTCGATGGCCTTGCCGATCGGCCCGTAGATGCGGTCCCCGATGAGCGGATGGAAGGCCGAACTCATGCGCATCGGCAGCCCGCGCCGATAGATGAAATAGGCGAACGCGAGCGCCGGCAGGCAGAAGATGGCCCAGGTGTGCAGTCCCAGGTGGTACAGCGCGAATGCCATCGCATCGTCGGCGGCCTCGACCGATTTCGGTTCCACCCCTTCGCGCGGTGGATCGCCGAAGTGCGAAATCGGTTCGGCCACGCCCCAGAACATGAGTACGGTGCCGATACCGGCGGCGAACAGCATGGCGAACCAGGACAGGTTGCTGTATTCGGGTTTCGAATCCTGGGCTCCGAGGCGGACATTGCCGTACTTACTCAGCGCGATCCAGATCAGGAACACCAGCATGGCCGTGACGCTGAATATGAAGAACCAGCTCAGATTGGTGACGACCCAGTCCTTGGCGGCGGTCGCGCCTCGGTCCAGCTGATCGGTGAACAGGATGGCGAAGATCACGAACCCGATGACGACCCCCGCCGAGACGAAGAAGATCGCGGGGTCGGTCCACAGCCCGAACCGGGTGTACATGCGACGCTGGTGCGGTGGGGTCTCGTTGTCACGCACGGCGATCGACCTTCCAGCCGGAAGCAGGGGTTCAGCAGAGTATGTGACAAGGATGCTTGACCCCACGCCGAGCCGACCGACCTCGTTGTGATCCCGTGACCCGGCCGGGACTGCCGCGTTTCCTCCACGGAATCGGGCGCACTCCCCACGCGAGTGGTGCTGGGCTCCACCACGGTGTGCGCCCAACTTCGACTGTCGACACACCCCAGCCTGTGGGGGTTCCGGTAGTAACCGCCGAGGTCCGGTTCGGCCTGCGGTGGAGGCGGACTGCTGGTTGGCTTGGCTCCCAGCGCTATTGGTTGGTGTGGGAGGTCGGGGTCGTGGCGACGCGGGTGTTCGCGGATGAGGAGTTGGCGCGTCTGCGGGAGTTCCCGGAGATCGGCCGTGAGGAGCTGTTCCGGTTCTTCACGCTTTCGCCGGCGGATCTGGCGTTCGTCGATCCGGGGCGCGGGCGTGGTCCGGCTGATCGGCTCGGTATCGCGATCGCGTTGTGCACGTTGCCGTGGCTGGGGTTCGTGCCCGATCGCGTGGTGAGCGCCCCGCCGGTCGCGGTGGCCAGGTTGGCCGAGCAGCTGCGCCTCGACGGTAGCGAGATCCGTTCCTACGGCCGCCGAGCTCAGACCCGCACCGATCATCTGCGCCTGGTCGCGCAGTATCTGGGCTGGCGGGCGGCCGGTGCGCTCGATCCTGCTGACCGTGCTGGCCCAGTCCGGTACCGACGTGCTCGACGAGGTCGTGGCGTTGTTCGATCAGGCGATCTCGGCGAAGTTCGGTGCCGCGGAGCGCCGGATGCAGCAGGAGTTGGCCGAGCGCGGCAAGACGGGGGAGGACCGCCAAGCGCTGCTCGACGACCTGCTGGCGATCGTCACCGACCCGGCGGTGGCCGATGAGGAGATCGGCGCGCTGATCCGCGGCGATGCGATCGGGTGGGAGCGCCTGCGGGCGGCGATCGCGCAGGCCAAACCCCGGTTGCCGCGTGATCACGGGCATCTGGCCGCGCTGGACTCCTCCTACAACTACCTGCGCCAGTTCACCCCCGCGGTGCTGTCGACGGTCGGGTTCGCCGGCGGGACCGCCGCGTCCGAGTTGCGGATCGCGGTGGCGATGCTGCGCGAGCTCAACGCGACCGGGCGCCGGAAGGTCTTCGAGGAGGCCCCGACCGGGTTCGTGCCCGCGAAGTGGCGTGGCTACCTCGATGCGGCGCGCAAAGTCCGGCAGCGCGACGGCGTATCGGCACTACTGAGAGCTGTGCGTGCTGCTCGGGTTGCGCGATGGGCTGCGCAGCGGGGACGTGTACGTGCCGGGCTCGCGCCGCTACGCCGACCCGGCCGCCTACCTGCTCACCGGCGAGCAGTGGGAACCGCATCGGGGCGAGTTCTGCCGCCTGGTCGGGCGCTCGGCCGATCCAGGCATCGCCCTGGCCGCCGTGGTCGAGGAGCTGCATACCGCGGTGGGTGAGCTGGAGGCGGTGCTCGTCGAGGGCGAGGGCCCGGCGCGGCTGGACGGTGAGTCCGGGGAGCTGGTCATCTCGCCGTTGACCGCCGAGGATGTTCCGGCCGAGCGATGGGCAGCGCTTCCCGACACGCGGGAAGTCCACGACCGCGCGGCCGATGAGCCGCTACTTCGCGAACGAGGGCCTGTCGACCTATACCCATGTCACCGACACCCACGCCACGTACGGCACCAAGATCATCGTCGCCACGCGCCGCGAAGCTCACTACGTGCTCGACGAGATCCTCGGCAACGCCACCGATCTGCCGATCACCGAACGCCACCGACACCCACGGAGTCACCCTGGTCAACTTCGGCCTGTTCGACCTGCTCGGCATGCAGATGTCCCCGCGGATCCGGGACCTGGGCCGGATCACCCTCTATCGGCCGGGCCCGCGCGGCGCCGCCGAGGCCCGGTTCCCGCACGCGGGCCCGCTGCTGACCCGCAAGGCTAACCTCGATCTGATCGCCGGGCACTGGGACGACCTGCTCCGGCTGGCCGGGTCGTTGAAGTTCGGGCACGCCACCGCCTCCCGCTGGTCGGCAAGCTCTCGGCGTCGGGGCGCCAGAACACGCTGGCCGCTGCCTTGAAGGAGTACGGGGCGCTGCGGCGCACGATCTACGCCGCGAAGTACCTGGCCGATTCGGGCTACCGGCGCAAGGTCACCCGCCAGCTCAACAAGGGCGAATCCCTGCACGCGCTGCGCCGCGATCTGCTCTACGCCCACGAAGGCACGATCCGGGCCCGCCAGCTCGCCGACCAGACCGAGCAGGCGTGGTGTCTGACCTTGGCCACCAACGCCGTGATCGCCTGGACCACCGAGTACTACTGCCTCGCGGTCGCCCAGATGCGCCGGGCCGGCCACCGCATCGACGACGAGGTCCTGGCCCACATCTCCCCCGCGCACAGCGCCAACATCAACTTCTTCGGCGCGATCGAAGTCGACATCGACGCCGAACTCGCCGCGCTCGGCCCGACGGGCTACCGGCCGCTGCGGGTGCGCGATACCCTGCTCTGACCGGTCCCGGCGTTACACCAGGGCCCGGTTCGTGTGCTCGCTGTCGAGCCATTCGGTGGCCGTCATGTCCGGGATCAGGTCCGCGCAGGATCGTCCGTCCTGGGTCCAGTCGTGGTCCCAGGCTCGCGGGTAGTGCGGTCTGGCGAAGTAGCCGAGGGCGTTGGGAGCGCCCTCGACGCCGATCCGCAGCTTGTCGGCGGGTGCTGCCCGCCCACTGGCGTCCGGAGTGCCAGCTGATCACCCGCCACACCCGGCCAGTGGCGAGCCCGATATACGCAGAAGTTAGGACTTACTGCGTGCGAAAAGAATCGCTTGCTGAGCTTTCGCATCCGGGTCGAGCAGCATCTGGGCCTCGACCACGAATCCGGCATCGTGCAGCCAGGATGCCACCTGGTCCGGCTGACGGCGGTGGACATGGACCTTCATCGGGTGACCGCCGTAGCCCTCCGTCTTCAACAGCGACTCGTCGCCGACGTGAAACAGGAGTTGCAACGGTCCGCCGGGACGCAACGCGCGGTGGAAGCGCCCGAATACAGTCGGCACCTCGTCGTCGGGGATGTGGATCAACGACTGCCAGGCGAGCAGGCCGGCCACCGAAGCGACGGGCAGGTCCAGTTCCGTCATCGAGCCCACCTCGAACCGCAGGCCGGGGTGGTCGCGCCGGGCCACGTCGATCATCGCCGGGGAGAGGTCGATACCGAAGGCGTCGACACCGAGCTCATGCAGGTGGGCGGTGACTTCACCGGGGCCGCAGCCGACGTCCGCGACCGGTCCGCCGCCAGCGGTCCGCACGCTGTCGGCGAACAACGCCAGAGCCGCGCGGAGGTACTGGTGTCCGGCGAGGGCGCCGCGCACTTGGTCGGCATAGCTGACCGCGACCGTGTCATAAGAGGTTCGGGTGTCGGCCAACCAGTCATCCGTGGTCATGACCGGCACGATATTCCATGATCGCGGCGGACTCTGCGCTACCCGGGAACGACGAAGGTGCCTCCACCCGGCCGGGTGGAGGCACCGGTAGGCAGGACGGCATTGCTCATGGCGCGGGCCCCGAGAGACACCCGCCGCGCCTACGGCATCGCCATCGTCAAGACCGTCGACCAGCTCGACGGCCGCGGACCCGACGGACTCATCGGGCACGGCCGCGCCTTGGACTCGGTCACCGACACCGAAGTCGGCGCCGCGCTGGAAACCCTCTGGGGCGACGCCGCGGTGAACACCTGGAACGCGCGCCGCGCCGCAGTCGGCAAATGGCTGAGCTGTTGTGCCGAGCAGGGCTGGGCCGCACCGCGAGTGCCGACCTCGGCCGCGCGTTCGACGCCGCCGGACTCCGACACCCCGGTCCGTTCCCGCACCGCGATCGACCGGCTCATCGGCCGCCGCGATGTCCACCTGCGGGAGAAGACGCTGTGGCGGATGCTGTACGAGACCTGCGCCCGCACCGAGGAGCTGCTCGGGCTCAACATCGAAGACCTCGACCTCGCGGGCCGCATCGCGGCGGTGAAGTCCAAGGGCGCCAAACCCCGCACCCGCCGGCGCGGCGCCGCCCACTACGAACACGTCCTCGAAATGTGTACTGGGACGCGGGCACCGCCCGCCTGCTACCGCGGCTCATCCGCGACCGCACCCGCGGGCCGGTGTTCGTGACCCACCGCCGACCGGGGCCCGGCAAGTACCTCGCCGACCGCGACGTCTGCCCCACCGGCCTTGCCCGGCTCTCCTACGACCAGGCCCGCGACCTCCTCGACGCCGCCACCGCCGTCGACGGCCCCGGGACCGGCTGGGACCTGCACGAACTGCGCCACTCCGGCCTGACCCACCTCGGAGAATCCGGGGCCAGCCTGCTCGAACTGATGGCCAAGTCCCGCCACCGCAAGGCCGAGAACCTGCGCCGCTACTTCAAACCGTCCCCACAGGCGATGCGCGAGCTGACCTCGATCCTGGGCCCGGGAGCCGAACGCCGCCGCTGACCAGCAGCTACGCCATATCCGTAGATTTTTGGCGGTTACTACCGGAACCCCCTGTGGCCGCGACCGCGTCACGTGGGGCAGGCAGGACGCCGACCACGGCACGTACAAGTGCAGGTGAGTGCCTGACCTCAGGCGTCAGGGCATGATCCGGGCCAGAAACTCCCGCACCAGCGCAACCACCTCGACCAGATGGGTTTCCAGCAGCCAGTGGCCGCCGTCGAGAATATGCAGTTCGGCATCAGGATGGTCGCGGTGGTACGCGTGGGCCGCCCCTTCAGGCATATAGCCGTCGTGGCGTCCCCACGCGATGAGGGTCGGCGGTCGGTGCTCGCGCAGGTAGGTCTGTTGGCGTGGGAACCACGGGACGGTGTGACGCTGTTCGGCGAGGAGGTGTACCAGGTGCGCCCGCCGCTGCGGCGTGTTCGTCACCGCCCACGCCAGCTTCCACAGATCGGGGCTCACGCGGTCGGCGAGAGGGTCGGGAAGTTCGCCGCGGAACTCGTCGCGGAAACCTTCCTCGCTGACGGCCGCGGCCAGCGCGTCGATGCCCGCCTCGGACGGGTTGTTCCAGAACCGCTTCAGCGGTGCGTATTTCGGGCCGTGCTGGTCTTCGTAGATATCGCCGTTCTGAATGATGAGGCCGCGCACGCGTTCCGGTGCGGCCATGGCCAGCCGCAATCCGAACTGCGAGCCGTAGTCGTGCAGGTAGATCGCGTACTCCGCCAGCTCCAGTGTGTCGATGAAGTGGTGCAGGAACGCGCTGTACCCGTCGAAGGTGTAGGAGAATTCCGCCGGGGCCTCGCTGTAGCCGAAACCGGGGAAGTCCGGCGCGACGGTCCGCCATCGGTCGTCCAGTGCAGGCATGAGAGCACGGAACGCGAACGACGACGCGGGGTATCCGTGCGGCAGCAGGAGCACCGGACCGTCCTCGGGCCCGGCCTCACGGTAGAAGGTGTCGATCCCGTCCACGCTCACGCGGCGATGCCGGACGGCAGTCATGCAAATCCTCCTTCCGAATCGCGCTACTCCCCCGCGCGGGTGGTGGCAGCATGGCCGCCATGCTGTCCATTCAGGAGATTTCGGACCGACTGGAAATCCAGGACCTCATGGTCCACTACTCGCACGCCGTGGACACCCGGGACTGGGATCGGCTCGACGAGATCTTCACCGCCGACGCCTTCATCGACTACACGGCCATGGGCGGGCCAGCCGGTGATCTGGCGGCGACGAAGAAGTTCCTCGCCGACGTGATGCCGAACTTTCTCGCCTTCCAGCATCTCATCAGCAATTCGTCCATCATCGTGGACGGCGATGTGGCGACGGCCCGCACCATGTGCCACAACCCGATGACGGTGGCCGGTGCGGACGGTCGCGAGCAGTTGATGCTGTGCGGACTGTGGTATCTGGATACCTTCGTCCGGGTCGACGGCCGCTGGCGGATTCAGCGGCGCGTCGAGGAGAAGGGCTACATGTTCGTGGCCGCGCCCGCCTAGCGCCCGCTGGAGAGCAGCTGGTCGAAGAAGGAGCGGTACCCGCGCAGCGCCTGACGCAGCTCCTCGGTATCCCCGGAATCGTTTCGGGACCAGCGGGTTTCGAGGTTCTTGCGGCGGTCGGCGTAGGCGTCGGCCAGGCGCTGGATGGTGCCGCCCACCAATTCGTCGGCCTGGTGCACCGCATCACGCGGATCGTCGACGAACATGCCCTGCACCTCACGCCAGCGGATGCGTAGCCGCTCCAGTTCACCGTCGGCGATCAACGGTTCCCCGGCGCTCTCGGTCCGGAGCGGGGCGCGCTGCGCCGAATCGTCCACGGAGGCCCGGGAGTTCGAATCGTCCCCGGGGGCCTGGGTTTCCACCCGCGCGCCGGAGTCGGCGGCGTGCTGTGGTTCGCGGGGTTCGCCCGCCGTGTCACGCTGGTCCTCCCCCGCGGCGTAGGCGGCGCGATCGTCCACCGGCATCCCGGCGTGGCCCACGGGCTGCCGGTCGGGGGCGGGTTCGGCGGTGCCGGTGTGCGCGACGAGCCGCTCGTCGTCGGGGGGCGTTTCCTGCGCGGTCGCTTCATTCTTCTTGTTGCGATCGGATCCGATTCTCATGGCTGCCTCACTGGTTGTGCGCGGTGTCGGTGCCGTGCCCGGCCCCGACGAGCAGGTCCTGGAACAGTTCGCGGTAGTGCACGATGGCGGTGCGCATATCCTCGGTGGACGCGCGTCCGTCGGCGGCGCGGTCGGCGATGTCGTGTGCCGTGCGGTAGTTGTCCAGGGGCCGTGCGTGTTCCACCGACAGGTCGGCGACCCGCTGCCGGTAGTCCTCGGTCGGATAGCCGCGATCGGCCATGAGCGCGACGACGAGCCGGTCGGCCGCGCCCAGCGCCTGCGGTGGATCGTCGATGAACCGCTCCTGCACGCGCGCCCATTCCAACTCGTAGCGGCGCTGCTCCTGATCGCTCAGGTCCCGCAATTCCAATTCGGCGTGCCGTTGTTCTCGCTGCGCCAGTTCACGTTCGGCGGCCTTGCGGTCCTCGGCCTCCTGAACCGTCCGGTCGTACTCCGGACCGAATTTGCCGCGTAGCCGCCGTCTGCGCCACATCGGCCGCAGCGCCAGCACCGCCAGCGCCAGGACCACGAGCACGACGGCCACGATCACCACGGTAAGGACTTCACCCGACACCAGAACCTCCTCGTCGAGCCGGTTGTTCTGGTGAGGTAATGCCTCGTCGGCGGCGGGTCAAACGCACGCGGGCGGGCCGCGCGGCACACGGCCGCGCCGATGACTGCGCCGCAAGGCATTTCGTCCCGTCTAGTGCCCGTGCGCGCCGGACCCCGCCGGGGTGGGCGGCGGTGTGGGCCGCTGTCCCGGTGCCAGCACCAGGAATTGGCCCATCATGCCCTGGTCCTCGTGCATGAGCAGGTGGCAGTGGTACATGTACGGATACGTCGGATCGGCGTAGTCGGTGAAGCGCATGGCGAGGGTGTAGGTCGAGCCGGGCCGTGTGTACACGGTGTCCTTCCAGCCGGCCAGTTCCGGTGGCGGCGTCCGGCCGTCGATGTCGAGCACCTGGAATCGGGTGTCGTGGATGTGGAAGTTGTGCGGCCAGTCGTCGACATTGCGCACCGTCCACACCTGTGTGCTGTCCAGCGGCACGGTCAGATCGATGCGGTTCATGTCCATGCGTTGTCGGTTGATCATGAACCACTGCAGGTCGAACTGCCGGTCCGCGGGTGTGCCGGGCGGCACCAGCGCGGTCATGGGGACCAGTGCGGCGGGCAGCGGCGGCGTGGGCAGCAGGCGGGCGACGGGCCGCAGCCACAGGATGTCGAAGGAGTCCTCGAATCCGAAGCGCGCCACGTCGGTGAGGTCGCCGCGCTCGGTCACCGGTACCGACCGCAGCAGCGCGGCGCGGCCGTCGGCGAAATCGACCACGATCTCGGCGCGCTCCCCCGGGCTCAGGTGCAGGCGGCGCAGCGCCACCGGTGCGGGCAGCAGCCCGCCGTCGGTGCCGACCAGGTGGAATTCGCGATCGTCGGCGAAGGCCAGATGGTAGATCCGGCCCGAGGAGCCGTTGAGCACCCGCAGCCGCACCCGCCGGGTGCGCACCGTGAATTCCGCGTCGACGATGCCATTGGTGACGATGGTGTCGCCGAGCAGCCCGACATCACCGGTGTCGCGCTCGTCGAACGTCCCGTCGGCGGCGAATCTGCGGTCTTGGATGATGAGCGGGATGTCGTCCACGCCGTAGTCGTGCGGCAGGGCGCGCGCCGCCGGGGTGTCGTCGTCCACCAGGAACATGCCCGCGAGTCCGCGGTGCACGTGCTTCTCGGTGACGCCGTGCGGATGCGGGTGGTACCAGAGCGTGGCGGCGGGCTGGTCGACGGTCCACGACGGTTCCCAGGTGTCGCCGGGCGCGATCGTCTGATGCGGCCCGCCATCGCAGCGGGCGGGCACGTGCGCGCCGTGCCAGTGCACGGTGGTCGGCTCGGGCAGCCCGTTGCGTACGGTGAACGCCACGGTCTCGCCGCGCCGCACCCGAATGGTCGGCCCCAGGACCGGACCGTTGAACCCCCAGGTGGGCGTGAATGTCCCGGACAGAATCTCGGACCGGCCCGCCTGCGCTTCCAATCGGAACCGGCGCACGCCGTCCACGGTTTCGGCGACGGCCAGCGGTGGTACGGGCAGGGCCCGGCTCGACCGTGACGGCCCGGAGCCACCGCAGGCGCTCAGTACCCACGGTGTCGCGGCCAGTCCGGCGAGGAATCCTCGTCTGGTGAGCAATGCAATCCCTTTCGACCGTCCCAGCATCGATTGCCGAGAGTTCGCGTGAATCCGCCGTCCGGTCCGGGAAATGGTCGCGAAGTTCCTCCGACTGGGCCTTGTGCCGAAATTGCTTCTCTGCTATCAGCGGTGCTGACCGGTTGCGGAGGCCGCATGCGTCTGGCCTACCGTGAACGGGTGATCGATGTGCGCGAGTGGCCGGGGCTGTCCGCGGCCGTGCGACTGCTGCCGCTTGCGGTGGTGCCGCTGCTGTTGCTGGCGAGCACCTTCCCCGGCGAATTCCGGGTGCCGCCGCACTACTGGCTGCTGGCCATGACCGCGGCGGCGGTGTTCGCGGCGGGTGAGCGATGGCCGTTGACGGCCTCGATCGTCCTGTCCGCCTTGGCGATTCCCCTGTTCGTCAGCACCGCGTGGGGTCTGTCCAGCTGGGTGCCCTACCTGGGTGCGCTGGCCGTGGTCGATGTGGTGCGGCGCACCGACCGGGCGCTGGAGACGGCCGTCGCGGTCGGCGGCTGGTCGGTGGCCGTGATCGTCGGGCTGGCGGTCGACCACGCCCCGTTCTGGCGCATGGCCAGCGCGGTGGCCGCCGGGGCGTACATCGGCCTGCCGCTGCTGTCGGGTCTGTATCTGCGCGGGCAGCGTCAACTCGCCGCATCGCTGCGGGCCCGGGCGGCCGAGGCGGAGACTCGGCGCGCCGCGGCCGAACACCACGCGCGCACCGCCGAACGCAGCGCCATGGCGCGGGAACTGCACGATGTGATCGCTCACCACATGGCGTCGATCGTGCTGCGCATCGGAGTGGCGCGGCATGTGGTGCGCGCCGACGACCGGCTCGGCGCGGTGCTCGACGACGTGCACGACACGGCCGCGGCGGCACTGGCCGACAGTCGGCGGCTGCTGGTCGCTCTGCGCGATCCGGCGCTCGGGCAGGTGGCGCTGGTGGAGCCGGAGGCCGTGGCCGCGGAACTCGACGCCGCGGTGGAGCGGGTGCGGGCGGCCGGTTTCACGGTGACCGCCGAGATCGCGGTGCCGCCCGGCCTGGACGCCATCGGCCGCCTGACCCTGCTGCGACTGGTGCAGGAATCGCTGACCAATGTCATGAAGCACGCCCCGGCCGCGTCCCCGGTGTCGGTCTCGGTGCTGCGCTCCGGCGATGCGGTGGCGGTCACCGTACGGAGTGCGGGAACAGGCGCCGCGACCGGCGATTCCGGCGACGGTCAGGGCATTGTCGGCATGCGGGAGCGGGTGGCCCTCACCGGCGGCACGCTGTCCGCCGGTCCGGACGGTGCCGGCTGGACGGTTTCCGCGCTGCTGCCCATCGCCGCCGCGGCGGTGCCGCGATGAGCATTCGGGTACTGCTGGCCGATGATCAGCGACTGGTCCGCGCCGGACTGCGCATGCTGCTGGAATCCACGTCCGACCTGACGGTGGTGGGTGAGGCGGCCGACGGTGCGGAGGCGGTGCGGCTGTGCGCGGGGTTGGCCCCGGATCTGGTTCTCATGGATCTGCGCATGCCGGGTGTGGACGGGGTGCGGGCGACCGCGCAGATCACCCGCGCCCACCCGGGCGTCCGCGTCCTGGTGCTGACCACCTTCGACGATGACGATCACCTCTATCCGGCGCTGGCCGCCGGCGCCGCGGGCTACCTGGTGAAGGACACCGCCCCCGCCGACCTGCTGGCCGCAGTCCGCCGCACCGTCGACGGCGATATGCTCTTCTCCCCCACGCTGCTCCGGCGCCTGGTCGACCGCGCCCTGTCCGCGGACTCCCCCGACCTCCCGACCGTCGACCTGACGCCCCGGGAACGGGAGGTGCTGCGCCTGGTGGGCGAGGGCTGGAGCAATCAGGAGATCGCCGAACGGCTGCACCTCGGCGCGACCACCGTCAAAACCCATGTGGCGAACCTGATGTCGAAGACCGGCTGTGACAACCGGGTGCGCCTGGCGGTCTACGCGCACCGCGCCGATCCGGACGCCCGCGCTCCCTGGGAGATCACGCGCGATCGGTGACGACCGGCCTGGCCGGTGCGCCGAGGCAGAGTTACGTCGCCGGTGCGCCGAAGCTGAGTACTTCGCCGAAAGGCCGAGGCCGAACTACTACGCCGAGGCCGAATTACTTCTCGTCGCAGGCGGTTTCGTGCACGCTGCGCCAGCGCAGCCCGTTCCGGGCGGCCGGATCGGTCAGCAGCACCGCCGTGGTCAGCCGCGATGCGACGGTCCCGCCGCGGTGGTGCCGCTCCCGGAACCGCACCACCGCGGTCTCCGCCGTGCGCACCAGGATCTCGATATCGTCGATCTCGATCCGCAGTCCCGGCACCGCGCCGCCCGCGCCGCGCAGCTGATCGGTCAGGGTCGCGCGGGCGAGGACGTCTCCGTCCAGGGTGACCATCGAGAAGTCGGGATGCTGCTGGGTGAGGAAACGCTCCCGCGCCGCCTCGTCGGCGGCGGTGCCGAGCCAGTCGCCGAGGTCGTCGTGCAGCGTCCGGATCTCCCGGACCAGGGCGTCGTCACTCACGCTGCCCGACCCTAGCACCGGCGACCGGCACTCATCGCAGCAGTTCGATGACCGGTGCGAACTTCTCCATACTCGGTTCCAGCACGGTGATATAGGAGAAGCCGTACCGCTCGCGACGTTCGCGCAGGGTGTCGGCGATCCGCTCGGGGGTGCCGACGAGCAGGGTGGGCAGCTCCTCGACGGTGGTGTCGCCCGGCGGCATATGGGGTTGGACGCCCGCGGCGAGGGCGTCGCGTTCGGCCGGCGTCGCGACCCGTTGGACCAGCAGATTGAGCTCGACCTCGGGCAGGCGCGGGCCGAGCAGCCCGCGGACGTGCTCGAGTTTGCGGGTGAACGCGGCGGGGTCGGCGAGGGTGAGGTGATGCCCGCTGGTGGAGGGCGAAGCCCCCGCGAATCCGATGATCCGGGCATGCCGTGCGGCGAGGGCGAGGACGCGGTCACCCCATCCGGCGATGAGCAGCGGCGGACCCCCGGCCTGGGCGGGGCGCGGCTGGTACTCGGGGTCGGCGAGCAGCTCGCGCAGCGTCGTCACCGTCCGCTCCAGCTGGTCCACCCGCTGCCCGGCCGTCGGGAACGGCAGTGCGGCGGCATCGAACTCGGCCTGCACGTAACCCGCGCCGAGACCCAGTTCGAAGCGGCCGCGGCTGAGCGCGTCCAGCCCGGCCACATCCCGGGCCAGCAGCACGGGATTGTAGAAGGGCGTATTGAGCACGAAGGTGTTCAGCCGCACCCGCTCGGTCACCTCGGCGGCCACCGCGAGCGCCGGGAACGGCGCGGGCAGTCCCAGATGGTCGGGCACGCTGATGACGTCGTAGCCCAGCGCCTCGGCCCGCTGACACTTGGTGACCCATTCGGACCGGGAGCCGGGTGTGGTCAGATTGACGCCGAAACGGAATGGCTTCTCCATACGCTCCTGTCTACCAGTCGTTTTCGTTCGACCGCCCGCGCCGTGGGCGGATCGCCGGCGCTCCGGGCTCTGACAATCCGTGCCGCGGCCGCATCGATCCGGCTCACGTCCGGCGACCGGGGACCATGATGAGGGTGCGCACAGCGGATCAACGAGGAGTTGGCGCATGGCAAAGGTGCACACTCTCACGCAGCGGCGAGCCGCGTTGGAGCGGGTCTGGACACGGTGGGCCACCACCTCCGGCGCGCCCATCGATCGAAACGCACTGCTACGCACCGAGGTCGCGCAATCCTGGCAGCGAGTGCTGGGGGCGGTGGACCTGTCCCGGGCCGTCGCCCCGGCCACCGATCGCGACGATCTGGGCCTGCGCTGGTCCCGTTCCCCGCTGCGCGAACCCGTCCTCGCGATGGCGGCCGAGTTGCGCGGCATCGCCGAGGACGCCGGATTCGTCACCGCGGTCACCGACGCGGACGGCGTGCTGCTGTGGTCCTCGGGCGCACGCCGGGTCCGGCTGCGCGCCGAGCAGGTGAACTTCGCCCCGGGCGGGGTGTGGGACGAGTTGCACATGGGCACCAACGCGGTGTCGCTGGCGTTGCACAACGACCGGCCGACCACCGTGTTCTCGGCCGAACACCTGGTGGAGGCACTGCACGCCTGGGTCTGCTACTGCGCGCCCATCCACGCCCCGGACGGCCGCATGGTCGGGCTGCTGGATCTGTCCTCGTACTGGGATCGCGCCAACCCGCTGGCCATGTCCACGGTGCGCGCACTGGTGTGCGCCATCGAATCCCGGTTGCGCCTCGACGCCCCGCGCACCGGACCGGCAATCCGCCTGGAATGTCTGGGCACGGCGCGCCTGCTGCGCGCGGGCACACCGATCCCGATGCGCCCGCGCCAGCTGGAAATCCTCACCCTGCTGGCGCTGGAGCCGGACGGATTCACCCCGGACCGCCTGCGCGACGCCGTCTACGGCGACCGGCCCGTCGCCGCGTCCACGCTCAAGGCCGACGTCTCCCATCTGCGCCGCGCCATCGACGGCGGTATCGCCGATCGCCGCTACCTGCTCACCCGACCGATCTGCTGCGACGCCGCGGAGGTGCTGGCCGCCATCGAGTCGGGCGACGTCACCACCGCCCTGCGCCGGTATCGGGGTCCGCTGCTACCGCATTCGGAGACCCCGGGCATCGTGCGGTGGCGCGAATACATCGACGTGGTGCTGCGCACCGCCGTGCTGTCGGGCAACCGACCCGAGCACGCCCTGCTCTTCGGCGAGCACCGCCCGGACGATATCGAGGTCCACGAGCACGCACTCCGTTTGCTGGCTCCCGGCGACAGCCGTCGTGCCCTGGTCACCGCACGTTTGCATACCGCGCTGACGGGTTAGCGGTGACGCCAACCCAGCGCCAACCCGTCCGGTTCATAGTGAGCCCGAATACCCGGAGACATCGCGAGGAGGTCGCGCGTCATGAGTAACGCCCATCCCGGCACCGACGGGCCGAGGACCGACCCGATCACGCCCGAGCCCGACCGGCCGATCGACCGGTCGCGCGCCGTACCGTGGGTCGGGTTCCTGTGATGCGCACCGGTGCCGTATCCCGGGTGGGCATCACCGAGGCCGCGGCCGAGGTCCTGCAGGGCCTCATCGACCGGCACGGACCGGTGGTGTTCCACCAGTCGGGGATGTCCCGCGACAGCGGTTCCCCGCTGTGTTGTCCGCTGAGCGAGTTCCGGGTCGGCGCGGCCGACGTCCTGCTCGGGCGGGTCTTCCCGGACACCCCGTTCTGGATGAGCGCCGACCAGTTCGAGCGGTGGCGGCACAGCCATCTCACCGTGGACGTGGTCCCGGGCCGCCACGGCGGTTTCTCGCTGGAGGCCCACGAGGGGGTCCGATTCATCATCCGGTCACGCGTGTTCACCGACGCCGAGGCGGCGGTCCTGGAGGCGGCCCCGGCACCGCGACGCGGCGCGGACCTGACCGGATGAGTGGTGGCGCGGCCGGTTTCTCCGGGCCGGCCGCGCCATCGATCACTTGCGACCGGAGCCCAGCCAGGCCGTCGTGGTGAGTGCCTGGTGCGGAGTGTAGTTCGCCGCGAGGTGGTCGAGCATGAGCCGGTCCCGCCGCGCCCACTCGTCGGCGTCGACGCGCTGGCGCATGATCTGCAAGGGCGCGCTGCCACGGGAGAACTTGTCCCACATGACCGCCGCGCTCTCGTAGGACAGCGAGATGGTGTGCGCCTGCACGGTCACGTCGGTGAACCCGGCCGCCCGCAGTTCGGCGTCGAACACCTCCGGATTCTCCAGGCTGTCCGGATTCGGCTGTGGCCGCGGCATATCCGGATTCCCGGCGCGCAACACGTCGAACATGAGCGTCATGAGCGAGGATTCCGAGGCCGGTGCCCAACTCGACACCACGGCGGTGCCGCCCGGCATCAGCACCCGGTGCAGTTCGGCGAATCCGGCGGGCCGATCCGGGAAGAACATGAGTCCGAACATGGAGAACGCGGCGTCGAACTCGTTGTCGGCGAACGGCAGTCGCTGTCCGTCGCCCACCTGCGCCGCCACATTGTCGAATCCGGCCGCCGCGGTGTGCGCACGTAAGCGGTCGACCATGGCGGGCGAGAAGTCGATCGCGTCCACCCGGTCGACCAGGGCGGCGGCGGGCAGCGTCAACGTCCCGGGCCCGGCCGCGACATCCAGTACGCGCGCGTCGGCGGCCGGATCGGCCTGCGCCAGCGCCAGTACCGCGAACGGCAGCATCATATCGGGGGTCACCTCGTCGTAGCCGTCGGCCACGACATCCCACGGGTCCGGGGCGGCGAGCGGATTGCTCATGAAATTCCTTTCGACCGCCCCAGCCTAGGGCCACAAGGGATTCCGGCTCAGCGTCCCGGCAGGAAGCGCAGCGCGCGAGCCACACCCATGAGGAAGGGCTGCCACCTGTCCTGCGAGACCAGCGGCGGCGGATCGAGATTCAGGAAGCGGGTCACCACCACGGTCTGCGGTTCGGTGAACTTCAGCAGACCATCGGGGCCGTGGCGGCGGCCGACGCCGGAGATCCCCATACCGCCCATGGGCGCGCCGGTGGTGCCCCAGGCGGGGGCGTACCCCTCGTCGACGCAGACGGTTCCAGCGTGCAGGCGTTCGGCGATCCGCTCGCCGGCGGCCTTGGTGTCGGCCCAGACGCTGGCGTTGAGGCCGTACTCGGTGTCGTTGGCCAGGGCGATGGCCTCGTCCACGGTGTCGAACGGGTAGATGGACACCAGCGGACCGAAGGTCTCGTCACGGCCGCACTCCATGGCGTCGGTGACCTCGGTGAGGATGGTCGGCTCGAAGAACAGGGGGCCGATATCGGGGCGGGCGTTGCCGCCCGCCAGCACCTTCGCGCCCTTGGAGGTGGCGTCGGCGACATGCTTCTGCACGGTCTCGAGCTGCGCGGGCGAGATCAGGCTGCCGATATCGCTGGAGTAGTCGTAGCTCGCCCCCAGCTTGGCGTTGCGCACCGCGGCCACGAACTTCTCGGTGAACTCCGGTGCGACGGCGCGGTCCACGTACAGCCGCTCGATGGAGATGCACAGCTGCCCGGCATTCGAGAAACACGCGCGCACAGCCGCTTTGGCAGCCTTGTCCAGGTGGGCACCGCGCGTGACGATCATGGGGTTCTTGCCGCCCAGTTCCGCGGAGAAGCCGATCAGCCGCCGCCCGCACTGCTCGGCGAGGGTGCGGCCGGTGTCGGAGGAGCCGGTGAACATGAGGTAGTCGCAGGAGTCGACGATGGCGGTGCCGACCACCGTGCCCGGTCCGGTCACCACCGCGAACAGGTCGCGCGGCAGTCCGGCCCGGTACATGAGCTCGGCATTGGCCAGCGAGGAGTACGGCGTCTGCGAATCGGGCTTGACCACCACGGC
Source organism: Nocardia otitidiscaviarum NBRC 14405 (assembly GCF_000308635.1). Classification (GTDB taxonomy): domain Bacteria; phylum Actinomycetota; class Actinomycetes; order Mycobacteriales; family Mycobacteriaceae; genus Nocardia; species Nocardia otitidiscaviarum. Next base: position 97,799 of record NZ_BAGD01000074.1, on the reverse strand, counting down.
ATTGCCCGCCAGCAGCGCCGGGATCGAGTCGCCGACCGAGAGCAGCATCGGGTAGTTCCACGGCGCGATCACCCCGACCACGCCCTTGGGCTGGGTGCGCACCTGGGCGCGATTGAGGACGGGGAACGCGCCCGGCACGCTGTAGGGACTGAGCAGCTTCGGTGCGACGCGGGAGTAGTACCGGGCCGCGAAGATCAGCCCCATGACCTCTTCCTGGGCCGCCCAGCGCGCCTTGCCGGTCTCGGCCTGGATCACGTCCATGAGGTATTCGCGGTTCTCCACCACCAGCGCCCGGTAGCGCTCGAAGACCTCGGCCCGGTCCTTGGGCGCGCGGGCGGCCCAGTCCGCCTGTGCGGCGCGGGCTTTGGTGAACGCGGCGGCGACGTCGTCGGCGGTGCCGACGGGAACCGAGCCGAGCGTCGTGCCGGTGAACACCTCGGTGATGGTCCGGGTCCGGTGGTCCCCGGTGGTGTCCACCGCCGCGAACGTCCGCAGACGGTCGAATACTGCGGCTTCCGGCACGGGCATGGTCGGCCTCCTACTTACGAGTAACTCGTGGATACACACAATCTACCCCCAGGTAGGGCCCGATCACGCCCACTCCGCCGCGATGGGCCGAATCGGCCGGATTTCCGATCTGCGGTGAGTCGGATCGGCCAGTCGTCGACCGCGGCCGTGCGGTCCATGCCCAGCCACGCATAACTCGCGCTGTCCAATCGAGTCCCGGTCAACGGGACATGGGCGGCATTTGTGACCTACGTCCCGTTACGTTGCGCAGATGTTCAGAGCGAGGCTCGGCGTCCGAACCCGCATCCTGGCGATCGCGCTCGTTCCGAGCGCGGCGCTGCTCGGGGTGGGAGTGGGAACGGCCGGGTATTTGGTGTCCGCCGGAAACCGCGCCGAGGACTGGGCGGCGCAGATGATCGACGGCATCGAACCGGTGGCGGAGTTGCTCGAGGCCGTGCAGGACGAACGCCGGGCCACCCTGTGGATCTACGCGGGCGAGGAAACCGACCGCACCGCGCTGGCGGGGGCCAGAACCCGCCTCGACAACGCCTTCCGCACCATGACCCCGACCGAGGATCAGGTCAGGAATATGGGGCCCGAGGCGCTGCAGGGCGATGTCGGTGACTTCCTGAAACTCAAGGAGAACCTCACGACCGTGCGCGCGGGCGTGGATTCGGGCCTGCTGCCCATCACCGACGCGTACACCTTCTACAGCCGCCTGCCCGACGTGGTGCTCATCGGCACCCGCATCGTGCAGGAGGACTCCCCCAGCGCCGAAATCGCCGCCGAACTCGCCGAATCGGTGCAGGTGCTGTTGGCGCTGGAGTCGCTGACCCGTGCCAACGCGCTCGGGGCCGCACTCGCCAACGACGTCGGTCTGCCCGATGAACTCGCCGCCGAATACGTTCGCCTCATCGGCTTCTATCGCATCACCGTGCAAATCCTCACCGGCGACAGCGATCCCGCGCAGGCCCAGGTGGCGCAGAACCTGCTCGCCAGCCCCGCCTGGCAGCGACTCGGGGCCATGGAACAGGCGCTCATGCAGCGTGCCTTCCCACACGAGCACGACACCACCGACTCCCGCACCGGCGCGCAGGTCGAGGACTCCATCCTCACTCCGCTGCCGCTGACCACCGAGGAGTGGCAGGCGGCCGTCGCCGAGGTCTCCGACACCCTGGCGAAGCTGTGGGACGACCAGAACCTGGAGGCGAACAGCATCGCCCGCCAGGAGGCCCACGACAACGCACGCGATTCCCTGCTGGCCGGGTTCGGCGTGCTGCTGCTGTCATCGTCCGCCTTCGTGGTGGCGCTGCTGCTGGCGAACCGGATCATCCGGCGGCTCAAGCGCCTTCGTGACCAGACCTTCGCGCTGGCCGATGAGCGGCTGCCGGAGATCATGCGCAAGCTCAACGAGGGCGAAGAGGTGGACCCCGCCGCCGAGGCGGCCGTCCTGGACTTCGGGCACGACGAGATCGGCCAGGTGGCCAAGGCGTTCACCCATGCGCACGGCGCGGCCGTCTCGGCGGCCGTGACCGAGGCCCGTACTCGGGAGGGGGTGAAGGCGGTCTTCCTCAATATCGCCCACCGCAGCCAGGTGGTGGTGCACCGCCAGCTGGAGATCCTGGACGAAGCCGAAGCGCGCCAAGAGGATCCGGCCCTGCTGGAGACCTTCTTCCGGCTCGACCACCTGGCTACCCGCGAACGCCGCAATGCCGAGAACCTGATCATCCTGGCGGGCGGTCAGCCCGGCCGCCAGTGGCGGCAGCCGGTGCCGCTGGTCGAGGTGGTGCGCTCCGGCGTCGGCGAGGCCCTGGACTACACCCGGGTGAAGATCAACCGGATGCCGGAGATCGCGGTGGCGGGCACCGTCGTCGCCGACCTCGTGCACCTGCTGGCCGAACTCGTCGACAATGCCTCCTCTTTCTCCCCGCCGCAGTCCCAGGTGGAGATTCGCGGTGGCGTGGTCGGCAAGGGGCTGGCGCTGGAGGTGATCGACCAGGGTATGGGCATCCCCGAGTCCGAGCAGGCCCGGCTCAACGAGATGCTGCGCAATCCACCGGATTTCGGCGTGAACACGCTGTCGGAGGACTCCCGCCTCGGCCTGTTCGTGGTGGCGCGGCTGGCCATGCGGCACGGTATCTCGGTGCGCCTGACCGAATCCGACTACGGCGGCGTGCGCGCCATCGTGCTGGTGCCCACGAATCTGACCGTCGCCGCCGTCGCCAGCGGCGAGATCCCCATGGTGGCCCGGGAACCACTGGCCCAGCGCGTCGCCGCGGTGCGCACCGAATCCGAGCTGCCGCGTCTGGCACTCGAATCGCCGGAGTTCCTGCCGCCGCTGGCGCCGCCGGAACAAGCCGAACCGACGCCCGCCCCGCCCGCCGGATCCGCCACCCAGACCGGATCCTTCGAGCCGGTCGCGGCGTTCGAGCCGCCGACCAACCCCACTCGGCCACCGGTGTTCCCGCCGCGACCCGAGCGTTTCCCGGAGATCGGCCATACCGCCCGCGAGAACGGCCGCTCCCAGTACACTGGCTCCGACACTCGGCCGGCACTCCCGCGTCGGCGTCGACAGGCAAGTCTCGCACCGGAATTGGCGAATGCCCCGGAGGCAGCCGATTCCTCGGTGCCCTCGGAGCGTCCGGCCGCCACCGCCGAGCAGGCCCGAGACCTCATGTCCGCCATCGAGAACGGAACCAGGCAGGGCCGTCGGGCCGGTTTCGATGCGTTCGGGCCTACCTCCACTCCCCCGGACCGACAGGAAGGCGATGGTGACCACCTCCAACGCTGGTGATCTCAACTGGCTACTCGACGATCTGGTCGATCGGCTCGCGGGCGTTCGACACGCGGTGGTGCACTCCACCGACGGGCTGCTGCTGGGTCGCTCCTCGGCCATGAGCCGGGAGGACGCGGAGCATTTCGGCGCCATGTCCTCCACGCTCTACGGACTGGCGCGCAGCGCGGGTAATCGTTTCGACGGCGGCGGCGTACGCCAGGCGGTCATCGAACTCGACCGGGCCGTGCTGTTCGTGACGGCCGCCGGCAGCCACGCCTGCCTGGCGCTACAGGCCACCGAGCAGGCCAACCTGGGCATGGTCGCCTACGAGATGAACCTGACCGTGCAGCGTGTCGGCAGCTACCTGTCCACCACCCCGCGCCAGGGCTTGGCCGGACAGGGCAACCCCCGACTGTCATGATGCCGCGGCCGGGGGAACAATGGTTCGACGACGCGGCTGGTCCGCTGGTGCGCCCGTATGCCCGGACGGGAGGCCGGACCATGGGCGCGGCGCACGACCTGGACATGCTCACCGTGGTGCACGCACCCTACGGAGCTCCGCCACTGCGGCGCGTCGAACCCGAATACGCGGAAATCGTTCGCCTGTGCCAGCTTCCGCAGTCGGTCGCCGAGGTCTCGGCCACCCTGCGGCTACCGCTGGCGGTTACGAAGATCCTGGTCGGCGACCTCATCTCCGACCGGCTGCTGAACTTCCGGGCTCCGGCCACCTCCGACGCCGGTCCCGGCGACCTCAACGTATTGCGAGCTGTACTCGATGGCATCCGAAAGCTTTGACCCGTCCGGGGAGCGTCAACTGGCGTCCTCGGTCAAGATCCTCATCGCCGGTGGTTTCGGCGTGGGCAAGACGACCATGGTGTCGGCGATCAGTGAGATCACTCCGCTGCGCACCGAAGAGCTGATCACCGAACTCAGTTCCGGCGTGGACGATCTGAGCGGCGTGGAAGCCAAGACCACCACGACGGTGGCCCTGGACTTCGGCCGCATCACCATCGACCCCAGCCTGGTGCTGTACCTGTTCGGCACACCCGGCCAGGACCGATTCTGGTTCCTGTGGGACGAATTGGCGCGCGGGGCGCTCGGCGCGGTGGTGCTGGCCGACACCCGTCGCCTGGATTCCTCCTTCGCCGCCATCGACTTCTTCGAACGCCGCGGGGTGGCGTTCACGGTGGCGGTCAACTGCTTCGACGGGGCCCCGCGCTACACCGCCGAGGAGGTGCGCGATGCGCTCGACCTGGATCCGCGGCTCCCGGTCATGCTGTGCGACGCCAGGGATCGCACCTCGGCGAAGAACGTGCTCATGACCCTGGTGCAGTACCTCATCGAGCGCGCCAGCACCGCCCGCGTCGGCGGCTGAGGCGACCGATACGACAATGGCCCCGCCCGGAGTCCGGGCGGGGCCATCGCGGTGCGTGCCGCGCGCCGGGTTCAGTCCAGGTCGACGTCGCCGAAGTCGCTGATCCAGCGGTGCGGCGGCCGGGGCGCGTGGGGTTCGCCCGGCCGGGCCACGCCCCGCACCGACCATCCGGCGGCCACGGCGGCATCCAACTCGTCCGGATGATCCGACAGGAACAGGATGCGGTGGGCCGGCACCCCGATCGCGCCCGCGATCTTCTCGTACGAGGACGCCTCCCGCTTGGGCCCGGCGCTGGACAGGTCGAAATGTCCGCTGATCAGCGGGGCGAGCGAATCGCCGCGCGCGAACTCGAACCAATCCTTCTGATTGCGCACCGAACCCGACGAGTAGATGTACAGCTCCAGCCCCCTGGCCCGCCATTCCCGCAGCGCCGGCGGCACATCCGGAAAGAACTCGCCGTGCAGCGCACCCGACCGGAACCCCTCGGCGCAGATGCTGCCCTGCGCGGCCTTGAGCGGCTCGGCCTTCACATCGGAGTTCAGCCAGCCGATGAGTATCTCGGCCACCTCGGCCGGTCCGGCGTCGGGCCGATCCGCGGATTTCCGGGTGGCCGCGATGATCGGATCGGCCGCACCGCCCACATTGTCGGCGAGCCAGTCGGGCAGCCGCTCGCGGGTGTAGCCGTACAGGTCGTCCCGCACGGAGTCGGTCGGGCTGGTGGTGCCCTCGATATCGAGGACGATGGTGGTGATCATGCGGTGAGTTCGTCGAGGGTCGGGAAGCCGCTCGAGATCTTGTCACCGGTGAAATCGCCGATCCAGCCGTCCTCCTCCTCGAAGAACCGCACGGCCACGAACTCCGGCCGGGTGCCCATATCGAACCAGTGCAGGGTGCCCGCCGGAACCGAGACCAGATCGCCCGCGGTGCAGACGGTCGCCAGCACCTCGTCACCCAGATGCAGATAGAAGCAGCCCTGTCCGGCCACGAAGAACCGGACCTCGTCCTCGGCGTGCCGATGCTCGTCGAGGAATTTGGTGCGGGCAGCCTCGGCCTTGGCGGGCCACTCCGGATCGCCGTCGTCGGGGTGGATGCGCGCCACATCGATGTGCTTGTAGCGGCCGTCGGCATCGAGTTCGGCGATATGACCGGCGTATTCGGCCAGAATGTCCTCGGTCGGCGTGGCGGCGTCCAGCCCGGTCATGAGCGGCCAGCGCTGGAATACGATGCCGCGCTTGCCGAGTTCGGCCGCGATCACGGCATCGTCGTCGGTGCGCAGCGTCACCTCGTCGGCGGCCGAATCGGGCATCACCTGCAGCAGTGTCATGTGGGATCCTCCTCGGAACCATTGTCGCCCACCGGAATCTCCCGGTGACCGGTCAGACTGGCCAATTCGCACAGCGCTTCCAGGCATTCGGCGCGGTCGCGAGCCTGCGCCAGGGACGCGCCCCAGGCGGTGATGCCGTGCCCGGCGATGAACAGCACCGGCGGGGCATCCGAGTGATCGAGCAGATAGCGCTCGATATCGCGCCCGATCCGCGGTACCTCGGCGTGGTTCGGGAAGACCGGAATGTCGATGGTGTGCGGGCTCGTTCCGCCCAGCCCCTTGATGAGCTCGTAGCCGGAGAACCGCACGCTGCCCGCGGCCGCGCCGACGGACAGGGCCGTGGCGTGCGGCGGGTGGACGTGGACCACCGCCGCCGCGGGGGTGGCGCGGTAGACGGCCGTATGGATGGTGGTCTCCGCCGACGGTCGGCGGCGGGAGGGCAGGGCGGGCTCGGAGTCGGCCACGCGGACGGTCACCGTGTCGGTGTCGGTGAGTTCGCCCTTGGACAGGCCGCTGGCCGTGATGACGGCCGAAACACCCTGGCGTACCGAGATATTGCCGGCCGTGCCGGGCATCCAGCCGCTGGCGTAGAGGCCGCGGGCCAGGGCCGCGATCTCGCGCCCGGCTCCGGGTTCGGCGGGGGTGGCGCGGGTGAGTTCGGTGACCGACCGGGTGAGCGCGGCGAGGTATTCGTCGGTGGCGGCCTCGCCGGGAGACGCTTGCGGACCGGCCGCGGGCGGTTCGGCCGTCTCGGCGCGCGATTCGAGGCTCGCCTCGGAGGGAATGCGTTTGGGCAGACCACCTTCGGTGGTCTCGGTGGCGGGCGGGTGGTCGGAGCGCTCCTCGGTGGGCTCGGTCGCCGGGCGCGGGGTCGTCCCGGTGAGCGTCGAACCGCTGTGCCCGCCAGCGCCATTGGTTCCGGCCGGGGCCTGGCGGTACACCTTCTGGGTCTGCGCGTCGGCCGCGGTGCGCACCTCACCCGGGTGTTCGAGCACACCGTATTCGGTGACCACCGCGGTCACCAGTTCCGGCGGCGTCACGTCGAAGGCCGGATTGAAGGTACGGGTGCCCTCGGGCGCGGTGGGCACCCCGCCGAAGCCGGTCACCTCGGCGGCGGCGCGCTGCTCCACCACGATGTCGCGGCCCGACGCGGTCGCGATATCGCGGGTGGATTCGGGCGCGACCACGATGAACGGGATCCCGTGGTGCCGCGCGGCCAGCGCCAGCATGTAGGTGCCGATCTTGTTGGCCACCGCGCCGTCGGCGGTGATCCGGTCCGCGCCCACGATGACGGCGTCGATACCCTCGGTGGCGATGGCCCAGGCGGCGGCCGAATCGATGGTGAGCCGGTGCGGAATGCCCGCCTCCGCCAGCTCCCAGGCGGTGAGCCGCGCCCCCTGCAGCAGCGGCCGGGTCTCGTCCACGATCACCTCGGCCAGCGCGCCGCGCTCGTGCAGCACCCGCAGCGCGCCGAGGGCGGTGCCCACCGAGGTGGTGGCGAGGCGGCCGGTATTGCAGTGGGTGAGGATGCGCAGCGGGCGGTTCGGCGACAGTCGCAGCACCAGGTCCGCGGCGTGGGTGGCGGCGGCCTGATTCACCCGGCCGTCCTCGGCCAGCATCTCCAGCGCCTCGTCCAAGACGGCCTGCGCGCCCTCGGCCAGCCTGCTCAGCGCGCGCCGCACACCCCAGGCGAGGTTGACCGCCGTGGGCCGGGCGTCGGCGATGCGCTGCGCCTCCGCTCGCACCCGCTCGACATCCACCACCCCATCGCGGGTGTGCGCGCGCACCGCGATCACCACACCGAACGCACCGGACACCCCGATCGCCGGCGCGCCGCGAATCGCGAGCGAGGTGATGGCGTCGATGAGGTCGTCGACCGTCGTGATCCGCAGCTCCCGCAGTTCCCGCGGCAGCGCGCGCTGATCGACGGTGACGAGCGCACCGTCGATCCACGCGATCGAGCTGTCATCCATCCGTGGCCTTACCTAACTGTCTCGAAACGGGCAGACCCGTGCGATACGGGCCGATCGCAACGGTATCGAATCCCGATCCCCAGGCGACCGGCAGGTTTCGCGCGGCGCCGCGTACTCCCCCGACCTCACATACCCCGGTAGCATCTCGGTATGGCGAGAGAGCGTCGCACCCGCAAGATCACCGTGACGATGCCGGAGGAAATCGCCACCACCCTCGACGACTGGCGGCGCAGCGGCCGGATCGAATCGGTCTCCGCGTTCGTCGCCGAATCCGTGAAAGCCCGGGTGGACCGGGCGCAGTCGCTGGCCCGGATCGAAGAGGTATTCGGTGGCCGTCCCCCGCTCGATCTGATCAACAAGGCACGGGCGGTGCAGGGACTGCCGCCCTTATCCGAGGAGGAGGATCCCGGCGATCGCGCCGGTGCCGCGTGACCGCCCCGGCCCAGGGGCCGCTGACCGGTTCCACGCTCGGCGGCATCGTGTTCGATACGGCAGCGCTCACCGCGTGGGCGCACCGCGTGGCCTATGTGCAGTCCGTGGTGTGGGCGACCGCGGACGCGGGACATACGATCATCGTCCCGGCCACCGCCCTGGCCGCCGCCCGCGCACTCATCTCGCCGGTGCGGCTCGACATCCTCTCGGTCCTGCTGGATCTCCCCAACACCGTCATTCAGCCGCTGGACCGGCCCGCCAGCGATCACCTCGGCGCGGCGCTGGCGGACCGTCCCGACGCCGATGCGCTCATCCCGGCCGGACACGCCACCCTCGAAGCGGTGAGCCGGGATTGGCCGTGCCTCACCGACCGTCCCGACACCCTGCGCAAACTCGATCCGCGGGTGCAGATCGACACCCTGCCCTGATTCAGTGGCCCACGGCGACGGTGACATTGTGTCCGCCGAAGCCGAAGGAATTGCTCAGCGCGTACTCCGGCCGCTCCTCGCGCGGCTTGTCGGCCACCACGTCGAGTTCGAACGCCGGATCCGGATTCTCGTAATTCAGTGTGGGCGGGATGATTCCGTCGCGCAGCGTGCGCAGGGTCAGGATCACCTCGAGCGCGCCCGCCGCGCCGATGGAGTGGCCCAGTGCCGATTTGGGGGCGTAGACCGAGGCGTGCGGCGTCACGGCGGTGATGGCGTGGGCCTCCGAGGCGTCGCCGATGGGGGTCGCGGTGGCGTGGGCGTTGACGTGGGTGATGTCGTCGGGCCGAAGTCCGGCCGAGCGCAGGGCCTTGCGCATCGCGCGGGCCGCGCCGTCGCCGCCGGGCGCGGTGCCGGTGATGTGGTAGCCGTCCGAACTGATGCCCGCGCCGAGGATGCGGCCGAACACGTGCGCGCCGCGCGCGCGGGCGTGCTCTTCGGCCTCGAGGACGAGCACGGCTCCGGCCTCACCGAAGACGAAACCGTCCCGGTCCCGGTCGAACGGCCGGGAGGCGCGGGCCGGTTCGGCATTGCGGGTGCTCATGGCGCGCATCATGGCGAAGCTGGCGATGGGCGCGGCGTCGATATGTCCTTCGACGCCACCGGCCACCATCACATCGGCCTCGCCGGTGGTGATCAGCCGCCAGGCGTGGGCGATGGCCTCCGCACCCGAGGCACAGGCCGACACGGGAGCGTACACACCGGCTTTCGCGCCCACCTCCAGGCCGACGGTGGCGGCCGCGCCATTGGGCATGACCATCGGGACGGTCATGGGCGGGACCTTGCGGTAGCCGCCCGCCCGCATCCGGTCGACGGCGTCGACCAGGGCGTCCCCACCGCCCAGTCCGGTGCCGATGGCCACGCCCAACCGGTCGGCGTCCACCGCGGGCGTACCGGCCTCGGCCCACACCCGCCGCCCCAGCACCAGAGCGAGTTGCTGCACGAAGGAGGTGCGACGCTGCTCGATGCGGGTCAGCTGGTCGCCCGGCCGCGTCGTGAGCCGTCCGCCGATGCGCACGGGCAGGTCGTACTCGGTCACGAAATCGTCGGTGAGCGCGCCGATTCCGCTGTCCCCGGCCAGCAGTCGCGCCCAGGTGGTGTCCAGGTCCGCGCCCAGGCAGGTGGTGGCGGCCATGGCGGTCACCACCACGTCGCGGCCACCCGATCGAGTTTCTGAAGCACTTGTTACACCCATGGCGTCATGGATACCTGTAGCGTCCGCTACAGTCAAACCGTGCCACGCCCCCTCGACCACGCCCGGCGCGCCGAACTGCTGTCCGGCGTGATCGCCTATATCGCGGAATACGGACTCATCGAACTGTCGCTGCGCCCGCTGGCCGACTACCTCGGCACCAGCTCGCGCATGCTCATCCACTATTTCGGCAGCAAGGAGGCCATGCTGGTGGCCGCCCTGGAAACCCAGCGGCCCGATATCGGCGCACTGTTCACCGGCGTCGACGACGTGGACGCCCTGCGGGACCGTCTCGGCGACGCGTTCACCCTCAACACCAGCGGGGCGGCGGGCACCAGCCTGCGGGTGCTGCTCCAGGTGCTGGGCGCGGCTTGCGTACCCGACAGCCCTTTCCGCGGCTACGCCGAATCGGCCGTCCGCGTCGTGGTCGACGCCATCGCCGCCGCCCTGCGCCGCGTCGATCCCACCCTGGAGGACCCGGAATCCGCTGCCACCCTGCTGGTTTCCGGCATTCGCGGGCTCATTCAGGACTGGTGGATCACCGGTGACACCGACCGCGTGCACCGCGCCACCCGCCGCCTGATCGCGACCGCCCTCCCGTCCGGCGCGCCGTCGCCCTCTTGACGAGACGGCCTCGAGGGCGTGCGCTGGGAGCAGACGCGAAGGAGTGTGCGATGGTCCCCCGACTCGCCGGTGTGCACCACCTCAAACTGCCGGTCTCCGACCTGGAGATATCCATCGACTGGTACCGCACCCGCCTGGGCTACGAACTCGACGTCGAATTCGTCGAGAACGGTGTGCTGGCGGGCGTGGGCCTGCGCCACCCCGACGGCGGTCCGCCACTGGCGCTGCGCCTGGACCCGGAAAAGGCCGCCGCGGCGGCGGGATTCGACTACTTCGCCATCGGCGTACCGGACCGGTTCCGCCTCGACGAGCTGGCCGAGCACCTCACCGCCCTCGGCGAGAGCCACGCCGGGGTGCACTTCGCGACCAAGGGCTGGATCCTGCCCCTGCTACACGATCCCGACGGCCACGAGGTGCGGTTCTACACCGTGGACCACCACACCGAAACCGGTGACGAGGTGATGACGGTGCACGACCCCCGCGAGACCGCCGCCGTGCGCGAGGCGGAGTACCGCGCGCCGACCGAGGACTGAACCATCGCTCAGGACGCCGCGGGTGCGATGAGGCGGCGGGCGGCCAGCACCACCGCGGCGCGGCGGGCGGCGATATCGTGCGGTTGGCCCGCCCGGGCGGCATGGACGGCCGCGGTGCGGGCGACGTCGGTGAGCATGACGACCAGGGCGACGGGCTGGAAATCGGTGGTGACGACCCCGTCGCGCTGACCGCGTTCGATTTCGGCGATCTTCCCGGCGAGCACCCGCCGCACGGCGGCCTCGGCCTCCGGGATGTGCGTCTGCTCGATCTCGGCCCAGGTCTGCAGGCGGGCGTTCTCCGGGTGGTCGAGGTAGTGGTCGAACAGCCGTCCCGTGTAGCCCGGCAGGTCGTCGGCGTTGAGGGCGGTATCGGCGGTGGTCTGGGCGGCCCACTGCTCGGTGACCGCCGCGTAGAGCTCGTCCTTGCTCGCGAAGTAGGCGTAGAGCCGGTCCTTGCTGGCGCGGGCCGCGGTGGCGATGCGATTGATCCGTGCCCCCGCCACGCCGTAGGTCGCGAACTCCGCCTTGGCGGCGGCGAGGATGCGTTCCCTGGTGGCGTGTCCGGCTGCGCGCATGGGCGGAATCCTATCTTGCCGAACAATGTGGTTCGGGATATGGTTCGCGAACCAAATGGTTCTGGAAGTCGAGCGTGAAGGACGGGCGATGAGCGCCGAATCATGGCAGGAGTTGGCGGCACGGGAGTCGGGCGTGCCCGTGGCCGCGTTGGACGCGCTGTGGGCGGGGCTGCCGACCGTCCGCGCGGAGGACATTCTCGGTGAGTGGCGAGGCGCGGCCTTCCGCACCGGCCATCCGCTGTGCCGGGCGCTGGACGCGAATCGCTGGTACGGCAAGCGGTTTCACTCCCCTGAACGCGCCGAACCGCTCATCTGCCGCGCGGACGACGGCTCGCTGTTCTCCGATCTCGAACTCGGCGGCGGCGAGGCCACGCTGTGGCAGGTCGAGTTCCGCGGCGAGGTGACCGCGACCATGGTCTACGACAGCCGCCCCATCTTCGACCACTTCAAGCGCCTCGACGGCAACACGCTCATGGGTGTCATGAACGGCCGCCCCGACCTGGTGCTCGCCAACGGTGAGCACTTCTACTTCCGGCTCGAGCGGGTCGGCCGGTGCTGACCACCTCGGCGCTGCTGTCGCGGCATCCGTCCGCTCCGTTCGCACTCGAACCCGTCGAGATCGACGGGCCGCGCGCCGACGAGATCCTGGTTCGCATCGAGGCGGTCGGCATCTGCCACACGGATCTGGTGACCCGCGCTGCCGGTGCGGCGGACCGTCCCGTCCTGCTCGGCCACGAGGGCTGCGGCACGGTCGAAGCCGTCGGCGCGGCGGTGGACTCGGTGCGGCCGGGCCAACGGGTGGTGCTGACCTTCCGGCAGTGTGGCGACTGCGCCAACTGCCGGAACGGCCGTCCCGCCTACTGCCGGAAGTCGGTGCGGCTGAACAACTTCGGCTCCCGAGCCGACCGCACGCCCAGGATCACCGCCGCGGGTGCGCCCGTCCTGGACGGCTTCTTCGGCCAGTCCAGTTTCGCCGGTTATGCCCTCACCACCGCCGACAACACCGTCGTGGTGGACCCCGCCACCGATCCGGTGCTGGCCGCGCCGCTGGGCTGCGGATTCCAGACGGGCGCAGGTGCGGTCCACAACGCGCTGCGCCCCGGAACGGACGACACGCTGGTCGTCTTCGGCGCGGGCGCGGTCGGTCTGGCGGGTCTGCTGGCGGCCGTCGCGCTCGGCGTGTCCCGCACGGTCGTCGTGGAACCGAACCCCACCCGCCGCGCCCTGGCCCTCGACCTCGGCGCATCCGCCGCCCTCGATCCCGCCGCCGGTGACACCGTCGCGGCGCTGCGCGACCACACCCGCGGCGGCGCCTCCCACTGCCTGGACACCACCGGCTCCCCGGCCGTGCTCGCCGACGCCGTGGCGGCCCTGGCCATCGGCGGCACCGTGGTGGCGGTGGGCCTCGGCGCGGGCACCCCCGCCATCGACGTCCGGGATATCGTCCTCGGCGGCAAGACCATCCGGGGCTGCCTCGAGGGCGATGCCACCCCCCACACCTTCATCCCCCACCTACTCGACCTCCACGCCGCGGGCCGCTTCCCCATAGACCGCCTCATCACCCCCTATCCTCACACCGACATCGAATCCGCCCTGGCCGACCAACACCGCGGCACCACCGTCAAACCGGTGCTCACCTGGTAGGCGACACCCCCGACCGGCCGCCCCGCCGCAGCTCCACGGCCAGCCGCAGCAATTCGGCCATATGCGCCCCATCGGTGGCCGCGAGCTCGACGGCCTCGGCCACCGGCAGGGCTCGCGCCTCGACAATCCGTTCGGCGTCATCCGGATTCGTCGGTGCGCTGTCGAGGACCACCTCCGCACCGCACCACAGCCACGCCTTGTGCGGATGGGGCTGCCACGGCCGATACGGCACCGCCCGGTCGCTGGTGGCGTAGTGCGCACCGAGCGGCTACAGCGGCCCGGTGAGCCGAGCCCCCGCATCCTCACGCAATTCCCGTGTGACGCAGTCGAGTACCGACTCCCCCGCCTCGCGGGTCCCGCCCGGCACCAACCACACATCCCGATCGTCACGGCACAGCACGATCCGTTCCCCGACGAAGCAGACAACGTGGATATTGGTCACCAGTTCGTCCGGCGGCGGCTCGGTGGAGAACCGGACGTCGAGACCACCCCATTCCCACCGGCCCGGTGTGTGCAGGATCGGGTAGCGATCGGCGAGAGTCACCGGTCGACACTATCGTTCGTCTACCGCCTCCGCCTCCGCCTCCGACTGGGCAGCCGGGTAGCCGCGGCGCAGCCGATCACCGCCCCGCCCCTGCCTCCTCGGCCCATCCGCGCAATATCGTGCGCAGTTCGTCCTTCGGGATATCGGGCCAGGGTTCGGGATTCCTGACGAATCGTGTTTCGTACCAGTCGGTCCAGCTTTCGAGGCGGCTCGGATCCTCGGAGATGGCGCGGGGTGCCGTCTCCGAGGCCATCGTTATCCCGCGCCAATCCTCCATCGTGCGGTACATGGCGAGTACCGGTCCGCTGTCGACGGACGCGGTTGCCGGCGGCAACCGGTCGAGCCACATAGCCGTGGCCTGGGCGTGTGTCGCGTCATCGATGTCTGCCCCCATGCGGTGGAGGAAGAAGTTCGCGTTGTACAGCGGATCGCCCGGACCGGCGGTCTCCCAATCGAGAATCCATAGGTTCCGCTGGTCGTCGAGTCGGAGATTGAATGGGTAGAGGTCGTTGTGGGCGAACACAGTCGGCTCACCGGAGCGACTGAGGTCGGGCTGGACATAATCCGATAGCGGGCCGATTCCCAGTTGGTCGAGTCTGGCGTGTCGCTCCGGTGGCAGATTGCGATACGCGTCGTCGGCATGCTGGATCATCTGCCGCTGCCACTGGGGAACATCGAGGTTCATTCCCGGCGGGAGGCGGTGGGCGGACATCAATTGCACCTGATCGAGGAGATCGGGCAGCCAGTTCATCATCTCGGGATCATTGAAGCCCCGTGTTTCACCGGGCACGTACTGCATGATCGTGAATGTCCGGCCGGTCGCCGGGTCCGTCCCGGAGTAGAGGATCCCGGGCGTTCTCACACCGCTGGCGCGCGCGAAGGCGATGGCCGTGTTCTCCGGCATCCACTTCTTCAGCATGGTCACCCGCGGGTGGTCCACGCCGCGCCGGACCACCGCCGGGCCTGCGGTGGTATCGACGATGTTGATCCGGTTCCCGGTTCCAGCGGCATCCGGCTCCAGGTCCCGGACCTGGTCGTAGACCTGGTGTGCCTCCGCCGCGGATAGCCCGGACCGGGCGCGATCATCCGGCGGCGTGGGCGTGTCTGTCCCTCGGAGGTCGGCTGCGAACTGCTCTTCCGTTCGGGTCGTCCGATCCAGGCCGTATCGGATTGCGCGCGGGAATTCACGATGCTCCTGGCTGACTCGCGGGCCGGCCTTTTCAGCGATCGCCTCGGCGAGGCGCTTGGCCGCCTCCAGCATCTTGGTGGCGAGCTCACCGCTGCCCGACCCAGTCACCTTCCCCTGCCTTACCGAACGAAAGCCATTTAACACCAACGAGTCCGGAGCCGATGAACGAGGTTTCCCAGGCGTAGTAAGCGCCGTCCGGGCGGGGCGCCGCGGGAGTCGGTCCACCCGCCGCCGCTCCAGCAGTCCGGCGGCCGCCAACAGCGATGCGCCCGTGCAGACCGCCGCGATGCGCCGCGACCGGCGCGCCACCCGGCGCACCTGGTCGAGGAGCCGACCGTCCGCGGCGGCCGCATCGGCACCGGGGCCGCCGACGACCATCAGGGTGTCGATCGCGCCGCCGACGGTTTCGAGTCGGCCGCTGCCCATGGGGATGCCCGCCGAGGTCCGTACCGCTCTCCCGCCCACCGAGACCAGTTCGATCGCGTACCCGGGGTCGGCCCCGAACCGATTCGCCAGATCCCAAGCCCCACACGGGCAGGCGATATCGAGTATCTGCGCGTCGTCATAGGCGATGACGAGCATCCGGCGTATCGCGTCCACTCGGCCAACCGTAACGGCGGCCCTGCCGCACCCCGGCCCGGACCCGCGACCACAGGGTGAACATGTTCCAGTTTGTGCGCTAGTGTTCGGACATGCCCTTGGTGATCGACAAGAGCGTCGAGATCGACGCACCCGCCGACCTGGTCTGGCAGGTGCTCACCGACGTGGACCGCTACGGCGAGTGGAACCCCTTCGTACTCGGCTGTGAGACGACACTGGAGCCCGGATCGCCCATCGATATGCGCGTGCGGCTCATCGGCTCGCGTCCGCGCACCCAGCGGGAGTTCATCCGGTCCCACACGCCGGGAAAGGAATTCAGCTACACCATGAAGCCGGTGCCGTTGGGCACGCTGCACAGCGAGCGCTCGCACACCGTGACCGCGCTGGGCGCGGACCGCTGCCGCTACGATTCCCATTTCGCGCTGGCCGGGTGGCTCAGTCCGGTGGTCACCGCGATCATGGGCGGTGCGCTGCGGCAGGGATTCGCGGGGATGACCGACGCGGTCAAGCAGCGCGCCGAATCCCTGCGGGGCGCGCTGCGCGACTGATCCGCGGCGACCGGACGGGCCGCCATCCGCGGTCTTCGCCGGCCGTTACGCGCAGGCGATGCCGTCGCCGTTGCCGTCCAGCTGGGGCCGGTAGCCGGGTTCGCCCCGGCGCAGCGGTGCGGCTCCGGCGGCGCGGACCTCGTCGCAATTGGCGTAGTGCACGGTCGATGTCGTGCTCGGTGCGGCGGTGGGGGTGGCCGCCGTACAGGTGGCCAGCACCCGCGCCATGGCGTCACGCTCGTCGCGGGTGACCCACAGGCGGTAGGCGGCCTTCACCTCGATCTGCTGCGCCACATAGGTGCACCGGTAGTCCTTGCGGGGCGGAAGCCACTGCGAGGCATCGGAATCGCCCTTGCCCTGGTTGGTGGGGCCGTCCACGGCGATCAGGTTGCGCGGGTCGTTGGCGAGGTTGCGCCGCTGTTCGGCGGAGAGTTCCTGCGCGCCGGTCAGCCACGCGTTGCTCAATGCGACGATGTGGTCGATCTGTACGGCGGCGCTGGTCTCGCGGCCCTGCTTGAACTTGATGGTCCGCCCGGTGTACGGGTCGGCGAGCGTGCCGCTGAGCACCTTGCAGCCGCCACTGTCGAGCTTCACGTCGGTGAGATCGCGCGCCAGGATGTCGTTGCGGGTGTCGCAGCCGTTGCCGCCGCCCTCGATGCTGACATCATCGGTCCAGGCCGAGCCGAATTTCTCACGGTCGTAACCGTTCTTGGCGGCCCAGTCCCGCACCGGCAGCGCGTCGAGCTGACTGCGCGCCGTGGCGACCCGGCCAGCGGGGTCGGTCGGGGCGGGCGCAGGTTCTTCGCCCACCACGGTGAGCACGAACGCCAGCAGGACGAGCAGGCCGGTAATGGCCAGGGGCAGGATGAGTTTCCGCGCGCGCGACGACTTCTTCTTCAACATGTTCCGACCACCGTCGCAATCCACCTGACGAAACTTCAAGCCGCACGGCCGGTTCGGAGATGGTTCTCACACTGTGGCGACGCACGGGCTGTCTACATCTTGAGGCGCAACGAGATAGAGAGCAAACCTGCGACACCCGTAATCGGGCGTTTCACTCCTGCGCGAGTGCGAGGAGATAGACCGCCTCGACCGCGCCCACCAGCACCGCCACCGGAATCGGCCACCACGGTCCGCCACGGCCGAGCAGGCGCATGGTCAGATGCCGTTGCGCGGTGCCGATTCCGGCGAGCAGCGCCACCCACACGGGCAGCAGCGCGATGCCCACCGCGGCGTGGACCGCCCACGCGCCCGCGAGAGTGGGTCCACCCCAGGCATCCCCGTACGCACCGCTCGTCACGAGCGGATAGGCGAAGCCGCGCACCGTCGTGACGGTGGCCGGGAGTGCGACGAACCAGGCGAGCAGTCCGATCACCGCGGCCAGCACGGTATGCGTCCGTGCCCGCGGGCCGGACGGTCGAATCTCGATCGTCGACTCGAACGCCCAGCGCGTCAGCCGAACCCGACGGTCGACGGATGCGAAGGCGATCGGCAGCGCTGCGAGGGCGTAGCTCGCGGCCCGCAGGGCGCGGTGAACGGTGGACACGGATCGAACGTAACGAGCGAACGCCTCGGACGGCAGGGGGCTGGCCACACCTTCCGCGCGGGTGCCACCCGTTGCGGAACTACTCGGTGCGGCGAACCTCGCTGTGTCCGAGGCGCGCTGGGATACGTATCAGGCGTTGTTGAGCTTGTTCAGCCGTTCGCACGCCTCGAGGTACTCCGCGATGAGCCGCTGCACCACATCGGCGGAGCGCTCGACCTTGTTCATCATGCCGACCACCTGGCCCACCGGATTGAAGTTCACATCCTTGGCGGCCTCCGGGTAGCGGTGGCCGCGCTTGACGCCGTCGAGGGCCACCATCATCTGCAGCGGCATGGGCAGCGGGTCCGGGTTCTCCGGGTTCTCCCAGGCCTCGGTCCAGTCGTTCTTGAGCATGCGGCAGGGCTTGCCGGTCCACGCCCGCGAGCGCACGGTGTCGTGGCTGCTGGCGTCGATGTAGGTCTGCATCTGGGCGGGCGGCACATTCGCCTCCTCGACCGTCAGCCACAGCGAACCGGTCCACGCGCCCGCCGCACCCATGGCCAGCGCCGCGGCGATCTGGCGGCCGTCGGCGATACCACCGGCGGCCAGCGCGGGCATGTCGCCGATGGCGTCGATCACCTGCGGCCACAACACCACCGAGGACACCTCGCCGCAGTGGCCGCCACCCTCGGTGCCCTGCATGACCACGAAGTCCAGTCCGGCGCGCTTGTGGTTGAGCGCGTGCTTGACCGAACCACACAGCGCGCCGATGAGGCGACCGGAGTCCTGGATCTGCTTGATCACGTCATCGGGCGGGGTGCCCAGCGCGTTGGCGACCAGTTTGGCCTTGGGGTGCTTCAGGATCACCTCGATCTGCGGGGCGACCGTGGTGGCGGTCCAGCCGAGCAGCTGGTTGTGCTTCTCGCCGTCGGGCAGGTGCGGCACCTGGTGGTCGTCGAGGATCTTCTCGGCGAAATCGCGGTGGCCCTGCGGAACCAGTTCGGCGAGTTTGGCTTCCAGCTCCTCGGGGCTCAGGCCCTCGACGCCCTTGCCCTCGTACTTGGACGGGATCACCAGGTCCACGCCGTAGACGCCGGTGACGTGCTCGTCCAGCCAGGCGAGTTCGACCTCGAGCTGTTCGGCGGTGAATCCGACCGCGCCGAGCACGCCGAGTCCGCCGGCATTGCTGACCGCGGCGGCCACGTCGCGGCAGTGGGTGAAGGCGAAGATCGGGACGTCGATGCCCAACCGGTCGCAGATCTCGGTACGCATGGGGTGCTGGACTCCTCTGGTCACTGTCCGGGTACGTAGTCCCCATCACAGTAGAACATGTTCTAGATTCTGACCAGAGTCGCCACCAAGGCCGGTGGGCGGGTGTGGACAACCTGTTCTATTGTGCGGTCAGCGGGCGGCGAGCAGGCCGGACCGCACCAGGTCGTCGAAGAGCAGTTGATCCACCGGGGGCACCTCCTCACGCTGCGCGTAGGTGAACCATGCGATCTCGTCGATCTCACTGCTCGCGGCGACCGTCCCGGTGTATTCGGCGGTATAGCAGGCCATCCGGACCACCGCCTCCGGCAGCACCGCCTCGTAGGTGCCGACATGGTCGACGGTGTCCGGCAGCAGCGCGACCGTCAACTCCTCCTCGATCTCGCGCAGCAGCGTCTGGAGGTCGGTCTCCGCGCCCTCGCGTTTACCGCCGGGAATATAGAAGACGTCCTTCCCGCGCGGACGGGCGCAGAGGATGCGGCCCCGCTCGATACGCACCCAGGCCACCGTGTCGATGAGTTTCCGTGCGGGTTCGGTTCGCATTCGCCGCAGCCTACTGCGCACGACGATGTGGTACACATGCTAGGTAGTGTCTCAAATCTGGAGGGTGTCTCGGTGACCGTCGCAGCTCTCATCGCCCAGCGGCACCGCGACGGCAGCCGCCCCGGAGCGCGCACCGACGACGCCCGGCTGGCCCTGGTGATCGAGGGCGGTTCCACGCGCGGCGCGTATTCGCACGGCATGGTGACCGCACTCGAGGAACTGGGCCTGACCGACTGCTTCGACGCCGTCTACGGCGCATCGGCCGGTGCGCTCAACGGCGCGTGGCTGCTGTGCGGGCGCGCGGCCGACGCCTGGCGCGCCTGGCATCCCACGGTGATCAACCGCGTTATCTCCCCCGCCCGCGCCCTGCGTGGCGCACCCGTGGTGGACACCCGTTTCCTGGTGCACTCGGTGTACGAGCGCATCGTCCCCATGGATTTCCCGGCAATCCTGGCCAACCCGATCACCTTCCATCCCATAGCAACCGACACCGCCGACGGCAGGCCCGTGGACCTGCACCCGTACCTCACCGACGCGCCCTCGTTGCAACGCGCCCTGCGGGCGACCACCTGCCTGCCGATCCTGGCGGGCCGATCCGTCCGGGTCGGCGAGCGCCGCTACGTGGACGCCGGACTCTCCGAATCCGTCCCGGTACGAACGGCTTTCGCCCAGGGCGCGACCCACGCACTGGTACTGCGCACCCGCCGCGCCGACGAACCCCCCACCACCCCCTCCCGCCTGGAAACCCACCTGGTCGCCCGCTTCCTGTCCCGCCACGCCCCCGGCACCGTCGACTCCTGGATGACCCGCAGCGAACTCCAGCGGCGCGAAGAAGCCGAGATGGCCACGAATCCAGCGGTGCTCCAGATCCGCCCGCCGACGGGCGCGCCGTCCATCGGCCGCATCGGACGCGACGCCACCATCATCCGTCGCGCGCTGGAAGTAGGCCGCATGGCGACCACCGAAGCCCTGACTCCGCATCTGCCCGCCCAACTGGCATCCGGTGCGTAATCACGCGGACCGCGATACCACCCGCTGCACGCCTATCCGGCTGCGACCGATAAGACTTCGGTTCATCTGGCGGGCGCTGACTATGGGCGGACGACCGAGCGCAGCACGTCGCGTCGGCGCAGCTTCGACAGTGCCTGTTCGACGTCGCTCAATGAAATGGTTTCGGTGACAAAGGCGTCCAGATCGAGCAGGCCCTGTCGGTAGGAACTGATCAGGGCCGGGAAGTCTCGCGACGGGAGCGTATCGCCGTACCAGGCGGACTTGATCGAGCCGCTGCGGACACGTAGTTCGCGCAGTGGGATATCCAGCTGCTCGTCCGATTCAGGCAAGCCGAGCATGACCAGTGTCCCGGCCGGTCCGCGCGCGCGGAATGCCTGCTTCCAGGTCTCAGGTCGCGCGGTTGTGTCGATGACGACGTCCGCGCCCAGCCCGCCGGTCAGCGTGAGGACCTGTGCGACCACGTCGGTGACATTCGCATCGATGGTGTGTGTCGCCCCGAAGTTCTTCGCCCACTCCAGATGCCGTGGGGCAGGGTCGACGGCGATGATGGGGTCGGCTCCGGCCAGGCGGGCTCCGGCGATGGCCGCGGCACCGATGCCGTCGCAGCCGAACACCGCGACGGCGTCTCCGCGTTCGACCGCCCCGGTGTGCAAGGCAGCGCCGATGCCGGTGGCGATACCGCAGCCGAGCAGCGCGGCCGCCGCTGGATCGACGTCCGGGGCGATCTTCGTGCACTGCCCCGCATGCACGAGGGTTTTCTCGGCGAGGCCCCCGACGCCGAGGACCGGGGTGAGCGGGGTGCCGTCCGGGAGCGTCATCGGCCGTGCGGCTGTGTGCGGGGTCAGACAGTTCCACGGCTTGGCCTTGCGGCAGGCGCGACATTCGCCGCACACCGCTCGCCAATTCAGAATGACGAAGTCGCCCGGGCGCAGGTTCTCCACATCGTCGCCGACCTGCTCCACCACACCGGCTGCTTCGTGACCGAGCAGGTACGGGAAGTCGTCACCGACCCTGCCGTCCCGGTGGTTCAGGTCTGTTTCACACACCCCGCACGCTTGCACCGCCACTACAGCCTCGTGCGGACCCGGTTCCGGTATCTCGATCCGGGTCACCTCGACCGGCGCCTGTTTCGACCGTGCGATCACACCCTGCACCAGTTGCGCCACGGACGTACCTACCTTCCCGCATCCAGGCCACGGCACCGAAATTACTCGCGGTGCGGTGGACCCGCCGGAACGTGCCCTGCCAGCATAAACACGCCCACTGACAACACCCGGCCGCGACAAGCGCCATCCTTCGCCCAGCGATCCGCCCCACCAGGACGCCCTTCGGCCGCGGTTCACAGTTCCCCGTCCAGCCTCGCGGCCGCGACGGCGCCGTGCACGCTTTCGGGGATCGGCGCATCCGGCACTTGTCGAGGTTCAGGCCATCCGTGCGAATTCCGGCGCGCGTTCGGGCCGAATGCCGATTCCGCCGAAATACGCGGTGAGCCCGGCCAGTGCGGGCAGTCGGTCCAACAGGCGCAGGGGTGCGGGCAGGCCGTCGAGCGTCCCGTCCAGACAGGGGCGCAGCAGCATGTCGTGCTCACCCAACTGTTGCCGCTGGACGGCGGCGGTCGGCAGCCACCGTCGCTTCTGCACCTTGGCCAGATCCGTGGCGGTGAGCGTGCCGGAGCGCAGCGGGGCGGCGAGGATGCGGGCGGCGGCCACCGCGTCCTGTATCGCGAGGTTCACGCCCACGCCGCCGACCGGGGACATGGTGTGCGCGGCATCGCCGAGACACAGTAGGCCGTCGGTGTACCACCGGGACAGCCGACCCATGGTGACGCGCAGCAGTTTCACCTCGTCCCAGGATTCTATGGCCGCCACCGTCGCGTCGTCCCAGCCGAACAGTTCGACCAGTTCGCCGCGCAGCCACTCGATGCCCCGGGCGCGCAGCCGCGCGTCCGCGCCTTTCGGAATCAGATAGGAGGTCTGGTAGTAGTCGCCGCGATCCATGGTCACCGCCGCCCGCCCCGCCTCGAAGCGGGCGAATACCTGACCGTCGTGCCGGTCCCCCGCGCCCGCCGGAATGCGCAGCCACCAGACGTCCATGGGCACCTCGAAGGTGTCCTGCCGCAGACCCGCCGCGTCCCGCACCACTGAATCGCGCCCGTCGCAGGCGAGGACGAGATCGGCGCGCAGTTCCGTTGTGGAGCCGTCGGGCTCGTGCAGCCGGACGCCGGTGATCCGGTCGCCTTCGTGCAGCGTTCCGATCACCTCGGTCGCCATGCGAATGGTGAAAGACGGCTCCGCACACGCAGATTCGGCAAGTAGATTGAGGAAGTCCCACTGCGGCACCATGGCGATGTGCCGATGCGGCCCCGGAATCCGGGTGAAGTCGGCGGCCACCACGCTGCGGTCGCCGATGTGCATGCGCATCCGCTCCAGCTTGCGCTGCGGCAGTGCGGCGAACTTCTCCCCCAACCCCAGTTCGTCGAGCAGACGCAACGTCGACGGATGCACGGTGTCACCCCGGAAGTCCCGCAGAAAGTCACCGTGCTTCTCGATGACGGTCACCTGCACCCCGGCCCGCGCCAACAGCAGCCCCGCCATCATCCCCGCCGGTCCGCCGCCGACTACACAACATTGCGCGTATCCCATAGCCGCCCAACCCCTCTACGATTTCTACTACGATAAGTAGTAGTGCATTCGCCGACGGGGTTCAAGCGATCCGCGCTTCCTTCACCACGACGCCGGACGACTTCCCGGCGTACTGCTGATACCAGTCAGGATGCCTTGCGGCTGTCGTCGTTCTCGTGGTGGGCGATCACGGCGAGCAGTTCGCGTACCCAGGCGGGCCGCTGTTTGCCTACTCCGGCGGTGGCGATGTCGTTCTCGATCAGCGAGCGGATGTACGCCGACTGCGACATGCCCAGTGCGGTGGCGCGGGCCTTGCACGCTCGGTCCAGGTCGTAAGGCATTTTGATCGAACGGGGAACGAATACCGGTTCGGCATCGGGGCCGATGGTGATCCCCAACTCCTTCTCGGTTACGGTCTCGCCGGTGAGCTCGAGCCGGTCCTTGATCGCCGCCACCTCGGCGGGGCTCATCTCGTGGAACGGGTCAGTCATGGTGGGTCGCCTCCCAGCGTTCGAAGTCGGCGATCTGCTCTTCCGTGAGATAGGTCGCGTCGAAGATGTAGATGTCGCGGCCGGTGTGGCGGGCGTAGGCGGCGATGGCCCGGCCGTTGTCCGCGCGACCGGAGATGACGAAGGTGCGCAGCCCGGTCGCGGTGTCCGTGGCGAGCTCGAGCCGGACCCGCCGTGCGCCGGTCTGCCATGCGTTGACCATCTCGAACACCTCGTCGATGTCCACACCGGTCTTCGCCAGCAGCTGCGCCAACGCCCAGTACCACACGATCGCCACATCGGCAGACTACCGATAAGACTACCAGCACGGGCATGGATCGCGCTCGTGCGGACTACTGCGGTCGGTAGCGGTGTGTCGTGCGACGGCCCGCTACCGTCGTCCGCGTCAGGGGCACAGGGCGTGCGTCAGCAGGCCCATGGTGTCCTGGCGCTCTTCGATGACCTCGGTCATGGTGATGGTGACGGCGCGGCCCTCCGGAGTCGCGCCGGAGACCGTGATGAAACCGTAGATGCCGCCGGTGTGTCCGAAGTACTGTGTGCCGCAGGGTAGTTCGGCGACACCGATGCCGAGTCCGTAGTGGAAGGGGTCGTCGTCGGCGCGGGGTAGGCCGTCGAGCATTTCGCGGAGTTGGGCGTCGGCGACGATCTTTCCGGCCAGCAGGGCGGTGTAGAAGCGATTGAGGTCGTTGCCGGTGGAGACCAGGGCTCCGGCCGCCCACGGCACGGACGGCTCGATGCGGGTGACATCGGTGCGCACGCCGTCGACGGGGGCGTATCCGTGTGGATGCGGGCCCCGGATGTCCAGCTCGCCGGTGTCGGGCAGATAGGTGTCGGGCAGCTGCGCGGGGATGGTGATGCGCCGCGCCAGTTCCTCGGCGTAGGGCCGGCCCGTGAGCTTCTCGACGAGCATCCCGGCCACCAGATAGTTCGTATTGGTGTACTCGTATCGCTCACCGGGGGCGAACTGCGCCGGATTCCGCAGCGCGATGGCCACCTCCTCGGCGGGGGTGAACGTGCGCCCCTCCAGACCCGCCCGGTACTCGTCGATCTCCGGTTCGGAGCTGAATTCCGGTAGCCCACTGCGGTGCTGGAGCAGCTGGCGAACCGTGATGGCCTTGCCGTCCACGCCGTCGCCCACCAGGAGTCCGGGCAGGTAGGTGTCGACCGGCTCGTCGAGGCCCACCCGGCCCTCGGCCGCCAATTGCAGGATCAGTGCCGCCACGAAGGTCTTGGCGATACTGCCCACCCGCACCTGCTGCGGCGGCGCGAGCGGTATCGGCTCCCCCGTCTCCCGGTCGGCGACACCAGCGGTCAGGGTCACCGTCTGCCCGTTCTCGGTCAGTGTCGCGATCACCCCGGCGATCCCCGACCGCACCAACGCGTCGATATCGGCGCGCACCTGCTCCACCCGAGCAGGCGACACGGTCGTCGGCGGCCCGACCACGGTGGGTCCCGCGGCGGAATCCAACGCGGAGCAGGCGGCCACGGGCAGCAGCGCCAGCGCGACAGCGGCGATCGGCACGATTCTCATGTACCGACGGTAGAAAGCCGTACCGCCGCAGCGCATCCGGTATGAACCCTGAGAGTTCCCCGATCTTTCACGCGGAACGAATACCGGTCAGCGGCTGACCGGTGGCCCGAGCGATGTGCGGCAACTCGGCCTTCAGTTCGGGCAGCGGCGCATCGTCGAACATGGCGACCACGAGGTCGTCCGCGTCGGTCTCCCACGTTCCGGCGATGCGGCCGTTCACGAGCACGAGCGGGGCGATCCAACCGGCGGTGCGGCTCACCTTCGCCCGATGGTCCCCGGTCAGCAGTTCGGTGTCCTTGGTGCCGGGGCCGAGGACGTACTGGTCGAACGCGCCGAGCAGGCGAACGGATGCGGCAGGCGCGGTCGCCGCCAGTTCGTCGGCGTGTTCGGTGAGGATGAAGGCTTCTCGCCCCTGTATGTCGACCGTGGTGAGGCGGTCGCCGAGGTCGGAGAACCACTGCCGCAGAATGCCTTTGCGAATACTGCCACGGGACAGCCAGGCATCGAACGCCTCCGGCGTGCTCGGGCCGTACGCGCCGAGATACGCCGCGATGACCTCCGGAGCAGCGGCATCGGGTTCGGGAATGCCGGGCCAATCCGGAATCAGGCTCGCCGGATGGGTGAAGGTGACCGCATTGCCCTGTGCGGGTCCGTGGCACAGCGCGCCCTGCCAGGCCAGTGGCTTGAGCAGCGCGCCCCACCCCGAGCGCAGCTCCGCCGCCATGGACTGGAACCGCCGCTGCGCGGTGAGCGCCGCGACGAGTTCCTCGCGGGTCAGCACCGCCCCGTCGAGAATTCCGGAGACGGCCTCCACCAGCGCCGTCACGTCGTCGGGTGTGGCCCCGAAAGCCTTCTGCCAGGACGATTTCTCCCAGGTCCGCGCGGACGCCATCAGCGACAGCACGGCCGCCGCTGACGCGGGCGGCAGTGCGTGCAGGGTGCCCCGCATGGCCCACGTCTTCACCAGCGTGCCCTCGTCCAGCGCCCGCACCACCGCGCCCGGCTCCCCCGTCGATCGCCGCACCGCCACCGCGGTCTCGGCCGCGGAGGTGACCTGCGCCTGCACCCCGCACAGCCGCTGTGCGATCGCCACGACCCCGACCTCACCGCGCGGATCGACGAACTGCCGCCGCATCCGCCACGCGAACACCTGATCCCACGACACCCGCACCGCTTGTCCTCCTACCGCCGATCGAAGCGGCTCTCACCCTACGGCGATCGACCGACACCCAGGTGGACTCCGCTGCGGGACGGTGCCGATGCGGGAGCGCTCAGAGGCGTTCCACGACGGTGGCGTTGGCCAGCCCGCCCGCCTCGCACATGGTCATCAGCCCGTATCGCCCGCCGGTCTGTTCCAGGTGGTTGAGCATGGTGGCCAGGATCCGGGTGCCGGAGGCGCCCAGCGGGTGCCCGAGCGCGATCGCACCGCCGCGCGGATTCAGCTTGGCCGGGTCCGCGCCCAGTTCGTGCGCCCACACCAGCGGCACCGGCGCGAACGCCTCGTTGACCTCGTAGACGTCGATATCGTCGATGCTCAGGCCCGCCTTGGCGAGCGCCTTGCGGGTGGCGGGCACGACCGCGGTCAGCATGAGCAGCGGATCGTCCCCGGCCACGGCGAAGGAGTGGAAGCGGGCGCGCGGGGTGAGGCCGAGTATGTTCGCCTTCTCCTCGCTCATGATGAGCGTGGCCGACGCCCCATCGGTGAGCGGCGACGAATTGCCGGGTGTGATCGACCATTCGATCTCCGGGAACCGCGTCTGATACCGCTCGTCGACGAATGCGGGCCGCAGTCCGGCCAGCCCCTCGGGCGTGGTGGTGGCCCGGATGGTCTCGTCGGCGGTGAGCGTTCCGGCCGCGACGAGTTCCCGGTCGAAGCCGCCGGCGGCGGCGGTCTCGGCGGCCAGCCGGTGTGAGCGGGCGGCGAATTCGTCCAGGGCGGCCCGGTTCAGCTTCCAGCGGGCGGCGATCACCTCGGCCGAAATACCCTGCTGTACGAGCCCTTCCGGATACCGCCCGGCGATGGGTGCGTAGATGTCGATACCCTGGGTATTGGAGAACATTCGCACCCGCGACATGGATTCCACGCCGCAGGCGATGGCGATGTCGTAGGCACCGGCCAGCACGCCCTGGGCGGCGAAATGCGCGGCCTGCTGACTGGACCCGCACTGCCGGTCCACGGTGGTGGCGGGCACCGATTCCGGGAACCCGGCCGCGAGTAGTGCGATGCGGGAGATATTGCCCGCTTGCTCGCCCGACTGCGTGACGCAACCGCCGATCACATCATCGATCAGCGCCGGATCGATACCGGTGCGCTCGACGAGGCTTTCCAGCACGCCGGCCAGCAGGGTGGCCGGGGCGATATCCGAGAGGCCACCACCTGGTTTGCCCTTGCCGGACGGGGTGCGGACAGCGTCGACGATGACGGCCGAGGTCATGACTGCTCCTTCTTCGGTGCCGCCGGGAACAATGAGAATCCCGGTTAACTTCAGTTACTCTACCGCAGCAGGGGTGGGACTCCCGGTCACAACGGTCTTACAACACAAGGCAACCTCCCCGCTAATAGCCTCACCTGTGCTTATTCTGTCGCCATGACAACCAGCAAAGAGGAAGTGTCGGAGGGGCCGCTCAATATGCTGGCCCGTAGTGCCTGGCAGTGGATTCTGGTCACCGGCGTTCTCTCGGTGGCGCTCGGTATCATCATCCTCGTCTGGCCCGGGAAAACCCTGGTGGTCGCGGGTGTCCTCTTCGGTATTTATCTGATCGTCTCCGGTATTTTCCAGCTCATCGCCGCCTTCGGCGGGCATATCAGTACCGGGATGCGCATTCTGGCGTTCATCAGCGCCATTCTGTCGTTCATTCTGGGCTTCTTCTGTTTCCGCGATGAACTGAACGCGATCTGGCTGCTGGCCATCTGGATCGGCATCGGCTGGATATTCCGCGGCGTCACCGTGCTGGTCACGGCGATCGCGGCGGAAGGCATGCCGGGCCGAGGCTGGTCGATCTTCTTCGGCATCCTGCTCGCCATCGCCGGCGGCTGGCTCATCGCGGTGCCGTTCGCGTCGATCAGCGCACTGACGCTGGTGGTGGGCTGCTGGCTCATCGCCATCGGCATCATGGAGATCATCTCCGCGTTTCAGCTGAAGAGCGACGCCAAGGGACTTCCCCGGGAGCTCTAGCAAGCAGCGTTTTCACGTCCATTCCGGCGGCCGTATTCCTCGTGAGACGGCCGCCGGCCGATGTTCGGAGGTGCACGTGTGATCATTCGACGGCGAGATCTGTTGCGTACCACCGCTGTCGGCGGTGTGAGTCTGGCGCTCGGCAGCGTGCTCGGTGCCACCGTCGCGGGGCGGGAGCGCAATGCGGTGCTACTGGCCCCGACCAGAATCACCGACGCCCGGCTGGACCGGGCGCGGCTGGTCGCGCGGGACATCCTGGGCGTGGACGAGTCGGGCGCGAATCTGCGCACCCGCTACGGCCATCTGCTCTACGGCGGCGGCCCGGAGCCGACGGCGCAGCCCCTCGATATCGCGGTCGTTGGCGCGGGCGTCGCCGGTCTGGCCTCGGCCTGGGTGCTGGCCCAGGCCGGTCACCGGGTGGTGGTGCTGGAGGGTTCGGACCGCATCGGCGGCCGCATCCGCACACTGCGCGACGAATTCGCACGCACCGGCGGTCACGCCGAAGCGGGTGCCATGCGCATTCCCACCACCCACGCCCTGACCATCGGCATGCTGCGTCGACTGGAGTTGCCCACGCGGCCGTTCCTGCTCGGCCACCCCGAGCGCATGGTGCAGGCGGGCGGGCGGCTGTCGACCCGGGCGGAATACGATCGGGATCCCGCCACCATCGCCGCGGTCTTCGGCCTGGACGCGGTCCCCGGACGCGCCCTGCTCGACGACGCGCTGACGGCGGCGCGCATCGACGCCGGATCCGATGTCGAGGACTGGGCCCGCTTCCTGGCCCGCTACGACGAACTGTCGCTGCGGGATTGGCTCACCGCGCGGGGGTTGACCGACAACCAGATCGACTACGTGGGATCCACCGAGGGTCTGACGGCGCGCATGGGTCTGAGCCTGACCCACAACATGATGACCGCGACCTATCTGAAGCCGGGCACCGAACTCGTCGAACTGGTGGACGGCACCGATCGGCTGACCTCGGAGCTGGGTTTCGCGGCGGTGGCGGCCGGGGTGGACCTGCGCACCGGCGCGGAGGTCACCGCCATCGACGGCGGCGACGCCCGCGTGCGAGTGACCCACGGACCGGATGCGGCCGTGCTCGAGGCCGACCGCGTGGTGGTCACCGCACCGTTCTCGCTGCTGCGGCATCTGACCTTCCGTCCGCATCTGTCCTACGGCAAGCAGCGCGCCATCGCCGAACTGCACCACGACGCCGCCACCAAGACCTTCCTGGAGTTCTCCACCCGCTGGTGGGAAGGACACGGCGGGGTGGACGTCACCGATACCGCGCCACGGGTCACGGTGTACCCGTCGCATCCGGTCGGCGACGGCGGCGTGGTCATCGCCTCCTACACCTGGTCCGACGACGCCCGCGCCTGGGACGCGTTGACCCCGCAGCACCGCGCCGCCGAATGTCTGGACCACCTCGTCGAGCGCTACGGCGACCAGGTCCGCGCGGCCTGGACCGGCGGTTACGCCTCGCACTCGTGGGCGCAGGACCGCTGGGCGGGCGGTGAGGCCGCGGTGTACCTGCCCGGTCAGGCCGTGGAGATCGGACCCGACACTCGCACACCGGAAATGGACGGCCGGGTCGTCTTCGCCGGGGACGGCACCTCCACCCGCGGCCGTGCCTGGATCGAGGGTGCGCTGGAGAGCGCGGCCCGCGCCTGCGCGGACCTGGGCGTCACCGTGCGCCAGACCTGACGCACGCCGTGCGATCGTGCATCGAGTGCCGGGACCTACCGGGATCGCTTGGGTCGCTTGTCCATCAGCCGCAGGATGAGCGGGGTGAAGATGAGCTGCATGGCCAGATCCATCTTGCCGCCCGGCACCACGATGCAGTTCGGCCGCGACATGAACGAATCGTGCAGCATGGACAGCAGATACGGGAAGTCGATCACCTTGGGGTCGGCGAAGCGGATCACCACGAAGCTCTCGTCGGCGGTGGGTATCGTGCGTGCGGTGAACGGATTCGAGGTGTCCACCGTCGGCACCCGCTGGAAGTTCACGTAGGTCCGGGAGAATTGGGGACAGATGTACTTCACGTAGTCGGGCATGCGTCGCAGGATGGTGTCGATGATGGCTTCGCTGGAGTACCCGCGTTCGGTCTTGTCGCGGTGCACCTTCTGAATCCATTCCAGATTCACGATGGGCACCACGCCCACCAGCAGGTCGGTGTACCGGGCGACGTCGAGGGTGTCGGTGACGGCCGCCCCGTGCAGGCCCTCGTAGAACAGCAGGTCGCTGCCGGGCGGCAGTTCCTCCCACGGGGTGAAGGTGCCCGGTGGCTGCCCGTAGGGTTTGGCCTCGTTCTCGTCGTGCAGATAGCGGCGCACCATGCCGACGCCGGTCTCCCCGTAATCGCGGAACAGCGCCTCCAGTTCGGCGAGCAGGTTCGCTTCCGGACCGAAGTGTGAGAAGGACAGATTCCGCTGCTGTTCGGCCTCGGCCATGGCCATGCGCATCTCGTTGCGGTCGTAGCGGTGGAACGAATCCCCCTCCACGATCACCGCGTTGATCCCCTCACGGCGGAATATCTCCTGGAACGTCCGCGTGACGCTGGTCGTCCCGGCACCGGACGACCCGGTGATCGCGACCACGGGATGTTTGACCGACATGGAACCTCCTCGATTGCCGGACAACGGAATTGACCCCGATGGAGCGGCCCGGTCAGCGGCCCGCCGACCGGAACAGCGAGCGTGTTCCGAACAGCGAGGCGTCGAAGGACGGCCCCTCCTCGGGTTCGCGGTGGTAGCGCTCGATGCGCTCGACCTCGTTGCGGGAGCCGAAGATGAACGGGATGCGCTGGTGCAGCTCTTCCGGCCGCACCTCGAGCACCCGTTCATCGCCCGTGGTCGCCCGCCCTCCGGCCTGTTCGACGACGAAGGCGATCGGATTGGCGCCGTACAGCAGCGAGACCCGCGGCGGCCGCTTGCGGGTGTCGCGCGGGTACAGGTACACCCCACCGCGGGTGAGGATGTGGAAGATGTCGGCGACCAGCGAGGCCACCCATCGCATATTGAAGTCCCGCCCGCGCGGCCCGTCCACGCCTTCCAGGCATTCGTGCACGTACCGGCGCACCGGCCGCTCCCAGAATCGCTCGTTGGAGGCGTTGATGGCGAATCCGGCGGTGTCGTCGGGAATGCGCATGCGCGGATGGGTGAGCACGAACGCGCCGATCTCCCGGTCCAGGGTGAATCCGTCCACCCCGTCGCCGGTGGTGAGCACCAGCATGGTGGCGGGCCCGTACAGGGTGAACCCGGCGCACACCTGCTGTGCGCCGGGTTGCAGGAAGTCCGTGGCCGTCGGTTCGCGCCCGTCCTCGGGGGCGCGCAGCACGCTGAATATGGTTCCGACGGGCAGGTTCACATCGATATTGCTGGACCCGTCGAGTGGATCGAAGGCCAGCAGGTACTTGCCGCGCCGCACCTCGCTCGGCACCGTGTGCACACCGCTGAGCTGCTCGGAGACCAGCGCGGCCAGCGGTCCGGTCCACTGCGTCTCGGCCACCATCACGTCGTGGGCGATGGCGTCCATCTTGCGGTGCACCGTGATCGGCAGATTGTCGGCCTCGGCGGCCCCGAGCGAGCCCACGATGGCACCCCGGGTGACCCGATTGGCAATGATCTTGGTTGCCGTGGCCAGCACATTCACCAGGGCCGAGAACTCCCCGGAGGATCCGGGATGCCGGTGCTCCTGCTCGATGGTGTAGCGGGTGAGGGTTTTCAGTCCTTCGGGCACGGGCCCTCTCATTTCATCACGGGGACGGCCCTTCCTGCGGGGCGTCCGCGAATACACTGCTGCCGTAGACGTCACTGTCGATGAGGGTGATCAGGTCGTCCCGACCGACGGGACGGTGCAGTTCGACCAGCCGCTTGGCCTGGCGCAGGCGGCAGCGGTCCAGGGCATTGCGCACGCTGCGGGCATTGGCGAAACGCGGGCGCGCCATCCGTAGTTCGAGGTAGCGCGAGAACGCGGCCACGGCGGGCTCGTCGAAGCGGAAGTTCTCCTGTCGCACCATGAGCTGGGCGATGCTCAGCAGTTCCGCGTGGGTGTAATCCGGGAACTCGATGTGGTGGGCCACCCGGGAGGACAGGCCCGGATTGGCGGAGAAGAAGGTCTCCATCCGGTCCGGGTAGCCCGCGAAGATGACGACGAGGGTATTGCGCTCGTTCTCCATCTCCTGCAACAGGATCTCGATGACCTCCTGGCCGTAGTCGCGCTCGTTCTCCGGCCGGAACAGGTAGTACGCCTCGTCGATGAACAGCACGCCCCCGGCGGCCTTGGCGAGGGCCTCCTTGGTCTTGGGTGCGGTGTGCCCGATGAACTGGCCGACCAGATCGTCGCGGGTGACGGTGTGCACCTTGGGTTTCCGGATATAGCCCAGCGCGTGCAACATCTCGGCCATGCGCAGTGCGACGGTGGTCTTACCGGTGCCCGGCCCGCCGGTGAAACTCATGTGCATGGTGGGCCGGGTCGCCCAGAGGCCGAAGCGCTCACGAGCCCGGTCGATCAACAGCAGTGACGCGATCTCGCGCACCCGGAGTTTGACATTGGCGAGGCCGATGAGTTCGGCGTCCAGCCGGGCCAGGGTGTCTTCGACGTCCTTGCCCGCGATATCGGTGGACAGGTCGAGCACGGCGTCGTCGGCGAGCAGGTGGTCGGCCGCCGGATCCTCGGATCGAGGATCCGGCGCGGCCGAACCGCGCATCGGGCCGGGGCTCGTGACCCCGGGACGGTGCATCTGAAACCCGGTCGCCGGACGTTCGGATGCAGGCTTCCGAACGGGCGGCGCCGTGTGGCGATCTGTACTCACAATCGGCCTCCCGCAGAGTAGTACGGTCAGTCTCGATACCGCTCACCGGGTGGAGCCTCGGTGGCGTAGGAGCGAAAGCCATAGCGCTGCAACCGATCTCGATCCTCGGTGCGATCCAGCCGGAATCCCGGCTCGGTGGGTGGGCGCTGCACCAGGAAGCTCAGGGCGGTGGTCTGCCGCCCGTAGCCGGCGTCGTAGGCGTTCACACGAATGTAGTGGCGCGGGAAGGTGGCCCGGCAGGCGTTGATCTCCGCGAGCACCCCGTCGGGTTCGTCGAGATCGAACAGCGGCAGCCCCCACATCTCCCAGTAGCTGTTGCGGGGATGCGGATCGTCGGTGTACTCGATGGATACCGGCCAGTTCTCGAGCAGGGCGTAACGCACCTGGGCGGCGATCTCGGCATCGCTGAGTTCGGGCAGATGGGAGAAGGTGCCCTGACGCAGATACATTGCGACTCCTTGTCGTCGAGCGGTCAGCGACTGGCCGTGGGCACGGCGTCGGGCGCGTCGGTGGAGGTGTAGTCGAAGGTGACATCACCCCAGGTGGCCAGCGCCACCTCGAGCGGACGGCAGTGCTCGGCCGCCTGGCGCAGCACGTCCGGCCCCTCCTTCAACAGGTCGCGACCTTCGTTGCGCGCCTTAACGACCGCCTCCAGCGCGACCCGGTTGGCCTCCGCGCCCGCGGCGATGCCGAACGGGTGTCCGATGGTGCCGCCGCCGAACTGGAGGATCACGTCGTCGCCGAACAGGTCCAGCAACTGGTGCATCTGCCCCGCGTGGATGCCGCCGGAGGCCACCGGCATGACGCCGGGCAGACTGGCCCAATCCTGGTCGAAGAAGATGCCGTTGGTGGGATTGGCCGGAATGTAGTTGTCGCGCAAAGTGTCGTAGAAACCTCGCACCGTGTGCGGATCGCCCTCGAGCTTGCCGACGACGGTGCCCGCGTGCACATGGTCCACACCGATGAGGCGGCACCACTTGGCCAGCACCCGGAAGCTCACACCGTGGGTCTTCTGCCTGGTGAACGTGGAGTGTCCGGCGCGGTGCAGGTGCAGCAGCATCCCATTGCGGCGCGCCCACTTGGCCATGGACTGCATGGCGGTGTACCCCACGGTCAGGTCCATCATGATGATGACGCTGCCCAGGGATTTGGCGAACTCGGCCCGCTCGTACATGTCCTCCATGTCCGCGGCGGTCACATTGAGGTAGTGCCCCTTGAGTTCCCCGGTTTCGGCGATGGCGCGGTTGACGCCCTCCATGGCGAACAGATAGCGATCCCGCCACCGCATGAACGGCTGCGAGTTGATGTTCTCGTCGTCCTTGGTGAAATCGAGACCGCCCTTGCACGCTTCGTATACCACACGTCCGTAGTTACGGGCGGAGAGTCCGAGTTTCGGTTTCACGGTGGCGCCGAGCAGTGGCCGACCGTATTTGTTGAGATACTCCCGTTCCATAACGATTCCGTGCGCCGGACCCTGAAAGGTCTTGACATAGGCCACCGGAATGCGCATATCCTCCAGCCGCAACGCCTTGAGTGGTTTGAAGCCGAAAACATTGCCGATCACCGAGGAGGTGAGATTGGTGATCGACCCCTCCTCGAAGAGATCGAGATCGTAGGCCACATAGGCGAAGTACTCGCCGGGACGGCCGGGCACCTCGTCGACCTGGTAGCACTTGCCGCGGTACCGGTCGTGCGCGGTCAACCGATCGGTCCACACCACCGTCCAGGTGGCGGTGGAGGATTCGCCGGCGACGGCGGCGGACGCCTCGACGGGATCGACGCCCTGCTGCGGGGTCACCCGGAAGACGGCCAACACGTCGGTATCCTTGGGCTGATAGTCGGGAGCGTAGTATCCCATCGACGCATAGGACTGCACGCCCGGATCCCACCGGTCACGTTCTGGTGTGTCAGCCATTGTTCCTCCTGCTCGCGCCGGTGGTCGACTTGCGAATTCCAGGATGACGGCGGCGTTATCGACAAACAATTCGATTGTTTCTCGTCTCGCTCAACTATTTCGTCGAGTTTGCTACCGTCTGACGATGGGTACGGTCAGTGCGGTGCGGATGGAAACCTTTCTGGCCGTGGCGCGGCACAGCAGTATTCGCCGCGCCGCCGCGCAGCTGCACATCACCGAGGCCGCCGCATCGGCCGCCGTGGCGCACATCGAAAAGCAGTTGGGGGCCAAACTCATCGCCAAATCCGGTCGCGGCATCGCCCTCACCGAGGCGGGCCGCATCTACGCCGATTACTGCCGCAGCATCCTGGGCCTGATGAACGAGGCGCACGCGGCGGTGCAGCGGGCCGAGACCGGTCGGC
Organism: Nocardia otitidiscaviarum NBRC 14405; assembly: GCF_000308635.1. Lineage (GTDB taxonomy): Bacteria > Actinomycetota > Actinomycetes > Mycobacteriales > Mycobacteriaceae > Nocardia > Nocardia otitidiscaviarum. The sequence continues at coordinate 62,161 of NZ_BAGD01000074.1, read as the reverse complement.
TGCGCATCGGGGTGGTCGCCACCGCCGGGGAGTACGTGCTGCTGCGGCTGCTGGCGTCGTTCCGCACTCGTTATCCGGATGTCGAGGTGGGCTTGTCGATCCACCCGCGCGATGTGCTGTTCCTCGAATTGACCCATCACGAAACCGATCTCGTCATCGCGGGCAGGCCGCCCAGCGACGGCGGGCTGATCACCCGGGCACTGCGCCCGAGCCGGCTGGTCGTGGTGGGCGCGCCGGGACAGTTCACCGACCCGGCCACCGCGACCTGGCTGCTGCGCGGCAAGGGATCCGGCACCCGCGACACCACCCTCGCGCTGCTGGACCGCTTGGAGATCGCGCCGCCCACACTCACCCTGGGCACGCACGGCGCGGTACTGGCGGCGGCGCGAGAAGGGTTGGGCATCACCCTGATTCACAGCGATGCCATCGACAGCGACCTGGCCGAGGGCTCACTGCAACTGCTGGCGGTCGAGGGCACTCCCCTCGACCGCCCGTGGCATGCGGTCACCACCCGTACCCCCACCCCCACCGCCCGACTGTTCCTCGGGCACATCACCGATCCGAACGCGGTGGGGGCGGCGGCCTTTCGTCGCTGTCACTCCGACCGCAGTACCTCCACGGTCTCCAACCGTCCGGCCCGATAAGCCGGATAGAGGCTGGCCAGGGCCACCAGGGCGAGCACCGCCCCCGCGGTCACGAGCAGCGGACCGGTCACCACGCCCCAGGCGAGTTGGAACCCGTAGAACACCGGAGACGCGGTGGCCTGGAGATGGATCAGGCCCAGCCCCCCGGCGGTTGCGAAGGCGATGGTGAGCCCGGCCAGCAGCGCCGCCTGTGTCAGCACCACGGCGCGCTCGGTGCCCACGGTGCTGCCGATGGCCCGCAGGACCGCGCGCTCGCGCCGCCGCTGCACCAGGGCGAGGACGAACACATTGAGCACGCTGATGCCCGCCGTGATCATCATGACGTAGCCGCTGATGGTGAACGGTTCGAAGAAGCGGGTGATGGCGCGTTCACCGGTCGTCCGCCAGGTGTCGTCGTCGTAGACCGACAGCCCCGCACCCAGTGCGAGGTAGTCCTCGCGGTGGGCGGCCGCGTCGGCGGCGGAGTCGTATCGGACGATCACCTGGTCCCGTACCGCCGCCCAGGTTCGTTCAGCCGTGGCCGCCGAGACCAGCACGATATCGCCGAGTGTGGAGTCGTTGATCACGCGCGGTCGGAACAGTCCGGCCACCCGGAATTCCTTGCGTCCCTGCGGGGTCGGCAACGCCACCGTGTCGCCGACGCCGACGCCGAGGTGTCCGGCCGCCACGTCGCTCAGTCCGATCTCCCCCGCGTTCATGCCGCGCCACAGCGCTCGCGCGTCGGTGACGGTGTCGACCGCGGCCTCGGCGTACCAGCCGCCCGGGTCCACCCCGACCACGATGCGCGGTTCGGTGGCGGACGGGATCATGGCCGTCCACCGGGAGGCGATCTCCCGCCCGCCCGCGGCCCGTTCGATCAGCTCGAAGGTGGCGGGCGCTATGCGTCCGCGCCGCTGGTCCAGGATGGCCTGCGGCGCGATGACGAGGGCGTCGGAAAGCCGCTGCGCCTTCTGCTCGGCCACCTGATCGGCCGCGAGCCGCTGTACGCTGGCGGAGCCGACCGCCAGGCTGGTGCCCACGGTCATGACGGCCACGGTGGTGGCGAACAGGGTGGCGTAGCGGCGGATGTCGGCGGCCACGAGCCGTCCGGTGCGCGGGTGGCGGCGGGCCAGCACGTCGGTCAGGCCGGTGGCGATGCGCGGTGTGGCCCAGAGGGTGACGGCCGCGACCCCGGCCAGTCCGAGGAACAGCCCGCTGCTGCCCAGATTCAGGTCCACCAGGCCGCGTTGGAAGCGTTCCAGCAGGGCCACCGCCCCCGCGATGGTGATCAGGCCGAGGATGAGCACCCACAACCGAATCCGGCGGCCGCCGCGCACCACGCCGAAGCTCGACATGGCCGCCAGCGGCCCGTCGCGGACCAGTCGCCAGGCCGGTCCGGCCATGGCCAGCACCCCGCACAGCACGCCCGCGCCGAGGCCGAGGCCGATCAGCCCGGGACTCCATCCGACGGCGATCTCGGCCCCGGAACCGTCGAGCATGGTGCGGCCGAAACGGTCGATGAGGAAGTCGCCCAGCAGATATCCGCTGGGCACGGCGAGCAGTCCGCCGATCGCCCCGATGACCGCGCCTTCGCCGAGGAATCCGGCCAGCAGTGAGCGTGGTGTCGCACCGATCGCGCCGATGGTGCCCATGACCGCTCGGCGCTCCTCGATGCTGAGCAGAATCGTATTGACGGCGATCAGAATGCCCACCAGGATCCCGCTCAGCGCCGTCAGGTTCAGGCTCTGCTTCGCGCCCGCGTAGACCACCGGGAGCTGTGGCCGCGGCGGTCCCGCGGTGGCCACGTCCGCCACGATGCGATCCACCTCGGCGGCGATGTCCGCACCCGGTGCGGGCAGCACGAACGCCGCCGTCACGAATCCGCTGCCGCCCAGCAGATCCGCGGCGCTGTCGGTGTCGGGGGCGAAGAGCACATGGCCGCCGTTGATGCCGGCCACCCGATCGAATTCGGGAAAGGTCCAGCCCAGGTGTGCGCTGCCCGCGGGCTGGCCGGGAATGCGCACCTCGTCGCCGAGGCGCAGTCCGAGCCGGTCGGCGACCACGGCGGGTATCTCGAACGGCACCCCGGGCCCGTCGGCGGGGCGTTCGGTGCGCGCTCGCTGCTCGCAGTCGAACGGCCCCACCAGTAGCTCGATGGTGCACGGCGCACCCATGACGAAGAACCCGTGCCGCGTACCGCCCACCTCGAGCGGAGCCATGCCCGCGACGAACGGCACCACGGCCTCCGCCTCCGGGATCTCCGAACGCAGGCGCTGCACCACCGCCACCGGCAGCCGCCCGGCGACGGTGGGTGTCACCTGGATGGCGCGATCCCCGGCGTAGGCGGTGAGCGACGGTCCGAAGGCGTCGAAGGGCCGGGTCACCTCGCGCTGCAACTGCACCATTCCCAGCACCAGCGTGACCCCGAGCGCCACCCCTACGACGCTGGAAATCGTTCTGCGCCAGTCGAAGATCAGTGCGGTGAGATGGACCCGGCGGAAGCGGGCCCAGCCCGCCCCGACCCGCCTCACCGGTCCGGCTCCAGCGCCCGCTCGTCGGCCCGCCCGTCCACCAGGCCGATATGGCGGGTGCCGTAGGGCGAGGCCGCCGGATCATGGGTGACCACGATGACGGCGGTCTCGTTCTCCTCGGCGAGTTCGCGCAGCAGCGACAGGACCGCGTCGGAGGATGTGGAGTCGAGATTGCCGGTCGGTTCGTCGGCCAGCAGCAGCGCGGGCCGCGCCACCATGGCCCGCGCCACCGACACCCGCTGCATCTGACCGCCGGACAGCTCACCGGGCCGGTGCCGGGCACGGTCTCCCAGACCCACCCGCTCCAGCAGTTCCCGGGCGCGGGCATCCGCGGTACGCGCCGGGACGCCGTCGAGAACCAGTGGTAGCGAGACATTCTCGACCGCGTCGAGCATGGGCACCAGATTGAAGAACTGGAAGACGAAGCCGAGGCTGCGGCGGCGGAAGGCCGAGCGCGCGGTGGCGCTCAATGCCCAGATGTCCTCCCCCCGCACGGTGACCGTGCCGCTGTCGGGGGCGTCGAGCCCGCCCGCCACATGCAGCAGCGTGGATTTGCCCGCGCCGGACGGGCCGGTGACGATCACGAACTCCCCCGCCGACACCGTGAGGTCCAGGTCGCGCAGCGCGTGCACCCGCTCCTCACCGCGCAGGTACGACTTCGATACCGCGCTCAGTTCCAGCAGCGCCGTCATGCCGGGGCTGCTTCCGTCGCGGGGCGCACCCGCAACAGCAGCTGATGTCCGTTGCGAATGGTCTGCACCGGTTCCAGTCCGGCCCCGGCGACCAGTTCCAGCACCTGATCGGCGGTGAAATTGCTGGTGATGGTGTTGGTTCCGACGAACCGCTCGATGAGCCGGTCCTTCCACGGCACCCCGGGACTGGTCAGCACCGACAGCGACAGTTCCCCGTCGTCGGCCAGCAGCGTGGCCATATGCTTCAGCGCGAGCTGCGGCTCCGGGAAGACATGCAGCGCACCGTAGCAGCCCAGGGCGCGCACCGAACCCGGTTCCAGTCCGAGCGTGTTCACGTCCTGGATCAGCGATACCGCCCCGGGCACCCGCCGGAAGCGTTTGGCGTTCTTGCGCAACATATCCGGGGACAGGTCCACGAACAGCAGCGGCGGCAGCGTGCGCACCCTGGCCGAGCGGATGGCGAAGGTGGTGAGGCTGCCGTCGCCGACGCCGATATCCACGAAGGCCGCGCCCCGTTCGGCGGCGGCCGCCAACTGTCCGCCGTAGAAGCGCCCGAGCACGCCGAGTTTGCCGCTCCAGACGATCCAGAACACCAGCGTGGCCACGATCGGATACGCCTTGGAGTAGATACGGTAGGCGAATCGCACTTTCTCGCTGGCGATTTCGCGACCGGTGTAGGTGTCGGCGGTGGCATCGGCGTAGAGCCGCAGGCGGGTGTCGACCGGGCGCAGGCCGACCTCGCCCGCGGCGGTGACCAGTGCGCCGGTGTCGTCCTCGCGCAGTGGTTCCCGGGTGATGGGATGGACGAACGGCGGCAGCGCGGCCAGCGCGGAATGATCGGCAGCGGTCCCGGTCAGCCCGTAGTAGTCACGCACCAGCCGCGCGTACAGGCCCGCGGGCAGCAGGCGACGCGCCCAGAACGAGGATCGCACGTCCCGGCCCACCCGGTAGACGGCGCGCGGCCGTCGCCGGGTCAGGGCGCGCAGCACGGCCGCGGCCACCACCACCGGATCCTGGCCGTTCGCCAGGTGTTCGGCAGTGCGGCGGGCCACTTCGGCGCTGACGGCCCGGTACACGCTCAGCTCGTCACCCCCATGCCGCGCCGCGGCGAGAATACCGGTGCGGGTCCATCCGGGAATCAGCGTCACCACCTCGATTCCGAAGGGAGCGGCCTCCATGCGCAGTGCCTCGCCGAGCTTCTCCACCGCCGCCTTGCTGGCCGAGTACCATCCGCCGAACGGCTGTGCGACCCCGGCCGCGCCGGAACCCACCACCACGATCCGGCCGCTGCCCTGCCGACGCAGCACAGGCAGTACCGCCCGCGCCACCCGCGCGGTGCCGATGGCGTTCACGTCCAGCAGGGCGGCGGCCTCGGTCGGTGTGGTCTCCTCCACGGCACCGGCGAGTCCGTATCCGGCGCAGGCGATCACCGCGCGCACGGTGCGGTGCCGTTCCACGGCGTCGTCCACCCACAGCCGCACCGCGTCCTCGTCGCGCACATCGACGGCCGCGATCGGGAACGGTGACCGCTCGGGCACCTCGACATCCGCGCCCACGACGCGGAATCCGCACTCGGACAGCAGTTTCCCGGTGGCCAGGCCGATGCCCGAGCCCGCGCCGGTGATGAGCACCACGCCGGGTTGTTCTTTCATATCGCTCGTACTCCTTCTGTTCGACTGGGCGGCTGTCGAATCGCTCGCTGGCGACTCGCGTTCAGGCGCACACCAGCAGCGCCCGGGGCAGCACTTCGAGGGTCGCGCCCTCCACGACGGTGATCTCGCCGTCGAGTTCGAGCGGGCTGGGATATTCGGGACGCAGATCCACCCGGGCCGACCGTTCGCAGCGCGCCAGGGCGGAAGCGCGGAAGCGCCCGCGGTACAGGCCCGCGATGAGGCGCAGTACGGCGGGCCGGGAGGCCGCCGACCAGATGTTCACGTCGAACCGCCCGTCATCGGCGGTGACCCCGGTGTCGTAGCGCATTCCACCGGCGAAGTGCACGGACTTGAGCACGCTCACGGTGGTGACGGGCGCGTGCTGTCGCCACCCCTCGCCCCGGATATCCACGCGCAGCGGGTCGAAGGTGGCGATCGTACGCAGCGCGGTGTAGGCGATGGCCGCATCGGTGTTGCGGGGTTTGAGCCACGCGGTGAGCCCGCCCGCCGTATTGAAATGGTGATTGCCCGCCGCGACCAGGCCCATACTGGCGTTGAGCAGGAAGTAACGGATCCGGCGGGTGCCGTCCGGCAGCAGCATGGTGGCCTTGCCGACATCCACGCTGCGGGCCCGCCCGAGGTCGATGCGCGCGGGCACCCCGGCCAGCATCCGGTCCGCGGCGGCGGGTTTGTGAAAGTCGTTGGAACTGCCCAAACCGATGGCCCCCAGCGCGATGCGGGGATCGCGCGGCCGGTCGACGGCCGGATCCATGAGCGCGTTGAGCACCAGCCCGACCGTGCCGTCCCCGCCCGCGGCGATCACCGCGTCGTGTCCGGCGTCGACGGCGGCGCGCACCGCCTTCTCCGCCTCGGCCGCCGAGTCCGGTGTGGCCGTGTCGATATCGGGTCGACGCTCGAACAGCGCCTGTCGCACGTGCGGCCACCGGGTGGCGGCTCCGCCCTTGGCGGTGGGATTCACGACGAGAAACACGAGTCCTCCGGTAGTCCGAGCCAGTCGGTGAGGCCGTGCCAATCACCGCTGGTGACGAGTGCGTTGTCGGTGCCGCCGTGCAGCAGGTACACCGGAATGCCGAGCGCGGTGGCGGGCGGATCCTTGACCGGGTCGTTGCCCACCATGACGCACTGCTCTCCCGTGACGCCGAGCAGTTCCAGCAGTTCGCCGTAGTACTCGACGCGCGGTTTGGCCCGCCGCATGCTCTCCCCGCTACAGATGTGCGAGAAGACCGCGGGATCGATGCCGCCCCACCGCAATCGGTCCACGACGGTGCTGTGCGGCCACAGCGGATTGGTCGCCACCACCTGCCGCACCCCGCGTTCGGCGAGCAGTTCCACCAGTACCCGCGCCGCCGGTACCGGACGGAAGCAACGCCGCAGCCGGGGTAGCCCGGTGGCGGCCAGGGCACGGAAACGGCGGTCGGCCTCGGGCACCGAGACGGCCGCCCGCTCGGCGAGCAGGCGCACCAGCAGGTCGTGGTTGGTGAGCTCACCGTCGTTGCGCCGCACCTGATCCAAGGTGGCGCGCAGCATGGGCAGGAATCGGTGCGGCGGCAGCACATCCCGGAAGGCGGCGGCGGCCACCAACGGCATGAGCACTCCGAAGGTCCGCTGCCGCAGCCCGACCAGAGTGCCGTCCAGATCCCACAGCACCGTGGTCACCCCCGGGCGTCCCGGTAGCGGCATGCTCACTCCTGACTGTCCGCGACCGCCCGCAGCTGTGCGGGGGTCATACCCACCCGAGCGGCGAACGCGGCCAGATCGACGGTGTCGCCGGTGGATCCGCGCACCGTGCGCGCGGCGCTGACCCCGAGATCGGCGACGGTTTTGGCCAGCGCGGCCGGAAACAGCCATCGGCCCAGGTCACGCTGGAACACCCGGGTGAGCCGGTAGGGCGCGGCCACCCGCGCCCCGGCCCGCGACAGCGGGTTGTCGGTGCGCAGCGAACTCATCCGCGCCGCCTCGTCACCGGGCACGAGCAGCAGATTGCGCCACAGTGCCGCGAACCGGGTCACCTTCTCCCCCAGCGCCTGGGTGGCGTTGAACTCCAGATACGCCTTCTCGATGGTGGCGGTGTGCGTGGACCGGCTGCGCAGCAGCGTGTGGATGTCGCGGGTCTTGCGGTCGACGTCGTAGCGGTAGAAACGGTCGGTGTGCGGGCGCGTCCACGCCACCAGCGCGGCGATCCGCTCGTCCGGCACGAGCCGCTGGGTCAGTGACAGCGCGTGATAGACGAGATTGTGCGATCCGGCGGCGGTGACCGCCGCCCGCACCAGGCCGTAGTCCAGGTCGTCGCCCGCGTAGCGCACCAGATTCCAGATGTCGGCGAGCTCGCGCACCCCGGTCTTGTAGTACGGCAGGTGGACGCACAGGTGGTGCAGATTGTCCTCGTGCGCCATGGCCCAGGCCGGAACGCCGTGGAAGTCGATGGGCCGCACCCGCTTCCAGATGGCGGCGTAGTCGATGGTGTACGGTGCGAGCGGCGTGATGAGCCCCCAGTGGGTGCCCACCACCAGCGCACCGTCGCGGGAGACGAACGACGGCAGATGGTGCGAACGCCGCTCGCGCACCCGGGGCTCCTTGCCCAGCAGTTCAGAGACGCTGAACATGCCGAGATCCCGGTAGATCTCGACGGCGGCGTCGACCTGCTCGATATCGAGCAGAATGTCGATATCGTTCATGCGCTTGTAGTACGCGTCGCCGTAGACCTCGGACGCGAAGAGCATGCCCTTGAGCACGACGCAGCGAATACCGGCCGCGTCGAACCGCCGCAGCAGCTCCTTGGCCCCCACCAGCCGCCGTTCGTTGGCCGCGGCGATCTCGTCGGAGACGGCCTGGAACGCATCCGCCAGCGGCACCCGGTCGAACAGGCCCTCGGCGGCGAGCCGATGCTGGACCAGCGGCACGGTCGCATTGCGCCGCGCCAGATTCAGCACCTCCACCCAGTCCATCTCCCCGCGGGCGAGGTCGCGCAACTGGGCGCGCTCGGCGTCGGTGGGCGCGGCCAGGGCGGCGAGCACCAGCAGCCGTTCGGCGGGCGTGCCGCCCGCCGCGATGAGGGCGTCGGTCATCGGGCGGCTCCGATCTGGTCGGGGTGAAAGCCGAACCGGCGCGCCACCGCGTCGATCCGGTCGACGGCGACATCCAGGTGCTCGGTGCTCAGCGTGGCCATCATGGAGATCCGCAGTCGTTGCAGATCCCGTGGCACCGCCGGGAATTCGACACCGTTGACGAAGACGCCCGCCCGGTGCAGCGCGGCCACCACCTCGGCGACCGGCACGGTGGCGGGCAGGATGACGGGCACGATGGCCGTCACCGGGTCCACCGCGAACCCGCGCCGCCGCAGCGCCGCCGCGAAGTAGGCGGTATTGGCGTGCAGGGCCGCCACCCGTTCCGGATGGGCCTCGATGAAGTCGATCCCGGCCAGCACCGAGGCGACCACGGCGGGCGACAGCGAGGCGGAGAACATGTAGGAGCGGGCGAAGAAGCGCAGCGAATCCACCAGCGCCCGGCTGCCCGCCACGAAACCGCCGGTGGTGGCGAACACCTTCGAGAAGGTGCCCATGGCGATGTCGACCCCGCCGTCGAGCCCGAAGTGTTCGGCCGCGCCGTGCCCGCGGGTGCCGAGCACCCCCGTTCCGTGCGCATCGTCCACGGCCAGTAGCGCGCCGAAATCGTCACAGAGCGAGCGGATTTCGGGCAGCGGTGCGATATCGCCGTCCATGGAGTAGACGCCCTCCACGGCGACCACCACATTCGCGCCCGGATTGCGCCAGCGCACCTGCATGAGCCGGTAGCGCAGATGGTCGAGGTCGTTGTGGTCGAAGGCCATCGACCGCACCCGGCCCAGTTGGATGCCGTCGTAGAGGCTGGCGTGGTTCTGCTCGTCGTAGATCAGGATGTCGCCGCTGCGCAGCAGGCCGGTCACCCAGCCGACATTGGCGGCGAACCCGGAGGAGAAGAGCATGGCCGATTCGCAGCCCTTCACCGCCGCGAGCCGCTGCTCGAGCTCGAGGTGGAGCGAAGTGGTGCCATTGAGCAAGGGCGGTCCGCCGCAGCCGATTCCGTACTTCCGGGTGGCGGCCACCGCCGCCTCGATGATCTCCGGTTCGTCGGCCAGGCCCAGATAGTTGTTGGACCCCAGCATGATCACCTCGCGGACGTCCCCCGTCTCCGGGTCCCGCGCCCGCACCACGGGTCCGGCGGGGCCGGTGATCTCGCGCAGGACGAATCCCATGCCGCGCACCCGCTCCACATAGGGGCGGAAGTGTTCGAAACGCTGGTCGAAGGAGTGGGCGTCGGTGTCGAGATAGTGCTCCAGGGTGAAGTTCTCGGCATGTCCGGTGGGGTGGGCGTCGAGGGAGGTCATGCGGAACCCTTTCGTGCGATGAGCGTGACGGTGCCCGCGTGGCCGTCGAGCAGCACGGTGTCGCCGTCGGCGATGCGCCGGGTCGCCTGCGGCACGCCGACCACGGTGGGGATGCCGAGTTCGCGGCCGATGATGGCGGTGTGCGAGAGCAGGCTGCCCTTCTCGCTGACCAGCCCGCCCGCGGCCACCATGAGGAACACCCAGCCCGGATCGGTGGTGGCGGCCACCAGCACCCGACCGGCGGTGACGGCGGCGGTGTCGGGTTCGGGCAACACCAGCGCCGGCGCTTCCACACGGCCCGGCGCGCAGCCGATTCCGGTGAGGACGGTCGCGTCGTCGAAGGCCAGGAAATCCGGTTCGGGCGTGTGCGCGGCCGCGATTCCGGCGGTGACGATGCGCGAGGGAGCCGCCTGCGCCCGCCAGATCTCGTGGTCGCGGGTGCGGGCGGCCACCAGGTCGCGGGGCTGGGCGGTGACGGAGGTGCCGCGGGTGAGGGCGGCGATCTCCTCGTAGGTGAGATAGAAGACATCGCGCGGATCGTCGAGCAGCCCCGCCTCGTGCAGCTGTGTCCCCAACACACGGAACACCCGCTTGACCATGCCGAAGCAGCGGCTGCGCCCCAGGCGCATATTCTCGCGCTGCTTCACCGTGGCGCGGGCCTGGGCCAGCACCAGGCGCACGAGCAGCCACCGCAGCGGACGGCCGCGCAGGGCGCGACGCAGCCGCACCTCCGCCTCCCGGCGGATGCGCCGCTCCTCGGCGGTCATGGTCCGGAAGTCGATATCGCGGCGAATATAGTTGCGCAGCACCGGAATCAGCTTCTCGGGATGCTGTTCCAGCGAGTCCGTCTCCAATTTCAGCTCGTCCACGGTGCGGTCGCCGTAGGCCGCCAGATGCGCACGGTAGGCGGTCAGGAACTCGGTGTGGGCGTCGTCGTGCAGCTCCGCCCACACCCGCGCCGGGTCCCGATCGCTGTCGATCAGCGCGCGCAGGGCGGGATCGGCGGCCGCGCGGGTGGCCAGCGCCAGGGCCGAGCGCACCGGTTCGACGCTGTCCACGCCCTCCTCGCCGCAGAACAGTTCGTTGCGCAGGGTGTCCGGATTCTCGACACCGCTGTCCTGCAACAGTTTTCCGAGCGCGTGGAACAGTTGCTGGGCGATGAAGTCGTTGAAGATCTGCACCGCGTAGGCGGGAACCAGATCACTGATCACGCGGTCGAGCCAGGTCAGCAGTGCGTGCGGGCTGCGCTCCCGATCCGGGGTGGCCGGGTCGAGGCGGTGGTCGAGATCGGCGCGGAACCGGTCGAGTTCGGTGAAGAAGTGCGCCAGTCGGCGCGGCAGCCGGAACCAGCCGAGCAGCAGTATCAGCACGACTCGCGCACGCAGCAGCAGGGTGCGGGCGCGAGCCCAGCCGCCCGCCGGTGGTGCGGGCCGCCGGTAGCGGTTCTCGATGCCGAGTGCGGCCTCCCAGCCCTCGATGGCGAAGTCCAGCCCGGGAATCCGGAGGAACAGCCGATACCAGTTACTGATGTTGTAGTAGATCCGGCCGTGCCAGGTGCCCACCAGATACGGGTAGAGATCGGCGGCACCGGCGCGCACGGTCGCGCGTCGCGCGCCGAAATCCCGGTGGCAGACCCGGAACACCTGCTCGTAGGCCAGCCGCACGATCGAGAAGGTCAGCGGGCTGGATACGCCCGGATAGGACTCGGCCACATTGACGTTGTCGAAGATGGTCTCCTGCGCGCCGGTCGCGGTGACCGGCCGCGTTTGCAGCAGGTGGATTCGGCCCGCGCGGTCGATGGCCCATTCCACGTCCTGCGGGGCGTCCAACCGCTCGGCCAGTTCCACCGCCAGCCCGGTGAGTTCGAGCACCTGGGCGTCGGTGAGGGCCGCGGTGTCGACCGGCGGCACGGCGGTGACCGCGGTGCCGTCCGCCGTCGGCAGGACCGCGCTGGACTTCTCGCCGATGCTGCGGGCGGTGACGGTGCGGGAGCGGGTGTCGACGAAGTAGGTGTCGCAGTCCACGGTTCCGGAGACCACGCCCTCCCCCAGCCCCAGGCCCGCCGAGACCACGGCCTCGCCCGGATCGCCATTGCGCGGATTGCAGCTGAACACCACTCCGGCGGTGGCGCTGTCCACCAGTGTCTGCACGATGACGGCGGTTTCGGCGACGGCATTGCCCAGCCCGCGCCGCGCGCGATAGAACAGCGCCCGCTGTGAGTACGCCGACGCCAGACAGGCCAGTACGGCATCCGGTACCGCCTCGGGCGCGACATTGAGCAGGGTGTCGAGCTGTCCGGCGAAGGAATCGGTGGCCGAATCCTCGCCCCGCACCGACGACCGCACCGCCAGCCGACCCGCCCCCTCGAGCTCGGTGAGCCGCCGGTGCAGGTCGGCGGCGAGATCGTCGGGCAGCGACAGCGCGGTCACCAGCTCCGCGATGGCATCGGCGGTGTCGCGCAACGACTTCGGATCCTCGGCGTCGAGCGCGCCGAGCAGCGCGTCCAGCTCGTCGCGCACCGGTTCGAGAATGCGGGCGCAGGCCGCGGCGGTGAGTACACAGAAGGCCGGCACCCGATACCCGTGCCGGTGCAGCCAGGCCAGCTTGGCGGCCTTGTGCCCGATGAGGGCCGGATCCAGTCGGGCGGCGGCGGTCGCGTCGGCGACGGCGGTCAGTTCGGCGGCGGTCACAGGTCACCTCCGGTGGTGCGGCGGCGCAGGCGCACCAGCACGGGATCGGGAAGATTGGAGATCTGCGGGTTCTCCCGCACCCGCAGTCCGCCCGCGAGTTCGATGTCGTAGCGGGACAGCAGCATGGCCAGCCCCGCCCGGGCCTCGATCAGCGCCAGATGCCGCCCGACGCACAGGTGCGGGCCCCAGCCGAACGGGAAGTAGTGGAACGGCGACCGGTCCCGGGCGGCCGCCGGGAGGAAGCGGTCGGGATCGAAAACCAGTGGCGCGGACCAGAACTGCGGTAGGCGCTGATTGACGAACGGGCTGATCACGACGATGGATCCGGCGGGCAGGTCGAAGCGGTCGAAGCTGTCGGCCGCCACGGGGGTGCGGCTGAACGCCCAGGCGGGCGGGTGCAGCCGCATGGCCTCGTCGAGGGCGCGGCCGGTCAGATCGGGGGCGGTGAGATCGTCGGCGGTCGGCGGGCCGCCCGCCAGTCGCCCGTCGATCTCGTCCACCACATCGCGCAGCACCGTGCGATTGCGGCACAGCTCGTACACGGCCCAGGCGATGGCCCCGCCGGTGGTTTCGTGCCCGGCGAGCAGGAAGGTCAGCACCTCGTGGCGCAGCTGGGTGTCGTCCATGGCGTGCCCGTCGTCGTCGCGCGCGCTCGACAGCCGATCCAGCAGGCTGCCGGAGCCGGTGCGGTGTCCGGCGATGACCTCGTCCACCACCCGGTGCAGCCGCGAAAGCGCCTGCCCGAACGCGCGGTTGGCCGGTGTCGGCACCGACGGCGGCAGTGGAACGGGTGCCGCCATGTGTCGCATGACCCAGTCCACGCCGTGGCGCACATCGTCCTCGATCTGCGGCAGCACATCGTCCACGTCCGCGCCGAGCACCGCACGGCACACCACATCGGCGGCGAAGCCGAGCACCTCCGGCACCAGGTCCACGATCTCGCCGGTATCGGCGTGGCGGTCCAGCCGCGCGGCCATGCGCTGTCCGCACTCCACCATGAGCGGCACCTCGTCGAGAACGTGCCGGCGGTGGAAGACCGGTTTGATGAGCGCCCGCTGCCGCTGCCACAGCTCGCCCTCGCTCACCAGCAGGCCGGGGCCGAGCAGATGGTGCAGGCTCGTATAGCTGATGCCTTTGCGGTAGTTGTCGGCATTGGTCATCATGACCTGCCGAATGTGGTCGGGGTCCACCAGCAGATACAGCTGTTCGTGGGCGAGCCGGATGCGCACGCTGCCGCCGTGCGCGTATGCCTGCTCGTAGAACAGCGTCAACGGGTCGCGCCGATAGTCGAGGTACGCGCCCAGCGGATGGCGGGAGGACGGTCCGGGCAGGCGGCGGCCGGTGTCCCGGGCGAGCAGTGCGGTCACGGTGTCTCCTCGGTGGCGACGAACCGCGCGCGGGCGGCCGCGCGCTGGATCTTGCCGCTGGTGGTCTTGGGCAGAGCGCGCGGCGGCACCAGATGCACCGCGTCGGCCAGCACACCGGTGCGGGAGCTGACGGCGGATCGGATCGCCAGCCGCAGCGCGTCCTGCTCGGCGGTGTCCACTTCGGTTTCCACGATCAGATGCAGACCCTCGGAATGCGCGTCGGCCGTGCGGTATCCGACCGCCGCCACCCCGCCCAGCCGGACACCGGGCACGGTCTGCGCGGCCTGTTCGAAATCGGAGGGGAAGTAGTTGGCCCCGCGAATGATGATCAGGTCCTTGCGGCGGCCGGTGATCCGCAGCCCGCCGTCCCGCAGATAGCCGAGATCGCCGGTGTCCCACCAGCTCCCGTCGACCACGCAGGCCGCCGTGGCGTCGGGCAGCTGGAAATAGCCCGGCGTGCGGGACGGCCCGCGGAACTGCACCGCGCCGAGCACATTGTCGGCGCAGGGCCGTCCCCGCTCGTCCACGACGCGGATCTCGGTGCCGGGCACCGCCGGACCGCAGTCCACCACCTGCACCGCATCGGGGGCGTCCGTGGGCACGTCGACCACGCGGGCCTCGGTCGCCAGCCGGTCCCGGGAGACGGTGTCCACGCGCAGGGTCGCGCGCGGCCGGTTCACGGTGATCGCCAGTGACGCCTCGGCCATGCCGTAACACGGCACCACCGCGTCGCGCGGCAGTCCCCAGGCCGCGAAGCGGTCGGTGAACAGGCGCAGGGTGTCGGCCTGGATCGGCTCGGCCCCGCAGAACAGGAACCGCCACCGCGACAGGTCGACCCCGTCGAGATCCTCGTCGCGCACTCGCAGCGCGGCGTAGCCGTAACCGAAATTCGGTGCCGCGGCGACGGTTCCACCGTAGTCGCTGACATTGCGCAGCCACTCGGCCGGTGCCCGCAGAAAGCGGTTGGGCGGCATGAGCACCGCGCCCGCTCCCGCGAACAGCGGTGTCAGGGTGCCGCCGATGAGTCCCATATCGTGGTTGAGCGGCAGCCAGCCCGCCCAGTTGTCCCCGGGTCCCAGTCCGCACACGCGGGTGATCTGCTCACAGTTGGCGGCGAGATTGGCGTGGGTGATCACCACGCCCTTCGGGGTGCCGGTGGAGCCCGAGGTGCATTGGATGAAGGCCGGATCGGTGCCGTCGGGCAGCCGGGGCTCGGCCTCCGGCGCGTCCGCGGTCACCGCACGCGCGTGCAGGTCCACACCGTTCACCACGATCGTTCCGGTGGGCCGGTGCGCGCCGAGTGCGTCGAGCACATCGGGGGCGGCCACCAGTGCGGCGGGAGCCAGATACGCGACCAGCCGGGCGAACTTGTCCGCGAACAGGCCGCGGCCGCCGAAACCGCTCGGCGGCGCGACCGCCACCGGGATCGCGCCCAGCAGCTGCGCGCCGAAGAACGCGGTGATGAACTCGGTGCCGGTGGGCAGGCACAGCATGACCCGATCACCCGGGCGCACGCCGTAGTCCGCCAGGGCGGCGGCGCTGCGCCGGGCCGCACGGGCCAGGGCGGCATAGTCCAGTACCTCGGATTCGCCCGGTGCCGCGACGAAAACCACTCGGGCCGTGTGTGATTCGTCGGTCGCAGGCGACTCGTCGGTGAGATGGTCGAGCAGTGCGTGCACGATACTCGGATGTCGTGGCCGCAGGGCGGCGGGTGCGGCGGCGGTGAGGGTCATCGGATGGTCTCCCGGACGTGCTCGACAATGCGGTCCACCGTGTCCAGCCGGGCCGCCACGGCATCGGGAATGGTGATCCCGAAGGCGTCCTCCAGCCGCATGGTGAGGTCGATGGAGGTCGGCGAGTCCAATCCGTAGTCGACGAGCGGTGTGCCGCCCTCCAGATCGTCGGCCGCGACCCAGAGCGCCTCGGCCACGATGGCGCGTACCCGGGCCGCGACCGAATCCTGTGTCGATGTCATGCGAACAGCCGTCCTTCCTCGACGCAGCGGCGCACGGATTCCTCGAGGTCCACGCCGTCGGCGGTGTCGATGCGGTGAAAACGCAGGTCCGGAAAGGCCGCGGGGAGGAGCTGCTGCGCGCGCTGGTAGCCCTTGCGCAGTTCCGCCAGCAGTTCCGGCGTCTCGTGGGACTCCCGCGTGCCGTCGCCCACCCGGGCGGCGCAGCGCGCGGCGGCCTGCTCGGGCGGCACGTCGAGCCACAGCACCGCATCCGGCAGGCTGGTTCGGCACCGCCGCGCGAACGCCGGTACTGCCGCATCCGGTTCCAACTGAACGAGTTTGGAGACCTCGCCCAGCAGGTTCCAGATATCGGGGTCGGTGCCCAGGCGCGCCGCCTCACCCGCGTACCAGGCCAGGATGTCGTCGAGGGTGCCGGGCGCGTGCCGATCCAGCACGTCGCGCACCTGCGCCTCGCGAGCGCGCGGATCGGTGTCCAGATCGGCGAGCAGTACGTAGAACGGCCCGTAGACCAGTGTTTCGACGAGCGGATGCCGCTCGCACACCAGCACGTCCGGCGCGAAGGTGTCCACGAAGAACCGTTCGACCGGCCCGAACAGGGTCATCTGGAGGTACAGCGCGATGGCCTTGCACTCCAGGCTGCCGATCTCGTCGCACCCGTCACTGAATGCCTTGAGCTGGCGCGAGAGTCGATGCAGCGGGGCATTCGCGGTGGTGTGGAAGTCCGGGCAGGTCATACTGCCGAAGCCGCGGTCGCGCGGGGCCAGCTCGCGCAGGCGCGCCAGCACCGAGGATTTGCCGCAGCCGTCGATACCGACCAGGGCGATGCGGCGGGTGGGGTTGTCGTTCACTGCTCCGTGCTCCGCAACTGCTCGAGAATGGTGGTGGTGATGTCACCGGCCGGGGCGGTGCCGTCCAGTTCGGTCCAGCCCAGCTCGGCCGACAGCCCCGCGAGGGCGTCGTGGCTGCGCTGCTGGAACTCGAGGAATTCGTGCTCGTCGCCGTAGCCGCTCTCGTAGTCGCTGCGTTTGCGCTTGCGCGCCAACGCGTCCCGCGGGCTGATGCGCAGGTGGAAGGTGAGGTCGGGCTCCGGGAAACCGGATGCCAGCGCGCGCAGGACCGCCGGATCGCCGCCGTGCGCCACCTCGGTGGCGAAGTACTTGTACCAGTACGAGTTCATGAGCACGACGTCCGGACCGCGCCGCGCGGCGAGATCGAGCGCCAATTGCATGGCGTGATAGAGGAAATGGGTGCGGCTGAGCGGGGTGAGCACCTTCAGGTAGCCGTAGATGGCGTCGGGTCGGTCGAACGGCAGTTTGGCCGACACCGCGGGGTCCAGGAAGGCATCCCAGATGGTCACCGCCGCCACCGTCTGCCCCTGTGATTCGAAGACGCTCGCGAGCCGCGCCACCTGGGTGGTCTTTCCGGAGCCGTCGCCACCGGCAATGCAGATCATCCGTTTGCGCGGCGACAGCGTCCGGACCGCCGGGCGGTCGGAGTGGGTTCGATCGGTCATGAGAGCGCCTCCTGATCGTGCGCGAGACGTAGTGGGTGTCGACCCCGGATCGGGTAGCGCCGCTACCGGGCGCGGGGCGGCGGGCGCGGGATCCGCGTCCCGCCCGGGCGGGGCGGTGTCGAGCAGGGTGACGGTGCCCGCGCCGCCGTCGATCCGGAGCCGCTGTCCGGAGCGAATGGCGGCGGTGGCGCCGGGAACATTGAGCACGGCCGGGATGCCGTACTCACGGCCGATGACGGCGGCGTGCGAGAGCAGTCCGCCGACCTCGGTCACGACGCCGGTCACCAGGCCCAGCGCCGGGGTCCAGCCGGGATCGGTGAACCGGGTGACGAGAATGTCGCCGGGGCGCAGGTCGGCGATCTCGGCGAGTGATGCGATGACCCGCGCGGGGCCTTCCACCACGCCCGCACTGCACCCCAGCCCGGTGAGCACGCCGTCGCCGGGTTCGGTGTGCGAGACCGTCACGCCGGGGCCGAGTTCGTGCGGTGGCACCAGATCCCGGTAGCCGTCGTACATGGCCCGCCGGTAGCGGATCGTGGCCGCCAGCTCGTGACCGCCGCGGAAACCCTGTGCCAGATCGGCGATCTCATGGATGTCGAGCATGTACACATCGGCCGGGTCGGCGAGGGCTCCGGCGGCGTGCAGCCGTGTCCCGGCCTCGACCACGTAAGCGCGCACGATGGCGTAGCAGCGGGAGGAGAAGTCCCGCATCAGCTCCCGCGCCACCAGGTACCGGCGGGCCAGTGCCAGCTGCCGGTCCAGACTGCGCGCGAAGCGGACCCGGGTGCGCGGATCGGTCCGCACCCGCGCCCGCACGGCCGCCGCCTCGGCGTCGAAGCGGGCCCGCTGCTCGGTGAGCGACCGCTCGGGATCGGCGGGCGGGGTCCCGGTCGCGAGCATCGACGCGATCATGGCCCGAACGCGCGCGGGCTCCTCCGACCAGCGCGGACAGGTGATATCCAGCTCCATATCGGCGTGGAAACCGTGCTGGTCCAGGAACTCCCGCAACGCGCGCTGCCATGACTCCCCGTCCAGGCCCTCGGCGGCCGCCACCCGGTACAGCCCGACAATGCCGCGCTGCATGGCCATATGGCTCACCTCGGCCAGCCCGCCGATGAGCGCCAGCACCTGGGTGCTGCCGCCGGTGGCGGCGTCGACCTTGGCGAGCAGCGTCTTGAAATCCGATTGGACGGTGGTGTTGTGGTAGATGGTGGTGAAGTAGGCGCGTTCGGTGGTGGCGTGGAACGACAGCAGACAATCCACCAGTTCCGCGGTGAAGGTCGCGGTGTCCACACTCGGCAGTCGCGCCGCCCGCTCCCGCCAGCGCGCGTACTTGGCCTCCCAGCCGGCGGCGAACCGCTCCACCTCCGTCAGTTGCCCGGTGGTGAGCCGCCGCAACGCCAGCGCGGTGGGTACCGCGCGGGCTACCGTCAGCGCGTTCGTGGGCGTGCGGTCCGGCCCGACCGGCCCATAGTCCACGTTCACGCCCAGATCGGCGTCGAAGATGCGCTCGTCGTAGCCGGGCACTCCCGCGTAGGCCCGCTTCACCGCCGCCACGTTCCAGTAGGCGCGGCCGTAGTGCATGGCCATCCAGGCGGGTTCGTCGTCGAGTAGTCCGAGCCGGGTGAAGAATCGCTGCATGGACGCCTGGAAGGCGTTCTCGTACAGCGAGAACATGAGCGGGGTGCAGACGCGGGCGGAGACGCCGCCGTCACGGAAGTCGGCATCGGTGAGCTGTTCGATATCGGTGCGCCAGGCGATGGCGGTGACGGCTCGCGACTGCAGCAGCCACAGCCGTCCGTCCGTTCCGACGGCCCATTCCACATCCTGCGGTCGATGCCGGAATGCCTGGACCCGCAACAGCATCCGGGTCAGTTCGGCGATCTCGGCGGCATCCAGCAGCACCGGTTCGTCGCCCTCGCTGCGCTGCACCACCGTGCCGTCGTCCAGCCGGACCGTGAGCCGCAGCGGTGTCACGTGGCCGGACACCAGGCGCTCCCCCAGCCCGGCGCAGCACTCCACGACCGCGTGTTCCTCCCTGCCGGTGATCGGGTCGATGGTGAAGCCCACACCGGCGGTGCGGGATTCGACCATGCGCTGCACCAGCACCGCCACCCGCGCCCGGGCCGGATCGAAACCACGGCGTTCCAGGTAGCCGCGCACCCGGTCGTTGTGCGCCGAGGCCCGGCAGTCGGCGATGCGGCGGCGCAGCGCGTCCCGATCGCCGATCTCGAGGTAGGTCTCGTACTGTCCGGCGAAGCTGGCGTCGTCGAGGTCCTCGAGCACCCCGCTGGAGCGCACGGCCACCGGGTAGCCGCCGACGGCCGCGATGAGCCCATCCACCTCGGCGTCGGTCAGCTGGTCCGGATCGGTGTCACCGGGAATCACGAAGCCCGGCGGCACCGGGAATCCGGCGGCGGTGAGTTCGTGCAGGGTGGCCGCCTTGCCGCCCGCGGCCTCCACCCGGAAGTCGGGTGCGCCCAACAGCATGGGAACGGTCATGGTGACTCCTCGCGGTGCGGGCGGTGCGGGCGCGATCCGCTGCCGCCGCGCCAGCTCGGCCGCGGCCCGCACCCCGGCGACGGTCA
Organism: Nocardia otitidiscaviarum NBRC 14405; assembly: GCF_000308635.1. Classification (GTDB taxonomy): domain Bacteria; phylum Actinomycetota; class Actinomycetes; order Mycobacteriales; family Mycobacteriaceae; genus Nocardia; species Nocardia otitidiscaviarum. The sequence goes on along the minus strand of NZ_BAGD01000074.1, from coordinate 42,146 downwards.
GCGCGCCGTAGGACGGGCTCGGCGTATCCGGTTCGAAGCCGAGGGCGATGGTCTCGGCCATACACGCGTAGAGGGTGCCCGGCGGCAGCTTGGTGCCTGGGAAATCGGGGACCTGACCGTCCGGCAGGCGCATGCGCCCACCGGACAGCACCGTGACCCCGGGCAACGCGGCGGCACCGGGATCCACATCGCCCGGGACCGCGAGGTCGTAGACGAGGACGGAGTGGTCGGTGGACAGCTGGTCGGCCGTGAGCACGGGGGTGGCCGCATTGGTGGCGGTGACGATCAGGCGGCAGTCGCGCAGCGCGGTCATATCCTCGCGCACCGCGACCCGGTCCGGATCGCCGAGCCGCTCGGCCACGGTCCGCAGCCGTCGCGCGGAACCTCGCCGACCCACCAGCAGTAGCGAATCGACGTGCGGGAGTAGTAGTTCCGCCATGACCGCCCCGATATTGCCGATGGCTCCGACCACGGCGACGCGGCGCTCCCCGGCGGGCAGCGCCGCCAGCTCCCGGCGCATGAGCTCGTAGGCGCACGCGGCAGTGAGCGAGTTGCCGGAGGTGATGCGGGCGGTGTCCTCCACCACGGCGCGGGCGGCGTCGGTGACGATCGAGGTGTAGCCGCCCAGACCGATCACACCGGCCCCCGCGCCGATCGCGAGATCCACCGCGTCGAGCACCGCATCCCGCAGCCATGCGCCCTCGCCGTCGCGCTGGATGGCGACGGCCTGCTGTGCCGAGAACGGCACGGCGATCATCGCGACCTCGACCTCGGCCCCCGATACCGACCGGATGCGTTGCCGGGTGACCTCGAAGGGCCGCAGCACGCCGCGCAGCCGCTCCATCAGGGCCTCACACTGATGGTCGGACCACGCGGCCAGCTCCGGTGCCAGCAGCCGCAGATCCCCGGGGCGTTCCAGATTGGCGAGGAAGGCGACGCGCGACGGGCCGTCGAGTGCGGTGGCGGGCTCGGGGCGGCGGCGTTCGAAGTCGGGTGTGTGCGCGGGCAGCGGGGTCGGATGCGCGGCGGGCAGGGTGAGATGGTCGAGCAGGGCCGCGTAGTCCGCGCGGTGCAGCAGGTCTGCCACGGCCTCGAAGGCGGTCGCGATGCGGTCGATATCGGCGACGCCGAGGTACGCCGACGGCTGCACCCGCAGCGTGGCGGGGGCGGACAGGGTCGGCAGCACCCGGATGCCGTGCCGGTGCAGGAGATGTCCGGCGACCAGATACCCGAACCATTCCTCGTCCAGGAACTCGCGCAGTACGGGCGATGCCGGTCGGGGCGGGCGCAGTTCCACCGCCAGCAGCAGCCCGCGCCCGCGCACCCCGGCGATGACATCCGGTCGGCGGTCGGCCACCGCGCGCAGCCGATCGCGCAGCCGGGTACCGGTGGCGGCGATGCGTGGCAGCAGTTCGGGTATGAGATCCAGTGCGGTACAGGCAATCTCGGACGAGTAGTCGTCCTCGGCGAAGGTGGAGGTGTGCTGTCTGCCGAATTCGGGCAGATAGCGGTCGCGCTGGACAAGCAGCGCCGAGATCTTGGCCAGACCGCCGCCCAGTGCCTTGGACAACAGGTAGTAGTCCGCGTGTACACCCGAGGGCTCGGCGGCCAGGAAGGTGCCGGTACGGCCCATGCCGCTCTGGATCTCGTCGAAGACCAGGGCGGCCCGGTGGCGATCGGCCAGGGCGCGGACGGCGCGCAGCACGTCGCCGGACAGCTCGTACACGCCGCCCTCGCCCTGCACGGGTTCGACGAAGCACGCCGCCAGCCGGGACGCGTGCCGGACGGTCGGCACCGGCGCACCGGATGGTCCGAAGGATATGTCGCAGAAAGTGATTCGTTCGCCGTCCAGAGCCCGTTCGAGGGTGTTCGACGCGGTGGCGTCCAACCGGACCACCTCGGGTCCGAACATCGGGCGGCCGTCGTCGGTGGCCCGGTCGGTGAGCACCGCCGCCGCGGCGGTCTTCCCGTGGAACGATCGCATCAGCGCCACGAACAACGGTGCGCGTTCCCGCAGGGCTGTCACGTCGCTGATCGATTGGGTGAGAAGGGATTCCACCGAGCCATTCCACGGCGCTGGGAGCGGTTGCCCGGCCAGGCCGTCACGTCGGGCGCGGCGCAGGGTCCGCTCCAGGTCCGCCCGCACGGCCGACAGGTACCGCGACCGTTCCAGCGCGGCGTGCTTGACGGCGGCCTCCACCGCCTCGGCTCCCGTGGACGCCAGTGTGACCACGTACTCGGCCCCCGTCGATGCCCCGACCAGGGCGGACAGGCGCGCACTCAGTCGGGCGGCACCGGCGCGCACACTGCCCTGCACCGCGAACGGCCGCCGTGCCTGCAATGCCGTCTCCGCCGCGCGGATCAGGGCGGGATGGTTGTGGCCGAACAGTCCGGCCCCGTGTCCGCCCACGAGATCGAGTACCGCGCGGGCGGCAACGCCGCCGCCACCATCCAGCGTGGCGGGGACCAGTGTGTCGTACTCGGCCGCGCGGTAGTCGGCGTCGAGATGGAAAGCCCGGAGCAGCCGGGCTATCTCGGGCCGGGCGTAGCGGCCGTACACATCACTCGGATCGGCCATGTCAGCTCGCTTTGCGCAGCTCGACCGCGACGTATTCGGCCACCTGGCGGGTGGTACGCAAGGCGGCGGCATCCGCATCGGGTATGTCGATGCCGAACAGCTGCTCGAGTTCGATCACCAGCTCGGCCGAACGGACCGAATCGAGGCCGTACTCGAGCAGGGGTCGGTCCAGTTCCAGCGCGGGCGCGTTCAGACGCCCCCGGAACAGCTCCCGGACTCGCTCCAATACCGTCGGGTCCACACTCATCGAGATCTATCCCCACGTGAAAAACGGTGCACGACAGCACAATCGATGTATCGATGGCTCGATGCATGCGACTGCCCCGGCACACTTTGCGTACCTCGGCTCCATTGCCCGGCGTCCGTAGCGCGAAGCGCCGCCTCGTGAGCGCGCATCAGCGGAATCCGGTGCGGTCAGACGTGTGACAGCACCGAGAAGGCGTGCGGCATAAGGGGACTAGTCACCCCAGCCTGGTTCGTCATCGAACCCGTGACGGGAAAGGCGGGCGTGAGCCCCACGCCCGTCGGGTACCCTGCTCTCCCGATCGTTCACCGGTAACCGACCAGGCGTAGCGCGTTCGAAAAGCGTTACACCACAGTTAATCTCCGGCGATAGCCCGATAGTACCCACGAGTAGCGCTGGGTGCCACGACGAATCACGTCGATCACGTGAACTGTACTGACCCGCAATGTAAATCAGCACACATATACGCGGCAAAACGCGGGTGCGAACTCAGTGCGGTGTCAGTCGCGTCACAGTGCCCAGATAGCTGGTGACGTACAGTGAGTTGGGGTCCCAACCGGGGCCGGAGCCGAACCGGGCGCTCGTCGACAGCGGCAGACCGTCCGCCACGGTGCACCAGCGGGCGTGGTCGGGATCCACCCGGATCACTTTGCCGCCCAGACTGTAAGTGACATAGACGAATCCGTCCGGACCCACCGTCACCCCATCGGCGGCGTTCAGCGGCCCCGGCCCGGGCAGTTCGATGATGGTCGCCGCCTCCGGGCGATCCGGGTCCACCATCGCGATCACGGTTACCGGGTCGAAGGTGCTGGATACGAACAGCCGATGCCGCCGCGGATCGTAGGCCAGGCCATTGGTGGAGGTGACCGCCGAGGAGAACGGGCCCGCGTCCACCCCGGCGCGTACCAGCGTCATGCGGGTGTCGGCTCCCATATCGCTGGTGACCACGAAGTCGCCGTCGGGCAGCAGCGCCAGCCCGTTCGGCATATCGAGTCCGGCTGCGACGCTGCGGCGCGCGCCGGTGTCCAGATCCACCGACTCGATCCCGCCGGGTTCGGCGGCGAACTTGGATTGCAGGCTCAGCCCGGTCGTGTAGTAGAGCGTGTCACCGACGACGCTCAACTCTCCGACCCCGTCGATATCGTCGACCAGGGTTCCGCGCCGCCCGTCGGCGGCGATTTCGCGCACCGCCCCGCCGGTCCCGGTGGCCGACTGCTCGGAGAGCAGCAGCCCGCCGCGCCCGTCGAAAGCGAGGCTCTCCAGCATGCCGTACCCCGACGCCACGGTGCTGGCCGTCCATCTGCCGCAGTGGTCCGCCGTGGCGGGCGCGGCCCCCGCCGGTCCGGGCGGGGCGAACGGGGCGAGCGCCACCCCGACCGACGCGGTCAGCAACGTACGTATGGCGGATTTCCGGAACCTCATCAACTGGTACTTCCCGTGGGTGCCTGCGGCCTGCGCGGGCGGCCCTGCCAGCCCGCCACGCGGTCGACCTCTGTAGGGCGGCACGCTAGCTGCGGCGGCAGCTGTCTGGGGAAGCTTTGGTTTCGAATTGTCAGATAGCCCAGTCCGTCTCAGTCGATCCGGGCAATCCGACAAGTCGTTACCGAAAGTCGCGGCCGTCGGCCCCCGCGAGACCGTCGGTCCATGAGACGGGGAGCCCGAAGCGTGGAAAGACGTCTTCGGGTGGGAAATGGGTGAGTGCGGCAACGCCGTTCGCCGTGAGGGCGAGCACCAGCATCCCGGTCGCCCGAAACTCCGATGCTCCCGGAAGCAGGGAATAGCAGGCTACGGCGGGCTGGGTATTGGCCCGGACGGCGACCAGGCGTATCGGGTGCTCGTGCCGGAACGCCGGGACGTACCGGAGGAATTCGCCGATCGCCGCACGCCCTCCGTAGGCGTGCGGCCAGGGCGGCATGGTCAACCAGGCGTCGTCGGTCAGCAGTTCGACGACGGCGTCGACATCGCGATCGGTGAAGGCGTCGGCGAAGCGCCGGGTCAACGCCCGCTCGGCCGCCGAACCGGGCGCGGGAGCCGGTCCGGCGGGGCCGCGCCGCACCGACTCCAGGGTCTCCCGGGCCCGCTGTAAAGCCGCCTTCACCGCCGTCGGACTGGTGCCGAGCAACTCGGCCGCCTCCGCACCGGAGAACTCCAGCACCTCGCGCAGCACCAGGACGGCCGCCTGCCGGGGCGGCAACTGCTGGAGTGCGGCGATGAAGGCCAGTTCCACCGATTCGCGGTGTTGACAGCGCAGTGCCGGATCGGTGTCGAGCAGGGTGTCCGGGTAGGGCTGCAACCAGCCGACGGTGTCGTGCGCGGGCGGTTCGGGCACCTCGAAGGGCAGTGGTTCGACCGGATGCCGCCGTGCGGTGCGCAGTGTGTTCAGGCACCGGTTGGTGGCGATCCGGTACAGCCAGGTGCGCACCGAGGACCGCTGCTCGAACTCCCCCAGTCCGCGCCACGCCGCCATCAGGGTCTCCTGAAGGGCGTCCTCGGCGTCCTGGAACGAACCGAGCAGCCGGTAGCAGTGCAGCTGCAATTCGCGCCGATACGGTTCGGTCAGTTCGCGAAACGCCCGCTGGTCGCCGGAGCGGGCTGCCGTGAGGGCCTCGGTCACGTCGCCATTCTGGCACCGGTCCGTTTCGGCGGCGGCCGGTGTCCATTCCATCGACAGTTCCCATTCGATACGAGGTGACCGATATGAATCAGCACACCAGCCCCGCCCTCGACCTGGCCCGCGCCTACTTCGACGCTTGGACCGGGCATGACATGGACAAGGCCATGACCTACATCGCGGCCGACATCGTCTGCGACACGCCCGCGGGCCGGATTCGGGGCGCGGACGCGTTCCGGGCGTTCCTCGAACCGTTCGCCGATACCGTGACCGGTGTGCGTCCGCTGGCCGCCTTCGGTGACGAGACGACCGCGCTGATCATGTACGACACCGCCTCGGTTCCGGTGCCCTCGGCTCCCGGCGCGGAGCTGATCGGGGTGGAGAACGGGCGAATCACACAGAGCCGCTTCATCTTCGATCGCCTACCCTTCTATCTCGCGGAGACCGCCGCGACGCCGGGCTGAGTTTGTCGGCGCGCGGTCTGGGTTAGTATCGCTGCCGTTCGGATCCGCAACCTCGCAGTAGGCGCAAGATCACCATTGATATGCGACAGAGGTATCAGCCATGAGCGGAATCGGTTACGAGCCCGGACGATTGCATCTGCTGACCGTCGGGGCCGCACGCAAGAACGAGGGTTGCAGCCCCTACGGAATCATCGCACGCAGTCTCGCGCGGCAACTGCTCGACGCCGGTGAGCGCGTCCGCATCGTCGCCGAGTCCGACCAATCGCACGATTGGCCGCACCCGGTCGAGCTGATCGCCGGATCGATCACCCGACCGCTGGAGATCTGGGACGCGTTCACCGGCGTCGACGCCGTCTTCCTCACCGGAGCCGATCCGGCCACCCTCGACGACGCGCTCGCCCTGGCCCGCACCGCGCACGTCGGTCAGATCGTGCTGCTGTCCTCGCACGGACCCGAATACGAGGCGGCCTATCCGGCCGAGACCTGGTTCTGGCTGGCCATCGAGAAGGCTGTCGAACGTTCCGGCATCGGCTGGACCCATATCCGTCCGTCGGCCGTCATGGGCTCGATTCTGGAAGGCACCTATCCTGCCACGGGTTCGGACTGGGCCGACACCATTCGTGCGGAAGGCGTTGTGCGCGAGGCATTCCTGAACACCGGCCACTATCCTTTCATCCACGAGGACGACCTCGCCGCCGTCGCCGCCGCGGCCCTGCGCACCGACGACTATCTGGGCATGACCATCGAGGCCGTGGGCATGCCCATCAGCACCCTGTCCCGAATCCGCTTCATCGCCAACGCTCTCGGTCGCGACATCACCACCGCCGAACTCACCCCCGACGAGAGCCGTGCCGTCTGGCGCGATCGCGGCTGGCCCGACAGCGCCATCGACGTCACCCTCTACGCCCTCGAGGAATACGCCACCCACCTCGAAGAACTCATCGCCTGGACCCTCGACCAATCCCCGTCGGTCTCCGAGATCATCGGCCGCCACCCGCTCAGCTACGCCGAATGGGCCCTCGAACACGCGAAATTCTTCCGCTGACCGCAGCCATCCCTCCCATACCGATGTACAGACCGACCGTCGGTCGGTAGAGTGCGATGCGGGAGGCGTAATGCGACAGGTGAAAAAGCCCGAGGTGCGCAAGGCGGAGATCGTGGACGCGGCGATACGCAGCTTCTCCGAACGCGGGTACGCCGCCACCACGGTGGATTCGATCGTCGGCGAACTCGGGGTGGCGAAAGGGTGCTTCTACCACCACTTCGGTTCGAAGGAGCAGCTTTTCGCCGCGGTGGTCGAGGTGCACGCGGAGCGATTGTGTGCGCGTCACCTCGAGATCCTGCGCGATACGACGCGGTCGCCACGGGATCGGTTGCGTGCCTACATCGACCACAGCTACGCGATGGCCGAGCGCGGCGCGGCGCCCGGTGTGGTCGACATGCTGCATGGTGAGCGATTCCGGGAGATGCATCACCGGGTCGTGGACGAGGCGGTGAACGTGTTGCGCCCGGTCATGGCTGACCTGCTCGCCGCGGGGGTGTCCGCAGGTGAATTCCGGTTGGCCGACCCGGAATTCACCGCTGTCGCCCTGCTCGGCGCGCTGCGGGAGCTGCACGAGCACTACGCCGATCGGACCGGGCTGGATCTGGTGGCACATCGCGCCGCCGTCCTGGAACTGCTCGCACGCCTCCTGGATACCGACTTCGCCTGACAGCGGGAGATACACCATGAAAACGACTGCGGTGACCTTCGATTCGTCCGGAACCGAATGCGCCGGGACGTTGTACGGCGAGACCGAGACGGGCCGAGTGCCCGCGGTGCTGCTGTGCCCCGGTTTCAGCGGTACCCAGGACACGCCGGCGGTGGTGGCCGCCGCCCGCGCCTTCGCGAACGCGGGCTACGCGGCGATGACCTTCGACTATCGGCGCTTCGGCGCGAGCGCGGGCGAACCCAGACAGGTCGCCGATCTAGCGGAACAACTCGACGACATCCGCGCGGCCGTTGCCTTCGCTCGCACGCGACCGGGGATCGATTCCGATCGCATCGTGCTCTGGGGGACGTCCCTGGGCGGCGGGCACGTCGTGACCGTGGCCGCCGGGGACGAGCGGATCGCGGCCGTAGTGGCCCAGGTGCCGTTCAACGGTTTCCCACGCCGGGCCGAAGGGCGCTCCACGCGCGATACCCTGGCGCTGCTCGCGGTCATGGTATCCGATTGGCTGCGTGGCACTTTCGGTCTGCGCCCCCGCTACATTCCCGCCGTCGGGCTGCCGGGCGAACTCGCGGTCATGACCGGCCCGCAGGCGCACGGCACCATCGCCGCCATGGACAGCAAGACCTGGCGCAACAGCATCGCGCCACGCGTCCTGCTGCAGATGATGCGCTACAAACCCGGCCGCCACGCGCCGGAGCTGCGCATGCCGCTGCTGGTCTGCATCGCCGAGCACGACCGTGAGACGGTCGCGTCCAGCACCACCGAACTCGCCGACCGCGCGCCGCATGCGGAGCTGCGCAGCTACCCCCTCAGTCACTTCGAGATCTACCACCCCGAGCACCGCGATCAGATCATCGCCGATCAGGTCGACTTCCTGAAGCGAGTGCTGGCCGCGCGGTGAATCGTCGCGCGGTCCATCCGGCTGCACCGCCCGCGCCTCACAGGCTGCTCGTCGTCCTCCTCGGCGCCGCGATTATGATGAGCGTCGATTTCGCCGTCTGACCGAGGAGGCCGCGCTGTCCGAGCGCTCGAGTGCCGACGTCGTCGCCACCGACCTGAGCGAGGCCGCCGACCTCTACCTGACCATCGGCCGCCTGCTCCGCATGCTGCGCCAGTCCGGCGACTCCGGCGCCCTCTCTCCCGGCGCCGCCTCCGCCCTCGCCTCCCTGGCCCGCTCCGGCCCCCTGCGCCTCGGCGACCTGGCCGCCGTCGAACGCGTCAGCGCCCCCACCATGTCCCGCATAGTCACCGGCCTGGAACGCGCCGGCTACCTGGAACGCGCCGCCGACCCCGGCGACGGCCGCGCCCAACTCCTCACCGCCACCCCCACCGGCCACAACCTCGTCAACGGCCTCACCTCGGCCCGCATCCAACGCTTCGCCGCCGCCATGGAACGCCTCGACCGCGAACAAAGAGACGCCCTCACGACAGCTTTGAACGTCCTCGTCGACGAACTCGCCCGCTGACCGTGCCCCGCCACCAGACCTCGAAAACCCCCTCTGTCCAGGCGTTTTGGTAACCACGCCCACTGTCTGTAAGGTTGTGTTCACCCGACGCGGGGTGGAGCAGCTCGGTAGCTCGCTGGGCTCATAACCCAGAGGTCGCAGGTTCAAATCCTGTCCCCGCTACTAGGCGGAGGCCCGGAACCGGATGGTTCCGGGCCTTTCGCGTTGGTTCGGCGTCGGTGGCTCGCACCAATTTCGTTGACATTCCGTCAGCGTTAAGCTCGGTCATGTGAAGGACGATTGCCGGTACGTGCGGGCCGTTCGCGGGCGTCCGCGCAAGTCGGACGCGGAGCGGGCCGAGGTCCGGCAGCGGATTCTGGAGAGCACCGCCAGCGTGTATGTCGAGCACGGCCACGCCGGACTCACCGTGGAGCGCATCGCCCGCGCGGCGGGTATGTCCAAACCGACCTTCTACAAGTACTTTCCGAGCAGCACGGCGGCGATGTCGGAACTCGTCGCCGAGTGCAATCGGCGTTTGCGGGAGCGCATCGAAGCGGCGGTCTCGGGTCGATCCGAGCTGACGGACAAGATCGATGCCGGTATCGACGCGTACCTGGACTGGTCCGATGAGATCGGTGATGCGCTGCTGGTGTTCCGTGCCGAGGAGGCAGGTTCACCGGCGGTCGTCGCCGGTCTGCGCACCGAGTCGAACGCCGTCTACAGCGGCATGATCGAGGCGCTGGCGGCGGATTCCAACCTGCATCCGGCCCCTGAGGTGATCGCCATGCTGCTGGCGGCCATGCAAGCCGGCGCTCGCCAGTACCAGGCGGATCCCAGTCGTCGGGCGGCGGTGAAGCAGGGCATGCTGCGATTCGCGGCGATCGCCGCCCTGCCTTCCGACCCGTCGGGCGATGGCGTGTAGGCGCGATCGGGCACCGATTCGCGCAGCCACCCAGCGGCTCTACCGCCTAACGATTTGCCGAGGATTGACCGAGCGCGGTTCGCAAGATTACCGTGACGCGTGGTTGCATTTACGACTACGTAAATGAAATAGCAAAGGTGCGGCGGGTGGTCCGCCGACAGTTCGGAGGTCAACGATGATCGTCCATCACCTGAATTGCGCCTCGATGTGTCCCCTCGGCGGACGAGCCCTCACCGGCAGTGGTGGCTTGATCACCGGTTCCCTGGTGGCGCACTGCCTGCTGGTCGAATCGAAGGACGGCCTCATCCTCGTGGATACCGGACTCGCCGCGGCCGATACGGCGGCATCCGGTCGGCTGCCCCTGGGCATGCGCATGCTGGCCCGCCCGATGCCGCGCCCGGAGCAGACGGCACTGCATCAGGTGCGGCACCACGGATACCGCCCCGAGGACGTGCGCGATATCGTGCTGACCCACCTCGACCTCGACCACGCGGGTGGCCTCCCCGACTTCCCGCATGCCCGGGTGCACGTGCTGGCCCCCGAACTCGATGCGGCCCGGCGGCGGTCGACGACAATCGCCAGAAACCGCTATCTGTCGCGACATTGGCGACACGGCCCGCAATGGGTCGCCCACGAGCCCGGCAGCGAAACCTGGTTCGGGCTGCCCGCTACCGGCGTCGCCGACGGTATCCTCCTCGTCCCGCTGCCGGGCCACACCCACGGCCACAGCGGCGTCGCGGTGCGCCAGCCCGGCGGGTGGCTGCTACACGGCGGCGACGCCTACTTCCACCGCGATCAACTCCGAGACCACGGCCGCGCCCCGCTCGGCTTGGCCGCCTTCCAACGGTTGAGCGACACCGACCACCGAGCTCGACTGAATAGCCTGCATCGCCTACGCACCCTGCACGCCCACCACTCCGATGAGATCCGCATCTTCTGCGCCCACGATCCACACGAGCTGGCCGAACTGCGAACAGCAGCCGCTGAGCCCACCGTCGAACGGGGCACGCCGTGAACGACCTGGTAGGAATCGGCGCCGCCGCGGCAGCTCTTCTGAGCACCATGGCTTCCCGCTGGTCACCAAGGAGTAGGGATTCATCTCGACAAGGCCCTGGACGCCGAGACCCGAGCTACGGGTGGCAACGCCCATCGCGTCCTCCGTGATCCGGGCCGCACAACAGGCCTACTCGAGACATAGATCATCCAGGAGGCCGATTGCGAAATGCTCGTCACTGGAGATTCGATAGTTGCTGAGAGTTGTCCAATGGAGAGGTAAGTCCGTCCGAGAAGTTGGGAATCAATCATGCGCAAACTATTCGCTACCGCCGCCGTCGCTGGGACCCTGACCGCCGGAGTCGCGATCGCCGGTGCCGGAGCCGCGAGCGCCACCCCGCCGCCGCCCGCGCCGCAGTGCGCTCTCGTCTCGTACCCTCTCGTTCTCTTGATCGAGGCCACCGGCGGAGCGTCCAGCCCACTGCTTCCGCTTGCGACGTCCATCCAGTCCGCGGTCTGCGGCTGACCTCGCCGACAGCGCCAGGCTCGCGATCCGCGCAGTCGCCGAAATAGCACCGTTTCGGCAAACGGCAAGCTACCGTTCATGGCAGTGAAACGCCGCGCCGCTCTGAAAGGTGTTACCTATGAGACGTTTTCTGATCGCGTTCGCGGGCTTGGCTCTGTTCTCGGGGGCCGCGGCTTGTTCGGAGGATTCGACGTCGGATCCGACACCCAGCAGCACCGCACCGGCGACCACGACATCAGCGGTGGTCGCCTCGACCACCGTACCCGCGCAACCCACCGGGGAACGCGGCGCCGACGGCTCCACCGGCAACGGGCTCAGCGCCGAATACTGTGCGAAGAACCAGGATCCGGGATGCCCGCTGGGCAGCTACGTCGGCCCGGACGCGATCCCGAACCCCAACGGCGACGGCACCTGGGTCCCGTGCGAGGGCACGATCTGCACCAACCCCAACCACGGCGCGGGCCCCGAAGCGACCACGCCCCCACCGGTCGAGCCGACCGTCACCACAGAGCCCGCCACCGACCGAGTCGAGGGCGCTCCCTGTGAAGGCGACGGCCACTGGGTACACCTCGAGGGCGGCAACGCCGAGCACTACGGCACCGACTGGCTCTGCCGGCACTGAACCGGCGACAGGAACAGCAATTCGACGCATGCGCAAACGCCGTCGGTGCGACGTGTACCGGCACGGCTGTTCCGCCCGGCAGCCTCGCGGCTGGATATGCTTGTCGGCGTCCATGCCGTCGGTCTGGTCATCGATCGAGTAGCCGTTCCGCATACCGAAGGATCGCCGCCGTGTCGGAAGCGTTCGACTGGTCTTCGCCGAAGACGTACAGCCAGGTCGTCGACATCGACGATTACCTGGCGATGCCCGAGGACGTCTCCCGTACCGTCGAGGTCAAAGACGGAATGATCATTTTCTGTGAGTCGCCCTCGCCGAACCACAACGCGATCTCGCGGAACATCGAACGCGCGCTTGCCGACGGCGAAGCGAAACGGTTGGATCGGAAGCCTTGTCTGCGCGTCAACCGTGACATCGACATGCTCGTCTCGGAAGTCCCCTTCCATTACAAGCGCCCCGACGCGATCGTCTACCGCTGTATCGACGAGCCTCGTCCGCACTGGAAGACCAAACCCACCGTCGCGGACACGATTCTGGTGGTCGAGGTGGTGTCGCCGACCACTGTCACCGCGGACACCATCGACAAACGCGCGGAGTATGCCCGCTACGGCATTCAGCACTACTGGATCGTTCGTATGGCGAATGACGACGGTCCGGCGGTCTCCATCGAGATGCTGGCGCTCGATTCCGATGGTCGGTACGTGTCCAATGGGTACCGCAACCGCAGTGACCACGTCGCGGCGATCGACACACTTACCCCCTTCGCGATCGTCCTCACCTGGGATCAACTCGACGAGGGCATCGACTGAGTTCTGCGCCCGATCAGGCTGGCGGCTGCCTCAGTTCTTAGGAGTAGACTCCTTAGGACTTTATTCCTAAGGTCTCGATCGGTGGTGAGTCGGATCACCGGCTGCCGCCTCGCTTGCTTCAGCGGCACGGATTTCAGCGCAGCGCTTCGCGATAGAGCCTCCGGGGGCGACGATGTATTGCTCGTCGGCCTCGACGAGCTGTACGGCACGGGTGCCGCAGAGGGGGGTTGCGTGAAAGTCGTGGTGGCGGGGGCTACCGGTGTCATCGGGCGGCCTCTCATCGGTGCTCTGCACCGATCCGGGCACCTGGTGTACGCGCTCGTGCGGGGCGGCCGCAGCGCGGAACTGGCTCGCGCCCTGGGCACGACGCCGGTCCTGGCGGATGTGCTCGACCGGGAGAAGCTGCTGCGCGTCGCCGACGGGCTGACCGCCGACGCGGTCGTGCACGAACTCACCGCCTACCGCGATTCCCCGCCCACCCACTACCGCAGCCGCGGCCTGGCCCGGACCAATGAACTGCGCACTGCCGGAAGCCGCCACCTGGTCGACTTCGCCGCCGCGGTCGGGGCCACCCGCTATCTCACCCAGTCACTCGTGCTGGGGTACGGCTTGCGCGATCATGGCGCTGAGCCCGTCACCGAACGCACGTTATTCGGCCGACCGCAGGGTGCGCGCATCGACGCCAGCATCGAGGCTCTGAGTACCGCCGAGGACTGCGCCTTGCACACTCCCGGACTCGCGGGTATCGCCCTGCGCTACGGGATCTTCTACGGTCCCGGTGCGAGCGACCCCTTCCTGCGCCCGCTGCGGAGGCGGCTCATGCCGCTGCCTCGGGGCGAGACCGGGTACATCGGCTTCATCCATATCGAGGACGCCGCGGCCGCCACCGTGGCCGCCCTGGAACACGGCCGCGCGGGTCAGGCGTACAACATCGTCGACGACGAACCAGTGACCTGGTCAGCGCATTTCGACACCCTCGCGAACGCCTTCGGCGCGGGCCCGCCACGGCGTGTGCCCGCGCGACTGTTCCGCCTGGCAGCTCCACTCGCCGCAGCGCAGATGCTGGATATGTCGATGCGTGTGGCCAATGCCAAGGCCAAATCCGAACTACGCTGGCAGCCCGCCCTGCCCACCGTGGCCGAGGGTGCACGCACGCTGGCGGCGACCCGCTGACGGCCCCCTCGAAACCCCGGTGCCGATGCTCGTCGGTCAGGCCCGCACCACCGTCGTCCCGAGCGCCTCGAACCGCTGGGCCTGCACCGGATCCAGTTCCGCCCCGGTGATGATCGCCTCGAAGTCCCCGATCTCGGCGAAGCGGCAGAAGCTGGTCATACCGAATTTCCCGTCCGCCGCGACCAGGACGCGCCGGGTCGAGCGGCGGACCGCCAAACCCTTGACCGCCGCGACGGCCGGGTCGGGGGTGGTCAGGCCGTGGTCCAGGGAAATGCCGTTGGTGCCGAGGTAGGCGAGGTCGATGGTGAGTTCGTCGAGCATGCGCAGGGCCCAGTGGTCGACGGTGGCGAGGGTGCGGCCGCGCATGCGGCCGCCGAGGAGCAGGACGGTGACGGTGTCGCTGTCGGCGAGGGCTTCGGCGGCCAGCAGGGAGGCGGTGACGACGGTCAACTCCCGGTCGGCGAGCTTCTCGGCGATCAGGCGCGGGGTGAATCCCTCGTCGATGTAGACGGTTTCGGCACCGTGCAGCAGGTCGGCCGCCGCCGCGGCGATGCGGTGCTTCTGGGCCAGATCCACCCGGCTGCGGTACTCGAGACTGGATTCGAAGGCCGCGCTCTCCAGCGGAATCGCCCCGCCGTGGACCCGCTTCACCAGGCGACGGTCCGCGAGCAGGCGCAGATCCCGGCGAATGGTCTCGGCCGCCACCCCCAGTTCGGTGGCGAGGCCGAGTACGTCCACCCGGCCACGCGTCCGGGCGAACTCCAAGATCTGCGACTGCCGCGAATCCGAATCCACGAGCAACATTCTGCTGTATCGCCTCAGCTGTGGCGGGGACCGAGGACCGCCCGAATCTCCGCCACCGTGTTCGCGTCGCGCAACCGAGCCACCTGATCGGTGTCCGCGAAGACCTGGGCGATCCGGGACAGCAGTGCCAGATGGTCGTCTCCGGTTCCGGCGATGCCGATGACGAATTCGACCGGATTCCCGTTCCAGTCAACGGGTTCGCGGTAACGCACCACCGACAGCCCGGTGCGCCGGATGTCGTCCTTGGCCGCATTGGTGCCGTGCGGAATGGCGAGCCCGTTGCCCATGAACGTGGAGACCGAGCCTTCGCGTTCATGCATGGCCGCGACATAGGACTCCGCGACCGCCCCCGCGGCGACCAGCAGCCCGCCCGCCTCGTCGATGGCCTCGGCACGGGTGGTGGCGGTGCCGGAGAGCACGATCGACTCGTCCGGGAGCAGTTCGCCCGCTTCCGTGGATTCGGCCGGTACATCGCCGCCGTCGGCCCTGGCGACCAGCGCGACGATCTCGTCGTACTCGGGACTGTTCATGAAGTCGTCGACCGGCACATGGAGGGCGGAGGGCGTCCGTTCGCGCGCCCGATCGGTCAGATCGCGGTGGGTCACCACGAGGTCGTACTCGTCGCTCAGGTTCGCGATCGCCCGATTGACGACGGTGACCTCCGTGTAGCCCGCGTCGCGAATCCGCTTGCGCAGCACCGAGGCTCCCATGGCCGAGGAGCCCATCCCGGCGTCGCAGGCGAAGACGATGGTCGAGATCTTCTCCGGGGCGGTCAGGGTGGCCGTCGAACCGGTGCCCATCGAGTTCAATGCGGCGGCGGCCACCGACCGCTTGCCCTTCAGGGCCTCCATGGCGGCGGTGGCCCCGCCCAGATCGGGTTCGTCGACGGATCGATCGGTCCGCAGCAGTACGGCCGCGACCAGGAAGCTGACCGTCGCCGCGCCGACGACCGACAGCGTCACGCCGAGATAGCTGTCATTGGCCGTCTGCGCGAAGACCGCGATGATCGAACCGGGTGCGGCCGGAGCGCGCAGACCGGAATCGAACAGCACATTGATCATGACGCCGGTCATGCCGCCGGCGATCATGGCCGCGATCAGTTTCGGCTTCATCAGCACGAACGGGAAGTAGATCTCGTGGATGCCGCCGAGGAAGTGGATGATCGCCGCCCCCGGCGCGGAACTGCGGGCCACTCCCCTGCCGAACACCATGTACGCCACCAGCAGTCCCAGGCCCGGCCCCGGATTGGCCTCCAGCAGGAACAGGATCGACTTGCCGTCCTCGCTGGCCTGATTGGTGCCCAGCGGCGTCAGGATGCCGTGATTGATCGCGTTGTTGAGGAAGAGCACCTTGGCCGGTTCGATGAAGATCGATGTCAACGGCAGCAGGCTGTTGTCGACCAGGAAGTCCACCACATTGCTCGCCAACCGGCTGAATCCGGAGACCAGCGGGCCGATGCCGAAGAAACCGACGACCGCCATGGCGGCACCGGCGATACCGGCCGAGAAATTGTCCACCAGCATCTCGAAGCCGGGCCGAATCCGGCCGTCCCACAGGGCATCCAGCTTCTTGATCAGCAGGGCGCCGAGCGGGCCCATGATCATCGCGCCGAGGAACATGGGCACATCCGCACCGGCGATCACGCCCATGGTGGCGATGGCGCCCACGACCGCGCCGCGGGTGTCGTAGACGATCCGGCCGCCGGTGGCGCCGATCAGGATCGGCAGCAGGTAGGTGATGGTCGGGCCGACGATGCCGCCACCGTCGTAGTCACCCCAGCCGCCGATGTGGGCGACCCAGCTGCCCGCACCCACGTCACCGGCGAGGGAGGTGATCCAGCCCTTCTCGATGAACAGGGCGGTGAGCAGGCCCCAGGCGATGAAGGCGCCGATATTCGGCATGACCATGCTGGACAGGAACGTGCCGACGCGCTGCACGTGGACGCGGGTGCCGCCGCGGGCTTCCGCTGGGGATACCGGCGGTGGCGATACAGGCGTTGGGGATACAGACATTGTGACTTCCTCTGAGCAGTAGATCAGACATGTGACGCCAGCCACATCCCTAGCAGTAGTAGACCGCAGAATCGGGCATGCTGACAAGAGATCGGGCATAAATGGGCGGCGAATTCTGTGGATTTGTGCCCGAATGGCCGTTACGGTGGATTGGAGCGATCGGCTCACGGCCCGAAACGGCGGAAGGAACACGAATCCATGAAGGCCCTGCGCTACTACGCACCCGAGGACCTCCGGCTGGAGGACATCCCGGAACCCGAGTGCGGTCCGGACCAGATCAAACTCCGGGTGCGCAACTGCTCGACCTGCGGCACCGATGTCAAGATCCGCCACAACGGGCACCAGAACCTCACGCCCCCGAGGACTCTCGGCCATGAGATCGCGGGCGAGGTCGTCGAGGTCGGCGCGGCGGTGAACGACCTGTACGGCACCGACTGGCGAGTCGGCGACCGGGCGCAGGTGATCGCCGCCGTACCGTGCGGGAAATGCCACGAGTGCGCCAGGGGCTGGATGGCGGTGTGCCAGAACCAGACCTCGGTCGGCTACCAGTACGACGGCGGTTTCGCCGAATACATGATCGTGCCGAGTCAGGTGCTGCGCGTCGACGGCCTGAATCGGATCCCCGACACCGTCGGCTACGACGAAGCCTCCGCGGCCGAACCGCTCGCCTGCGCCATCAACGCGCAGGAACTGCTCGGCATCGAGGCGGGCGATACGGTCGTCGTATTCGGCGCGGGACCGATCGGGTGTATGCACATTCGCATCGCGCGCGGCGTATACCGTTGCGGGCCGGTCTATCTCATCGACGTAAACGCCGAACGCCTGGAGTTGTCGGCGAACGCGGTGCGACCCGACGAGGTCATCGACGCCTCGTCGACCGATGCGGTCGCCCGCGTCCTGGAACTGACCGGCGGCCGCGGCGCGGACGTGATCATCACCGCCACCGCCGCCAATATCACCCAGGAGCAGGCCATCGCCATGGCCGCCCGCAACGGCCGCATCTCCTTCTTCGGCGGCCTGCCCAAAACCAATCCGACCATCACCTGCGACTCCAATGTCGTGCACTACCGCCAGTTGCACATCCACGGCGCCAACGGCTCCGCGCCGGAACACAACAGACGCGCCCTCGACTACATCGCCACCGGTCAGGTCCCGGTGCGTGATCTCATCACCGACCGCATCCCGCTCGACCGGGTGCTCGACGCCTTCTCGACCGTGGAGAGCGGTACGGCCATCAAGGTGACCGTCCAACCCTGATCCGGCGGCGCGGGGCTACCGATGCCCGCGACCTACCTATTCGGCGACCCTGTTGCGGACGCCGGAGAGCGAATCTCCGCACGACCATGGGGGTTTCGCTGGTGACCACACACCACGCGGTGGGACGCGCCGCCGAACCGTTTCCGCTGTACTCCGCGGCGTTCGCCGCCGATCCGACGACCGCCTACAGCGAACTGCGGCGGCGCTACGGAGATATCGCGCCGGTGGAGTTGGCGCCCGGCATCCCGGCGTCGCTGGTGCTGGGCTACCGCACCGCGGTGGCGATCCTGCACGACCCGCAACGCTTTCCGGCCGATCCGCGGACGTGGCAGCGCGGGGTGCCCGCCGACTGCCCGGTGCTGCCGGTGCTGGAATGGCGGCCGATGGCGCTGCGCAACGACGGGGTGGCGCACACCCGCTACCGGCAGGCCAGTGTGGACGGGCTCGGCGCTGTCGACCTGTACGACCTCGACGCCACGGTGGAGCGGATCGCGGTGCCGCTGATCGCCGACTTCTGCGCCGCCGGTGCCGCCGATCTGATCGGCCAGTACGCCGCACCGCTGGCGTTCGGGGTGATGAACGCCCTGCTGGGGTGTCCGCCGGAGATCGGTCGCCGGGTCGGGGAGGCCACCGTCCTGCTGTTCGACGGCACCGACACCGAACGCGGCAACATCATGCTCTCCGAAGCGGTGCGGGATCTCATCGTCACCAAGCGGGAACGGCCGGGCGACGACATCACCTCCCGGCTGGTGCGCCATCCCGCCGGATTCGACGATGTGGAACTGCTGCACCAGGTCGCCATCCTGTACGGAGCGGGCATCGAGCCGTTGCAGAATCTGATCAGCAACGCGCTGCTGTTGATCCTTTCCGATCAGCGCTTCGCCGGTGATGTGCTCGGCGGCAGCCTCTCCACCCGCGACGCGCTCGACGAGGTGCTGTTCACCGACCCGCCGATGGCGAACTTCTGTGTCACCTATCCGCGTCAGCCCATGCTGGTCGGTGCTACCTGGTTGCCCGCGCATCAGCCGGTGGTGATCAGCATGGCCGCCTGTAACAACGATCCGGAGGTGGTCGCCGACGGTGGCCGGGTCGGCAATCGCTCGCATCTGGCGTGGGGCGCGGGTCCGCACGCCTGTCCGGCGCAGCCCGCCGCCTACCTGATCGCACAGAACGCCGTCGACCAGTTGCTCGACGCCCTGCCCGATATGCGTCCGGCGGTGCCGGTGGCCGACCTGGAGTGGCGGCCCGGACCGTTCCATCGGGCGTTGGCGGCGCTGCCGGTGGTGTTTCCGGCGACGCCGCCGTGGCACTGAATCGCTTGTGGCGCTGCGGATCAGGACGGCGTGCGGATCAGGACGGCGTTCCCGTGAGCAGGTCCGATCCCGCGGGGTGCACGAATGTCTCGGCGAAGGCGTCGGCGATCGAGCTGTCCCGGCTCGCGGCGAGCATGAGCCGTCCGAGCGATTCGGGCGGGTCCAGCAGTGTGAGCGTCCAGCGTGCGGCCGGATGCGCGATATCGGTGAGCCAGGGTTCCGCGGCCGCCGCCATCCAGTCCCGGTCGAACGGTCCCCACGGGTTGTCGAGGATCGCGCGGCCGTAGTGGGTTCCGCAGTGGACGGCGTTGTTGGCGCCCTGTGCGCCGCCGGGATCCATCCGGCACACCACATCGGCCCCGCCCAGGATGGGGCGGCCGGACGGGAGCGTCCCGATCGGCTGCCGCATCACCGGTGTCACGCCGCCGACCAGGGTGGCCCCGGCATCGGTCAATTCGCCGACGCGGAAACGAGCGGAGAACGCCGGCGGCAGGTGGCTGTCGAGCAGCTCCCGAGCCTGTTGCCACCGCGCGGCGGCCGTGCCACGGGCATCCACGATATCCAGCGGACGTCCGGGGATGGCCGCGAAAAGCAGTGTCTCACAGCGCCGTTCCTGGCCCGGCGGGCCGGTCAGCGCGGGTGCGGAAACCAGTTCGCCGAGACCCGGAAGCGCCACGTAGGTGCCGAGACCGTCCGGATCGGGCGCGACGCCGTCGAGGTAGAACACGGCCATGCGCCGCGCCGGTTCGGTCGGCAGCGTCCACCTCGGGTCGTCGGCGAAGCAGGCCGCCAGTTCCCCGGACGCCCGGGTGACCACGGTCAGATCGTATCCCGCCGCGCGGCTGTCGATCTCGGGCACCGATGGAGATCCGAGGTCCAGCTCACCACCTGCGGCGACGAAGTCGGTGAGCCACCGGGCATGCGCCGTCCGCTGGTCGACGCTCTGCGCGGGCCGACTGAACCGTCCCGACCACTGATCCACCACGCTGCCCTCCACCACCATGGTGAACCGGATGCCGAGCACGTCCGGCGCGAGGGTGCGCCAATGACCGAGTCCCGCAGCTGATTCCAGATCGAGCGTGCGCGGAAACTTCAACTGGGTGCTGGTCACCGACCCGGACAGCACCGCCTCCGCGTCGCGATCGGTGACCAGGGTTACCAGTATGCCGCCGTCGAGCAGACGCCGAGCGAGGGGTAGCCCACACTCACCGGCCCCCAGTATCTGAACGCGTGTCACGTCGACTCCTTTCGGTTCGTGTCTGCTCCGACATCGTCGGCCGATAGGTAGCCACCCGGCATCGGTAGCGGCGTGAGCGATCATGACGCGCATCGGTAGCGAGCTGGGTAGGCTACTTCGTCGTGTCGGTGCCTTCCCCGCAGAACATGGAAACGGCGGCCGCAGCCTGCGATTTCATCGGTCGTGACGACGAATTGGATCGGATCGTGACGGCGCTGCTGGGCCCGTCCCGGCTGGTCACGCTGGTCGGCGCGGGCGGTATCGGTAAGACTCGGTTGGCGGTCGAGGTGACCCGGCGACTGCGCAAGGCGCGTCGCGCCCCCGTGTACTGGGTGCGGCTGAGCCGCCTCGCCAAGGATTCCGCACCCGCAGCGGTCGCGGACGAGGTGGTGCGGTCGGTGGTCGACGGTGACTTCTCGGGCCGTTCGGCGTGGCGGGCGCTGATCGAGACCTTGGGCGCGGGGCAGCGCGCTCGTGGTCCCGCGCCGGTACTGGTGGTGGACAACTGTGAGCATCTGCTCGATGCGGCCGGAGACGTCATCTGCCGTCTGATCGCCGAAGTGCCGGGCCTGACGGTGCTGGCCACCAGCCGGGAGACCATCGGCTGGATCGACGAGCAGCGCATCGTCATTCCACCCTTGGCGCACGCCCACGCCGTGGACCTGTTCCGGCAGCGCGCCGCGCTGACCGGCCGCCCCGTCGCCGACGAGCATGCCGACCTGGTGGACTCGATCTGCGGCCAGGTGCACCACCATCCGCTCTACATTCAGCTGGCGGCGGCGCGCCTGCGCTATCAGCCGTTACCGCTGATTCTGCGCGATCTCGGCGGCACCGAGACGGACCGTCGACTGCATTGGTCCGGTGGCCCACGCTTGGGCCTGGACGAGCGCCATCGCGGTATCCGCGATGTGATCGCCTGGTCGTTCGACCTGTGCGAGCCGAAGGAACAACTGCTCTTCGAGCGGATGTCGGTCTTCGCCGCCGGGTACGACGTCCACCCCGATGACGCGGACGGCCGGTCGACGCCCGACACCGGCGCGGAATTGTCGGCGATCACGGCGGTGTGCGCCGACGACGAGCCGGCTGGCCTGCTCGCACGGGAGATCGAGCCGCTGCTGGAGCGCCTGGTGGACCGATCACTGGTGCTCATTCACCTCGACGCCGATCTCCCGCGCTATTCGCTGCTGGAGAGCTGCCGGGTGTTCGCACAGCAGCGGCTGGCCGAGCGGGATGCCGCGGCATGGGCCCGGCTCACCGGCCGCCACCTGCGCCACTACCGTGATCGGGCCTCCGCCGCCCGTGCCGAGTGGGCCGATGGGCGGGAAGCGGAATTATTGACCTGGGCACGCGCGGCCTGGGACAACCTACTATGCGCCATCGACCGCAGCCAGGCCGGAGGCGACGGCGCCGCCGGACTGGAGATCGCCATCGGCCTCATCGCGCTGCGCGTCCCATTCCTGCGCGGGTCGCTACGGGAATCACGTCAATTGGCCGAGCGCACCCTGGCCACCGTGCACGCGGCGGGGGGCGGGCCGGTAGCGGCACGGGTGTCGGCACGGGCGATGATCGGCTGGATCGCGCTGTGCCAGGGCCTCGCCGATGAGGCCGAGCGCACGCTGGACGAGTGCGTGGCCGAGCTCGATCCCGACCCGGAGACGGCGGCCCGGTGGCGACGGCAGCCGACTGCCGACGCGGGTTTCCCCGCGGCCGTCGAATACCTATGGGGCAGTGTGCTTCTGCTGGACGCCGCCGACGTCCGCGCGCTCCCGGTGCTGACACGGGCACGGTCCAAGTTCACCGCCGACGGCGATCGCGGCGGCGCGATCATGGCGGAACTGTTCGAAGCACTGGCGGCGGGCTTCCTCGGAACCGCCGAGCAGGCAATCGATATCACCGGCCGGCACCTGGCCGGCATCGGTGATCCGGGACCACAGTGGGCGAAGTCCTGGGCCGAACTGGCCCGAGCCATCGCCCTTACCGCGCACGGCGACGCCGAGGAGGCCGCATCGCTGATCCATGCCGCACTGAGCTGGCAGCTGGATATGCGCGATCGCTGGGGCGTGCTGTGGGCGGTGCATATTCGATGCTGGACGCTGGCGCGAATGATCACCGACGGCACCGGCGGCGGTCGCGCGGCCCGGGAACGAGCCCGTGAGATCGGCTGGCTGGGCGGCGGCGCGGCGGCGCTGCGCCGGGAGATGGGCGTCGATCTGGCCAACCTGCGCCCGTTCGCCACGGCCACCGACCGTGCCCTGGTGATCGCCCGAAAGACCTTGGGCGACCGCGAATTCGAGGTGTTCTTGCGGGAGGGGGAACTGCTGAACCCGACCACCAACGAGGTCGCCCGACTGGCACTGGGCACCTGGTCGCCACAGCGCATACCGGCCGACCATCCGGTCCGGCAGCACCGTCCCGCTCCATGGCAGCAACTCTCCGCCGCCGAACGCGAGGTGGCGGTGCTGGCCGCCGCCGGATGGACCAACGCCGCCATCGCGACCCGGCGAGGCAGCTCTTCACGCACCGTGGACGCTCAGGTCGCCGCCGTCCTGCACAAACTCATGATCCGGTCCCGCGCCGAGATCCTGCCGCTGCTGCCCGACGCCGATCGGGCGCGTGCCGATCGCGTGGCAGCGGTGCCACGATAGCGGGGCGGAACCGTTCACCGTCGTGGCGCGCTCACGACACAGCGGAAGCCGAGGTGGCAGGTGGAGGTGTCCTCGGTCTGTCCCTGCCGGGCCGCGGGACGGTAGCGGAAGCAGTAGTCGGCGGAGCACAGGTAGGAGCCGCCCTTCACCACGCGCCGGGAGAACCGCTGTGCGGGTGAGGATTCCTCGGCTGTTCGGCCGGACGCGCAGCATGTCCCCGGCGCGGGCCGGTCGTAGCGGTCGGTGGTCCACTCCCACACATTGCCGGTCATGTCGAACAGGCCGTAGCCGTTCGGTGGATAGGAGCCGACGGCCGTGGTGTCTGGCGTATCGGGCTGTCCGCGACCCGGCCGGAACCGCCAGGGGAACGCTCCGACCCAGACATTCGCCATCCGGCGGCCGCGCGGTTCGGCCTCGTCACCCCACGCGTACACCGCCCCGTCCCGGCCGCCGCGGGCCGCGAACTCCCATTCGGTCTCCGTCGGCAACCGCTTGCCCGCCCAGCGCGCGTACACCGCCGCGTCCTCGAAGGCGATCTGGGTGACCGGGTGTCTGTCACGGCCGTCGAGAGTGCTGTCCGGGCCGAGCGGGTGCCGCCAGTTCGCGCCGGGCACGTAGCGCCACCAGCGGCGCCAGTCATCCAGTGGCACCGGTTCCGAGGTGGGATGGAACACCAGTCCCCCGGCGACCAGATGTGCGGGATCGGCCTCGGGGAAGTCGGCGCTGTCGGGGCGGCGTTCGGCGACGGTGACGTATCCGGTGTCCTTGATGAATCGCCGGAATGCCGCGACCGTCACCGGGTACGGGTCGATCCAGAACTGCTCGACCGTTTTCCGGCGTGGCGGTCGCTCCTCGGGGAAGAAATGGTCGGATCCCATGGTGAACACGCCGCCGGGCACGTGAACCATGCCGCGGCGGCTGTCGGTCGGAGCGGCGAGGGACATGTCCGGTTTCCCTCAGTCCCGCGAAAAGGCCGAGGCGGCAGCCATTTCCAGATTCTCGTAGGGTTTGCCGCTCAGGTCGGCGGTGACCCGGCGGATCGTGCCGCCGATGAACGGGAACGGCGTTCGATACCGCCGCGACACCGGCTGCCCGCTGTCGCGGCCCACACAGATGCCCTCCCCCACCCAGGAGAACAGACTGGGCTGTATGCGCATATCGGCGAGCGATCCCACCGCCCGGTCGTCGATGTAGAGCGTGGTCTCCCCGGTTGGGGTGAAGTTGTCCGACCGGGTGCCCCGGCGTTCGAATCGGACGCCGAAGATGTGCTCGCCCAACGGTATCGGTTGCTCGGAGCGAATGGTCTGCTCCTCCTCGCCGAGGAAGTTGTAGACGTAGTACAGCCGCCCGTCCTGGAGGAACAGGGTGTGACCGCCCAGCCTGCCGCCGTGCGCGAAGAGCACGCCGTGCGCCTGGTCGTCGGCGACGGTGACATCCGCCAGCACGGCGAACGACCGGCCGTTGATCTCCAGGGCCGCGCCCGGACCCACCTCCGCGCTGCCCGGATAGTAGACGCGGCTGTCGCGCGCGCGTCCGAGCGTCGGGCGCGGACGGGCGCTGGCGGTGATGATGTCGAGATCGTTCAAGAGCAGACCGTGGTATTTCTCGGCCTCGGCGAACCACAGCGCCTTCATCTTCTCGAGTTTGTCGGGATAGTCGGCGGCCAGATCGCGCAACTGACTGCGGTCCTCGACGAGATGGAACAGTTCCCAGCGATCGGACTCGAAATGGCCCCACCCGGAGGGGCAGGCCGCGTGCACGGTGTTGGCGAACCAGCCGCGATGCCAGATTCCCCGGGTGCCCAGCATCGAATAGAACTGGGTGTGCTTGTCGAAGTCGGCGTTCGGGTCGTCGAGGATCGCCCGGAAGCTCACGCCCTCCAAGGGGCGCTGCGGCACGCCCTGCACGGTGTCCGGCGGTGTGATGCCGAGTAATTCGTACACGGTGGGCGTCACATCGCAGATATTGAGGTAGTGGTGTCGCGTCTCGCCGCGTGCCGCCAGCCCGGCGGGCCAGGAGAGCACGCAGGGATCGGCGATACCGCCCTCGTGTGAGGCATAGCGCTTGTACAGCTTGAACGGCGTATTGAAGGCCATTGCCCAGCCGATCGCGTGATGGTTGTAGGTGCGCGGGGAGCCGAGTTCGTCGATCAGCGCCAATCCGTCGTCCACGGTGTCGAGATAGCCGTTGAAGAATTTCATCTCGTTGACGCTGCCGTTGGGGCCGCCCTCACCACTCGCGCCATTGTCCGACAGCAGGACGATGATCGTATTGTCGAGTTGTCCGCTGTCCTCCAGATAGTCGAGCAGCCGACCGATCTGCGCGTCGGTATAGGACTGGAAGCCGGCGAACACCTCCGCCTGCCGGCGGAACAGCCGCTTCTCGTCCTCGGAGAGGGAATCCCACGGGCGCACCGTGTCCTGGGCGGGCCACGGCTTGCCGTCCGCGCTGGTCACGTCGGAGTAGGGATTGAGCGGCGGCAACTCCGTGTCGTCGGGCAGCAGGCCCATACGTTTCTGGTTCTCCAGCACGATGTCGCGATACTTCTCGTATCCCATGTCGAATCGGCCGCGATACCTGTCCGCCCACTCCTGTGGCACATGATGTGGTGCGTGGCCGCAGCCCGGACACAGGTACATGAACCATGGCTTGTCCGGGGCTATCGTCGTGGAATCGCGAATGAACCCGATCGCCTTGTCGGCCAGATCCTTCGACAGGTGGTAGCCGTCCTCGGGTGCGTACGGCTGCGAGATCGGATGGTTGTCGTACACGAGGTTCGGGTACCACTGGTCGGCCTCACCGCCGAGAAAACCGTAGAACCGCTCGAATCCACGCCCCAGCGGCCAATGCCGTTTCGACGCGGCCAGATTGCCCTCCTCCAGCGGGTTCATATGCCATTTGCCGACGGCATAGGTATTCCACCCGCGCTCCGACAGCACCTCCGACAACAGGGCGGTGTCGGCCGGAATCCGCCCGGAGCAGTTGGGAAAGCCGTCGCTGAACTCCTCGATCGTCGCCATCCCGACCGAGGTGGCATTGCGCCCGGTCAGCAGCGCCGCACGACTGGGTGAACAGAGTGCGGTGGTGTGGAACTGTGTGAATCGCACCCCCCGATCCGCGATGCGCCGCACATTCGGCATCTCCACCAGTCCGCCGTAGCTGTCCCACGTGCCCATTCCGGTGTCGTCCCACACCAGATACAGCACATTGGGCGCTCCCTCCGGCGCCTTGGGTTCCTCGTACGGCCCCCAATCGGCGACCGAATCACGGATGTCCAGTGCGATACGGCCTTCGAATTCCTGCGTCACCAATCCCACCTCCGGAACGAGTCGGCTGTCTTCCGGAGACACTGGCCCGCCCGCGGCGCCCGGTCGTCACCCGTTGGGGGTGAGGTGGGATCTGATTACCCCTGAAATGCACGAAACCCGCGCCGATGGCGCGGGTTTCGGAGCTGATCCGCTCTCAGATGGCGCGGACGCTCTGGGCCTGCGGGCCCTTCTGACCCTGCCCGATCTCGAACTCCACTCGCTGACCCTCTTCGAGGGACTTGAAGCCGGAGCCGGAAATCTGGGAGTAGTGGACGAACACGTCGGGGCCGCCCTCATCCTGCGCGATGAAGCCGAAGCCCTTTTCGCCGTTGAACCACTTCACACTGCCTTGCGACATACTTTTGTTTTAACTTTCCTGTTGTGAGCCGAGCGATCACATCAACAACCCGTGCTCACCACACAGCATCTCACAGTGCAGCGGTAAACCCTAACCGACGGGTGGCCCGGTGCTCGATCGACGCCCGCGCACGGGGCTGTGATCAGGGGTTGCGGTGATCTTCGTGAGCTGTGTCGCTGCTGAATACGGGGCGGGACGCGGCCACCTCCTCCTCGGTCGGCGACGAGGTGCTGGCGGGTTCCTCGAGGTGACTGAAGAGGCCGGACTGCGGTCGATCTTCACGGTTCATCCTTGAAGTCTGCTCCGAAAATCCGGAAAAACACCAATCCTGCGCTCGATGCGTGGATGCGCGGTGCGTCGCGAGAGGTGTTCCACTGCACCGCAGGTAATGTCGCGGGTGAATGCGAGGAGTTCATCCCGATGACAGACCCCGTGCACGGGCGGGTGGGTAGGATTGTGACTCCGGTCCGCGCCGCGGGCGGGATCGGGGAGGTTCTTGTCACCATACGAGGGGGAACCGAGCTGTACATCGCACGTGCCGACGAGGCGCTCGAGGTCGGGACCACCGTCCTGATCGTCGAGGTGCATCCGGGTCGGGTAGTGGATGTGGTGCCGTGGATTCCGCTCGACACCGGTGACAACCGAATGTCGTGAATGCGAGGTGGATCGAGCCGTGTTGGGCTATCACGTACCGAATCCGGACGAGGCGATGCTCGTCACCGGCGGGCGAACCAAGGACAATGCTCCGTTTCAAGTCTTCATCGGGCGCGGCTCCTGGGTGATGCCGTTCTTCCGGAAGGTGCGGTTCCTGTCGCTGGCCATGTTCGAGGCCGAGATCAAGGAGCGCTGTGTCACCAAACAGGCCATCCAGCTGGATGTGCGGGCGGTGATCGCCTTCAAGGTGGCCAACGACACCGGTTCGATAGTCAATGCGGCACAACGCTTTCTGTCCGAGCACGACCAGGAGATGTCGGTGCTCACCGGGCGCATCTTCTCCGGTCACCTGCGCTCCATCATCGGCTCGATGACCGTCGAGGAGATCATTCGGGAGCGGCAGCGGCTCGCCGACGAGGTGCTGGTCGCCTCGAAGGTGGAGATGAGCAATATCGGGCTGTGGGTGGATTCCTTCCAGATCCAGTCGATCGACGACGGCGGACTCGGCTACATCACCGCACTGGCCGCGCCGCACAACGCCGCCGTCCAGCGCGATGCGCAGATCGCCCAGGCCGAGGCCGCGCAGCGGGCCGCCCGCGCCGAACAGGAGTCGCTGCGCCGCCGCGCCGAGTACGAACGCGAGACCGCGTTGCTGCGCGCGGACTATCAGCGCGATATCGACAAGGCGAATGCCGAAGCGGCACAGTCGGGACCGCTGGCGGAGGCCATCGCCAAACAGGAGGTGCTCACCGCGCAGGCCGAGCAGGCCCGCAAACAGGCCGAGCTGCGTGAGCAGCAGCTACAGGCCGAGGTGGTGAAACCGGCGCTGGCCGAAGCGGAGAAGGTCCGCATCCTCGCCGAAGCCGAGGCCGATCGCACCCGCATCCAGGCCGAGGCGGCCGCGTCCAACAACCGCATCGCCCTGGATCAGCTGCTCATCGAGCAGCTGCCCGAGATCGTCAGGCAGGCCTCCCACGGTCTGGCCAATGCCAACCTCACCGTGCTCAACGGCCCCGACGGCGTCTCCGAGCTCGTCAACAGCATGGTCGGCCAAGGGCTGACGGTCTTCAACTCGCTACAGAAAGCGTTGTCCACCGGCGATGACGAGACACCGTCGGAATCCGCGCTCCGGAAACAGACGCGCGACTAGCGAGGGCAGGGTCAGCCGACGGTGATCGCGCCGGTGCTGCTGTTCCATTCGATCCAGCCGCCCTGGAAGTTGCCGCGACGTCCCTCGTCGGTGTCCTGCTCACCGGAGGTGGGGAAACCGAGTCGGCCGTTCTCGTAGCCCTGCTGCGCGTAGGCGTCGAAGATCGCGCCGTACACCGGATAGGTGCCCGCCGGGGAGTGGTAGATGTTCCCGTGCTGGAACCGGTTGAAGCGGCCCACCCCGTCCGGCGTGGGCAGTTCGCCGCTCACCGGCCACCCCAGGGCGGAGGTGGGACCGCCCATGTTCTCGTATTCGTCACCGATCTGCCCGTACACCTCCCACGCACCGGTATCCGGCGTCCAGTAGATCGCGCCCTGCTCGAAGTCCTGCTGCCGACCGCCGTCGCGATCACGCTCGTCCCCGGTGCAGTCGCCCAACGGTCCGGTCGGCCCCGACACCTCGGCATAGCGCGTCCCGACCGCACCCGTCGGCCAGCAGCACTCGTCGTCCTCGGTCGCGCAGCCCACGACACCGAATATCGCCAATGCCAGGCCCACGGCCATCACCGCGGCCCTCGAGATAGCCGGTAGCACCATCACACCGCCTTACACCGTCTGCGCCACATATACGGATGGGGTGACACCGCGGGGGGCGGCGAAACCTGACCGGACAGGATGTCGCGCCCGATCCGGGCGTGGTGCGCCGGTACGGCGACCGCGTATCCGGCGGGACCGACGGCGCTCCCGATGCGTGTGGCCCGGACGGGTTCCGGGCCACACAGCGATGAGAACTAGCGACCGGCGACGAGTTCGGCGCAGCGCTCACCGACGAGCATGACGGTGATGTTCGGATTCACCGTGGTGTGCGCGGGGAAGACCGAGGCGTCGGCGACGCGCAGGGCCTGCACGCCCTTGACACGCAGTTCCGGGTCCAGCGGGCTCATGGCGTCGTCGACCGCACCCATGCGGACCGTGCCCACCGGGTGGTAGACCGTGTTGTGGGTGCGGCGGATGTAATCGGCCAGCTCCGCGTCGGAGTTCGCATCGGGGCCGGGGTAGAGCTCGCGCGCCACCCACTCGGAAAGCGGAGCGGTGGAGGCGATGTCGCGGGCCTTGCGGATTCCCGCGATCATGACGCGCATATCGTGGCCCTCGGCGTCGGTGAAGTAGCGCGGGTCGACGCGCGGCTTGTCGCGGAAGTCGCGGGAGCGCAGCCGGACGGTGCCGCGGGAGCGGGCGTGGGTGACATTCGGGGTGAGGCAGAAGGTGTTCTCGGCCGTCGGGTAGCCCTGCCGCAGCGTGTGCATGTCGAAAGGCACACTGCCGTAATGCATCATGAGGTCGGGGCGGTCGAGTCCGTCGACGGTGGTGGTGAAGATTCCGGCCTCCCACCACTGCGTCGACCGGTCCACCATCGGCCGCGTCGTCTCGAAACCGATGACGCCCTCCGGATGGTCCTGCAGATGCGCGCCCACACCGGGCGAGTCCACCAGCACGTCGATGCCGTTCTCGCGCAGGTGATCCGCCGGTCCGATACCCGACAGCATGAGCAGCTTCGGCGTGTCGATGGCCCCCGCCGACAGGATCACCTCGCGGGTGGCGGTGATCCGGGTGGTGCGGCCGAAGGCGTTGTCGGTGATGTCGACGCCCACGGCCCGCCCGCCCTCGACGACGACCTTCTTGGCCCAGGCCCCGGTCCGGACGGTCAGATTCGGCCGGTCCAGGTGCGGATGCAGATAACTCACCGAGGACGAGGCGCGCACCCCGTCGGGGCGGCGGTTGATCTGGAAGAAGTTGGCCCCGTTGACCACCGTGCGGCCGGAATTGAACTCGGCGCGCGGAATGCCGACGGCCTCGCAGGCGTCCAGCAGCGCCACGCCGCACGGATCGTTCGGCGGCACCGTCATGATGTGCACCGGCCCGCTGCGCCCGTGATGGTCGCCCGGCGCGTCATTGGTCTCGATCCGCGGGTACAGCCGGTACACCGAATCCGAACCCCACCCGGTGCAGCCGTGCTCACGCTCCCAGGCGTCCAGATCCTCGCGCGGAGCCCAGAACGCGATACAGCTGTTGTGCGAGGAGCAGCCGCCCAGCACCTTGGCGCGGGCGTGCCGCATGAACGAATTGCCGTTCTCCTGCGGTTCGATGGGATAGTCCCAGTCGTACCCGGATTCCAGCAGTTCCATCCAACGGTCCAGCCGCAGGATGGCGTCGTCGCCCACATCCGACGGTCCGGCCTCGAGCAGACACACCGTCACCGCCGGATCCTCCGACAGTCGAGCGGCGACGGCCGCGCCCGCCGAGCCGCCGCCGACGATCACATAGTCGTACTCGGTCACTTCCGCTCCCCTCGGTCGGCGAACCAGCCGGTGACACCCGGCCGGAGATTCTCGTAGACGTGTTTGGCCTCGCGGTACTCGTGCAGGCCGGACGGTCCCAGCTCGCGGCCGACACCGGAGTGCCCGAAGCCACCCCATTCGGCCTGCGGCAGGTAGGGGCCGAAATCGTTGACCCACACGGTTCCGTGCCGCAGCCGGGCCGCGATCCGACGGGCCCGGGCGGTGTCGGACGACCACACCGCACCGGCCAGGCCGTATTCGGTGTCGTTGGCGATGGCGACCGCCTCGTCCTCGGTGGTGAAGGTCTCCACGGTGACGGTCGGCCCGAACGCCTCGTCGTGCACGCAGGCCATCTCCCGGGTGGCCCGGTCGATGACGGTCGGCCGATAGAACCAGCCGTCGTCGAGACTGCCCGAACCCTGATCGCCGGTGGCGAACGCGCCGCCGGTGCGAATGACCGCCCCCTCGGCGCGGGCCTGCTCGACATAGGCGTGCACCTTGTCGCGGTGCGCGGCCGAGATGAGCGGCCCGGTCTCGGTGCCCTCGGCGAACGGCAGTCCGAGTCGGATCTCCTCGGCCCGCCGCACCAACTCGTCCACGAACCGGTCGTGTGCCGACTCCTCGATGACCAGCCGCGCACCCGCCGAGCACACCTGACCGGAGTGCAGGAAGGCGGCGTTGAGGGCGTTGTCGACGGCCGCGGCCAGTCGCTCACGGGTGTCGCAGGCATCGGCGAAGATGACGTTCGGGTTCTTGCCGCCCAGTTCGAGCGCCACCTTCTTGACCGTCGCCGCTGCTTCGCGGGCGATGATCCGGCCGGTGGCCAGGCCGCCGGTGAAGGAGACCATGTCGACGTCCGGATGCGCCGAGAGCGGAGCACCGGCCGTCGTACCCGCGCCGAGGACCAGATTGGCCACGCCCGCGGGCAGGTCGAGTTCGTCCAGGATCCGCATGAGCAGGATGGAGGTGTGCGGCGTCAGCTCGGACGGCTTGAGGACGAAGGTATTGCCCGCGGCCAGCGCCGGCGCGATCTTCCACGCCGCTTGGAGCAGCGGATAGTTCCAGGGCGTGATGAGCCCGCACACACCGACCGGTTCGTACACGATGCGGGAGTCGATATCGGGAGAACCCGCGTCCACCACCCGGCCCGCGTCCTCGGCCGCGAGCTTGCCGAAGTAGCGGAAGCAGTTCGCGATATCGGACATGTCGATATCCGACTCGTACGGCCGCTTACCGGTGTCGAGCGTTTCGGCGCGCACGAAATCCGCGCGCTGGGCGTCGATGGCGGCGGCCACCGCCAGCAACAGATCGCCGCGCTCGGCGGCCGAGGTGTCGCGCCAGGATCCCCGGTCGAAGGCGCGCCGGGCCGCCGCGATCGCCGCCTCGGTATCGGCGGCATCCGCCTCGGAGACCACGCCGACCACGGAACTATCGGCGGGACAACGGATCTGGCGGGTCTTGCCGGATTGCGCGGCGCACCAGGAGCCGTTGATGTACAGGGTGTGACTCATGCGGTAGGTGTCCCTTCAGGATCGCTGACGGTGACGTCGGCGTCGCTCGGAGTCGGCTCGTGGGTGTCGGTCGCCGAGCGGCGCAGATGCAGATAGCCGAGATGGCGTTCGTATTGGTCGAGGATGTCGCCGATGACCTGCTCGCGGGTGTAGCCGTTGAGCGAGTAGCCCTGCGATCCCTCCGCGAGGTACACCTCGCAGCGGAAGTAGCGGTCATCGGAGCGCTGGGAGAGCACCGCGTAGCTGGGTGTCGGCGCGGACACCGGCCACACGCAGTATTCGAATCCGGGCTCGTTGGCCTGATCGACCACCAGTCGCGGCGACGAGATTCCCTCGTGCCGGCCGGATTCGTCGACCGTGGCGGTGACCCCCGCACGGTCGAATTCGGCCGCCACCTCCCGCATGGCCGGAACGATGGTGTTGGCGACGAACTTCCGGGTGGCCCCCGGCCCCGGGTACTGGATGGTGGACAGCAGGCGTCGACGCCAGCTGCCGTGCTCGGACGGTCCGCGTCCGGCCGCGATGGCCTTCGGCAGGGTCGTCCGGTAGCTGTCCAGCTTGAGCGATTCATTGCGCACCGAGCGCAGCAGCGCCACGCCGATGAGGGCGAGCACGAACGAGAACGGCAGGCCCATGATGATGGTGGCGTTCTGCAGGGTGGTGATGGAACCGCCCGCACCGGCGAACAGCATCGACAAGGTGAGCAGGCCGATCGCCAGCGACCAGAAGATGCGGGTGCTGCGGGCGCAGTCCGCCATCGGATCGGGCAGTTTCGAGGTGAAGTTGCCCATCACCAGCGAACCGGAATCGGCGCTGGTCACGTAGAACAGCAGACCGGTGATGGTCGCGATGCCGAGCAGCAGCGGCGCGCCCGGGTACTGCTCGAGCAGCGAGTAGAACCCGGCCTCGGCCCGGCTCGCCGTGGTCAGCGCGAAGTCCTCGTCGTCGCGGGCGAGTTCCAGCGCGCTGTTACCGAAGATCGAGATCCACAGCAGGATGAAGCTGAACGGTACGACCAGGACCCCGAAGATGAACTGGCGCAGGGTGCGTCCGCGCGAGATGCGCGCCAGGAACAGTCCGACGAACGGCGCCCACGCCACCCACCACGCCCAGAAGAACAGCGTCCAGGCGTCGATCCAGGCGGTCGGCTCGTTCGCCGTTTCCGGATTGCGGTCCCAGGCGAAGGTGTCGAGGGTGCGGTCGAGGAAGGTCGACAGGTAGTCGCCGACATTCTGGGTGAGCCCGTTGAGCAGGAAATCCGTCCGGCCCGCCACCAGGATGTAGACCAGCAGCACGATGGACAGGATGACGTTGAACTCCGAGAGCCGCCGGATGCCCTTGTCCACGCCCGAGGTCGCCGAGATGGTCGCGATGACGACGGACAGGGCGATGAGGCCGATCTGGGCCGCCTTGCCCTGGGCGATGCCGAACATCTCGTGCAGGCCGTAGTTGAGCTGGACGATGCCGATGCCGAGCGAGGTCGCGATGCCGAAGATGGTGCCCAGCACCGCCGCCACGTCGATGGCGTCGCCCCAGCGGCCCTCCACCCGCTTACCGAAGATCGGATACAGCGCCGCCCGGATGGTCAGCGGCAGATTGTGCCGGAAGGCGAAGTAGGCGAGCGCACCGCCCATGAGCGCGTACATGGCCCAGCCGGTGATGCCGTAGTGGAAGATGGTCCAGGTGGCGGCCTCGCGGGCGGCCTCGTTGGTTCCGGCCGAGCCGGTGGGCGGGTGCAGATAGTTGTAGACGGGTTCGGCGACCGAGAAGAACATCAGGTCGATGCCGATGCCCGCCGCGAAAAGCATTGCCGTCCAAGTGAACAGGCTGTACTCGGGGCGGGACTCCTCCGGCCCCAGCCGGTAGCGGCCGTACTTGCTGGCACCGATGAAGACGACGAGTCCGACGATGACGGTGGCGAGGATGATGTACCACCAGCCGAACCAGGTGGATATGAACGTCTTGACCTCACCGACCACGGTCTCGGCGCTCGAGGGTGAGGCGAGCGCCCAGATCGCGAACGCGAGAACGATCCCCGCCGCGGTGAAGAACACCGGCCGGTTGACCGACCCGCGGCCCGCCTCGGGATGAGGCGGGCCCTCGGCTTCGGTTGTTCCTCCGCGATCAGCGGACTCGGTTCCCGATGGGGTGGCTCCGGTCTGCTCAGTCATTTACCGAACGATAACTGGTCGGACGCCGACTGAATCAGACCGCCCGGTGTCCGGCGTGTGGCGCGCCGACACTAGGATGTTCGAACTCCCCCGCGTCAGCGCAGTCCCGCCACCGCCGCCCGGGTCGCGTCGACCACCAGCGCATTATCGGGCTCGGCGTCCGGTTCGGATTTGGTCGTCAATACCGCGATCACGATCGGGGCGAGCCCCGGCGGCCAGGCGATGGCCACATCCAGCGCGCCACCGTAGGCGGGGCTGCCGGTCTTGTCGCCGACGGTCCAGTCGGCGGGTACCCCGGCGCGGATGCGCTGGTCACCGGTGGTGTTGGCGACCAGCCACGACTTCAGTTGCGCGCGTTCGGGTTCGCCGAGCACATCGCCCAGCACCAGCGCGCGGTAGTCGGCGGCCAGCGCGGCCGGGGTGGTGGTGTCGCGCTCGTCGCCGGGTACGGCGGAGTTGAGTTCGGTCTCCCACCGGTCCAGCCGGGTCACCTCGTCACCGATCGACCGCAGGAACGCGGTGAAACCGGCTGGGCCGCCCAGTAATTCGAGCACCTTGTTACCGGCGGTGTTATCGGAGAGGGTGATCGTCGCCTCGCACAGCTCGGCCACCGTCATACCGGTGTCCACGCGCTGCTCGGTCATCGGCGAGTACTCGACGAGCTCGTCGCGGGAGAAGTGGATCACCTGATCGAAGAATCCCGTGGACAGAGGATGGTCGCGCAGCAGCGCCCCGCAGGCCAGCCCCTTGAAGGTGGAGGCCATCGGGAACCGCTCCCCCTCCCGGTAGGCCACGGTCCGGCCGGAACCGGTGTCGACCGCGTACACGCCGAGCCGGGCGGCCCGCTCGGACTCCATCGAGGCGAAGGAATCGGTACCGGCGATCGTGGCCGATGCGCTCGTGGACGCGGCGGGCTCGGAGCCCGGATCGGAGCCGCAGGCCGCGCCGACCATCGAGAGCGCGGCGACGGCCGCGACGGCGACGAATCGGCGGAGTGGGAAGGGGTGGTGTGGAATGCGGCGGTGTGTCGTCGAGAAGGTCACCGCCGGACTACATCACCGCCGCGGTGCCCCCGGCCAATATCCGCCCCGCGCGCGGGCGAGTCGGGTTCGATATCGCCGCAGGTCACCGGGGTGGGAAAGTCGCGTTCGAACGCCTCGGGGGCCCGTCTCCGCGCGGATTGCCGCGGCGTCGCTGGTTCAATGACCGCATGGATCTGATCCGCCACCTCCGCTTCTTCGTCTCGGTCGCGGACGAGGGGCATTTCGGTCGGGCGGCGGCCGCGCTGGAGATGACCCAGCCGCCGCTGTCACAGGGCCTGCGGCGGCTGGAACAGCATCTGGGCGTCGATCTCCTGCATCGCACCCGGCAGGGAGCCGTGCTCACCGCCGCCGGACTCCAGCTGCTCCCCCGCGCCCGGCTGCTCGTCGACGATGCCGACCGGCTGTTGGCCGAGTCGCAGCGCATCGCGCAGGCGCACGGTGCGGTGCACTGGGGTGCGACCTCCGCACTGCCCGATGCGTTGATCACCGCGGGCGTGCGGGCGTTGCGCACCGCGGTCGTGGCGGACGCGGCCGTGTCCACGACGGTCGCTCCGACCGCCGACCTCGTCGGGGCCGTGCGGGCGGGGCTGTGCGACGTCGCCGTCATCGAGCATCCCGCACTCGTGGACGGGGTGGAGGCGCGGCCGGTGGTGAAGCTTCCGCGCTGGCTGGTGGTGCCGTCGGAGCATCGCAGCGCCGGCGCCGAGCGGCCCACCTTCCCGATGCTGGCGGGATTGAGTTTCGCCTGTCCGCCGCGCTCGGGCAATCCGCCCGCCTTCGACACCATGCTGGACCTGTTGCGTGAACGCGGACTGGACGCGCCCACCGTGCCCGCACCGGATGATCGCGCCGTCTTCGCCGCGGTCGCCGCCGGAACCAGTTTCGGGCTCACCACCACCGCCCCGGCCGCCACACCCGGCGTGGCGTGGCTGCGGCTGGCCCCGCAGGCGGTGGCGCTGCGGCTCCGTGTCGTGCACCGACCGGAGGCCGCCGCCCTCGCCGATGCCGTGGACCGGGTGCTGTACCGGGAGCGGCTGTGATGACCAATACCCCGATGCCGACGACCCCGATGCCGAATATCGTACGGAGCCAATCGATCACCGGTGACGCGGAAACCCGCATCCGGGCCGTGTTCGCCGACGCGGGCTGTACCGGCTGGCTGCATGCCCGCCGCTGCGACGACTCCGGCACCGAGATCTCACTCGGCGGTGACGAACGGGTCGTAGTCGCCTCGGTGTACAAACTCCCGCTGTTCGTCGCCTTCTGCCGCCATATCGACGCGGGCCGCGTCGACCCCACCGCCCGGATCACGGTGACGCCGTCGGACTGCACGCCCGGCCCCACCGGTATCGCTGCGCTGCGGGACCCGGTGACCATGAGCCTGCGCGATCTGGCCGCCTCCATGATGACGGTCTCCGACAACGCCGCCGCCGACGTCCTGCTCGGCGCAATCGGGCTGGCCGCCGTCGAAGAGCTGCTCGACGATCTCGGTCTGACCCGGACCCGCATTATCGGCGGCACCGCCGACCTGCACCGCAGCCTGGTGCGTGACACCGACACCCACACCACCGCCGAGGCTTTCGCGGCGCTGGAGCGCAATGACGAAGCGTGGTCGGTGTCGGCCTACGACCCGTCCTACACCAGCGCGACGACACCGGAGGAGATGACGCGCTTCCTGCACGCCCTGTGGCGCGGCGACATCCTCTCCCCCGAGCGCACCGACTACGCCCGCGCCGTCATGCGCGCTCAGGTGTGGCAGCATCGCATCGCCGCCGGTTTCCCGTATCGCAGCGTGTCGGTCGCGGGTAAGACCGGCACCATCGGCGTCATCCGCAACGAGGTCGCCGTGGTGGAGTTCCCCGGTGAATACCCGGTCGCCGTAGCGGTTTTCACCCGCGCGGCGCGCGCCGACCCGGTACTGCCCGCGGTCGACGCCGCGATCGCCGAGGTCGCCCGCATCGCCGTCACCGAACTCCGCCGTCCGCTGCCCGGCGATTGATCCGAAGGCTCCCGGCAACGGTCGGTTCGCGGGTACCGCCGTTGATCAGTCGCGCTCGGCGCGGACGGAGTGCCTGGAGTCGCCGCGTTGTTCGGCACCGAGGCTGGCCAGGATGCTGAGCTTGTCGTGGGCTTCGCTGCCGCGGGGCGCGGAGAGGACGATCAGTTCCAGCCCGGAGTCGTCGGGGAGGGTGAAATTCTCCTGGTGCAGGTCGAGGCGGCCGACCAGCGGGTGGGTGTAGGGCTTGAGGCCGTGGGTGCGACCACGGACCTCGGCGCGGGCCCACAGGCGGCGGAAGCGGTCGCTGCCCATGGCGAGTTCGCCGATCAAGGAAGCCAGCTTCGGGTCGTCGGGATACTTACCCGCGGCCAGGCGTAGATGCCCGACGGTATCGAGGGTGCATTTCTCCCAGGCGGCGTAGAGGGCGAGGCCGTCGGGCTCCAGGAATATGTGGCGGGCGATGTTGAACTCGCGCAGCGGGCGGCCGAAAAGCAGTTCGGCCAGATGGTTTCCGGCCAGCACGTCCATGCGGTGGTCGAGCAGGAAAGCTGGGGTGTCGCCGACCAGATCCAACATGCGCAGCAGTTCCGGACGGGGGCGCGCGGTGGCCGGTGCGGTGCGGACCGGTCTGCGAGGGTTGCGGGCGAGACGGTGCAGGTGCTCGCGCTCCACCTCCGCCAGGCCGAGCACCCCCGCCAGCGCGTCGAGCACCTGCGCCGACGGCTGCCGGGCGCGGCCCTGTTCCAGGCGCACGTAGTAGTCGACGCTGACACCGGACAGATGCGCGACCTCCTCCCGGCGCAGCCCCGCCACCCGGCGGCGCGCGTCGGTGGCGATGCCGACCGCGGCGGGGTCGACGCGGGAGCGGCGGGTGCGCAGGAAGTCGGCGAGATCGTCCATCGCTCCAGTATCACCACACCCACCGCAATCGAGGGTGGCCCTGCCGATACCAGGAAGTCGCGTCCGACGGAAGAAGCGCCCCTGAACGGCGCGCTCGTTCGCCGCCAGGATCGGAGACGACCGATCACGAAGGAGCGGAAATGAACACACTCATCGTCCACGCCCACCCGGAGCCGCGGTCGCTGAACGGCGCGCTGGCCGACGTCGCGGTGTCCACACTGACCGAGGCGGGCCACGACGTACAGGTGAGCGACCTCTACGCCATGAACTGGAAGCCGCTGGTGGACGCCGCCGACTTCGGCCCGGCCGCCAGCGAGCCGCTGCGCGTCGTCGCCGACTCCGGCCGTGCCTACGACACTGGCAACCTCACCCCCGACGTCACCGCGGAACAGGACAAACTGCGCTGGGCCGATACGGTGATCCTGCAATTCCCGCTCTGGTGGTACTCCATGCCCGCGATCCTCAAGGGCTGGGTCGACCGGGTATTCAGCTACGGATTCGGTTACGGCGTCGGCGAGCACAACGAGACCAGATGGGGTGATCGGTACGGTGAGGGCACGCTCGCGGGCAAGCGCGCCATGCTGTCGGTCACCATCGGCGGTCGCGAAACCCACTACTCCGACCGTGGCGTCAACGGCCCCATCGACGATCTGCTCTTCCCCATCCAGCACGGCATCCTCTACTACGCCGGTATGCGGGTCGTCCCGCCCTTCGTCCTCTACGGCGCGGACCGCTGCACCGAGGAGGACTTCGCGGTGGCCGCCAAGCAGTATCGCCAGCGCCTGCTCACCCTCGCCGACACCACCCCGATCCCGTACCGTCCGCAGAACGGCGGCGACTACGAACTGCCCTCGCTGCGACTGCACGCGGGCCGGGAAGTACCGGGGCGCAGCGGATTCGGGCTCCACCAGGGATAGCCGGGCGATCGCCGTCCGCCGGAAATGCCGGGATAACCGGCCGGGGCTGTGGCACACTCACCGGTACGTGTTGTGCAGGAGGGGGTTTCACCGTGGGCCAGCCGTCGCGGTTCTCGAATATCGAACGTCCACCGGTCTTTCCGGTCTGTCTGGTGGTGGACGTGTCCGCATCCATGCGCGGCGCGCCCATCGAGGCGGTCAACCAGGCCCTGCCCGAGCTGCGGCAGGCCATTCTGGAGGATCCGGCGACCGGTGAGATCGCTCGGATCGCGCTGGTGACCTTCTCCTCCTCCGCGCGCGTCGAACTGCCGCTGGCCAACCTCTGGGAAACCGAACTGCCCCGGCTCGATACCCGAGATTCGACCGATTTCGCGGCAGGGCTGCGGACCGCCCGGACCGCGATCGAACAGGGAATTCGCGGATTGGGTCGAGGCACCCGGTTCTATCGACCGGTGGTCTTCTTCCTCAGCGACGGTCAGCACAACGGCCGCGACTGGCTGCCGGCCTGGCGCGAACTCACCGATCGCGCAGACAAGTTCGGGGCGGAAGTGGTCGCGTTCGGGATGGGCGCTGCCGATCGGGAGGCCATCGGCCGGGTGTCGACCGGGCACGCGTATTTCGCCGACGATCCCGATCCGGTCGCGGCGGTGCGCGAGATTCTGCACAGCGTGATCGGCAGTATCCGCTCCACCTCCAGTTCGTTCGGCAGCCCGTCCGGTGGCGCGCTCATCATCGCGCCGTCACCGAATCTCACCCGGCTGCCGGAGAACATTGTCTGAGCGGCCGATCGGGCTGGTGGGCCCGGGCCGCGGCCGCTACGCCGAACTGGATTCGCACGCACCGCAGATCGGTGACCTCGGGCCGCTGCCCCCTCCCCGCCTCGCCGCCACCGCGACCGCCCTGGCGGGGGTGCGGGCCGATGCGGGCATGCTCGCCGGGCGGTGGGTGGCCGCCGTGAGCCTGGCCGGGCAATCACATACCGCCCGGGGCGGTTCCGCACAGGATTCCTACGGCTTCACCGTCGCCCGGGACGGCAGCGCCCTGGTCCTGGCGGTGTGCGACGGCCTCGGGCAGCAGGCGGACACCGCGCAGATCGGCGCGGAACTCCTGGCCCGGCTGTGCGTGTCGGAGGTCGCCGCGCTCTCCGGTGCGGAGGTGGTCGAGCGCGGTCACGCGGCGCTGACGGGGGCCATCGGGCAGGCGGTCGCCACGCTCGAACGGTTGCGGGACACCACCCTCGGCCTCACCGCACGCGAGCTGGCCAGCACCATGCTGCTGTGCTGGCTCCCGCTGCATCCGGGCGGCGGCCGGGACATGCTGCTGCTGCGGGTGGGCGACTGCGAGGCGTTCACGTGGTCCGAATCGGAGGGCTATCAGGTCGTCTACCCGGATGTCGATGACGGGCCGCTGAATATCGTTCGGCATACGCTGCCCTGCGACGATCCGCGTCCGCTGCTCGAACCGGCGCGCTGGCCGCTGCCCGGCACCGGGCTGCTGATCCTGGCCACCGACGGGCTCGCCGGGGACCTCTTCGACTCCCCGGATGTCCGAGACTGGTTGGCACACCGCTGGTCCCGGCCCTGCGGTCCGGCGTGGATGGTGGACTCGCTGCGGTACCGGCGGCAGGGTTCGCACGACGATCGCACCGCGGTGGTGGTGTGGCTGGAACCGCTGTCGGCATGAGCGACCCGGACAGCTCCGTCGCGGGCCGGTACGGACGCTACCGGGTCGATGCGGAACCGCTCAATTCCTCCGGCGGGCAGTCGATTCTGTACACCTGCCGCGACGAGGCGAGCCACGTCAGGGTGTTCAAGCGGTACCGCACGCCGCTCACCGATCGGCGGGATATCGACACGCTGGGTGAGATCGCCGCGCGGGGAGCCCGGATCACGGCCGACGCCGAAAGCGCCGAGACCGTCGCCGCCACCGCCGAATCCTCGGTGAACTGGCCCATCGACATCATCGCCGAATCCGATGCCGTGACCGGGGTGATCCTGCCGCTCATCCCGCCGCGGTTTCTGAGCGAGCACGGCAAACCGCTCACCCTGGATTTCCTGTACGTGGCCGCCGCCCGTCCACCCCGCGCGGCGGTGCGGGTCGGCGTCCTGCTGCGCGCCTGCGACATCCTCGCCTGTCTGGATGAGCTGGGCCTGGTCCACGGCGATATCTCGATGAAGAATCTGGTGTGGGACAGGCGCTCTCCGCATGCCTACCTCATCGACTGCGACGGTGTGCATCCGGCGGCGGAGGTCCGCGAGCGCGGCGTCGGCACCGCGGGTTGGCGCGATCCGCGATGGGTGGCCGGACGCATCCCCGCGCACGACCGCTACAGCGACCGTTTCGCCCTCGCCGTCATGGTCTATCGTGCGCTGCTGCTCAATCCCGGTGCGCCGGAACTCGTCGACGGCGACTGGGCCCCGCCCTCCGGTATTC
>NZ_BAGD01000075.1 GCF_000308635.1 Nocardia otitidiscaviarum NBRC 14405 | reverse complement strand
GGCGTCGGCGGCGCGCGCCACCGCGGGCAGCAGCCGCAGCGGTGCGGGCGCGCGCCGCGCCAACAGATACTGGGTGAGCCCGATATCGTTGCCGCCCACGGTCACCGTCACCAGATCGGTATCCGGCCGCACGGCCGTCAACTGCGGCGGCATACCGAACAGCGAATCCCGCAGAATATGGTCACAGGTGGCCCCGCTGCACGTGGCGTCGGTCAACTCCAGCCCCGCCGCCGCGGCCACCAGATGCGGATAGTTCCCACGCGACCGCCCCACCCGCCGCGACACCCCCGGTGCACGCGGCGCGATCCCCGGTCCGGCCGCGAACGAACTGCCCAGCGCCACATAGTTCTTCTCACGCCACGCCCCGGTCTTACGGGCCGCCTCTTCGAACATCCGTCACCTCATCTCACGGCCGGGCACTCCCTCGACACCCGATCCCGACCAATCCCGCAGCCTGACGGTCCGTGCCCGGAAGCGCAAGTGCGCGCCCCGCGACCCTTCCGCCTCCGGCGCACCCGCGGCACCGAGAGTCGTTGCGCCACAGGACGGACCGATTCGTCCGGTCTACCCGAGAATTCCCGACCGCGACCAACCCGTCCCCGGCAACCCCGCCTGTCCAGGCGTTTCTGCGCGATCGTGCAACCTCCCGCAGGATGGCGGACGTGGGTGATCACAAACAACGCATGCTCCGCGGCGAGCTCTACCGCGACAACGATCCCGAACTCGTCGCCGAACGCCAGCACTGTCAGCGCCTGCTGGACACGTTCAACGCCACCGGCGCGGGCCAGGACGACCACCGCCGCGCCGTGCTGGCGGAACTGCTCGGCGAGATCGGCGCGGGCTCCTGGATCATGCCGCGCTTCCAATGCGACTACGGCTCACTCATCCGCATCGGCGCCAACAGCTTCCTCAACTACGACGCCATCATCCTCGACTGCGCACCCGTCACCATCGGCGACGACGTGTCCATCGGCCCGCGCGCGCAACTGCTCACCGCCCTGCACCCGATGACCGACCACGAACTGCGCCGCCAACGCTGGGAGACCGCCGCGCCCATCACCATCGGCGACAATGTGTGGCTCGGCGGCGGCGTCATCGTCTGCCCGGGGGTGAGCATCGGCGCGAACACCGTGATCGGCGCGGGCAGCGTCGTCACCCGCGACATCCCCGAACGCGTCTTCGCCGCGGGCAACCCCTGCCGCGTCATCCGGACACTCTGACGTCGCAACCTCAGTCCGGCAAACCGGCCAGCTCCGCGCACACCCGGTACAGCTCCCGCGCCGTCGCGTCGTCCTGCGCGGCGCGCGAGGGCGCCTTCACCCGATTGCGCTGGAAATAGCACCCCGACACCGCCGCCACATCCGGATCGGTCGCCAGATAGGTGAGCGCCTCCGCCCCCTGCTCCGGCGTGATCATGAAAATGCGCTTGACCAACTCCATGGCGGGCTTGACGAACCACGGCGCCTCATCCCAGATATGGGTGGCGACCGCGCCCGGATGGAAGGCGTTGGCGGTCACGCCCGTACCCCGCAACCGCCGCTCCAGATCCCGCACGTACAGGATGTTCGCCAGCTTCGACGCCCCGTACGCCCGCGCGCCGGTGTATCCGCGCCGCAACCCGAGATCGTCCAGCTTCACCT
This sequence comes from Nocardia otitidiscaviarum NBRC 14405, assembly GCF_000308635.1. Taxonomy (GTDB): domain Bacteria; phylum Actinomycetota; class Actinomycetes; order Mycobacteriales; family Mycobacteriaceae; genus Nocardia; species Nocardia otitidiscaviarum. Next base: position 14,298 of record NZ_BAGD01000075.1, on the reverse strand, counting down.
GCGAGCCGTAGTGCATGACCGAGGAGGTGAACAGGATCCGCGCGGGGGAGGAGTGCAGCAGCAGATCCATCAGCAGTTCGGTGAGCAGGAATCCGGCCAGATGATTGACCGCGAACGTGGTCTCGATACCGTCCTCGGTCTCGGTGCGCCGCAGGTGAAAGCCACCCGCGTTGTTCGCCAGCACATCCAGCCGGGAATAGTTGGCCTGCACGGTCTTCGCCAACCGCCGCACCTGGGCCAGACTGCCCATATCGCACTCGAGGGTGTCGACCGCGCCCGCCCCGCACTCCCGCACCGATGCGGCCGTCGCGGACAGCTTCTCGGGATTGCGGCCGACGAGGACCAGATGATGTCCCTGGGAGCCGAGCTGCCGCGCCGCAGCCAGACCGATCCCTGACGTAGCCCCTGTGATCAGGATCGTTTTCATGCCCGCCCACCCTGCCATATCGACGCCGCGCTGTCTTCCTACCGCGGTAGCATTTCGAAGCCGCCCCATTGCGAAAAAGATTGCCCCACAACACTCTAACGCGGCAGCGTGGCAGCCCGCCCGCACTCGAGGCGGCGGGATCGGTCAATCGCGCGCCACCGAACCGCGCCCGCGACCCGCCCCGCAACCGGCCCATTGCCCGAAAGCTCCCACCCCCGCCGAACCCGGCCGTACCGTAGAACGATGGAGCCGGTACTGGTCACCGGTGCCGCCGGGGGACGCCAAGGATCCACCGGCAGGCACCTCACCGCACAACTGCTCGGCCGCGGCGTCCCCGTCCGCGCCCTGATCCACACCGACGACGAACGCGCCGCCCCGCTGCGCGCCCTCGGCGCCGACGTCCGCGTCGGCGACCTGCGCGACCTCGAGACCGTTCGCGCCGCACTCGACGGCATCCGCGCCGCCTACTTCACCTACCCCGTCATCGACGGCTTCGTCGACGCCGCCGGCGCCTTCGCCGTCGCCGCCCGCGAGACCGGCGTCGAACGCGTCGTCGCCGTCTCCCAACTCGCCGCCGGACCCCAGGCCCTCACCCCGCGCATGCGCCAACACTGGGTCGTCGAACAAATCCTCGACTGGGCCGGAATCGGCGCCATCCACCTGCGCGCCGCCGTCTTCCACGAGAACCTCGCCCGCATCGCCGACACCGGCGACGGCGACCTGCTCACCCTCCCCATGGGCCCCGACACCACCACCCTGCCCCTGGTCGCCGCCGCCGACGTCGCCCGCGTCGCCGCCGGACTGCTCGCCGACCCCACCACCGAGGCCGAACCGGTCATCCTCCTCACCGGCGACATCCAAACCATCGGCGACGCCGCCCGCACCCTCGGCCGCGGCTACCGCGACATCGACCCCGACACCTGGCACCGCTGGGCCCTCGACTTCTACGGCAGCCCACACGCCGCCGCCCACCTCACCAAACTCTGGGAGATCTTCCGCCTGCTCGGCGAGGGCACCGGCCTCTACCAGGTCACCCCAGCCATCCAGCAGTACGGCGGCCACCCGCCCACCACCCTCGCCGACTACGCCGCCCACCGCACCCGCTCCCACTGACGCCATGTGACCACCGTCACCGCCCGACCGCTGTCACGCCCGGCCACCACCCGGTCTCTCACCTTGTGTCCGAAACACAACACACAAGGAGACCCGAATGACCGTCATGGAACTGGCCCGCTTCACCGTCGACCCCACCGACGTCGACACCATGCTGGCCGCCCGCCCGGCCATGCTCACCGCCCTGCGCGAGAAATTCGACGGCTTCGTCTCGCTGCGACTCGTCCGGCTCGACGAACGCACCTGGATGGATGTGGTGGAATGGCGAGACCGCGCCGCCGCCGACGCCGCGGCGGCCGGAATCGGCGCGGTGCCCGAATGCGCCGCCGCCTTCGCGTTCATCAAGGAGATGGTGTCGATGGAACACGCGACCGTCGAGTTCGCCGATGCCTGAGGCGCCGGGGCGGCCGGACCTCGAGGGTCTGGCCGCCCGGGCCGTCGCCGGAGACGCCGACGCCCTCGAACAGCTCTGCCGCGAACTCCAGGACCTGATCTACCGGCTCGCCCTGCGCTTCAGCTCCGACCCGGAAGCCGCCGCCGACGCCACCCAGGAAATCCTCATCCTCGTCGTCACCCACCTGTCGGAATTCGAAGGCCGCTCCAAACTCACGACCTGGGTGTACACCATCGCCTCGCGCTACTTGCTGCGCACCGTGCGCGGCCCGATCGAACTCAGCGTCGCCGGACCCGAACCCTTCGCCGACTGGATCGACCGCAACCTCGCCCCCACCCCCGCCGACCACTTCGACGAAGCCACCTTCCGCCTGCTCGCCGGCGAGGTCCGACTCGCCTGCACCTACGGCATGCTGCTCGCCCTCACCCGCGACCTGCGCATCACCTACCTGCTCGGCGACCTCATCGGCCTCCCCGACACCGAAGGCGCACAAGCCCTGGGCATCACCCGCGCCGCCTACCGGCAGCGCCTGGCCCGCGCCCGCCGCACCATGCGCAGCATCATCGCCGACCGCTGCGGACTCGTCGACCGCGCCAACCCCTGCCGCTGCGACCGCCAGATCGACTCCAGTATCGACTACGGCATCCTCGACCCCGCCCACCCCACCTTCAGCACCCTGCCGGGCGCGCACCCACCCATCCCCGCCGACACGCTCGACACCGCCGCCCGCCAACTCGACACCGCCACCGCCATCGCCGAGATCTACCGCTCCGACCCCGAATTCCGGGCGCCCGAACGCGTCTGGGAGACCCTGCAACGCGCCTGCCCCGCCCTCACCGGCTGACCCGGGTGGGTGACGGCACGCGCCGCCACCCACTCACCCGTCGGGCAATGGTTGCGCCGCTGACCGATTCGTACGATCGAACCCATGGCAACGCAGACCGCAGGCGACCTGCTCCGGCACTGGCGCACCACCCGCCGCCTCAGCCAACTCGAACTGGCGGGCCGCGCCGAAACCTCCACCCGCCACCTGTCCTTCATCGAAACCGGCCGCGCCACCCCCAGCCGCGCCATGTTGCTGCACCTCGCCGACGAACTCGACATCCCCCTGCGCGAACGCAACCGCATGCTGCTCGCCGCCGGCTACGCCCCCGTCTACACCGAACCGGCGCTCGACAACCCCGCCATGGCGCCCATCCGCACCGTGCTCCGCCAGATCCTCACCGGCCACGAACCCCACCCCGCCCTCGCCGTCGACGCCAACTGGAACATGGTCGACGCCAACGCCGGCATCGCCCTCTTCCTCGACGGCGTCGACCCGGCACTGCTCACCCAACCCGTCAACGCGCTACGCCTGAGCCTGCACCCCGACGGCCTCGCCCCCCGCATCACCAATCTCCCCGAATGGCGCGGCCACATCCTCGAACGCCTGCAACGCCAGATCGACGTCAGCGGCGCACCCGAACTCACCGCGCTGCGCGACGAACTGCGCGCCTACCCGGGCGGCGAGGAACACCCCGGGCTCCCCGATCCCGACCAGGCCGTGGTCCCGCTGCGCCTGCGCCTGGACGGCCACGATCTGTCGTTCATCAGCATCACCACCGTCTTCGGCACCCCCATGAACGTCACCGTCGCCGAACTCGCCATCGAGGCCTTCTTCCCCGCCGATCCGGCGACGGCGACCCTACTGCGCGACCGCATCGCCGTCGCCGCACAATGAATCACCATGGATGTGACCGCGCACGTAGCCGACCTACTGCGGGCATCCGTCGCACTGCGGCGGATCGGGCACAGCCACGCATGGAGCCTGTATCGCGGTGAAACCGCCGACGGCCGAGCCGTTTTCGTCAAAGCCCTCGACGACGACGCCCCGGACGACATCCCGGACGTCGATGCCCAGGACCACAGAATCCCGGGTGGCAACGCACCCGACGACGGCGAGACCGGGGAAGTCCCGGGTGGCAACGCACTCGACGATGGCGAGACCGGGGGAGTCTCGGGTGGTAGCGCACTCGACGATGGCTCGACCGGGATTATCCCGGGCCACAACGCACCCGACGGCGGCGCGATCGGGCCGGGCGTGGGGGAGGGGAGTGGCGTCTTCGGCGCGGAAGCGGCCGGACTGCGCTGGCTCGCCGCCGCGGATCCCGGCGGTCTGGTCCCCGCCGTGCTCGCCGTCGACGCCCGTGTGCTCGTGCTGCCGTGGCTGCCATCGGAATCGGCGTCGCAGGACGCCGCCGAACGCTTCGGCCGCGACCTGGCCGCCCTGCACGCCGCCACACCGGACCACTTCGGCGCGCCCTGGCCCGGCCGCATCGCCACCCTGCCTCTGGACAACACGCCGACGGCGGGGGAGTGGGGCCCCTGGTACGCCGAGCGCCGCCTCGCGCCCTACCTACCCGCCGCCGCACCCCACCTGGGCCGCGACGGCGTCCGCCTGATCGAGACAGTCATCGACCGCATCGGCACCCTCGCCGGTCCCGCCGAACTACCCAGCCGGATCCACGGCGACCTGTGGTCGGGCAATGTGCACTGGACCGACGGCCACGCGATGCTCATCGACCCGGCCGCCCACGGCGGCCACCGGGAAACCGACCTGGCCATGCTCGCCCTCTTCGGCGCACCGCACCTGGACCGCATCCGCGCCGCGTACGACGAGTACGCACCGCTGGGAGAGGGTTGGCGGCAACGCATTCCGCTGCATCAACTCCACCCGCTGCTCATCCATGTCGTCCTCTTCGGCGGCGCGTACAGCGCGATGACGGCCGATGCCGCGGTAGCCGCCCTCGCGGCGTAGCAGCCGGAGCTGGAGTCGGACCCGTTGACATTCGCAGATCCAAAAATACCTACATGGAAATATGCGCATCTACGAATTGCTTGCCCTCGTGTCGCATCGAACGCGGCGGTCTCCATGCCGACACAAGACGCACAGAGGAAGGGCAGGCTCGGTTCTCGATGAGATTCATCGACCTGCCTCGTCTACACGGGTGAATGCCCTTCGAGACCTTCAGGAGCGTGTCATGACCACAGTGCCGACCTTCCGCGTGGGCGATCCCGTCTGGATCGACCTCTTCACCGCGGATCCGGATGTCAGCATCGCCTTCTACGGCGACCTCTTCGGCTGGACGGCCGAGCGGGCGGGGGAGGAGTTCGGCGGCTACATCACCTTCCGCAAGGACGGGAAGGCGGTGGCCGGGGGAATGGGCAAGACCGAGGACGGGATTCAGGGGCCCGATCAGTGGACGGTGTACCTCCGGTCCGATGACGCGCGTGCGACCGCGGAGCAGGCGGTGCGGGAGGGCGGGTCGATCGTGGTGCCCGCCATGGACGTGGGGGAGCTCGGCACGATGGCGATTCTCGGTGATCCGTCGGCTGCGGGGATCGGGGTGTGGCAGCCGGGCACGCACCGCGGCTTCGAAGCGATCGGCATCGCCACGGGCGGCCACTGGAGCGGGCATGTCGGCGTGCCGTCCTGGTTCGAGTTGCAGACGCCGCACTACGACAAGGCGCTGATCTTCTACACCGATGTCTTCGACTGGCAGGACCCCTTCCGGGTCGCGATTCCCGGGGAGGGTGATATCGGGTACACCACCATCCACTCCGAGACGCCGATGCTCGGGGGCGTCATGGACGCGCACGCCTTCCTGCCGCCGGATTCGCCCGGCGGCTGGCGGGTCTACTTCGGCGCCGACGATGTCGAGCAGGCGGTGCGGCGAGTCGTGGCGCTGGGTGGCTCGGTGATCACACCGGTCATGGATACGCCGTTCGGCCGGATGGCCGGTGTCGCCGACCCGACGGGTGCGCATTTCAGCATCGGAGGCAATGCCTCCTGACCCGGCGGGGGAGGGGAGTGGTTGTCGGACCCGTGGGATAGCGTCGCGCGCATGGAACTGCGGCGGATCCATCACGTGGCGCTCATCGCGTCGGACTACGAACGGTCCAGGGCGTTCTATACCGAGGTGCTCGGCCTGCGCGTGCTGGCCGAGCATTATCGCGCCGAAAGACACTCGTACAAGCTGGATTTGGAGCTGCCGGACGGCGGCCGGTTGGAGCTGTTCTCCTTCCCCGACCCGCCGCCGCGGCCCTCGCGCCCGGAGTCCGCGGGCCTGCGGCATCTGGCCTTCGTGGTGCCGGATGTGGCGGCGGCGCTGGCCGAGCTGGGGGACCGGGGTGTGCGCGTGGAGGAGATGCGGGTCGACGAGTACACGGGGAAGCGTTTCGCGTTCTTCTTCGATCCGGACGAGTTGCCGCTGGAGCTGTACGAAGCGTGAGTCCGTAGCTGTGGCGATATTTCCGTAATTATGGAAATATGCGCATCTAGACATGTTTAATCCAGCCCCACATCTCCTGAACTTGCCAAACAACAAGCCGCACGTTCCGGCCCAAGCACTTTCACAGCCCCGACGAGAGGGGAGGGGCGCCTCCCATAGGATGGCCTGCATGACCAAAGTGCTCCTGAAGACCTCCGCCGGGGATATCACCCTGGAACTGGACGAGGCCAAGGCGCCCAAGACCGTCGCGAACTTCGTCGACTACGTCAAGGCGGGCCACTACACGGACACCGTGTTCCATCGGGTGATCCGGGGCTTCATGATCCAGGGCGGCGGCATGACCGCCGATATGGCGCAGAAGCCGGCGCCGAACCGTGTCGAGAACGAGGCGAACAACGGTCTCCGCAACGACAAGTACACCGTGGCGATGGCGCGGACCATGGATCCGCATTCGGCCAGCGCGCAGTTCTTCATCAACACCAACAACAACGACTTCCTGAACTACCCGGGCCAGGACGGCTGGGGTTACGCCTCGTTCGGCAAGGTCGTCGAGGGCGCCGACGTGGTGGACGCCATCGAGGGCGTGCGCACCGGCTCCAAGGCCGGGCATCAGGATGTGCCGGTCGAGGCCGTCACGATCCTGTCGGCCGAGCTGGTCTGACGATCGTCGGTTGACGCGGCGTCGACGCCTCGACGCGAAAGCGGCCCGGAACCATCAGGTTCCGGGCCGCTTCGGTGTTCGAGCGGTGCTCAGGCGTCGAGCACCTGCTTCTCGCGCTTGACCACGGGCGGCAGCACCGACCACGGGAAGTTGATCCACTTGTCGGTGCGCTTCCACACGTATTCGCAGTCCACCTCGGAGTGCGGCTTCTGGTAGACGACCGCGCAGCGCACCTCCTTGACGTGGTCGCTGCAGAAGTCGCGGACCAGTTTGAGCGTCTTGCCGGTGTCGGCGACGTCGTCGGCGACCAGGACGGTGGCTCCGGCCAGGTCGATGGGCGCGGGGACCGGCGGCAGCATGACGGGCATATCGAGGCGCTGGTCGACGCCGGTGTAGAACTCCACGTTCATGACGTGGAGGTTCTTCACGTCGAGGGCGTAGCCGAGGGCTCCGGCGACGAAGAGGCCGCCGCGGGCGATGGAGAGGATGAGGTCGGGTTCGAAGCCGTCGTCGGCGATGGCGGTGGCGAGTTCGCGACTGGCGTCGCCGAACAGCTCCCAGGTGAGTTCTTCCCGCTCCGCCATCCGTTTCTCGCCTTTCGCTGTCGCTGTTGGATTGCCGTTACACGATATGGCACCGGTGTGCGGTAATGGGGCTCACATGCCCCGATTGCTACGGCTGGTGGGTGATGGTGTACCAGAGCAGCGCGAGGGTGCCGGCGGCGAAAAGCGGTACGAGGATGAGGGTTTCCATCTTGTTGCCGGTGCGGTCGATGATGGGGAATCGGATGCGGATGTCGAAGGGCCACAGCAGGCGGCAGCCGCGGTCGGTGAGGCAGTCGCCGAGGACGTGGGCGAGGGCGCCGAGTCCGACGGAGAAGGGCAGCCAGGCGGGTTTGTCGCTGATCCAGTGGTCGATGGCGAAGGTGCCGCAGGTGGCGAGCACGACGACGGTGCCCCAGGCTTTGACGCTGTCGCCGGTGGGTGCGAGGTTGAGGGCGCGTACGGCGAGGGCGAGCAGGAAGAACACCAGGGCGAGGGTGAAGTAGCGGCCGATCCAGTGTTCGCCGGCCCAGGTGCCGTAGGTGACGAGGGCGACGAAGGCGAAGGAGTGGGTGGCACCGCGGTGTCCGCCGGAGATGGCGGAGATGAGTTTGCACGCGTAGTGGGTGATGGGGCCGAGCACGTGGGAGATGGTGCCCTTGGGGTGGTCGGCGTCGGGGAGTAGCGCGGCACCGGCCGTGAGGAAGGTGCCCATCACCAGGTCGACGGAGCCGATGGTCCCGGATTGCATTGCGGGATAGGTGATGACGGTGAGTGGTAGCGCCGCTGCGGCGGCGGCCCACGCCAGCGCGCCGCTGGTGGCGTGTGAATGTCCTAGCACCGCGAGAAGGTTAGCCGATCTAATTGCTGTTGCGTCAATGCTGCTGTGTGAGAGCAAGCACGTTGCGCGGCAGGTCATTCCGGCCGCGTCTCCAGCATATCGCGGTGAAAGCGGCTGTCGCAGCGAACCTTTCGCTGTGGACAGCGGTGATGCGTACCGGGCGGGACGGGTGCTGGACGGGTCCCCGCTATCGGTCCGCCGTGGGGGTCAGCAGGCGGTCGAAGGTGTGCAGATCGCTGGACAGGGCGTGGAAGACACTCAGCGAGACCGCGACTCCGAAACAGCCGCCCACGCACAGCGCGATGACCGAGCCGACGGCGGCCTGCTGCTGTGCCGGTTCGAGGAACGCCAGCCCGGCGGCCGTGCCGAGCAGCGGTACGGTGGCGGCCGCGGCGAGGTAGACGCGGTTGCGGCGCGCGAGCACGCGCAGCCGGGCGCGGTCGTCGGGTGCGGTGTGGCCGCGTTCGAGCAGCCCCGGGTAGTACCAGCGCAGTACGTAGAAGGTGACGGGGAAGTAGGTGTAGGACACGGCGACGGCGGCGGTGACGATGCTGGAGCAGGCCACATTGAGCAGTGTCCCGGTGGACAGTTCGGCGGTGCCGAGCAGCCGGACCAGCAGGATGAGCAGGGCGATGGCCCATCCGGCGAAGTTGACCACGGCGATGCGGTCGCCGCAGGCGAGGGTGTCGGCACGGGCGCGGGCGAGGGTGTCGTCGTCGTAGTGGCGGCCGCGGCGCAGTCCGTAGGGGATCTGGATGACGCGGCGGCACCAGTACACCAGCACGGCGATGCTGGCGGGGTAGACGACGAGTCCGAGCAGGAATGCCAGGTCCACCAGCTGTTCTCGCTGCCGGTCGTCGAGGTCGTGGGCGAGGACGGCGGTGTTGTGGGTGTACAGGTAGTACCCGGCGAGCAGTTGGCCGAGCGCGCTGGACACGGTGACCACGGGTAGCGGCCGCATGCGGAAGCGGGCGCGGATGCTGCTGTCGGGCGGGTCGACGAGGTCGCGGGCGGTGCGGTCGAGGGCCAGGTCGAGTTGGTGGGCGAATTCCGCGCCGCTGTGGAAGCGGCTGTCGGGGCCGGGGGACAGGCAGGTGAGCAGTGCGTGCCGCAGTACGGGTGGGCAGTCGGCGGGCAGGTCGGCTTCGAAGCGCGGGTCTATGGGTGCGCGGCGGCGGGTGATCATGCGGTCGAGGCTGGTGCCGGTTTCGCCGTAGCGGGGTTCGTCGTCGAAGGGGAGGCGCCCGGTGAGCAGCTCCCACAGCACGACGGCGAGGGCGTAGAGGTCGCTGCGGGTGTCGAGGCGGCCGGGGTCGGCGTGCAGGTCGGGGTGGCAGGCTTCGAGTTGTTCGGGGGACATGTAGCGCAGGGAGCCGCCGAAGTAGGCGACGGGGCTGTGTCCGGGTAGTAGTCGGTTGAAGCTGATGCCGAAGTCGGCGAGTTTGGGTTGTCCGTCGGCGGTGAGCAGGATGTTGGCGGGTTTGATGTCGCGGTGCAGGACGCCGCACCGGTCGGCGTGGTCGAGGGCGCGGGCGAGGCGGGCACCGAGCCAGGCGACGGTTTCGGGCCAGCTGAGCCGCCGCAGTTCGGCGCGGGTGGCCGGGGCGGCGGGTTCGGCGTTCCTGTCGGCCTCGGTGTTCGCGGCGGCGTCGACGGCATCGAGCAGTAGTGCGCCGGAACGCTTCTCGGCGGGCACCCGCAGCATGCGCGCGAGCACGTGCTCGAGTGTCCCGCCCGACACGTACTGCATGTACATCAGCCGCAGTCCGGTGTCGCCCAGCTGCCGCTGGTCGAAGACGCGCACGATGTGGTCGTGATCGAGCTGTGCGAGGGTCTGCGATTCGCGGCTGTTGTCCCGCGAGATCTTCACCGCCACATACCGTTGCATGGCGTGCTGGCGTGCCAGGAACACCTTCCCGAACGCTCCCTGTCCGAGCGGCCGCACCAGATCGAATTCGTCGACGGTGGTCCCGGCGTCGATCTCGTCGAGCGGATCACCGCCTCCCGGGCGCGTGAACGCCAGGGTGGCGTCCTCGTAGCCGGCGCGGTCGTCGGTGAGCGCATTGTCGGCGAGCATGTAAGGCACATCACGAAACCCCGGGGTCGGGTTACGGCCGGCCCAGCCCCTATTTCTCGTGTCTTGCGCGGTGCCCCGGGTCATGGGGGCGATCTCGGGCGCGCGATCCGACCGCGAGTGGGTACGCGGTATGTGATGGGTATCGACGCAAGGGGGTGGCGGTGAGTTTCGCGGGCTGGCCGGTGGCCGGGCTGTTGCTGATGCTCGGCGGCTGCGGGCTGGTGCTGCTGACCGCGGGGGTGCGCTTCACGCGGATCGTGGACGAGATCGCCGACCGCACCGGGATCGGGGAGGCGCTGGCCGGGGCGGTGCTGTTGGGGGCCACCACGTCGCTGCCGGGGTTGGTGACCTCGATCGCGGGGGCGGCGGCCGGGGATGCCGGGTTCGCCATGTCGAACGCGCTGGGTGGGATCGCCGCGCAGACCACGTTCCTGGCGGTCGCCGATCTCGCGTATCGGCGGGTCAATCTGGAGCATGCGGCGGCGTCGGTGCCCAATATGGTGCAGTCGATGACGTTGATCGCCCTCATCGGCGTGGTGTTGGCGGCGGCCGCCGGTCCGGATGTCACCGGGTGGGTGGTGCATCCGGCGACACCGCTGTTGCTGGCGGTGTACGGCTACGGGCTGCTGCTGGTGCGCCGCTCGAGTGAGCGGCCCATGTGGCGGCCGCTGACCACGGAGGACACCGTCGCCGACGAGCCCGGCGATACCGCGCGGCCGGAATCGAATCGGCGGCTGTGGATCGAGTTCGCGGTGCTGGCCGCGGCGGTCGCCGGGACCGGCTGGGTCATCGCGCACAGCGGTCTGGCGCTGGCCGACCGCACCGGGCTGTCGGGTTCGCTGGTGGGTGGGCTGTTCACCAGCGTCATCACCTCGCTGCCGGAACTGGTGACCGTGCTGGCGGCGGTGCGGATCGGCGCGGTCACGCTCGCGGTCGCCGACATCATCGGCGGCAACACCTTCGACGTGCTGTTCGTCGCCGCCGCCGACCTCGCCTATCGGGGCGGGTCGATCTATCACGCCGCCGACCGGTCGGCGATCTTCGTGACGGCGTTGGCGGTGCTGTTGACCGCCACCCTGGCGGCGGGTCTGCTGGGCCGGGAACGACGCCACATCGGCTTCGAAGGGGTGGCGATACTGGTCTTCTACGGCCTCGGTGTGGCGTCGCTGGTGGCGATGGACTGAATGCCCGCGTCCAGGGTCAGTCGCGGGCTCGGCGCGTCAATTCGACGGTGGCGGCACGCAGTTCGCCGATCGAATCGATGGGGGAGAAGTAGCCGACGCGGGTGACCGCCATCCCGCGCGGTGTGGTGACACGCAGGTCGAGGCCGTAGCGGTCGGCGCGTTCACAGCTGGCGGTGTCGGCATCCGGGTAGCCGCCGAAGACGCGTGCCATGGCGAGCAGGGCGTCGGCGTGGTCGTCGTTGAGATGGGTGATAGCGCGCTGGGCGTGCGGGATCACCGGGTCGGGTGCGGCGGCCGCGTACTGTTCGGCGGTCGCGGAATCCATGCGGCCGTAGCCGCCGACCCAGCGCACCCGCCGCACCCGCAGGATCCACAGCGTGAAATCGCTGTAGTCGATGTAGTACTTCGCGGCCGGAACCGCCGCGAGATGCGCCTCGCGGGCGGCCGCCGCTTCGGTGCCGTCGGGGCGCTCCACCACGCCGGCGAGGGTGACTCGCGCACCGGCGAGCGGGTCGGCCGGTGCGTCGGGCGACGCCACCGCCAGGCTCGCGCGCGGGTCGGCGAGCAGGTTGCGGCCGTGCTCGGCCATCCGTGACACGCACAGCACGGGCTGCCCGTCCAACAGTCCGTAGGTGACCAGCGACGCCCACGGACCGCCGTCCTCGCTCAGGCTCGCCAGGGTCGCGGTATTGGTCGCGGCGGCAACGGTTCTGGCCTCCTCGGCCGCCGACGGCCGGGTGTCGTCGGCCACCGGTGTCAGCGGAGGTGGGATTGTGGGCGCGTCGCCGGGGTCGCCGTGATCGAGAGTCATAGGTGAGAAGGTACGCGGCGAGCCCCCACAGGTGGGGGTGTCGTCGGTCGGACGAGCGCACCGGCGGTCGGGTTACGCTGCGAAGGTGAGCAACGCGAGTCTGCGGATATCTCGTTTGCGGAGTCTCATCGAGCATCCGCGCACGGGGGACAGCGAACGGGCGGCGGCGCAGCGCATGCTCGACCGGCTGCTGGAGAAACACACGCCGGACACGGCGGGGGACCGCTCCTACGGGTCGCGGTACTGGCGGGTCGGGCGGCACGCCAGCCTGGACAGTGTCGCCGAACTGATCCGCGCCGATATCGCGCTGGCCCGAGTCGTGTTCTCGAGTACCGGCGCACCCGGTGAGGTGGCGGTGAGCAGCCCCATCGCCGACGCGCCCGCCGAGATCGACTACATCGTCGAGACACCGTACTTCGGCACCATCGTCATCACCATCAACGGCATCCCGTACGCGTGGGGTTGGGAGCGGGAGGACGGCATCGAAACCGTCAGCCCCGCCCTGCGCGCACTCGCCGACGAACTCACCGACATCATGAACGCCTACAACCACGACGGCTCCGATATCGACAAGCGCTTCTTCGGCAAGGTGCGCGCCGGAGGAACGACCCTGGTGTTCTGACCGGCGAGCCCGCGCCCCGGCATATCTCCCGCGCCGCAGTGCCCCCGGGAAGTACAGTGCCCCGCGAACCGTTGTGGTTCGCGGGGCACTCCGGTTGTCGAATCGGGACCGACGGATCAGGCCTGGTCGAACCGGTCCAGTTCCATCACCTTGGTCCAGGCGGCGACGAAGTCGCGCACGAACTTCTCCTTCGAGTCGTCCTCGGCGTACACCTCGGCCAGCGCCCGCAGCTGCGAATTCGAGCCGAACACCAGATCGACGCGGCTGCCGGTCCACTTCCGCGCACCGGTGACCCGGTCGATACCCACATAGGTGCCGTCATCGGTCGGCGACGGCTCCCACTTCGTGCCCATATCGAGCAGGTTGACGAAGAAGTCGGTGCTCAACGCACCCGGGTTGGCGGTGAACACGCCCAGCGGGGACTGCTGATAGTTCGCGCCCAGCACGCGCAGGCCGCCGACCAGCACCGTCATCTCCGGGGCGGACAGGGTCAGCAGGTTCGCCTTGTCCAGCAGCAGGTATTCGGCCGGGAGGCGGCTGCCCTTGCCCACGTAGTTGCGGAAACCGTCCGCGGTGGGTTCGAGCGCCGCGAAGGACTCCACATCGGTGAGCTCCTGGGTGGTGTCGGCGCGCCCCGGACGGAACGGCACCTCGATCTCCACCCCGGCGTGCTCGGCGGCCTGTTCCACCGCGACGGCACCGGCCAGCACCACCAGATCGGCGAACGACACCCGCTTGCCACCGGTCTGTGCGGCATTGAACGTCTCCTGGATGTTCTCCAGGGCGCGGATCACCACCGCCAGCGCATCGGGTTCGTTGACCTCCCAACCGATCTGGGGTTGGAGACGGATCCGGCCGCCGTTCGCGCCGCCGCGCTTGTCGCTGCCGCGGAACGACGAGGCCGCCGCCCACGCGGTGGACACCAGCTGCGCGATGGTCAGATCCGAGGCGAGGATGCGCTGCTTCAGGTCCGCGATCTCCGCCGCGCCGATGGTCTCGTGGTCGACCGCGGGGATCGGGTCCTGCCACAGCAGGGTCTCGGTCGGCACCTCCGGGCCCAGGTACAGCGCCTTGGGACCCATGTCGCGGTGGGTGAGCTTGTACCAGGCTTTGGCGAACTCGTCGGCCAGCTCCTGCGGATGTTCGAGCCAGCGGCGGGTGATCCGCTCGTAGATCGGATCCATCCGCATGGACAGGTCGGTGGTGAGCATGGTGGGCAGGTGTTTCTTCGACGCGTCGAAGGCGTCGGGCACGATGGCCTCGGCGTTCGTGGCGACCCACTGGTGTGCGCCGGCGGGGGACTTGGTGAGCTCCCACTCGTAGCCGTACAGGGTCTCCAGGAAGGAGTTGTCCCA
>NZ_BAGD01000076.1 GCF_000308635.1 Nocardia otitidiscaviarum NBRC 14405 | reverse complement strand
TCCGGAGAATCTCGGGAGTCATCGGGGTGTGCCGGTGTCGGTGGTGTTGACGATGAGTCTCACCGACCTGCAGGCCGGAACCGGATACGCCCACACCGCGTCGGGGTCGGTGATGTCGATCCCCGACGCGTTGCGGATGGCCGAGGGTAGCTACCCGTTGTTGATGTTGTTCGACGGCAAAGGACTGCCGTTGCATTTGGGGCGGGGGAGGTATCGCCTGGCGTCGTCGTGGCAGCGGTTGGCGTGTATCGCCGCCGATCGGGGTTGTACCCGCCCGGGGTGTGAGGCTCCGGCGACGTTGTGTGCGGTGCATCATATGGTGCCGTGGTTGCGGGGTGGTCGTACCGATATCGACAACCTCACCCTGGTGTGCGACCGCTGCCACGCCCAGATCCCCGAGGATGTCGAGGATCCGACCGGGTGGGCCACCCTCGGACGCGGTGTCGGTAGCGGCCGGTATCCGGGTCGTGTCGCGTGGGCACCCCCGACCCGCATCGATCCGGCACGGGTCCCCCGGGTGAATCTGCACCATCACCCGGAGCAGTGGCTCACCGATACCGCGACCCGGCACGGTGCCGACCATCTCGACCGGCCCGGTCACCGTCACCGCGACCACCGAACAGCCGATCAACGACCCACCGGCCCTCACGACCGGCCGTCGACAGATCACCGCACCCAACGCCCGGACCCGACCCGAGGCGATCACTTACGCCAATAGCCAGACCCCACACAAGGCCCATCTCGAGAACGCAACCCCAGCCAGTCCGTGGGCTGGGATAGACGCGCGCGGCACCCACCCCGGCGTCAGCGAAAGCCAGGTAAGGCACCCAACGCCACCACACTCATCTTTGAAATCTCTACGGCAACACCCAACTACTCGCGCTGGCCTCGAATGCCGAAGTGACATACGTGCGCGACGTATCGGCCCACCCATGTTCCTTGCCAGTCCCAGCACATTGGCTCGACCGAACACAACACCTCGGCATCCCACCCCGACCAGGACGAAGACCCGTCCGTGACACGGAAATCAGATGTCCTCCACCGACTCCGGCTCGACATCCACAATCTCACCCATATGACCGAGCAGCTCACGGGTGTCCCGTCCATCGCTGTCGAGCTCAGCGACCTGCTCGACGGTCAGCGGCCAGCCGTCGTCGCCGACCGGCCAGATGCCGTCGTCGCGGTGCTGAAAGGAGATCGGACCGCCGTCTCGGCCATTGCGGCGTTCCGTCTCGTCTCCGATCATGCGTCGCTCCCGGCGCGTCGGGTGCACCAGCACGCCCGGCGGATCCCCGCGCCTACCCCACTCATACCCTCACGCTACGGTCGCGCGGGTGTTCTCGTAGCGAATCCGCGAACCGAAATCGTCGTTTTCGAGAGATGGGAACCACGGTTCGCGGGCAATCCGGCAGTTCCCCTCCCATTCGCTCGGATCCCTCCACCGCCTGCGGCGATGGCGCGCAGCGAGATGCTGCGCGTTCGGCGGAGCCGTGGTCCGCGCCCGATCGTGCGTCGGGCACTCGGATCGATCTTTTACGCAGCGGAAACAGGTTTGGGGTGAGGTGTGCCGTGGTGGTGTCGGTGGGGATGCGGATACTGGATTCGTAGACCCAGCGAGTGTGGTTACGGCACAGGCGGGGACGGTGGGAGTGATGCCAATGGTGTTGGCACTGTGGGATTCCCCTCACCGGCCACGCCGATCCGGGGCCGCGGCATACGATCCAGTGTTTGGATCATTCGGGAAGGCGATCATGGATCGAGAGGCGTTCGTCGCAGTGATGAACGAGGCGAGCGGCATGTTGGACCAGGGACAGGCGGTGGAGGCGCTGGAGCGGCTCACCGCGTTCGACGACTCGCTGCTGGACCAACCCGACCCGAAGGACTACGGCTGGATCGTGTCCTACCGCTTCCGAGCCGCCTTCGCCGCCGCGGATTTCGCGCAGGCGCTACGCATCGCGGAGAGCGGTCCCGCGCGATTCGCGGCCGATATCCCGGCCGGGAGCATGGCGACCATGTACTCCATGGCCGTGGAGGCGGCCACGCAGCTGGACCGGGCCGATGTGGCGGTATCCATGGCGGACAAGTGCATCGCGATTCGCCGCCAGCTCGGGGCGGAGAACGAGGTGCTGATGGCGGCCATGACCGCCTGCACCCTGCTCGGGGACATCGAAAGGCACGATCTCGCCACTCCGTACGCGGTGCTGTTGGTACGCGAGGGGGAGGGGTTCGACGACTACCGCTCCTACGGGTACTACGCACTGTGCGCCGCCGTGGAACACCAGGTCGGCGGGGACGTGTTCGACATTCTGTGGGCCGGTCGCGACTGGCTGACCGGCGTGGACAACGAATTCGCCCGGGAGGCACGCGAATACCTCGACAGCGCGCCCGCCATCAAGGACCGCATCGCCGGAGTTCACGGCACCGGTGAGCAGCTGCCCGCCGACCCGCCGTTCCCGGACGGCGCCGCAGCGGACGCGGCATCCGGCCCGGACCTGCTCGCACCGGGCAAGGCCCCCTTCGCCGCCGCCGACCCGGCCGCCCCGGACCTCGACCCGCTGGGTCTGCCGACCGTGAGCAGCGGCGCGGCCGACGAACGTCCCGCACTGCCGAACCGTCGTGCCGCGGAGCCGCTTCCACCGGAACGGGACGGCGGCGGGCTCACCACGCCGTCGGGCCGACACGCCGAGACCTCGCCGCCGCTGCCCGAATCGGACGCCGACGCTGCACTGTCACTGCCGGACCAGGAGGTCGGGAGCCTGCCGCCGCTGCCGGGCCGCCACGCCGGGGGCCCGCCGCCGGTGCTGGACCGGGAGGCTCGGATTCCGTCCCCATCGGCGGAACGTTCCGCCGGTAACCTGCCGCCGACGCCGGAGGAGGATCCGGGTGGCTTGCCGCCATTGCCGGGGCGCGGTGGGGGACTGCCATCGTTACCTGTTCGGGAGGCCGGGGGGCTACCGCCACTGTCGGGGCGGGACAGCGGGGGGTTTTCGCTTGTGCCCGATACGGACCTGGCTCCCGAAGCGGACCGTCGCGGGCTGCCGAAACCGGCAGGGGCGGACGGTGGGGGATTCCCGAGCGGGGATACCGCGGAGCCGGATATCTCCGGACTGCCGCCGCTGCCCGGTCGGCGCAGGTCCGGGCGATCACCGCTGGATGCCGACTCGCCCATACCGGACGTCGGCGCACCGTCGGGACTGCCGCCGCTGCCCACTCGCGGCGAGCGCGCCGACGCCCCGTTCGCCGATCCCGGCTCGTCGAACCTGATTCCACCGTTCGGCCAGTTGGCCGGTTCCGCCGCGGACGTGTCGTTCGACGAATTCGCCGCGCCGGAGAACGCATTCGGGGAACCGGTCCCGGCTCGGCCGTTCTCGGCGGCTCTTCCGCCGCCCACCGACCCCTCCACCATGCTGCTCGACATGAACACGGTCGCGGCCCCGGCCCCGCAGGACGCGGCGCTCCCGGCCGATGGACCCAAGCAGCCCCCCGCCGATCAGTGCGCGGGCGGGGAGACCGCCGACGCGCTGCTGGCGGCGGGCCGGGCGCAATTGGCCGCCTCCGCGTTCCGTGCACTGATCGACGACGCGCTGGAGGCCGGACAGCCCGATCCGCTCATCATGGCGAAATCGGTGCTGGGGCTGCTGACCGCGCTCATCTTCGACGATCGGGTGGCGGAGGCGCACGCGGTGTGGACCGACAACAGCGGCCCGACCTATCTGGGCATCTGGGCGCTGGAGAACGGCCAGACCTCCGTCCACGACGCCGTCGCCTACGCGCTCATCGAGGCGTTCCTGCATTCGCTGGGCACCGGCGACCCGATCACCTCCGCGAACGCCGTCGACGCCCTGATGTCGCGCTGCCTCGATTTCGCCTTCGCGCAGGACCCCGACGCGATCGGCCCCATGCTCAACACCTGGCGTCGCCACATCCACGAGATCTTCGAAGGCACCCCGCCCCCGCCGGCGCTGGCCGCCGTGCAGCACGCCGAGCAGCGCTGGGGCCACCCGGTCCCGCCCGGCCCGCTGTACTGGATGCGCCCCTACCGCTGGGTGGTGGACTGGCTGTGAGCACCGGTTAGGCTCGGGACCCATGGCATCCGAACAGACCGAGATCTGGCACAACCCGCAGTGCTCGAAGAGCCGGGCGGCGAAGGCGGTGCTCGATGCCGCCGGCGGCGATTACGTGGAACGCCGGTACCTCGACAATCCGCCCACCGTGGCGGAGCTTCGCGCGGTGCTGGCGAAACTCGGCCTGGAACCGTGGGACATCACCCGCACCACCGAGGCGCAGGCGAAGGAACTCGGCGTCTCGAGCTGGGGCCGTACTCCCGCCGACCGTGACCGCTGGATCGCCGCCCTGGCCGAGCATCCGCGGCTGATCCAGCGCCCGATCGTGCTGACCGCCGACGGTCGCGCCGTCGTCGCCCGCGACGAGGACTCGCTCACCACGCTGCTCTGACGGCGGGGCTGTCGCGCTAGCCGGGCCGCGCGCCGTTGCCGAGGCGGGTGCCGGTCAGATGTGCTCGGCCGCCACCGGTTCCAGCGGAAACGGCGGTTCGCCCGTCCCGGCGATGCGCAGATTTCCCCAAGGATCCCGTTCCTCGAGTCGGGCGGGCACCGGCTCGCGCCCGGGCAGCGCCAGATATACCCGGGCCCGGCCGGGGTCGGGCAATTCCGTCCCCGGGGTGGCGCTGATCCGCCCGTACCAGTGATACCGCCCGTCGATCGGATCCGGATAGCCGCCGAGTGTGACGGTCACCGGCAGCTCCATTCCGGGTGCGTCCAGTACGGCGGGACCCGAATACTCGTGCGCCGGTTCGCGATCGGCGGGCACGGTGAGATCGAAATGCCCGGGATTCGGGCGGCGCAGCGTGCGCCAGTAGGAGACGCTGGATCCCGGCCACGCCGCCCGGTTCACCCCGTGCTCGTCGAGATACCAGCTGTCGCAGCCGCCCGAATTCCATACGGTGCCCGCCAGTTTCGCCTGGATCCTGCGGTTGAACTCGTGCTGGGTCCCGGCCCGCACCTCCACCCGCGTGCTGCCGGTGCGCCGCGCCGACTCCAGGCACTGCCGGATATAGCGGGCCTGCGCCTCGATCATGAACACGATGGACTGATTGCCGCCGCCGGAATTCGGTCCCATGATGAGGAACAGATTGGGGAAGCCGTGCACGGCGACCCCGAGGAACGCTTCCATTCCGCCCTGCCATGCGTCGCGCAGGGAACGACCGTTCGCGCCCACCACATGCTGCTCGGCGAACCGGTCGGCGACCTGGAACCCGGTGCCGTAGACGATGGCGTCGAACTCCCGGTGCACCCCGTCGGCCGTGGTGATACCGGTCGGGTCGATCCGGTCGATCGGCTCGGTCACCAATTCGACGTTCTCCCGCTGGAGCGCGGGGTAGTAGTCGTCGGACACCAGGATCCGCTTGCAGCCCAGGCGGTACGCGGGGGTGAGCCGCCGCCGCAGCTCGGGATCGCGCACCTGGCGGCGCAGGTGCCCGCGCGCCAGGAACTCGAACCGCCGCATGACCTCCGGCCGCAGGAAGCCCACGATCGACGACTCGTAACCCCAGTAGGTGACCCAGCGGTACAGCCGCTGGGTCCCCGGTACCAGCCGGAACATCCGCCGCTCCCACGTCGACAGCGCCCGATCCGGTTTCGGGATCACCCAGTGCGGGGTGCGCTGGAACACCGACACACGGGCGGCGGCGCGTGCGATCTCCGGCACGAACTGCACCGCACTGGCACCGGTGCCGATCACCGCGATGCGCTGCCCGGCGGGATCGAAGTCGTGGTCCCAGCGCGCGGAGTGAAAACTCTTGCCGCCGAACGTGTCCCGCCCCGGAAAGTCGGGGACGGCGGGTACGTGCAGCGGCCCGGCCGCCAGCACCACGAACCGCGGCCGGAACCGTGTCCCATCGGCGAGGCGCACCTCCCAGCGGTCGGCGTCGTCGTCGAAATCCAGGGCCGTCACCTCGGCGCGCAGCCACAGCCGCTCGCGCAGCCCGAACCGGTCCACGGTGCGTTTCAGGTAGTCGAGGATCTCGTCCTGGCGGGCGAACAGCCGCGTCCACTCCCGATTGGGCGCGTAGGAGAACGAGTAGAGCAGTGACATGACATCGCAGGCGCAGCCGGGATAGGTGTTCTCCCACCAGGTTCCGCCGACCTCGGCCGACTTCTCCAGGATGACGAAATCCTCGAATCCGGCCCGCCGCAGTTCGATGGCGGTGCCGATACCCCCGAAACCCGCACCGACGATGACGATTTCGGGTTCGCTCATGCCATCAGCCCCCGGCGTCGCCAGATCGCCTTGCCGATCGGGCCGATGAGCCCGTACTTGTCCAGGAATCCGGCCAGGTTCGCCGCGCCCGCGCCGAGCGTGCGCTTGGCGTACGGGTTCTCGCGGGCGATCCGACGGGCGGCGCGCCCGTCCAGTCCGGCCCGCTCGTACATGTGCCGATTGGTCAGCAGATGGACGAACAGCGGCGCGGCCACCGCGACACACAGCCGGGTGTAGGCGAGTTCGGCCTTCGACATGGAGCCGACCCGTCGCGCCAGGGCGTCGCGGGCGAATCCGATATGCCGCGCCTCCTCGGTGACGTGCACCCGCATGGCCCGTGCCACCAGCGGTTGCAGTTCGGGATCGTCGAGGGTGCGGCGCTGCACGGCGTCGAAGATCTCCTCGCCCACCAGCGCGCCCACCCACACCATGGACCCGCGCAGGAACAGCTGCAAGCCGGAGATCACCACCCGCCCACCGGCATTGGGCCAGTACGGGCGGGCCTCGATGCGGTCGACGAGTTTGCCGAACATCATCATGTGACGGCATTCGTCACCCATCTCGGTGAGGGTGTAGTGCGACTGCCGGGAGGTGGGGTCGCCGTTCATGAGTTCGCGCAGCAGCAGGCGGTTGAGCAGGTTCTCGAACCAGATCCCGACCGACAGCACATTGGCCAACTCCTGGCGGGACAGTTCGCGGCGCTGCGCCGGGCTCAGCGCCTCCCAGAGTTCGGTGCCGTAGAGCGACACGACCTCGGGTGGCAGGAAGAATTTCTCGGGGTCGAGCGGGGCGTCCCAATCCAGGTCCACCACCGGGTCGTAGGACTTCTTCGCCGATCCGCTCAGCAGGCGCTGCGCGAAGGAATCGTGGGGGAGAAGGGTGGCCTCATTGCCCATGACAGCTCTCCGAACTCGAAGTTTCCGATACAAGCCGTTACATACACAGGTTAGTGAGACATGGTGTATCGGTCAACGTGTCCGTGGCTATCGTGACGCCTCCGCGATGGGACCATCGAATACAGCCACCACCCCCGGCGCGGCAGATCGCAGCGCAACACCTGCACGTGCATGGGCGTCCAGTCGCCGCCCTCGGGCGGGCGGATGCGGACCGGTCGCCAGTTCATCGCGGCGGGCGGAATATCGGTCGACCACAGCCGCTCCCAGTCCGGGGACCCCTCGCACTGCCGGGTGACCTCCGCGATGCGTTCCGGCGGCGTGAGTCCCGGGGCCATGTGCCGGAAGGACTGGACCATGATGTGCGCCTCCCGCTCCCAGTCCTCGAGGACCAGGCGGGCGCGCGGGTCCAGCAGCATCCAGGTCATGATGTTGGTGCCCGGCTCCTGTCCCGGAAACGCCCGCGTATACGCGTCGTTCGCGGCGATCAGGTCCAGCGTGGGTGCTAGGTGGTAGCAGGCGGGATGCGGCAGGCTGTGCAAGAAGTCGAGTTCTACCGGGGTGGGCCGGGGCGCCGGGCCGGTCGGGACGGCCGCGGTGGGTTGCAGCACCTCGACGGCGTAGGCCCGATACACCTCCGGTACCTGTAGCACGTCGAACAGCGCGCCGAGCGCCGTGGACGTGGGTGGTCGGGTGCCCTGTTCGAGCTTCTGGATGAGCGCGGCGGACACCCCGGCGCGGCGGGCCAGTTCGGCGCGAGTGAGACCCGATGCCTCGCGGCGCTCCCGGAGGTACCCCGCAATGGCCACCTGTGGTTCGACCACCGCGCACAACCTCCGACACCCACCGCTCACGACAATCCCGACTCAGCCGATGAAACTACCGTTCGGTGCGAACCTGCCGGACGGCCGACCCGGCACGCGGGCGCCGCCGGATCAGGATTCGATCCGGAAGACCGGGAAACCCGGTGCGATGGCAGCCAGTTCGGCATCGGTGGCGTCCTTGGTGACACCCTCGAAGAACCGGCCGACCTCCCAGCCCCACTTCTGCAGGTACAGCCGCAGCACCGGAATCTTGTCGGCATCGGCGACCTCGACGGCGGTGAAGACCTCCGTCCGGCGTCCGAGCCGCAGTTCCCCACCGCCCGCGACGCGCAGGTTGCGCACCCACTGGGTGCGGCCGCGCGGGGCGACCAGGTAGCGCGAACCGTCGGGGGTGGTCAGCGGGTTGACGGTGGCGGTGCGCCATTCACCGCTGGTGCGGCCGCGCACGGCCAGCAGCCGGGACCCGGCCACGCTGATACCGAGTTTGCTCAGCCGGGTGGCGAGTCGATTCACGATCGGGTCGAGTCCGGAGGGGCCGATGTGGCGGTTGGCGGCGGTGTCGTTCATGGCGTGTCCCTGTCTGCTGCACGAGCGTCAATTGTCGAGAGCGGTGCTCTCTGATGTGATCAGTGTGCACGCGGGGTCGCCGCAATGTCAAGAGCGGTGCTCTCGAAACATTCCGGTGCTCCGAACCGTGGCACACTGTTGCGTATGAGTGCACCCAGGACCGCCCGCGCCCGGGCCCGCGCCGAGATCACCCGCGAGATCACCGATGCCGCCCGCCGCCAACTCGCCGAATCCGGTGCCGCCGCGCTGTCCCTGCGCGCCATCGCGCGCGAACTCGGCATGGTGTCCTCGGCGCTGTACCGGTACTTCCCGAGCCGCGACGACCTGCTCACCGCGCTGCTCATCGAGGCGTACGACGCCATCGGCGCCAGCGTCGAAACCGCGGTGGCGCGGGCGGACGACCCGCGCGCGCAATGGCGGGCGGCGGCGCACGCGGTACGCGAGTGGGGGCGTGCCCATCCGCACGAATACGCCCTGCTCTACGGTTCCCCGGTACCCGGTTACGCGGCCCCGCAGACCACCGTCGACCCGGCCGCGCGGGTACCCCTCGCGGTGCTCGGCATTGTCGAACGGGCGTGGGCGGCGGGCACTCTCGCGGTTCCCGACGAACACCTCGACCCGCTGCTGGCCGAACAGATCGGTGCCCTCGCCGACCGGTTCACCCCGGGGGTGCCCGCGCCCGCGCTGGCCCGGATGGTGGTGGCCTGGACCCAGCTGTTCGGCGCGGTGAGCTTCGAACTCAACGGTCAGCTGGTCGGGAGTATGGACCCGGCGGCGGCGTTCTTCGACTACGCGGTGGAGACCATGGCCGATCTGCTCGGACTCCGTGATGTGTGAGACAGGCCGTCTCGGGCAGCGCGGCGGCGCGCTAAGGTGAATTGATGACCAAGACCGGCGCGAACGACACCTCCCGCGCGGCGGACGGCCGCAGCACCCGCTGGAACGGTCACAAGGCCCGCCGCCGCGCGGATATGCTCGACGCCGCCCTCGCGGTGATCTCCGAGCACGGCGTGGAGATCTCGGTGCAGCAGATCGCCGACCGGCTGCGGGTGCCGCGCCCGGTGGTGTACCGGCACTTCGACGGCCGCGCCGACCTGGACGAGCAGATCCGACGCCACATCCTGGAATCGCTGCTCGCCGAACTGCTTCCGCGCCTGCGCCCGGACGGCACCCTGCGCGACGCCGTGCGCGGCGCGGTCGGCACCTATGTGGGCTGGGTCGAGCGGCACCGGAACCTGCACCGCTTCCTCATCGCCGCCGATACCGCCGGGGACGCCTCCCGGGCCATGGCCGGCGCCCGCGACCGCATCGGCGGACAACTCGCCGACCTGTTCGCCACCACCCTCACCCGCTGGGGGATCGACGCGAATCGCGCGCGCCCCACGGCGTTCGGGATCATCGGCTTCGTGGACGGCGTGGTGAACAGCTGGCGCGCCGACCCCGCCTCCACCCTGACCTCCGAACAGGTCGAGGGCATTCTCACCGAATCGGTGCTGGCCCTGCTGGAGGGCAACGCCCGCAGCCTGGATGTGCCGCTGACCCGCGACAGCCTGGTCGCCGACTTGATCTCGCGCGCCGAAGCGCAGCACGCGAGCTGACGCGGCGGCGGTCGCCGTCGGCAGTCGGCGTCAATCGGTCGCGACCGGACGCCGACCGACCATCCGCGCCGCCAGCGGGAACAGCAGCACCGTCGCCGCACCCGCCGCCACCAGCAGCGACGCCAGTTCGTCGTCCATGAGGTCGGCCGCGGTGGCGACCTCGGTGACGGCGACGATGATGGGCAGACCGGTCGCCGAGTACAGGGCCAGCTGCGCGCGCTCCCGGCCGGAGGTCAGGTTGCCGCCGTGGTCGAACCAGCGTTCGGCCAACCACACCGGCCCGCCGCGCGCCACCGCGATGGACACCACGAACAGCGCCCAGTGCAGCGGGTTCCCGGCGATGGCGGCCGGATCGATGCCCATCCCGGACACCACGAAGAACACCGGGATCAGGAAACCGAAACCCAAGGTGTTCAACTGGTTTTCGAGCCGCGGATCGGCCTCGCGCACCAGCGTGCGCAGGATCATGCCCGCCGCGAACGCGCCCAGCACCACATCCAGATCGAACACCTCGGCAATGGCCATCAGCGTGAACAGCAGCAACAGCACCGTGCGCACCGGCAGCTGCACGGTGCCGCCGCCGAGTTCGACCAGCAGCCCGCGCAGATCCGGTATGCGGGCCAGCAGCCGCCGCGGCACCGCCGCCACCAGCGCGGCCGCGATGGCGAACAGCACCAGCACCACCACCGCCGCGAGCGGGTTGCGGCTGGACAGCAGCAGCGACATGGCCAGGATCGGCCCCAGTTCGCCGACCGCGCCGTGGCGCAGCACGGCCCGGCCCAGCGCGGAGTCGAGCATGCCGGCCTGTTTCAGGATCGGCAGCAGCGTGCCCAGCGCGGTGGAGGTCATGGCGATGGCGACCGCCACATGCGCGGTGAAACCGACCTCCGGGGCCGCCAGGGTCACCACCAGGGTGGCCAGCACCAGGCTCGCCACCCAGGTGAGCCAGGCCGCGGGTCCGGACCGGCCGCGCAGCAGCTGCGGATCGAGTTCGTAGCCCGCCAGCAGGAACAGCATGCCCAGCCCGAGCTGGGCGACCAGGTCGACCCCGCCCGCGGTCCCGGCCCAATCGAGGACGTGCGGGCCGATCAGCACGCCGAAGCCCAGCAGCAGCACCACATCCGGCACGTAGCCGCGGGCCAGCCGGGCCAGCACCGTGGCGAGCACGGTGACCAGCGCGATCTGCAACAGCGACAGAATGGCCGACCGGGTGGGGTCCGCGGCCGCGGCGAGTACGGACATGCCGTCATCCTGCCCGCCCCCGACGGCCGGTCAGGACAAGGACACGGTGGTGTTCGCTACCTGGTTGCCGGTGCGCTTCCGCGTTCGGCGATCGCGCGGTAGCAGGCGTTCCACAGCCACTCCACCGGTCCGCGGTCGAACCGGCGCAGCCACAGGTGCGCGAACACCAGCATGGCCGCGGCGACTCCCAGGTAGACCGCGATGGTGAACGGCACCCGGGCGTCGGCGGAAACCCGGGCGGCCAGCCCCAGCCCCCAGCCGTAGCAGATGGTCGACGCCACCACATTCTGGAGGATGTAGCAGCTCAGCGCCATGCGGCCGACCTCGCCGAACCGCCGCCCGACCCAGCCGGGGCGCGGCCGGTTCCGGTAGAACCAGGCCACCAGCCCCAGGATGCCGAGCGCCACGAACGGCGCGATCCCATAGCGGGTGATCAGGATCAGATCTCCGCCGCCGAAGACGCCCAGGCCCATGTCCAGTGGTGCGGCCACCGCGCCGATGATCATGAGCCGCTTGCGGATTCGCCCGCCCTCGGGTGTGAACAGACCGGCCTGGAACAGCCGCGCGCCCACCAGGAACAGGGCGATGGACATGGGGAAGATGATGATGGTCTCCAGCCGGAACAGCAGCAGATGCTCCCAGCGGAACACCACCAGATCCCAGAACGACCCGTCGGCGTAGGGGTTCGGATCCAGTGGCTCGGCGGGCCCGGCGTCCGACCGCGGCGCGAACAGCAGCGCCAGTGCGGCGAGGACCAGGAAGGTCAGGTGGACGGCGGCCGTGGACACCAGCCAGCGGCGCTGTGCGCGCGGGCTCGTCGCGAGGATGTAGGCCACCACCAGCCCGGTGACGGCATAGCCCATGAGCACGTCGAACTCGGTGAACAGCAGGAAGTGCAGCAGACCGTCGACGAACAGCAGCAGGGCTCGCCACGGATACTTGCCGGGCCACGGTCGACCGGCCCGCGCCGCCGATCGCTGCTGGATAGCCAGCCCGATGCCGAACATGATGGTGAGCAGTCCCAGGAATTTGCCCTGCGCCACCTGCTGGAGTACGCGTTCGGTCCACATCCAGGCGGTGTTCGCGGCCTCGGTGCCCTGGAGATAGCCGAGCAGGCCCTCGGGGTCGGTGAAGATCCAGACATTGGTGCCGAGGGTGCCGAGGATGGCGATTCCGCGCAGCACGTCCAGGGCGGCCACCCGGCTGGACGGCTGCGGCGCGGTGGGTCGGTCGGTGGGTCGCGCGCTGGTCGCGGACGCCGCGGTACTCGGAGCGGAAACCGGTTCGGGCATGCGGGAATTCTCCCGAAAACGCCGGTCGCGGCGCGTCGCCCGCAGGGATGACCACGGCTACGACTCGAGTCGTGGACCACCCCGAGCCGGGTCCGCCCCACGGTGGTCGCGCACGCCGCGCACCGGCCCGCGTGACACCGCACTCGCCCCGGGCGCACCCGATTCCGCCCGGTGTCGCCTAGGCTCGTTCCCATGCAGCGCATCATCGGAATCGAGGTCGAGTACGGCATTTCCACGCCTACGGAGCCGTCGGCCAACCCGATTCTCACCTCCACCCAGGCGGTGCTCGCCTACGCCGCGGCCGAGGGCGTGCCGCGCGCCAAGCGCACCCGCTGGGACTACGAGGTGGAATCCCCGTTGCGCGACGCTCGCGGCTTCGACCTGGGCAGGCTCAACGGGCCCGCGCCGGTGATCGACGCCGACGAGGTGGGCGCGGCCAATATGATCCTCACCAACGGGGCTCGCCTCTACGTCGACCACGCCCACCCGGAATACTCCGCCCCCGAGGTGACCGATCCGCTGGACGCGGTCATCTGGGACAAGGCCGGTGAGCGTGTGATGGAGGCCGCCGCCCGCTACGCCTCCAGCGTGCCCGGCGCGCCCCGCATGCAGCTCTACAAGAACAATGTGGACGGCAAGGGGGCCTCCTATGGCACCCACGAGAACTACCTGATGAACCGGGACACGCCGTTCAACCAGATCATCCTGGGTCTCACCCCGTTCTTCGCCTCCCGCCAGGTGGTGTGCGGCTCCGGGCGGGTGGGTATCGGCCAGTCCGGTGACCAGCCCGGATTCCAGCTGTCCCAGCGTGCCGACTACATCGAGGTGGAGGTCGGACTGGAGACCACCCTCAAGCGCGGCATCATCAACACCCGCGACGAACCGCACGCCGACGCCGACAAATACCGCCGCCTGCACGTCATCATCGGCGACGCCAACCTCTCGGAGTGGTCCACCTACCTCAAGGTCGGCTCGACCGCGCTGGTGCTGGACCTCATCGAGGCGGGGGAGGACCTGTCCGATCTGCAACTGGCCCGCCCGGTCACCGCGGTGCACACCATCAGCCACGACCCGAGCCTGCGCGCCACCGTCGCCCTCGCCGACGGCCGCGAGCTGACCGGCCTTGCGCTGCAACGGATCTACCTGGACCGGGTGGAGAAGTACAACGACCGCATCGGCAACGACGATCCGCGCGTCACCGACGTCATCGACAAGTGGGCGCACGTGCTCGACCTGCTCGAGCGCGACCCCATGGAAACCGCCGACCTGCTCGACTGGACCGCGAAACTGCGCCTGCTGGAAGGGATTCGCAATCGCGAAGGGCTGGGCTGGGCCGCGCCGAAACTGCACCTGGTGGACCTGCAGTACTCGGACGTGCGCTTGGACAAGGGCCTCTACAACCGCCTGGTGGCGCGCGGCTCCATGCGGCGGCTGGTGACCGAACAGCAGGTCACCGACGCCATGACCAATCCGCCCACCGACACCCGGGCCTACTTCCGGGGTGAGTGCCTGCGCCGTTTCGGGGCCGATATCGCCGCCGCCAGCTGGGATTCGGTGATTTTCGACCTCGGCGGGGATTCGCTGGTGCGCATTCCCACCCTGGAACCGCGCCGGGGGACGAAATCGCATGTCGGCACGCTGCTCGACAGCGCGCACACCGCCGCCGAGCTGGTGGATCAGCTCACCCACTGAGTTTCGCCGGGAGCGAAATCACGTATTGCGCGGGTGTCGCGGCCGGGGCACATTGCGGGCGAATCCCGCATGATGTCGCCTCGGCTGGGTAGTGTTGTGGGACGAGATCGGTTTCGAACGTCCGTTCTCGCCGATGATCAGTACAGAGGAGGTCGGCTGCTATGGCACAAGAGCAGACCAAGCGCGCCGGTGGCGGCGACGAGGACGAGGGCCCCGTCGACGGGGGAGCGGGACAGGAGCGCCGCGAGAAGCTGGCGGAGGATACCGACGACCTGCTCGACGAGATCGATGACGTCCTCGAGGAGAACGCGGAAGACTTCGTGCGCGCCTACGTTCAGAAGGGCGGCCAGTGACAGCGGGTGACCCCTTGCGTCTCCACACGGGGTACGCCCTCTCCTCCTTCTCCGAATATCTGCGAGTGAACGCGCCGGAACTGTTGCCCGCCAACAAGTTCCGGTCCGACGGCGGGCATGTCAGCGGTGTCGCGCCGTCGGATTTCGCACCGCACGGCACCACCATCGTCGCGGTCTCCTACCGCGGCGGGGTGGTGATCGCCGGTGACCGGCGCGCCACCCAGGGCAATCTGCTGGCCAGCCGGGATATCGAGAAGGTGTACATCACCGACTCGTACTCGGCGGCCGGGATCGCGGGCACCGCGGGTATGGCGATCGAGATGATCCGGCTCTTCGCCGTGGAGCTCGAGTACTACGAGAAGATCGAGGGCGTCCCGCTCACCTTCGACGGCAAGTCCAACAAGCTGTCGAAGATGGTGCGCGACAACCTGCCCGCGGCGCTGCAGGGCCTGGCGGTCGTGCCGCTGCTGGTGGGCTTCGATCCGGCCGCCCTGGACCCCGACCGGGCCGGGCGCATCGTGTCCTACGACGTGGTGGGCGGACGCAGCGAGGAGCGGTTCGGGTACACCGCCGTGGGCTCGGGTTCGCTGTTCGCCAAGTCGTCGCTGAAGAAGACCTACAGCCGCGGCCTCGATCAGGAACGAGCGCTGCGCATCGCGGTCGAGTCGCTGTTCGACGCGGCCGATGACGACACCGCCACCGGCGGCCCGGACACCATGCGCGGAATCTACCCCACGGCCATCACCATCGATGCCGAGGGCGCGGCGGAAGTGACCGAGGACCGGCTGGCAGAGATTACGCGGGCCATCGTGGACGATCGCGTCGCGGCGGCCGCTGAAGGGAGCGGCGAAGCATGACACTGCCGTACTACGCGTCGGCCGAACAGATCATGCGCGACAAGACCGAGCTCGCGCGCAAGGGTATCGCTCGCGGCCGCAGTGTCGTGGTGTTGGTGTACGACAAGGGCGTGCTGTTCGTCGCCGAGAACCCCTCGGCGACCCTGCACAAGGTGAGTGAGCTGTACGACCGGGTCGGGTTCGCCGCGGTCGGCAAGTACAACGAGTTCGAGAATCTGCGCCGGGGCGGCATTCTGCAGGCCGACCTGCGCGGCTACCAGTACGACCGGCGGGATGTGACCGGCCGGGCGCTGGCCAATATGTACGCCTCCACGCTGGGGTCCATCTTCACCGATCAGCTCAAGCCGTTCGAAGTGGAGATCTGCATCGGCGAGGTCGGCTATCCGGAGCAGGACCCGGATGCGGTGCTGTACCGGATCAACTTCGACGGCTCGATAGTCGACGAGCGGGAATTCGTGGTCATGGGCGGCAATACCGAACCCATCCAGACCGCCCTCAAGGCGTCCTATCGACCCGGCCTGGATCTGCACTCGGCAATGGGTGTGGCATTGCAGGCACTGCAGAAGGGCGCGCCCGAGGCCGAAAAGGATCGCAAGCCGCTCGGCGTCGGATCCCTGGAGGTGGCAACCCTGGAGCAAGCCCGGCCCCGGCGGGCATTCCGCCGTATTCCG
Source organism: Nocardia otitidiscaviarum NBRC 14405 (assembly GCF_000308635.1). Classification (GTDB taxonomy): domain Bacteria; phylum Actinomycetota; class Actinomycetes; order Mycobacteriales; family Mycobacteriaceae; genus Nocardia; species Nocardia otitidiscaviarum. The sequence continues at coordinate 36,626 of NZ_BAGD01000076.1, read as the reverse complement.
GCGGCGACTCTCCAGGATGTGATCACCGGTAGAACCAGCGAGGCGACCTCGGCCGACGCGGCCGAGAAACCGTCGGCGGGAGATCCGTCGAACCCGTAGCAATTCGATTCCACCAGAGACGAAAACGGCCCCCTTTGCACTCCGCACAGCAGAGTGCGACGGGGGCTTGTTTTATGGCTGCCAGCAGGGGATGCGGCGTTGCATTCCGTGCCGAATCGTTGTCAAGACGTATGCATCGGGATCGTTCGACCGCCCTTGCGCGGCTGTCTCTCGCTGTAATGTCGATGGTGTGCAGCGACGAATTATGGGGATCGAGACCGAATTCGGGGTGACGTGTACGTTCCACGGTCACCGTCGGTTGAGCCCTGACGAGGTGGCCCGGTATCTGTTCCGCCGGGTGGTTTCCTGGGGCCGTAGCTCGAACGTGTTCCTCCGCAACGGTGCCCGGCTCTACCTCGATGTCGGCTCCCACCCGGAGTACGCGACGGCCGAATGCGACAGCCTGGTGCAGCTGGTCACCCATGACCGGGCGGGGGAGCGAGTCCTCGAGGATCTGCTCATCGACGCCGAGCAGCGCTTGGCGGAGGAGGGGATCGGCGGGGACATCTACCTGTTCAAGAACAACACCGACTCGGCGGGCAACTCCTACGGCTGCCACGAGAACTTCCTGGTGGTGCGGGCCGGTGAGTTCTCCCGCATTTCCGATGTGCTGCTGCCGTTCCTGGTGACCCGCCAGCTCATCTGCGGGGCGGGCAAGGTGCTGCAGACGCCCAAGGCGGCCACGTTCTGCCTGTCGCAGCGCGCCGAGCACATCTGGGAGGGCGTCTCCTCGGCCACCACCCGCTCCCGGCCCATCATCAACACCCGCGACGAGCCGCACGCCGACGCGGAGAAGTATCGGCGGCTGCACGTCATCGTCGGCGATTCCAATATGGCCGAGCCGACCACCATGCTGAAGGTGGGCACGGCCTCGCTGGTGCTGGAGATGATCGAGGCGGGGGTGTCGTTCCGAGACTTCGCGCTGGACAATCCGATTCGCGCCATCCGCGAGGTGAGCCACGATCTGACCGGTCGCCGCCCGGTGCGGCTGGCGGGCGGGCGGCAGGCGTCGGCGCTGGACATTCAGCGCGAGTACTACGCCCGCGCGGTCGAACATCTACGCAACCGCGAACGCGATCCGCAGGTCGACGCCGTGGTGGATCTGTGGGGCCGCACCCTCGACGCGGTCGAGGCGCAGGACTTCGCCAAGGTCGACACCGAGATCGACTGGGTGATCAAGCGCAAGCTGTTCCAGCGCTACCAGGACCGCTACAGCATGGAGCTGTCCGACCCCAAGATCGCTCAGCTGGACCTGGCCTACCACGACATCAAGCGCGGTCGCGGCGTGTTCGACCTGTTGCAGCGCAAGGGCCTGGCCAAGCGGGTGACCGAGGACGACGCCGTGGACGCGGCGGTCACCACGCCCCCGCAGACCACCCGCGCCAAACTGCGCGGCGATTTCATCACCGCCGCCCAGGAGGCGGGCCGCGACTTCACCGTCGACTGGGTCCACCTCAAGCTCAACGACCAGGCGCAGCGCACCGTGCTGTGCAAGGACCCGTTCCGCTCGGTCGACGAGCGCGTGGACCGGCTCATCGCCTCGATGTGAGCGTTCGAGGGTAGTCGAGAGGCCGGGACCCGCGACCGGGACCCGGCCTCTCGAGCTGTCCGGCCCGCCTGTCCGATCGGCCTGTCGGACCGGCCTGCACAGCCGGACGCGGCGTGCGATCGGCATCGCGCTCCGGTGCGGAGTCCAGCCGGACGCGTGGTGTGTGCCGCCGGGCCGGGCGTGGGGCGCACGTCGGCGGTGCCGAGGCGGTTGATGCGCCGGGGCGGTGCGATCCCGCGCGGACGCGCCGGGGCCGCGCAGCGTCGATGGGCCCGTCTGGCCGCGGCCCGGTGCCGCGGCCGGGGCCATGCCCGGGACGGAACCGACCGGGTCGTGCGGCACCGGCTCGGCGCGCACACTACTCTCTATCGGGTGGCGATATCCAAGGTCGAGCGGTTGATGAATCTGGTTATCGCGCTGCTGTCGACGCGCCAGTTCCTGACCGCCGAGCGGATTCGGGAATCGGTGGCGGGGTACGAGGAGTCCGCGAGTGACGAGGCGTTCAGCCGGATGTTCGAGCGGGACAAGAACGAGCTGCGCGATCTGGGCATACCCCTCGAGATCGGTCCGGTCAGCCGGTTCTCCAGCGTGGAGGGCTACCGCATCAACCGGGATGCCTACGAACTACCCGATATCGATCTGACCCGTGAGGAAGCCGCGGCCGTCGCGGTGGCCGTGCAGTTGTGGGAATCCCCCGAACTGGCGACCGCCGTGGAGGGCGCGCTGTTGAAGCTGCGTGCGGCCGGGGTGCACGTCGAACCCGAGAACGGGGTGGCGTCGGTGCCCGCGGTGCCGGCGCGCACCCGCGGCGCGGAACCGGTGCTGGGCAGGCTGCTGGCCGCCATCGACGCCGGACAGGCGGTGCGGTTCCCGCATCGCACCAGCGGCGACGAGTACATCGAGCGCGATGTGCTGCCCTGGGGTGTGGTGACCCAGCACGGCCGCTGGTACCTGGTCGGCCACGACAACGCCCGCGACGATGTGCGCACCTTCCGGATCTCCCGGATCGGGGAGCGGGTCACCCCCTACGGACCGGTCAACGCGGTGCACAAGCCCGAGAACGTCGATCTGCGCGAGATCGTGACCCGGGTGACCAGCCAGGCCCCGATCACCGGCTCCGCCACCGTCTGGGTGGCCAAGGGTCGCGGTCAGGAGATCCGCCGCCTCGGCGCGACCATGGAGGAGCGCGAGATCGGCGGCCGCCCCGGCTCGGTGGTGGAGGTGCCGGTCCGCTCCCGCGACTGGCTGGCCCGCCTGCTCACCGGCCTCGGCCCCGACGCCCTGGTGCTGGCCCCGGAAGAGTTGCGCGACACGGTGATCGGCCGCCTCCGGTCGGTGCTGGAACAGACGGAGGTCACGGCGTGAGCAGTCCCAAGGTCACCGGGAGCCGACTGTCGGTGCGGCTGTCGCGGCTGTTGAACATGGTGCCGTACTTCCTGGCGAATCCGGGGATCAGCGCCGCCGAGGCCGCCACCGAGCTGGGGGTCACCACCAAGCAGCTGATGAGCGATCTGAATCAGCTCTGGATGTGCGGTCTGCCCGGGTACGGTCCGGGTGATCTCATCGACCTGTCCTTCTCCGAGGAGAGCATCGAGGTCACCTTCTCCGCGGGCATCGACCGCCCGCTGCGCCTGACCTCCACCGAGGCGACGGCCCTGCTGGTGGCGTTGCGGTCGATCGCGGACCTGCCGGGCATGGTCGATCCGAGCGCGGCGCACTCCGCCACCGCCAAGATCGAATCCGCGATCTCCGGGCGGGAGGCCGAGATTCGCGCCGCCGCGCCGGTGGAGGCCCCAGCGGTGGCCACCGTCCGCTCGGCACTGGCCCGCAATCGCGCGCTGCGCCTGGTGTACTACTCGGCCAGCCGCGACGTGGTCTCGGAGCGCGTGGTCGATCCCATTCGAATCGTCCTGGTGGACAACAACTCCTATCTGCAGGCCTGGTGCCGCCAGGCCGAGGGCGTGCGGCTGTTCCGCCTGGACCGCATCGAGGAGGCCACCGAACTCGACGAGCCCGCCCACCCGCCGGTGGACGCCACCGACGAGTCCGCGGGGTTGAACCTGTTCGTGGACGATCCCGCGGTCCCCTTGGCGCGCCTGCGGATTCACGCCGACTACGCGTGGGTGCTGGATCAGTATCCGATGCACCGGGTGACGACGCACCCGGACGGCAGTGTCGAGGCCACCATGCGTTTCGCCACCCTGGACTGGATGGCCCGGCTGCTGCTCGGTTTCGGTTCCGGCGTCACCGTGCTGGGGCCGCCGGATCTGGTGAGCGCGGTGCGGGACCGGTCGAGTGCGGCGCTGGCCGCCTACGCCGCGCTGGCCGACGCCGGATAGCGTGGCGAGGACAGGGTGTGAGGAGGTCGGTCCCGGTGACATGTCGTGTGCTGGTGCTCGGCGCGGGCAGTATCGGTAGCTATGTGGGCGGCGCGCTGGCCGCCGCCGGGGCGGATGTCACCTTCGTCGGCCGTCCCCGGCTGCTCGACGAGCTGCGGGCCTCCGGCCTGCGGCTCACCGATCTGGACGGACGCGACGAGCGGGTCGCGCCGGACGCCTTCCGCACCGCCACCTCCACCGCCGGGGTCGATGCCGCGGATCTGGTGCTGATCTGTGTGAAGTCGCGCGATACCGCTTCGGCCGCAAGCGAATTGGCGGGACGGCTGGCCCCCGGCACGGTGGTGGTGAGCCTGCAGAACGGTATCGGCAACGATACGGTCATCCGCGAGCTGCTGCCCACCTGCGTGGTGCTGCCGGGCATGGTCATGTTCAATGTGGTGCACCACGGCGGCGGCCGCTTCCATCGCGGCACGGCGGGCGGTATCGCCGTGGCCGACGATCCGGCCCTGGACCGCTTCCGGCCGGTGCTGGACCGCTCCCGGCTGGGGGTGCGCCGCTATCCGGACCTGCTGCCGGTGCAGTGGGCGAAACTGCTGCTCAACCTGAACAACCCGATCAACGCGCTGTCCGGCCGCCCGCTGCGCGAGCAGCTGGCCCAGCGGGACTACCGGCGCTGTCTGGCGCTGGCGCAGCGGGAGGCGTTGCGCGCCATGGCCCGCGCCCGCATTCGCCCGGCCCGGCTCACCGCGCTGCCGCCGGAGCTGATGGCGCGGCTGCTGACCGTCCCCGATGCCGTCTTCACCCGGGTGGCGGGCACGGTGCTGGCGGTGGACCCGGTGGCGCGCTCCTCCATGGCCGATGATCTGGCCGCCGGGCGCAGCACCGAAATCGCCTGGCTGAGCGGTGAAATCGTGAGCCTGGGCAAGATCGTCGGGATGCCGACGCCGGTGAACCAGCGCCTCGTCGAGCTCGTCACGGCCGCCGAGAACGGCGACCGTCGCACCTGGTCGGGTGCGGAACTGCTGGCCGAACTCGGTGCGGCGGCGGATCGGTCCGCCGTGGGTAACATCCGGGCAAATCCGGGTGACCAGCGGTCGAACCAGGGTTGACAAATGGTTCGCCATATGCCGGTCGGGTAGCATCAGGTGACTACGAGTTTGGAGGAAGTCGAATGGGTTCATTGAGCGCGACGCACTGGATCATCATCGCGTTGGTGTTCCTGGTTCTGTTCGGGGCCAAGCGGCTTCCGGACGCGGCCCGGGGTCTCGGACGGTCGCTGCGCATCTTCAAGAGCGAGATGAGCGAGATGCAGTCCGAGGGTGACAAGGACAAGACCACGCAGGCCCAGGCCCCCGCGCCGGAACTGCCCGCCGCCCAGCAGCCCGGCACGCCGGTCCAGCAGCCCAAGTCCGATCTGAACAAGGCGTAACCGCCCTGTCGTAACGCCCGGGATGAGGATCTCGTCCCGGGGCGAGTTCTGTCCAGGTCCGGCGCCAGGCGATCAGCGAGGCATCACATCCATGCGCATTCCGTTCGACCCCCGGCGCAGTCGGCGTAGAACGAATCCCGACGGCACCATGTCGTTGGTCGAGCATCTGCACGAGCTGCGGTCCCGACTGCTGAAGTCCATCCTCGCGGTGGTGCTGACCTCGGTGCTCGGTTTCCTGTGGTACTCGCACTCCTTCCTCTGGATGGACAGCCTCGGCGATATCCTGCGCGGCCCCTACTGTGCGCTGGACCCGGCCAAACGCGCCGCGCTCACCGCCGACGGCGAATGCCGCCTGCTGGCCACCGGACCGTTCGAGCAGTTCATGCTGCGCCTGAAGGTCGGCCTCACCGCGGGTATCGTGCTGGCCAGTCCGGTCTGGCTGTACCAGCTGTGGGCCTTCATCACCCCCGGCCTGTACGCCAAGGAGCGCAAGTACGCGGTCTCCTTCGTGGCGTCGGGCGCGACGCTGTTCACCGCGGGCGCGGTGCTCGCCTACTGGGTGGTCGCGCACGCGCTGGAATTCCTCATGGGAATCGGCGACAACGTGCAGATCACGGCGTTGAGCGGTACGGAGTACTTCAGCTTCATCATCCAGCTGCTGATCATCTTCGGTGTCAGCTTCGAGACACCGCTCATCATCGTCGGGCTCAATTTCATCGGCGTGCTCACCTACGAGAAGCTGGTGAAGTGGCGGCGCGGCATGATCTTCGGCCTGTTCGTGTTCGCGGCCATCGTTACCCCGCAGGATCCGTTCTCCATGCTGGCGCTGGCCTTCGCGCTGACCGTGCTGTTCGAACTGGCGGTCCAGATCGCGCGGCTCAACGACAGGCGCAAGGCGCGACAGGCCGAGAGCTGGGGCGCGCTCTCCGATGATCAGGCGTCCCCGCTGAGCGGCGGACCAGGCGCGATCGAGCGCCCGGAACCGGTCGGCGCACCCGACCCGGTCGCCGCGCCGGAGAAAACCATACGTTCGACGTCGGATTACTCCGATACCCTCTGACGAGTGGCAGATCGGTCGCTCACTGGCGAACTGGCGGCATTCGCCGCCGAACTGAAATTCAGCCTGGATCCGTTCCAGGAGGACGCGTGCAAGGCCCTGGAGGGCGGGCACAGCGTCCTCGTCTGCGCGCCCACCGGCGCGGGCAAGACCGTGGTGGGTGAATTCGCGGTCCACCTGGCGCTGGCCTCCGGGGGCAAATGTTTCTACACCACTCCCATCAAGGCGTTGTCGAACCAGAAGTTCGCCGACCTCACCGAGCGGCACGGCCGCGACGCGGTCGGCCTGCTCACCGGCGACCAGTCCATCAATCCGGACGCGCCCGTGGTGGTCATGACCACCGAGGTGCTGCGCAATATGCTCTACGCCGGTTCGGACGCGCTGCACGGCCTGTCCTATGTGGTGATGGACGAGGTGCACTACCTCGCCGACCGGTTCCGCGGCGCGGTGTGGGAGGAGGTCATCCTGCACCTGCCGCCCGAGGTGCGCCTGGTCTCGCTGTCGGCGACGGTCTCCAATGCCGAGGAGTTCGGCGCGTGGATGGAGACCGTGCGCGGCGACACCGCGGTGATCGTGGACGAGACCCGGCCGGTGCCGCTGTGGCAGCACGTCATGGTGGGGCGGCGCATGTTCGACCTGTTCGACACCAAGTCCAGCGATCAGAAGGTGCTCGTGGACGAGGACCTGGTGCGCTACATCCGGCACCGGGAGGCGGTGGACCGGATGGAAGGCTGGGCGGTGCCCGGCGGCCGCGGGCGCGGCGGGGGCCGCCGCATGTTCCGGCCGCTGCCGCGCCCGGAGCTGCTGGCGCGGCTCGACGAGGAGGGGTTGCTGCCCGCCATCACCTTCATCTTCAGCAGGGCGGGGTGTGACGGCGCGTTGGCGCAGTGCCTGCGCTCCCGGCTGGACCTGTCCCGGGACGGGGACACCGACGAGGTGACGGCCATCATCGAGAAGCACACCGGGGATCTGCCCAAGTCGGATCTGGAGGTGCTCGGCTACTGGGAGTGGCGCGAGGCGCTGCACCGCGGCCTGGCCGCCCACCACGCCGGCATGCTGCCCGCCTTCCGGCACACCGTCGAGGAACTGTTCGTGAAGGGCCTCGTCCGGGCCGTATTCGCCACGGAGACACTGGCTCTGGGCATCAACATGCCCGCGCGCACGGTGGTGCTGGAGCGGTTGGTGAAATTCAACGGCGAGAGCCACGCGGAGCTGACACCGGGGGAGTACACCCAGCTCACCGGGCGTGCCGGGCGGCGCGGCATCGACGTGGAGGGCCACGCGGTGGTGATGTGGACCCCCGACGTGGACACCAGTGCGGTGGCCGGTCTGGCCTCCACCCGCACCTATCCGCTGCGCAGCTCCTTCCGGCCCGGCTACAACATGTCGATCAACCTCATCGACCGGATGGGCGCGGCGGATTCGCGTGCGCTGCTGGAGCGGTCCTTCGCCCAGTTCCAGGCCGACCGGTCGGTGGTCGGTCTGGTGCGCGGCATCGAACGCAATGAGGGCACGCTGCGCAAACTGCGCTCCCAGCTCGGCGACGACGACTTCCTGGAGTATTTCCAACTGCGCGAACGTATTCGGGAACGCGAGCGCAGCATCGAACGGCAGGGCCGCACCGACCGCCGCTCGGCGGCGGTGTCGTCGCTGAGCTCGCTGCGCCGCGGCGATGTGGTGGCCATTCCCACCGGGCGGCGCTCCGGCCTCGCGGTGATCCTGGAACCCGATGCCTCACCGGGCGATCCGCGCCCGCTGGTGCTCACCGCCGACAAATGGGCGGGTCGGATCTCGGCCGCCGACTTCCCGACCCCCGCCGAACCGCTGGGCCGCCTGCGGCTGCCCCGCCACGTCGACCACCGCACCGCGCGGGTGCGCCGCGATCTGGCGTCGGCGCTGCGCAGCACCGGGATCACCGTGCCACGGTACAAGGGCGGCAAGAAGTCCCGCGCCGCCGACGATGCGCAATTGCAGTCGCTGCGGCGGGCGCTGCGCGCGCATCCCGCGCACACCCGCCCGGATCGGGAACAGCTGGCGCGCATCGGCGAACGCTACAACCGGGTGCAGCGCGAGACCGACTCCATGCGCCAGCAGGTCGCCGCCACCACCAACTCCCTGGCCCGCACTTTCGACCGCATCGTCGGCCTGCTCGAGGAACGCGGCTACGTCGACGACGGCGAGGTCACCGCGGACGGACGGCGGCTGGCGCGCATCTACGCCGAGGCCGATCTGGTGGTGGCCGAATGTCTGCGCCAGGGGCTGTGGCGCGGGCTGGGACCGGCCGAGCTGGCGGCCGTGGTGTCCATCCTGGTGTACGAATCCCGCCAGGAGGGCGGCTATCTCGGGGCGTCCGGGCCGACCGCGCCCAGCCGCCGCGCGGTGGAGGCCACCATCGGGGTGTGGTCGCGGCTGCGGTCCGACGAGGCCCGGCACAAGCTGTCGCCGACCCGGGAACCCGACCTCGGGTTCCTGTCGGGCATCCACACCTGGGCGCGCGGCGACGATCTGGTAGACGCGCTGCTGGCCAGCGGGGATCGCGGGAATCCGCTCTCGGCGGGCGATTTCGTGCGCTGGTGCCGCCAGGTGATCGACCTGCTGGACCAGATCCACAATACGGCCGACGATGAGGAGGTGGCGGCCACGGCGGCCAAGGCGGTGCGCGCCATCCGGCGGGGTGTCGTGGCGGTGGACGCGGCGTGATGACAACGGTTGTGCTTTGATTCCTCGAGTACGACGATCGCGAGTGGAGGCAAGCAGATGAGCGGCCCGTACGGACCGAACGACGCACCGGGCGGAGGACAGGGTAGTCACGACCCGACTCAGCAGTGGACCGGTGGCGTACCCGGACAGCAGTGGGGCGGCCAGCAGCAGCCCGCGCCGCCCACCCAGCAGTGGGGCGATCAGCAGCAGCCCCAGGGACAGTGGGGCCAGCCGCCGCAGCAGCCCGGTGGGCAGCAGTGGGGGCAGAGCCAGCCGCAGTGGCCGCAGCAGGGCCAGTCCGGCACCGACTGGAACCAGCAGCAGCCCGGTGGGCAGCAGTGGGGCCAGAGCCAGCCGCAGTGGCCGCAGCAGGGGCAGCCGGGGCAGCCGGGCTGGGAACAGCAGCAGCCGGGTCAGCCGGGTCAGCCCTGGCCGGGCGCTCAGCCGCCGCAGCAGAAGAAGACCGGCGTCATCATCGCGGCGGTGGTCGGCGCGGTCGTGGTGGTGGCCGCGGTCATCGGCGGCGTGTTCTTCCTGACCGCCAAGGATCAGCTGGACAACAACGCCGTGCAGAACGGCGTGCAGAAGGTGCTGAAGGATTCCTACGGCATCGAGGACGTCAAGGACGTCAGCTGCCCGTCCGGTCAGAAGGTGGAGATCGACAACACCTTCGACTGCACCCTGAAGGTGGGCGGCGAGGACAAGAAGGTGACCATCAAGGTCACCAAGGAGGACGGCACCTACGAGGTCGGCCGCCCCAGCTGAGTCGTTTTCAGCCGAGTCGATCGCGGACACCCCGATCGCGAACGCCCGGTACGAGAGTCGGCTTCCCGCGACATGCGTCACTGGGAACCGGCTCTCGCCGTTCCGGTGCTCAGGCGTTGGCGCGCATGGCGGTCACCAGACGCTTGATCGGGCTCTCGGCGTTGTAGGCGGCGGCCAGCCCGTCCAGTGCGGCGGGATCGACCGGTGCCGCGGGCAGCGCGTCGGTCCGGGAGAACTCCACCTCGGCATCGCGCACCACCCGCACCACCTGGGCCGCGGCCCGCAGATAGTCGTCGGCCGCGGCGAGTTTGGCGCGCACCCCCTTGGCCAGGTCGGCGGCCGGATCGGCCACCGCCGCGCGCAGCGCCTCGAGTGAGCCGAATCGGGAGATGAGGGTGGCGGCGGACTTGTCGCCGATGCCCGCCACGCCGGGCAGTCCGTCCGAGGCGTCACCGCGCAGGGTCGCCATATCCGCGTAGGCCGGGCCCGCGTTCTGCTGGGGCACACCGTATTTCGCCGCCACCTCGGCCGGACCCCACAGCTGTGCCTTGGCCAGCCCCTGACCCACGTAGAACAGCCGTACCGGCGGCGCCGGGTCGTCGCGCACCAGCTGCATGAGGTCACGGTCGCCGCTCACCACGATCACCTCGCTGTCGCGCTCCCGGGTGGCGAGGGTTCCGATCACGTCGTCGGCCTCCAGCCCGTCCGCGCCCGCGGTGGCGATCCCGGCGGCCTCCAGCATCCGCAGGATCATGTCGACCTGCGGGGTGAGGGTGTCGGGCACCTCCTCGACCTCCGGATCGGCGGCGTCGGCGAGCCGGTGCGCCTTGTAGGAGGGCACCAGATCCACCCGGAAGGTCGGCCGCCAGTCCAGATCCAGGCAGACCGTCAGCCGACTCGGCCGATGCTGTTTGATCAGCGCGGCGACCATATCGGTGAACCCGCGCAGCGCGTTCACCGGCTGTCCGTCGGGTGCGGTGATCTTCTCCGGGATGGCGTAGAACGCGCGGAACCAGAGACTGGCTCCGTCGAGCAGCAGCAGCGGACCGGTGGGGTTGCTCATGGTCTCCAGACGCTACCGCCCGCCGCCGACAGACGGTGTCGAGGTCGCGCCGCGACACGGGTAACGTCGAACCCTATGAGCTCTCACGACGAGTCACGGTTCACAGCGGACGTCTACGGAGCGCGACTGGAGCGGGCGGCGGAGTTGACCCGCGCCGCCCATCTGGACGCGCTGCTCATCACCCCCGGCCCCGACCTGCAATATCTGATCGGTTCCCGGGCGCAGTCGTTCGAACGGCTCACCTGCCTGGTGGTTCCGGCGTCCGGGGAGACGCCGTCGGTGATCATCCCCAAGCTGGAACTGGCCGCGCTGGGCGGTTCGGCGGCGGGCGAACTGGGCCTGCAGGTGGTCGACTGGACCGACGGGGTCGATCCGTACGCGCTGGTGAAATCGGTGCTGAACGCGGGCGCGCGCACCGCCGTGGACGACCACATGCCCGCCCTGCACCTGCTGCCCGTCGCCGAGACCCTGCGCCAGCTGCCCGTCTCGGCCACCCCGATCCTGCGGCAGCTGCGAATGATCAAGGACGCCACCGAGATCGACGCGCTGCGCCGGGCGGGCGCCGCCATCGACCGGGTGCACGCGCGGATGGGCGAGTTCCTGCGCGTCGGCCGCACCGAGCGCGAGGTGGCCGCCGACATCACCGCGGCCATCGTCGAGGAGGGCCACACCGGCGCCGCCTTCGTGATCGTGGGCAGCGGCCCGCACGGCGCGGATCCGCACCACGAGGTGTCCGATCGGGTGATCTCCGACGGGGACGTGGTGGTCGTCGATATCGGCGGCCCGGTCGAACCCGGCTACTTCTCCGACTGCACCCGCACCTATGTGCTCGGCGAACCGTCCGAGGAGATCGCGGCCCAGTTCACCGAATTGGAGCGCGCCCAGGCCGCCGCGGTGGCCGCGGTCCGGCCCGGCGTGACCGCGCACGCCGTCGACGCCGCCGCCCGCGATCGCCTGGTCGCCGCCGGGTTGGGCCGCAACTTCGTGCACCGCACCGGGCACGGCATCGGCCTGTCGGTGCACGAGGAGCCCTACATCGTGGCGGGCAACGACATTCCGCTCGCGGCGGGGATGGCCTTCAGCGTCGAACCGGGCATCTATTTCGCCGGTGAGTGGGGCGCCCGCATCGAGGACATCGTCGTGGTGACCGAGGACGGCTGCGAATCGGTCAATACCCGCCCGCACGGCCTGACCCGGCTCTAGCGGACCGTGGACGCGCTCGGCGTCAGGGTTCCACCTGCGCCGAGAGCGGAATTCCGGTGTGCAGGAAGCGGATCAGGCGTCCGATGCGGACGCAGTGTGCGGCGCAGCGGTCGTAGTGCTGCGCCAGCAGGGCCACGTCCACCGCCATGGCGGCGCCGTGCGCCCAGCTGGTGTCGCCGACCACCCGCAGCACTTGGCGATGCAGCCGGTCGAGGGTGTCGTCGGCGGGAATCGGCGCCAGATCCGGGGAGGGTGGTCGAGCGACGATGGCCGCCACCGCGGCGGCGGCCAGATTCGTGGTGGCCGTGGCCATTCCGGTCAGCAGGGTGACCACGTGCGGCGGCGCCACGGGCAGCGGGTGGCGGCGCACCACGCTGTCGGCCACCCGGCTGAGCGCGCCGCCGATGCCGTTGAGGTCGTCGGCGATCTGGATGGCGGTCACCACATGGCGCAGGTCGCGTGCGACGGGCGCCTCCAGCGCCAGCAGGATGACCGATCTGTCCTCGCAGGTGGCGTGCTTGGCCTGTAGCTGCTCCTCGAGGGCGAAGACCTCGTAGGCGGCGCCCAGATCGGTGTCGGTCAGCGCGGCCGTGGCCCGCTCGGTGGCCTCGTGCGCGAGTCGCGCCATGTGGGCGAGCTCATGGGTCAGCGTGGTGAGCTCGTAGGAGAATTTCGTCCGCACGGAGTTATCTTCGCTGCCGAGTGGGCGGGACGCACAAATTCGCGAAATGGACCGGCAGGTATGCGAATTCGGAGTGACATGCCCCCGATGCGACTCAGTGCGCGGCCGCGCCGCCGTTCTTCAGCGTGCCGCTCGACAGCACCCGCTGCACCTTGATGGCGATGACCACCCGGTTCGGGTTCTCCCGCGGCACCCGGTAGCGCCGCGCGTACCGCCGCTCCGCGTCGGCCACGCTCACCGCGTCGTCGAGCACCTCGGCCGGACCCTCCAGGGTGAGCCACCGGGGGCCGTCCACCTGACTCACCGCCGCGTACCCCGACCGGCGCACATTGCGCACCTTCACCTTGTCGTCGCTGGTGATCACCCGCGCGACCCCGGCCTCCGGATCCCAGGTGAAACCCACCGCCACCACATGCGGGGTGCCGTCGGCGCGCAGCGTGCTCAGCGTCGCCAGGTGGCGTTCGGCGACGAATTCGAGGGCGGCGGCGGACAGCTCGGGGCGCGGGGTCGGCATGGTCCGACGCTACCAACTCCGGGCGGCGGCCGGACCGCACCGGTCCCTTTGGCAGACTGAGCGCCATGGCCGAGATCGACGATGGCGTGGTGCTGGTGCTGGGTGGGCGCAGTGAGATCGGGGTGGCCGTGGCACGGCGGCTCGCACCCGGGCGGGTCGTGGTGCTGGCCGCGCGCCGCAGCGGCGATCTCGACGAGGAGCGGCGCGCGCTCACCGCCGCGGGCGCCGCCGCCGTGCACGCGGTGGAATTCGATGCCGACGATACGGCGGGCCATCAGCCGCTGCTGGAGAAGGTGGCGGCCGAGTACGGCCGGATCGGCGTCGCGGTGGTGGCCTTCGGCGTACTGGGCGATCAGGCGCGAGCCGAGCGGGATCCGGCGCACGCGGTGGCGGTGGTGCACACCGACTACGTGGCCCAGGTGAGCATGCTGACCGTGCTCGCGAATCTGCTGCGGGCCCAGGGCGGCGGGCAGATCGTGGCCTTCAGCTCCATCGCCGGGGTGCGGGTGCGCCGCGCCAACTACGTGTACGGCTCGGCCAAGGCCGGACTGGACGGATTCGCCAGCGGCCTCGCCGACGCCCTGCACGGCAGCGGGGTACACCTGCTGCTGGTGCGGTCGGGCTTCGTGATCGGGCGGATGACCGCGGGCATGGAACCGGCCCCGCTGTCCAGCACCCCGGACCAGGTGGCCGACGGCGTGGTGGCGGGGCTGCGGCGGCGCTCGCGGGTCGCGGTGGTGCCCGGCGCGCTGCGGTTGATGTTCCTCGCCATGCGGCTGGTGCCGCGGTCGGTCTGGCGGCGGATGCCGCGATGAGCGCCGCGGCGCTGGATTGGCCGGTCGCGCAGCCGATCACGGTGATCGGCATCGGCGCGGACGGCTGGGACGGCCTCGGCGGGCTGGCGCGGCGGGCGCTGACCGACGCGGAGGTGGTGCTCGGGTCGGCGCGGCAGCTGGCACTGCTGCCCGACGACGGCCGCGCCGCCCGGGTGAGCTGGCCCTCGCCGCTGCTGCCCGCCCTCACCGGACTGCTGAAACGCTATGCGGGGGAACGAGTCTGCGTCCTCGCCAGCGGTGATCCGATGTTCTACGGCATCGGCGTGACACTGGCCCGGCTGGTCGGCGCGCACGCCCTGCGGGTGCTGCCGCAGCCGTCCTCGGCATCGCTGGCCTGCGCTCGGCTCGGGTGGGCGCTGGCCGAGACGCCGGTGGTGAGCGCGGTGGGGCGGCGGCTGGAGACGGTGCTGCCCGAACTCGCCGACGGCCGTCGCGTGCTGCTGCTGAGCACCGACGAGCACACCCCGGCGCGGCTGGCGGAACTGCTGGCGCGCAACGGTTTCGGCGAATCGACGGTGACGGTGCTGGAGCAGTTGGGCGGTCCGGGGGAGCGGATCGTCGCGGGGACGGCCGCGACCTGGGCGCATCCGCCCGGGGACGCCCTCAATATCGTGGCCGTGGACTGTGTGGCCGATCCGGCGGCGGTGCGCCTGAGCCGCCTGCCCGGCCTGCCGGACACGGTGTACGGCGGCGACGGTCAGCTCACCAAATCGGAGGTGCGTGCGCTCACCATCGCCGCGCTGGCCCCCGCGCCGGGCGAGCTGCTCTGGGATGTCGGCGGCGGCTCCGGCACCATCGCCATCGAGTGGTGCCGCACGCATCCCAGCTGCCGCGCCGTCACCTTCGAACGGTGGGAGGCGCGGCGGGAGCAGATCGGCGCGAACGCCACCGCCCTCGGCGTCCCCGGCGTCGAGGTGCGTGGGACGGCCCCGCAATCCTTCGTCGACCTGCCCGCCCCGGATGCCGTCTTCCTCGGCGGCGGCCTGACCCAGGACGGCCTGGTCGACGCCTGCTGGGGCGCGCTGCGTCCCGGTGGCCGCCTGGTCGCCAATGCCGTCACCGCCGAATCGGAGTCGTTGCTGCTCACCCTGTCCGCCACCCACGGTGGCACGCTGCGCCGCATCCAGATCCACCGCGGCGAACCCCTCGGCGGATTCACCGCGTGGCGACCGCAGTTGCCGGTGGCCCAATGGTCGGTGCGCAAACCTGGCGACTGAGGTTCGCCCGCCGTACGCTGGGTAGATCCCAGCTATCGGGCGGACGTTTCGCCACCGCCCCGATGGAGGTGTCTCATGACTCGGATTCGACATCGATGGACAGGATCGGAGGCGCTGCCGGTCTTCGCCCGCACGGAACTCGGACGGCGGTCGCGAAGAGTTCGCCACCACGCCGGTGAGGGTATCGAGGACGGCTACAACGTGCCGGGAATCGTGCTGTGCGGACTGGGTGTCGTGGCCTTGGCCCTGGCGCTCACGGCTGCGGGCTACGGATTCACCGGATGGGCGACGATCGCGGCGTTCAGCTGCGCGGCACTGCTGCTGTGCGGTGCGCTGTGGCTCTACGTCGAGTGGCGTCGCGACCGTCGCCACCATCCCGATCCGACCGCGCGGCAGGGCCATTGACCCGCGCCCACCGTCGGCCCTCGAGCGGGCGGGGCCGGGAGCCTATGCGGCCATCGGGCGGGGGTAGGGGCTGCGCATGGTGAGGTAGTGGATGTCGAGGTCGCGTTCCAGGTAGTCCATGCGGCGTTCCCAGAACTCCCGCATATGCGGCAGGGCCAGGTGCCGGTCCAGATCGGCGGCTGAGCGCCACACCTCGTAGAAGACGAAGGTGGTCGGGTCGTCGGCGAGTTCATGGAAGTGGTACTCGAGCGCGCCGTCCTCCTCCCGGGTGGGGGCGACGAAGGACAGCAGTAGTTCGCGCAGCTCCTCGACCTTGTCCTGCTTGGGGTGGGCGAAGCCGACCAGTGTGAACGGAATCCCCTCGAAAGGTACGGTGTTTGTCATACCTCGAACGCTAGCGGCGTCTGAGGTATGATGCAAACCGTACCTATGGAAGGTGGGTGGACGTGGTCGCCGACGAACCGAGCACGGCGGAACTCGACCTGGGCGCGGTACTGGCCGCCCTGGCCGACAAACACCGCCTGGCGGTGGTGCTGGCGCTGTTGGCCGATGCCGAGGATGCCGAGCGGCATTGCAGCTCCTTCGGACTGCCGGTCTCGAAAGCCACTCGGACGCATCACTTTCGGATACTGCGGCAGGCGGGGTTGATCCGGCAGGTCGATCGGGGCAACAGCAATATGGCGCGATTGCGTCGCGCCGATCTGGCCGAGCGCTTTCCCGGCCTGCTCGAGCTGCTGGCCGACGAGGTCGCGCGGCGGACCGCGGCCGCCCCGAACTGAAACATCGATAGGTCAACGGTATGGTGACGTGCCGTGACTCGATTGTCATCGGGTCCTGTATCAGCCATATCGGGAGACTTGATGAAGTACACGAAGTTCGCCGCCACCGCCCTGTTCGCCGCCGCCGCCACCGGAATCGCCGCCGGGACCGGATACGCTGCACCGGTGGAAGCGCCCACCGCACCGCAGCCGGTCTCCGCGCAGGTGCACGGGCAGGATCAGGGTGTCGACTACACCATCGCGCTGGCCGAGGCGGGCGACGCCATCGTCACCAGCGTCACCGGCGGTCGGTTCAGCGTCGACGCCGACGGGCAGGCCGTGAGCCTGACCAACGAATCCGGTGCGGTGGTGGCGCAGGTGCCGCTGACCGGAAAAGCCGGTGGGGAGGACGTGCGGATCGTCGCGGCCGTCGCCGACAACGGTCAGGAACTGTCGCTGACCCCCGAGGTCGGGCCGCACGCGCACGCGCGGGCCATCTCCGCGCAACAGTGGTTCTTCGCCGAATTGCAGCGCGCCGCGCTCGGCGCGGCCGTGGGCGCGGTGATCGGCGGCGCCATCGGCCTGCTCGGGCTGGTCGTCTCCGCGATTCCCGGCGCCATCATCGGCGCGCTCATCGGCCTGCTGGTCGCCGGTGGTCAGCCGCTGATCGACTCGGGCTCCGCCTACTTCAGCGGGCAGCCCTGAGGGCCCTGATTCTCGGCGGCACCCGCGAAGCTCGGGTGCTCGCCGAAACTGCTTCCGGCGAGCGGGGATTCGAGATCGTCTCCTCGCTCGCCGGACGCGTCCGCGACCCGCTGCTGCCGGTGGGGCAGGTGCGGATCGGCGGCTTCGGCGGCGTGGACGGACTGCGGACCTGGTTGTCGGACAATCGCATCGAGGCCGTGGTCGACGCCACCCATCCGTTCGCGGCCGGTATCACCGACCATGCCGCCGCGGCCGCCGCGAGTCTGGGGCTGCCGATCCTGCACGTGCGCCGACCGGGCTGGACGCAGCGCCCGGGGGACAGCTGGATCCGGGTGCCGGATCTGTCCGCCGCCGCGACAGCCGTTGCCGGACTGGGGGACCGGATCTTCCTCACCATCGGCCGCCAGGGCGTGAGCGCCTTCGCCGCGCTGCGCGGGCACTGGTTCCTCATCCGGGCCATCGATCCGCCCGAGGGCGCGCTGCCGCCCCGGCACGAACTGCTGCTGGCACGCGGCCCGTTCACCGTCGCCGACGAAACGGCGCTGCTCACGGCGCATCGGATCACCGCCCTGGTCACCAAGGACAGCGGCGGCGCGCAGACCGAGGCCAAACTCGACGCCGCGCGCGCCCGCGGGCTGCCCGTGGTCGTGGTGGACCGCCCGCCGCTGCCGACGGGGGCGCGGTCCGTGGATTCCGTTGCCGGCGCCTGGGATTGGCTGCGCGCGGCGCAGCGGCTCAGCTGAGCCGACTGGTCTCGCTGAGCAGTTCGGGCAGCCGATCGAACCATTCCAGCACCGCGCGTTCGTAGCGGATGCCGAAATCCAGGGTGGCCCGCTCGAACGGGGACTGCCGCTGCTCGTCGTGACCGGTGAGGTATCCGGCCAGGCGCTGTTCGTGGATCTCCCGGTTGGCGTCGATGATGCGGCGCAGCCGGTCGGGTTCCACGAAGTCGCCGAAGGACAGGGTGAGCAGCAGCGGCACCCGGATGGTCTCCGCGCCCGGATCGCGGGCGATCCACTGGGCGAACGCCTCGCGGCCCGCCTCGGTGATCCGGTAGGGGGTGCGGTCGCGCGCGCCGGCCTCGCCCTTGTCCACCAGGCCGTGCTGATGCATGGTGGCGAGTTCGCGGTACACCTGGCTCTGGGTGATGGTCCAGAAGTCACCGATCTTGTCCTGGGCCAGGGCGACCAGATCCCAGCCGGACATGGGGCCCTGGTGCAGGAATCCCAATAGCGACGCGGCCGTCGAATTGAGCGGGCGTTGCGATGTGTCTGCCACCTGCACTCCCTTCCTCCGGGCCATCTTCCACTATGGAATATTAATCGGTGTAGCGGCGGGAGGTGAACACGCGTGGCCCACCCGCCGTCTCGAACACCGTGGTGCTGGACGCGCCGACGATGAGCAGGGTACGCATATCCACCTCGACCGGATCCAGCTCCGCCAGGGTCACCACCCGCACCGATTCGGTCGGCCCGCCCACATCGCGGCCGAGCACCACCGGGGTATCGGGTTTGCGGTGTTCGAGCACCAGCTCCCGCATGGCCGCCACCTGCCAGGTGCGCTGCGAGGAAGCCGGGTTGTAGACGGCGAAGGCCATATCGGCGGCGGCCACGGCGGCGATCCGGCGCGCCACCACCTCCCACGGCTTGAGGCGGTCCGACAGCGAGATCATGGCGAAGTCGTGGCCCAGCGGTGCGCCGACCCGGCTCGCGACCGCACTGGCCGCGGTCATTCCGGGCAGCACCCGCACCGGAACATCGCACCACTGCGGATCGGCCGACTCCTCGATCACGGCCGCCGCCATGGCGAAGACGCCGGGATCGCCCGAGGACACCACCGCCACCCTGCCTCCGCGCTTGGCCAGATCCAGGGCCATGGCGGCACGCTCGGACTCCACGCGGTTGTCACTGGCGTGGCGGCGCTGCCCCGGACGCTCGGGCACGCGATTCACATAGGTGCTGTAGCCGACGATGTCGGTGGCCTCGGCCAGTGCCCGCGTGACCTCGGGGGTGGTCCATTCGGCCGCGCCGGGACCGAGGCCGACCACGACGACTTCGCCGTGTACGGCCGTCTTTTCGGCGGTCGCGGAGGCGACCGGAACGGGGGCGGCGGTGGCGGCGGGGGTCAGCGGGATCGGGGTCGCCGGTTCGGGGCCGGGGACCACGGTGATGGCGAAGTACGGCACGCTGGCGTCGTCCACGTCGGCGGCGCGCAGCACGCGCTGGCGGGTGCTGCTGGCGCGTTCCACGTAGTAGGCGTCGTCGAGTCGCCCGGCATCGGAGAGGGCTTGGTGCACACCGGGATAGGTGCGGCCCAGTTTCATGATGGCGGCGGCGTCGGTTTCCCGCAGGCGGCGGGTGAGCTCGTCCACCGGCATGGTGCCGGGCAGCACCGTCAGCACCTGGTCGCCCTCGACGAGCGGGGTGCCCAGCGCCGCCGAGGCCGCGCTCACCGAGGTGACGCCCGGAATGATCTCGGTGTCGAAGCGGTCGGCGAGGCGGCGGTGCATATGCATGAAGGAGCTGTAGAACAGCGGGTCACCGGCGGCGAGCAGGGCCACCGACCGGCCGGCGGCCAGATGGTCCGCCAGCAGGGCGGCGGCGGATTCGTAGAACTCGTCGATCGCGCCCTGATAGCCGCCGGGATGGTCGGTGGTCTCGGTGGTCACCGGATAGACCAGATGCTCCTCGAGCTGGCCCGCCCGCATATACGGTGCCGCGATGCCGCGGGAGATGCTGCGGCCGTGGCGGGCACTGTGGAAGGCGATCACGTCGGCCGCGCCGATCACCCGCGCCGCCTTGACCGTCACCAGTTCCGGATCGCCCGGTCCCAATCCGACACCCCAGAGCTTGCCGCTCATTCCTGTTCGCTCGCAATCGCATTGAGGGCGGCGGCGGTGATGGCACTGCCACCCCGGCGGCCGCGCACCGTCAGAAACTCCACGCCGCCGTATTCCGCGAGGGCCTGTTTGGATTCGGCCGCGCCGATGAAACCGACCGGAATCCCGAGCACCGCGGCCGGGCGCGGCGCACCCGCGTCCAGCATGTCCAGCAGATGGAACAGCGCGGTCGGCGCGTTCCCGATGGCCACCACCGCCCCGTCGAGCCGGTCGCGCCACAGCTCCAGCGCCGCCGCCGACCGCGTATTGCCCAGCGCCGCCGCCAGTTCCGGCACCCGCGCATCATCCAGCAGACACAGCACCTCGTTGTCGGCGGGCAGCCGCTTGCGCGTCACCCCCGACGCCACCATCTTGGCGTCGCACAGAATCGGCGCACCGCCCCGCAGCGCCGCCCGCGCCTTCGCCACCACATCGGTGCTGAATTCCACGTCGGCGGCCAGATCCACCTGCCCGCAGGCGTGGATCATCCGCACCACCACCTGCGACACGTCCGCCGGAAACCGCGCCAACTCCGCCTCCGCGCGAATGGTGGCGAACGAGCGCCGATAGATCTCGGCCCCGTCGGTGAGGTAGCTGGCACGCACGTCGGACATGGCGTCCAGACTAGGAGGAGCGCGCGCGACCCCCGCGCGCCGGGTACGGGCTACGAATCCGAACCGAGTGCGAACTTCCGGCCGATGCTCGGCGGCGGGTGCGGATCCGGCCTTGCGGCGTGCGGGGCTCCGGCGCGCTGCTCGGCGTTGGGCGCGGACGGCCTTGCGGTGCGCGGGAGCGGAGGTGGTGGTGTCGGGGCCGTGCGCGGTGCCCGAGGAATGAGAGGCGGGGTGGGCAGCAGATGCGCTGGCGAGCGGGGTACCGGTGGCGGGCCGCGAGACGGTGCGGACCGGGGCCACGGCGGTACCGACCGCCGACGCGCCACCCAGGTGGTGGCGCGGTCGGCGCGGCGCGCCAACTCCCGGGCGAGGCCCGCCGGATGCGCGAGTGTTTCAGGTCCGTGCGGCAATCGAGCCGCCGCGTGGACACGGCCGGCGCACGCGACGGGCTGCCGTACGCACCCGCCCGGGTGGTGCCGCCACCCGAACGACGCCGAACGCGGTGCGTCAGGCGGCAGGCTACGCGGGCGGCACCACCCGGTAGCCGGTCGGCGTGGCCGTGACCTCGGTGGCGGGGCCGCGGGGGCGGCCGCAGCGGCGGTCGCAGCCGGACCAGTGCTGGCGGCCGGTGGCGACCACCTCGTCGGCCGCCAGCTCGTCGGCGGCGGGTTGCGGTGGGCCGGAAGGCAGTACGCGGCCCGCCTCGACGGCGGCCGCGGCGTCGGCGCGGACGTCGGTGCGGGATTTGGCGCAGCCGGGCTGGCCCGCGCAGGCGGTGACCTGGAGCCAGGGGGAGGCGGCGTCGAAGATGAGACCCATGGGGGCCAGCACGCGCACCACCTGTTCGGCGGCCCACTCGTCGAGGTCGGTGATCACCAGACCCCGCCACGGGGTGATGACGACCGGGCGGTCGACGGCGGCGATGAATTCGGCGGTGCGGGCGGGCAGCGAGCCCAGGCGCACGCCCGCGCCCAGCGCCACCCGGTCGTCGGACTGGGTCAGCCAGCCGATCGGAGGTTCCTGGTGTGGCGGCAGCGCCACGGTCTCGGCGGTGGTGAGATGCGGATGCGCGGCGCGCAGGCGGTCCGCCAGCGCCGCCGGGCCGTCCGGGATCTCGTGCAGCCGCCACTGGTCCTCGCGCAGTTCCAGGAAACCGTGCGCGGCGTGCAGCACGGTATCCACGGCATGTTCGGCGGTCACGCGCAGACCGGAGTCGCGCCCCGCCAGCACCACGGCGTAGGTGTCCTCGTCGACGGCGTGCACCCCGATATCCGCGCCCAGCCCGCTCACATCGCCGCGACCGTCGTCCAGGGTGAACAGCACCCGGCCGGGCAGCTCGGCCAGTCGCGGCGCGGCGCGCACACCGGCATCGAGTGCCGGAACCAGCGCGTGCACATCGGTCCAGCCGCCGACCCGGCCCGACAGCGGGGACGCGACGATATTGCGCACTCGTTCGTGCGTGCCGCTGGGCAGCAGCCCGGCCGCCCGCAGCCGCCGCTCCAACTCGGCGGCGTCACGTACTCCGCGCAGCTGCGCGTTGGCGCGGGAGGTGAGCTCGATGCCGCCGTCGGCGAGTTCCCGCGCCGCCTCGGCCAGCGCCTGCATCTGGGCCGGTGCCAGCCGACCGCCGGGCACGCGAATGCGGGCGAGCGGCCCGTCGGCGGCCTCGTGCAGTCGCAGCACGCCCGGGCAGGAATCGGGATCTGTTCGAGTCATGACCCGATCCAGCCTACGGACACCCGGGTGGACCCGTCGCCGGGGCACCGAGTCGCGGCGGGCCTGCGATGCCCGCCATCCTCGGGTGTCGCACTCCGTGCACCGTCGGCGAACTCGACCGGCACCGGCCTGCTCGGATCCCTGCGCCGACACCGGTGGCGTGCGCGCCGATTCCGGCATCCTGCGATCGCGCCGTCGCCGCCCGCGGCACTCACGCCGGTCGGGGTGGATACGGGCCTCAGCGCAGGTGATGCGGTTCGATTCCCGGCGTCGCCCCGCGCCCGCTCGCCCAACTCGGACCGGTGGCGTAGGTGTCGTTGAGCAGGCTCGGGCTGTCGTGGTGTTCGAGGTGGTCGCGGTGCACGGTCGTGGTCATGAGCATCAGCGCGAACAGGAGTGTGGCCGCGCAGATCCCGCCGGCGACGATCGCCCACTGCGAATGTCCGGTGCCGGCAGCGGTCAATGCCATTGCCAGCGTTGCGAAAGCAACCAATGCGCACAAGTACCCTGACCAGGCGGCGAACCGATTCCGCCTGACCCAACCCGGAGTGTTCGGCATACGCGCAGCGTACGCCCGCGCGTGGGTCGTGGCACCGGGCCGGGCGGAGAGGTTGCAGCACTGTGATCCCCGCGCGATAGAGTCGCGAGGCTCGTCGGACGGAAGAAACCGGTGCAATTCCGGTGCGGTCGCGCCACTGTGACAGTCAGACCTTCCCCATGAGCGCCGAACCGTGCCGGGCGCGTCACCCCAAGGAAGGCCGAACCGTGATTCTGCTGCTGTCCACCTCCGATACCGATCTGCTCAGTGCCCGCGCCAGCGGGGCCGAGTACCGGCTCGCCAATCCGGCGCGGCTGCTGCCGGAGGATCTGCCCGCCCTGCTCGCGGGCGCCGATCTGGTGATCGTGCGCATCCTCGGCGGCGTCCGCGCCTGGGAGGAGGGACTGGAGACGCTGCGCGCCAGCGGTGTTCCGCTGGTCGCGCTGGGCGGTGAGATCGCACCCGACGCCGAACTCATGGAACAGTCCACCGTGCCCGGCGGTGTGGCCGCCGACGCGCACAACTACCTCGCCGCGGGCGGGCCGCTGAACCTGCGGCAACTGCACAACTTCCTGTCCGACACGGTGCTGCTCACCGGGCACGGCTTCGAACCGCCGGTGGAGATGCCGCGCTGGGGTGAACTCGAGCGCACCGCGCAGCCGGTCGCCGCGGACGCGCCCACCGTCGCGGTCGTCTACTACCGCGCCCAGCAGCTGGCCGGGAACACCGCCTATGTCGACGCGCTGTGCACCGCCATCGAAGCGGCCGGGGCGCGGCCGCTGCCGCTGTACTGCGCCTCGCTGCGCGCCGCCGAGCCGGAACTGCTGGCCCGGCTGCGCGAGGCCGACGCGCTCGTGGTGACCGTGCTGGCCGCGGGCGGCACCAAACCCGCCACCGCCTCGGCCGGCGGCGAGGACGAGGCGTGGGATGTGGGCGCGCTCGCCGACCTGGATGTGCCCATCCTGCAGGGCCTGTGCCTGACCAGCAGCCGGGTCCAGTGGGAGGACAATGACGACGGGCTGTCGCCGCTGGATGTGGCCACCCAGGTGGCGGTGCCGGAATTCGACGGCCGCATCATCACGGTGCCGTTCTCCTTCAAGGAGTTCGACGCCGACGGCCTGTCGGCCTACGTGCCCGATCCGGAGCGGGCGGCGCGGGTGGCCGGGATCGCGGTGCGCTACGCCCGGCTGCGCCACATCCCCAATGCCGACAAGCGCGTGGTGCTCATGCTGTCGGCGTATCCGACCAAGCACGCCCGCATCGGCAATGCCGTCGGCCTGGACACCCCGGCCAGCGCCATCCGGCTGCTCACCGAGATGCGGGCCGCCGGATACGATCTCGGCGCACCGGGGGAGATCCCGGGCCTCGAACAGGGCGACGGCGACGCGCTCATCCACGCCCTGATCGCCGCGGGCGGTCAGGATCCGGACTGGCTCACCGCCGAACAGCTCGAGGGCAACCCGATCCGCATCGGCGCCGACACCTATACCGCCTGGTTCGACACCCTCCCGGACGACCTGCGCGAGAACGTGATCGAGGCGTGGGGGCCGCCGCCGGGTGAGCTGTACGTGGACCGCTCCGCCGATCCGAAGGGCGAGATCGTCATCGCCGCACTGCGTTTCGGCAATGTGGTGCTCATCGTGCAGCCGCCGCGCGGCTTCGGCGAGAATCCGGTGGCCATCTACCACGATCCGGATCTGCCGCCCAGCCATCACTACCTGGCCGCCTACCGCTGGCTCGCCGCGCCCGAGGGCTTCGCCGCCGACGCCATGGTGCACCTGGGCAAGCACGGCAATCTGGAGTGGCTGCCCGGCAAGACCCTCGGCATGTCCGCCTCCTGCGGCACCGACGCCGCACTGGGCGATCTGCCGCTGATCTATCCGTTCCTGGTGAACGATCCGGGCGAGGGCACCCAGGCCAAGCGCCGCGCCCACGCCACCCTGGTCGACCACCTCATCCCGCCGATGGCGCGCGCCGAAACCTACGGTGACATCTCGCGGCTGGAGCAGCTGCTCGACGAGCACGCCAATATCTCCGCGCTCGACCCGGCCAAGCTGCCCGCCATCCGGCAGCAGATCTGGACCCTCATGCGCGCCGCCAAGATGGACCACGACCTGGGCCTCGAGGAGCGCCCGGACGAGGACGTCTTCGACGATATGCTGCTGCACGTCGACGGCTGGCTGTGCGAGATCAAGGATGTGCAGATCCGCGACGGCCTGCACGTGCTCGGCCAGGCCCCGGCGGGGGAGACCGAGGTCGACCTGGTGCTGGCCATGCTGCGCGCCCGGCAGCTGTGGGGCGGCGAGGTGTCCGTGCCCGGTCTGCGAGAAGCGCTGGGGCTCAGCGAGTCCGGCGACGAATCCCGCAACCGGGTGGACAGTTTCGAGGCACGCGCCCGCGCTCTCGTCGCCGCCTTGCAGGCCGCGGACTGGTCGGTCGACGCCATCGACGCGATCGTCGACGCGCAGATCGCGGCGGGCGGCACGGGTGAGAACGCCGAGGCCACACCGGCACTCGCGGACGCCGCCGCCTCCGGGGACGCGGCGGCACCGGGCGCGGCCCTGGCGGGGGACACGGAGAAGCGCGGGGATTCGGTGGTAGCCGAGGCGGGCCGTTCGGCCGCAGGCGGGACGACGGCCGTGCCCGGAAACGCTGTCGCACCCGGCGGTGCGGCCACATCCGCCGGTTCGACCGCGCCCGCCGCCGGTCCGGACGCCGTGCGGGCGGTGCTGCGGTTCGCCGCCACCGAGGTGGTGCCGCGACTGCGGCAGACCGAGGTGGAGGTGCAGCGGGTGCTGCATGCCCTGTCCGGGGGTTTCATTCCGGCCGGACCGAGCGGCTCCCCGCTGCGCGGCCTGATCAATGTGCTGCCCACCGGCCGCAACTTCTACTCCGTCGACCCCAAGGCGGTGCCCTCGCGGCTGGCCTGGGAAACCGGTCAGGCCATGGCGGATTCGCTGCTCGAGCGCTATCTCGCCGACCACGGGGAGTACCCGAGGTCGGTGGGCCTGTCGGTGTGGGGCACCTCCGCCATGCGAACCGCGGGTGATGACATCGCCGAGGTGCTCGCACTGCTCGGGGTGCGGCCGGTGTGGGACGAGGCCAGCCGCCGCGTCACCACCCTCGAACCGATCGCGCTCGACGAACTGGGCCGCCCGCGCATCGACGTGACCGTGCGCATCTCCGGCTTCTTCCGCGACGCCTTCCCGCACGTGCTCGCCCTGCTCGACGACGCGGTGCGGCTGGTGGCCGGGCTCGACGAATCCGCCGAGTCGAATTACGTGCGCGCCCACGCCCAGTCGGATCTGGCCGCGCACGGCGACGAGCGTCGCGCCACCACCCGCATCTTCGGCTCCAAGCCCGGCACCTACGGCGCGGGACTGCTCCAGCTCATCGACTCCAAGAGCTGGCGCACCGACGACGATCTGGCGCAGGTGTACACCACCTGGGGCGGTTACGCCTACGGCCGCGATCTCGACGGTGCGCCCGCTTCCGACGACATGCGCTCGGCGTATCGGCGAATCGCGGTGGCGGCCAAGAACACCGACACCCGCGAGCACGATATCGCCGACTCCGACGACTACTTCCAGTACCACGGCGGCATGGTGGCCGCGGTGCGCGCGCTCACCGGCAAGAATCCGGAAGCCTATATCGGTGACAGTACCCGCCCGGATTCCGTGCGCACCCGCACCCTCTCGGAGGAGACCACCCGCGTGTTCCGGGCGCGCGTGGTGAATCCGCGCTGGCTCGACGCCATGCGGCGGCACGGCTACAAGGGCGCGTTCGAAATGGCCGCCACCGTCGACTATCTCTTCGGCTACGACGCCACCACCAATGTGGTCGCCGACTGGATGTACGAGAAACTCGCCGACAGCTACGTATTCGACGATGTGAACCGCAAGTTCATGGAACAGTCGAATCCCTGGGCGCTGCACGGTATCGCGGAGCGTTTGCTGGAGGCGGCGGAGCGGAACCTGTGGGAGCGGCCGGAGGACGAGACGCTCGCGCGGTTGAAGCAGATCTACCTCGAAACCGAGGGCGAACTCGAATAATTCGGCCCGTGGTGCGCCCGCGGCGGCGCGGGCGCACCAACGCGGGCGCGGCGGCGTGTCCTGCGGACATCGGCGGACAACCCCGGTTCAGGGGGCTTCCGCACCGCCAACTCTGAGAGGATCATAAGAATCGTTCGATGTCATTTCGGGGAGGCATCGGATATAACTGATCCCCCGATTCGCCGCACTGATCGAATTCACCGAACTCGGGCCTGCGGTGAATCGGCTCTCGATTGCGAGTAATGATCATGAGTATCGCCAAATTCGCCGCTACCGCATTCATTTCCGCCGCCGCGCTGGGCATTGCCACGGCGACGGCACAGGGCGCTCCGGCCGCGCCGGGCATCAGTGGTGTCGATCGAGGGGTCGAGTACACCACCACGCTGGCTCCCGACCGCAGCGCCGTCACCACCACCCTGGCCTCCGGCCGGTTCGAACTGGGTCACGACGCGGTGGCCGTCATCGCGCCCGGCGGGGCCACCATCGCGGCCATTCCGCTCACCTACCAGGTGGCGGACCGCTCCATCAGCGTTGTGCCGCAACTGGATGCCAGCGGCACCGTGTTGACCGTCCACCCGGCCAGCGCCGCGGACCTCGCGCCCGCCACGGCCGAAACCGTTGCGCTGCAACATGTCGCCGATGCCGGATCGATCGTGGCCGGTGCGATCATCGGCTGTGTGGTCGGCGCGGTGATCGGGGTGTTCTTCTTCGTGGTCGGCGCGGTCGTCGGCTGTGGGGTAGGCGGCCTGCTCGGTGCCATCATCGCGAGCCAGCGCTGACATCGAGGCGGGAGGCAGCCGCCACACGGCACCGCCGGAGTCCGACTCCGGCGGTGCCGCGTCCGCCAGACATCCGACTCCGTCCACGGTCGTAGACGGCACTGCGCTCCGGGACGGATGTGATCGGCCGCGCCCCGTCCTACCGTGGGGACATGACGTGGAACGATGTGGCCGAGGCCAAATACGCCCTGCTCACCACCTATAAGAAGGACGGCACGCCGGTCGGCACGCCGGTGTGGGTCGCCCCCGACGGCGACCGCATCCTGGTGTGGACCAATGCCGACGCCTGGAAGGTCAAGCGGATTCGGCGCGACCCCCGGGTGACATTGCAGATCAGCGACAATCGCGGTAAGCCGCGCGGCCACGAGGTGGTCGAGGGTACCGCGAGCGTGCTCGACGCCGACGGCACCGCGCGGGCGCGCACCGTGCTGGCGGACAAGTACGGCCTGCTCGGCAGCCTCGCGATCAAGGGGCACAAGCTGATTCGCGGGGCGGGCAGCTCGGTGGGGCTGGCCGTCACCCCGCGGGCGTCGTAACCGTTCCGCGGGCCGGAAGAACCGCGAGCACCGCAGCACTCCGCCGACACCGGAGCGCGTGCGCCGGGTTCACGGTGCCGCCGCGGGTCCGGCGATCGGGCGCGCACCCTGCCCGGGTCGCGCGGTGCGAGTCGGCCGGGGCATGCGATCGGATGCTCCGCCCGGCCCGCTCAGCTGTCGGCGGTGATCTCCAGGCCGATGGTGCCGCCCCGGCCGCGGCGCAGCAGGCTGCCCTGCACGCCGAGCCAGCCCATGATGCCGTACTTGCGTTTGATGAGGGCGCGGGCGCGATCGGTGCCCTCGGCATCGAGTACGACGCCGGTTCCGGAGACCACCGCACCGCGCGGTTTGCCCATGGCGTCGCAGGGTTGCAGGGTGACCCGGGGGTCGCGGCGCAGCCGCTTGACCTTCCAGCTGTCGGTCACGGTCCAGACATAGAGGCGACCGGCGTCGAGCACCGCCCAGACCGCGGTGCCGACCGGCGTGCCGTCCTTCTTGTAGGTGGTCAGCAGCACGTATTTGGAGTCGCCCACCGGGCCGAACGGATTGTCCACGCCCGCAGCCTAACCCGCGTCCCCATCGACCGCCGTGTCCGGATCGTCCGCCATGCGGTATTCGCCCGCTTCCAGTCGGGTCAGCAGTCCGGCGGTCCAGCCGGTGAGATTGCCGAAGACGCCGCTCCACAGCTCCAGCAGATCCGTCGAGTACGGGGCCTCGTGGCGGCTCGGGAACTCCGGAATCATATCGAGCAGCCCGACCCGGATCTCCTCGCTGCGGGCGCGCTGCTCGCGCAGCAGTTCGATCACCCGGGCCCGGGGGAGAGCGTCCATGAAGGCGATACCCGCGCCCAGCTCCTCCATATCCACGCTGACGAGCGCGGATTCCAGCAGGTGCAGGAACTCGCGGTCACCGGCGGGGGTGAGCTCGTAGAGGGTGCGGCCCGGACCCTGGCTGCTGCCCTCGGTGCCGAGCGGCCGCAGGCAGCCCTCCTGGGCGAGCTGTTTGAGCGCGTGGTGGATCGAGCCGGGTTTCACATTCGTCCAGGTCTCGGCCCGCCAGGACAGCAGTTCCCGGCGCACCGCGTAGCCGTAGGTCGGCTGGGCGTGCAGACGCACCACGCCGAGGACGAGCAGGCGCACGGTGGACATGGCGGTCTCCTTCGGCGGCGGTGACGGTCCCGCTCATGGTAATCAAACTTGACTTCCGCTTCGAAGCGCCCCTAGGCTGAGGTAGTCAAATTTGATTACCAAGAGTGAGGTGATGGGATGGCGAACCTCTCGGTGCCGGTGCTGTGGGGCGGAGACCTGCCCGAGACCCTGGACTTCTACCGCACGCTCGGCTACGAGGTCACCAGCGAGCAGACGCGCCCGTACACCTACGGGACGGTCGAACGCGACGGCTGGCACGTGCACTTCGGACCGACCCCGCACGGCGGCGTCGACGCGCAGACCGCGCACGTCGGCTGCCTGGTCTTCGTCGAGGATGTCGAGAAGTTGCACGCGGAGTTCACCGCCGCCCTGCGCGCTCGCTACGGCAGGGTGCCCGCGCGCGGCAATCCGCGCATCACCCGCTTCCGGCCCGGGCAGACGCGCTTCACGGTGGTCGACCCGGTCGGCAACGCGATCATCTACATCCGGCCCGACGAGCCGGATCCCGAATACGGCGGCGCGCGCAATCTCGAGGGCTTGGCGCGCGTCCTCGACAATGCCCGCATCCTGCGGGATTCCAAGATGGACGACAAGGCCGCCGCCCGCGCCATCGTGACCGGGCTCAAACGGTTCGGCGCCACCGCACCGGCCGTCGACAAGGGGCGGGCGCTGGCGCAGCTGCTGGAGATCGCGGTCGCCACCGGGGATACCGCGCGGGCAGCCGACGTGCGTTCGGAACTGGCGGAACTCGAATTGTCCGAGGCCGACCGCGCGGTGGTCGCGGCGGAACTGCGCGTGGTCGGTGCGCTGGAGGAATGGCTCGATACGACGGACTGATCGCCGTTGCCACCCCATGCTGCGGTGCTGTGCGCGGCCGCCGGACCAGACGTGCGGTATCCGAGCCGCGACGAAACTCAGGCCGCGACGGTCAGCACCTCCGGCCCGTCGGCGGTGATCGCCACCGTGTGCTCGGAGTGCGCGGTGCGCGAGCCGTCGGCGGAGCGGATGGTCCAGCCGTCCGGGTCGGTGACCACGCGATCGGTGGTGCGGGCGAACCAGGGCTCGATGGCGATGGTGAGGCCGGGGCGCAGCCGGTAGCCGCGTCCCGGCTGGCCCGCATTGGCGATATGCGGGTCCTCGTGCATGGTCCGGCCCAGGCCGTGCCCGCCGAACTCGGTGTTCACCCGGTAGCCGTAGCCGCGCGCCACGGCCGCGATGGCGGCCGAGATGTCGCCGACCCGATTGCCCGGACGGGCGACGTCGATGGCGGCGGCGAGGGCGTCCTCGGTGGCGCGGACCAGGTGCTGATCCTCGGCGGCGGGAGTGCCCACGATGACGGTGGTGGCGGCGTCGGCCACCCAGCCGTCGATGCCGACCGCCAGATCCATGCTGAGCACATCGCCGTCGCGCAGGGCGTAGTCGAAGGGCAGGCCGTGCAGGACGGCGTCGTTCACCGACAGGCAGACGGTATTGCGGAACGGGCCGCGACCGAAGGAGGGTGCGTAGTCCCAGTAGCAGGACTGTGCGCCGCGCTCGCGAATCCGTTCCCGCACATGGCGTTCCAGGTCCAGCAGATTCACGCCGACCTGGGCCCGCGCCCGCAGTTCGCCGAGCACCTCGGCCACGAACCGGCCGGTGACCCGCATGCGGTCGATCTCCGCGGGCGATTTCAGTTCCACCATCACAACCTCCGATTGGTATTTTAATACCACCCTAGCCCGCGTCGGTATTTAAATACCAAATCGAGTAGAGTGACCCGCATGGTCCGACTTCCGCTGACCCCCGCCCAGATCGAGGCCGGACGCCGCCTGGGCCACGCCCTGCGCACCGCCCGCGCCGGCCGCGATCTCGCCGAGGTCGCCGCCGCGTCGGGCATCTCCCCGGAAACCCTGCGCAAGATCGAATCGGGGCGGCTGCCCACCCCCGCCTTCGGCACCATCGTGGCGCTGAGCCGCACCCTGGACATCCCGCTGGACGATCTCGCCGAAAGCTGTCAGCCCACCGCGTCGCCGCAGCGTTCGGCGTCCTGACCGCCGCTCAGTCCACCGACAGTTCGACGGGGACCGCGATGACATCCACCATCGCGCCGTTGCGCAGCACCGTGACCGGCAGCGGGCGGCCGATGGCCTCGTCGAACAGCTGGCGCTGAATGCCCTGGGCGTCACGCACTTGCGCCCGCGCCACACTCAGCACCAGATCACCCTTGCGCAACCCCGCCCGGTCGGCGGGGCCGCCGCGCACCACCTCCACCAGGCGCAGCCCCGCACCCTGACCGGTGCGGTCGGCTACCGCGCTCGGCAGCGGCGCGGGCACCCCGACCACGCCGAGGTACGCGCGACGCACCCGGCCGTCGCTGCGCAGTATGGCGACGATGCGGCGGGTGGTGGCATTGATGGGAATGGCCAACCCCAATCCGATCCCCGCCACCGCGGTATTGATCCCGATCACCCGACCCGCCGAATCGGCCAGCGCGCCACCGGAATTGCCGGGATTGAGGGCGGCATCGGTCTGGATCACGTCCTCGATCACACGTACGGTGCGCCGGTTGCCGACCGGAACGGCCCGCCCCAGCGCGCTGACCACGCCCGCCGTCACCGATCCGGCCAGGCCCAGAGGACTGCCGACCGCCACCACCAGTTGCCCCACCGCGAGCCGGTCGGCGTCGCCGAGCGTCACCGCCGCGGGCGCGCCGCCGCGGGCGCGCAGCACCGCGAGATCCGACAGCGGATCCACGCCCACCACATCGAATCTCGACTCCGCACCGTCGGCGTACACCACGCCGCCGCTGCCGGACGAGCCGACCACATGGGCATTGGTCAGCAGGAACCCGTCATCGGTGAACACCACGGCGGAGCCGCCGCCCCGCCGGGTCTGCACACTCGCCACATGCGGCGTCACCGACTCGGCGACCGCCATCACCGTCCGCGAGTACGCGTCCAATGCGGCGGCGTCCGGTGTGCCGCCCAGCAGTTCGCGCCCACCCGGGGACGTCGCGTCCGCGGCATCGTCCGGCATGGACAGGGTCGACTCGTCGTCCATGACGACCACCACCCGAATTACGTGATTACAGTGTTGCTTCCAGCATGCCCCGCGCCCGGCGGTCCCGGCACGCTGTTCGCCCCCGGCGCAATCGCGCGGATCAGGTCGCCTGACTCACCGACGACATGTGGAAGTCCGGAATGCGCAGCGCGGGCATGGCGGTGCGGGTGAACCAGTCCTTCCATTCGCGGGGGAGGGTGATCTCGGTGCGGCCCGCCTCGCCGACCCGGCGCAGCAGATCCAGCGGGCTCTCGTTGAAGCGGAAGTTGTTGACCGCGGCGGTCACCGCACCGTCCTCCACCAGGTAGACGCCGTCCCGGGTGAGGCCGGTGAGCAGCAGGGTGGCCGGATCCACCTCGCGGATGTACCACAGGCAGGTGAGCAGCAGTCCGCGTTCGGTGCGCGCCACCATCTCCGCGAGCGAGGCGTCGGTGCCGCCGGTCATGAGCAGGTTCTCACCGGGCGGCGTGACGGCGGCATCGAATTCGGCGGCGGTGGCGCGCGGATACACCAGGTTGGCGATCGCGCCGTCGCGCAGCCAGTCCACCCGGCGCGCGGTGAGTCCGTTGTCGAAGACCGACAGCGACTCCGAGGACGACGGGGTGGCCACGAACGGCCGGTACTCCAGACCGGCGGCACTCGGATCGGAATACAAAGTGAGTGGAATTTCGGTGAGCCGCTCGCCGATCCGGGTGCCGCCCGGACGGGAGAAGGCGGTGTGACCCTCCTGCGCGCCGCGACCCTCCATACTCCACGCCATGTAGATCATGAGGTCGGCCACGGCGGACGGCGGCAGCAGGGTTTCGTAGCGTCCGGCGGGCAGCTCCACCCGTCGCGCCGACCAGTCCAGGCGGCGGGTGAGTTCGCCCAGCAGGGCCGGGGTGTCGACATCGGTGAAATCGAGGGTGCCCGCGCCGACCCAGGCGCTGGCCAGTTCCGCGCCCACACCGCGCTTACCGTTGATCTCCACCGACCCGGTGGGCTGCACCCAGCGGCGGCGGATCCCGGTGGAGGTGCCCAGCCAGCTGGAATGCATCTGGTGGTGGGCGAATCCGTAGAGGCGGTCCGCGCCGTCGAAGCCGGCCGCGAGATCGCGGGCCAGGCCCTCGAAGACGGTGATGTCGGTACCGGCGGGGGAGCCGTTCCAGGGCAGCTCGCCGTCCGGGCCGGCGGGGCCGACCGTCTCCGGGGTCAGCAGCGGCATGGCGTCACGGGCCGGTTCGGCGTCGCGGGCCGCGGCCTCGCTGGCGCGCACCACGGATTCGATCTCGGCTGGATCGACACTGGTGGAACCGACACTGCCGACCCGTGCGACCCGCGGGCCGTCCCGGAAGATCGAGACGACCGCCCAGTCACGCGATATCGAGGAACCATTGGTGGTCATGGAGTTTCCGGCCCAGCGCAGCGAGGCGTCGTGGGCATCGGTGACGATGACGACGGCCTCGTCCGCGCGCGAGTGCCGCAGCGCGGTCTCCACCACCTCGGGTGCTGCGATCATGCTGTTCACTGCCCGGCCTCCGTGCGCGTATTGAGGACATTGATCCCGCGGACCAGCACCGACGGGCAGCCGTGGCTGACCGCCGCCACCTGACCGGGCTGCGCCTTCCCGCAATTGAACGCACCGCCCAGCACCCAGGTGGACGGGCCGCCGACGGCCTCCATGGCGCCCCAGAAGTCGGTGGTGGTGGCCTGATAGGCGACGTCGCGCACCTGCCCGGCCAACTCGCCGTCGCGGATGCGGAAGAAGCGCTGGCCGGTGAACTGGAAGTTGTAGCGCTGCATATCGATCGACCAGCTCTTGTCGCCGACGATGTAGAGGCCGTCCGCCACTCGGGAGATCAGCTCGGCGGTGGTGGTGTCGCGCTCGGGATCCGGTCGCAGCGACACATTCGCCATGCGCTGGATCGGCACGTGGTGCGGGGAGTCGGCGTAGGAGCAGCCGTTGGATCGCTCCATGCCCAGGCGCGGGGCGAAGACGCGATCGAGCTGATAGCCCACCAGAATGCCGTCGCGCACCAGATCCCAGCGCTGCCCGGCCACACCGTCGTCGTCGTAACCGACCGAGGCCAGCCCGTGTGGCTCGGTGCGGTCGCCGGTGACATGCATGATCGGGGTGCCGTAGCGCAGGGTGCCGAGGGTGTCCGGGGTGGCGAAGGAGGTGCCCGCGTAGGCGGATTCGTAACCGATGGCGCGGTCGTACTCGGTGGCGTGGCCGATGGACTCGTGAATGGTCAGCCACAGGTTGCTGGGATCGATCACCAGATCGGTGGGGCCGGGGACGACGGTCGGGGCGGCCACCTTCTCGGCCAGCCATTCCGGGATGCGCGCGAGTTCGCCGTCCCAATCCCAGACGCCGTCCGCGCCGGTCACGTACTCCCAGCCGCGACCCGCCGGGGCGGCGAGGGTGCGCATGGTGTCGAAGACGCCCGCCGCGGTGTCGACGGCGATGGCCTCGAGTTGCGGTTGCAGCCGCACCCGCTGCTGGGTGATGCGGGAGCCGAAGGTGTCGGCGTAGTAGGTCTGCTCCTTGACCTGGTACAGCGACGCCGTCACGTGATCCACGCCGGCGGCGGTGTGCAGCCGCCGCGAATAGTCCAGCAGCAGCGCGGTTTTCTCGGGGGTGGGCACGGTGAATGGGTCGATGTCGTAGCCCGACACCCACTCCACGCCGTCGTACACCGGCTCGGCGGCGAGTTCGACGCGCTCGCGATTCAATGCCCGCAATGTCGTGGCAACGGTGACCGCGCGGCGCGCCACCTCCGCCGCCGACTCCGGATTCAGCACGGCGTGCGAGGCGAAGCCCCAGGTGCCGTCCACGATCACCCGGACCGCGAAGCCGAGATCGATGCTGTCGCCCACCGATTCGACCCGGCCGTCCCGCAGCCGGATGGACTGCGACACCAGCCGGTGCACCCGCAGATCGGCATAGCTCGCGCCCGCCGACCGCGCCGCCGACAGGGCGGCATCGGCGAGCGCGGCCAGGGGCAGTGCGCGGAACTCGTCGTCCACGGCCTTGGTTGCGATGCTCACCCGGTCCACGCTAAGCCGGACATCCGACACGCGCCAACCACATCCGCGAGCGATCCGGAATACACAGCGTGCGAAGCTGCACACGCTGCAACAATGCACGGACTGCGAAGTCGCACACCAGGAAACGCGCGCGACAAACCCATGGACATGCCACGTTTTGCTGCTCGGATGCCGTAGCGTCTGCCCGCGTGCCGCCATCCGCACTTCGTGACCGCAAACGTGAACGCACCCGCCGAGCCCTGCTCGAGGCTGCCGTCGAACTGTTCGAGACCCGAGGCTATGAGGCGACCACGGTCGCCGATATCGCCGCCACCGCCGAGGTCGGCACCAGAACGTTCTTCAACTACTTCGCGAGCAAGGAAGAACTGCTCTTCCCGGAACCCGACGAACGGGTCCAGGCCGCCGTCCGGGCCATCGCCACCCGCCGCCCCGGCGAACGTCCCGTGGAGGTGCTGCTGCGCGCCCTGCGCGCGGCGGGCGACAATCCCGGCGACCACCTCGGCGACACCCTGGCATCGCGCATCTCGGTGCTGCGCGCCCGGATCTCGCGCACCGTGCCCGCCGTGAGCGGCCGCGCGGCCTACGCCCAGCTGGCCTCGCAACAGGAGATCGCCAGACAGTTGCGGGCGGCCTTCCCGGCCGAGCTCGACGACGTCGGCGCCGCCGCCCTGGTGGGCGCGGTGGTCGGCGCGGTCTCCGGCGCCCTCACCGTCCTGTTCCAGCAACCGGGCCTCGAGGACGGCGACCAACTGCACCGCAAGATCCAGGAGACCACCTCGAAGGTGCTGGCCCCCTGGCTGAACGAGCGTCCCGCCGACACCGGCTCGGCGACGCGGACCTGGCCGCGGCCCGCCACCGAGACCGGCGACGCCGGGGCGACGGCGGCGCACGGGTTCGACACCCGAGGCGATACCGCCGTATCGACCGACCATGACAGCGAGTCGGAGGCGATCGGGCCGGAGGCGATCGGATCGG
>NZ_BAGD01000077.1 GCF_000308635.1 Nocardia otitidiscaviarum NBRC 14405 | reverse complement strand
ACCAGGGTGAGGGCGCGGCGGACCGCGCGCACGTCGGCGTCGCGCTCCTCGGCGTGGCTGCGCACCGTGGTGGTGAGCTGGTCGCCGCGCGCCTGCTCGGGCAGCGCGGCCCATTCGATGCCCGCTTCGGTTGCGGCACTGCGCAGTTCGTCCTCGCCGCGAGCGAGGGCGGAGGCGGCGTGCTGCACGGCGGCTTGGGCGCGCTCGAACTCCTCGGCGCGCTGATCGACGGTCTGACTGGCCTTGGTGGCCTTGTCACGGTGCACGGCCGCCGAGGTCTCCAGGCGGCGCACCGCGTCGGCGAGGTCGTCGAGCTGCTGTTTGCCCTCGTAGGCGCTGGAGCGCTGGAGGGTTTCGCGGTCGGCGAGGGCCTGCTCGTAGGCGCGGTCGGCATCGTCGGCGCGGGTTTCGGCGGCCGCGCGTTCGGTGTCGCGGCGCTGCCGCAGCGCCGAGGCGGCGTGCAGGGCGGTGGCCGCGTGGGTGACCGCGTCGAGCCGGGTGCGCACCTGGTCGACATCGGTCTTCGCCTGTACCGCAAGGTATTTGCGGTACACGTTGACGAAGGTGCGGGTGGCGGTGTCGGCCTGCACCAGACCCTCGAGGGTGCGGCCCACCTCCTCCATATCGCTGAAGGAGCGGGCGGCGTCGAGGATCAGCTGCTCGTCGAGCGGCCGCAGGCCGTCGGTGAGCGCCTGCGACAGTCCGCGCGGGTCCAGGTTCTTCGCCAGCTGCGGGCGGCGCAGCGTGAGAATGAGATTGATGAGCTGGTCGTAGCGCTGCTGCCCGAGCCCGAACATGCGGGCGTCGATGGCGGCGCGGTACTCCACCGGCCGGTCCACGATGGCATCGGTGCCGATCTGCTCGGCCAGCTGTTTGCGGGTCAGCGGCCGGTCCTCGGAGTCCAGCAGGGAGAAGTCCACGCCCACCCGGCCGTCCGCGACGAAATACCAGCGCGTCACCTTGTCGGCGGAGCGGGTGGCGCGCATCCCGATGCCGACGGTCACCACCTCGGGGTCGGCCCAGCTGCCGCGCGCGAACTCCATCCACACGTACGAGTACGCCGATTCCTGTTTGCGGTACAGCAGATTCGACTTCATGGTGCGCTCTTCACCGGCGAACGGATTCAGCCGCCGCGGCTCGATCCGCCCGTCCAGCACGAACGGGAACAGCACCTCGAGCGCCTTGGTCTTGCCCGAGCCGTTGGGTCCGCGCAGCACCAGTCGCCCGTCGGCGAAACAGAATTCCTGATCGCGGTAATCCCACAGGTTCACGATCCCCGCGCGGGTGGGGACGAAGCGCACACCACCGTGAATGAGGTCGCCCATGGGTCAGACAGTCCCTTCTATATCGCCGGGTGCCACGAAGAGTTCGGTTTCCGCGCGCGTGCGGACGGTCACCACAGCCCCCCGGTAGCGGGCCAGGGCGGGTAGCACGAGCAGACCGCCGTCGAGCACCTCCACCAGGCACAGCCGCTCCAGCAGCGCCACCACCTCACCGGTCAGACCGGGTGCGTCGGCCTGCCACTGGGCGGCGAACGTCGCGCCGTAGCGGTCGGTGAGCGCACGCACCGTGTCGAGAATCCAGGAGGACGCGATGAACGGGTACGGCGGGATCTCGGCCGGTTCGGGGTCGTCGTCGGTCGCGTCCTCGGCGGCGAACGGATCCACCGGATCCGACAGCGGCGCGAAGACCGTGCGCATCGGAATGGCGGCATCGAGTTGCTCGGTGAGATCGGTCAACGGGCGTTCCGGGCGGGGACGGCGCTCGACCGGCTTGTCGATATCCAATACCAGGTCCGCGATCTCGCCCACCAGCAGCAGGGCGACCTGGGCCAGGGTGCCGGTGCTCGGGAAACGGATATCGGACAGGCGGCCCGAACTGTCGATGAGCGCCACGCCCTCGGCGCGGCGTTCGGCCGGCAATCCGGTGAGCAGTTCCACCTCGGCGACCAGCTTGTCCTGGGCCAGCAGGCCGCGCTCGGCGGGCGGGAGGTCCGCGGCGTAGACGACCGGCAGCTCCACCAGCGCGCGCCGGACCCGGCGGGCCGCCAGCGCCGCCGCGGGAGAGCGGGTGTCGGCCGCGGTAGCCTCGTCGCCCAGCAGCCCGGTGACGCTGTGCAGGTGCTGGAGGGCGCGCGGCGGGCGGAACAGGGCGAAGACCACCGCCCGGTCGATGTCGTAGAGTGCCTCTCCCGCTTCGGGATCCGCCGCCCAACCACCCGCGTCACCGTCGGCCAGGGCCACCGCGCCGCGCGCCGCCAGCCAGCCGACGGCATCCACGAACGCGTCCCGATCGGCGGCCCGGTCCGGAGCGAGTTCGAGACCGTCCACCTGTTCGGCGTAGGCGGCCACCTGGTCGGCCAGTTCGGACAGGGTGATCTGGTCACCGGCGCGGCCCAGCGCGGCCAGGGCCAGCGACAGATAGGCGTAGCGCCGACGGTCGAAGACACGGTCGGCCACCGTGCGGGCCGGGCGCGCACCGTCGAGCCGGTCCACGATCGGGAACAGTCGCGCGGTGGTCTCGGTGACCTCCAGGCGGTAGCCGAAGAGTTCGGCGAGGTCTTCCCGCAGTTCGGTGGCCCAGCGGCGGATGAGTGCCAGCGCGATGCGATCCGGATAGGTGCGGGTGACGAGGTGGTTGGCCAGGATCACCCGGGCGGCACGCTGATAGCTGTCCAGCGCGAGCGAGTCGATGGTACGAGCGTGCATCAGCCGCGCACCTCCGCGGTCGGGACATCCGCGGACGTGTCGGCTCGGGCGGCCGTCGGCCCGTCGTCGGCCGTGGTGGCGGGTGATGCGCTGTCGGGGGTGAGCCGCTCGGCCGCCTGGTCGGTATCGGCGGGAGATGTCGCGGTCGCGGGGAAATCCCCAGCGGGCGTAGGAGCGTCCCCCCTGCCGTCGCTCGCGAAGGTTTCGGTCGCCGGGTCGGGGTGCTGGGGCTCGGTAGCGATGATGGTGGGCGTCGGCTCGCCGTCCGGAGTGCGGCGCGCTCGCCCGCTGCGCGCCTCGGGCGCGGCCGTTCCATGTGCGGCGGTGGCCGTAGCGGGCGAATCCGACGGTGCGGCGGGCTTTTTCGCCTTCCCCGCTGTCGCGGCGCGTTGGCGGCGGGTGGTGTTCTCGTGGATCTCGAGGGTGCGGCCGTTGAGGTGGAGCAGGCCGCGGGAGGTGCGGACGGCGGTGGAGCCGGGGTGTTCGCGCACGGTGAGAGTGACGCCGTTGTCGGTGCCGGTGGTGCCGCCGACGCGGCCGCTGACCGGGACCCAGGCGGTGGAGGCGGCGTCGAGCAGCTTCAGCAGGACCTCGGTTTCGCCCTCGTCGAGCACGCGGTCGTAGAGGTCGGCGGCGGCGAGGGAGCGGGCGGCCTCGGCGCGGGCGCGCTGGGCGTCGAGCTGCGCTTGGCGCAGGCGGCGGATACCGGCGTCGTTGCGTTGGATGCGGGCGGGCGCGCCGGGTGTGGGCGGGCGGCCCGTCTCGGCGAGGGTGCGGGCGATCTCCAGCGGTGGCGCCTCCCACCAGGAGCGGATGGCGGGGATGATGTCCGCGTCGGGATGCCGCATGGACAGGTGGCGCGGGCGGCCGAGGCCGAAGACCGCGTCGTAGAGGGCGTGTGCGGCCTCGGCGGTGGGGGCCGCGGTGAACCAGCCCGCCAGGTGGCGCAGCGCCGATTCTCGGGAGACGCCGCCCTTGCGGGTCTCGGTGACGCGGCGCAGCAGCGACAGCACCGCCGCGATGGCGCTCATGGTGGCCTCGCGCAGGCGCTCGCATTCGGTGAGCGCACCCTCGGCGTCCGAGGGCAGGAACCAGGCGTGCAGGCCCTGCCAGCGCGCCCGCCAATCCGCCTGCCGTGCAGCGGTATCGAGGAGGACGCGTTCGTCGCAGCGGGCGGCACGCTCGATCAGCGCGTCCACCCCGGTCGCCTCGACCTCGCGGATGGCGGTGGCCAGGCGGGGCGCGAAACGCGCGAGGTCCATGGAGAATTCGCGCATATGCGCCAGCAGCGCGTCCTTGTGGACGAGGAAGGCCTCGGGGGTGACCTCGGTGGTGCGCACCAGATCGCCGAGGGTGAGATAGAAGTGCGCGGCCCGGTCGGCCAGATCCGACAGCGCCCGGTCGAGCCGGTTCAGCACCCGGTACACCCGGGGCGCGTCCCCGGTGCGATTGGCCTCGGCCAGGGTGTGCAGATCCGCCAGCAGTTCCGGCAGCACCAGACGGGAGAGCGCGGCCTCGTCCAGTCGCGCGTCCAGCACATCGGAGACCGCCCGGTACGCCTGATAGCCCGCCTGGGAGAACTGGTAGACGAAATGCCGGTTCCGATACTCGGCCAGCGTCGCCGCCCGGGTGCCGTCGTAGCTGCGCTCCAGCACACCCCACTGGTGCAACTGCTCGAGCAGCGGCCCCACCTCGGTCGCGGTCAGCGCGGGAGCCCCCGGGCAACGTCCGAGCGTCTCCACCACGTCACTGGCGTGCAGCAGCACCACATAGGCGGCGCGCGCGGTGTCGAAGGCGCGCAACACCCACAGGTAATCGGCCCGTTTCTCGGCGGTGGCGAAGGAGAACAGCCGGAGCCGATCGGCGTGCGGCAGATCCCCTCCACCGACCCCGGACGGGTCGGGCAGCAATCCGGCAGCGGTCTCGGTCACCGGGGTGAGACTAATACCGCCCCCGCCCGAGTCCCCAATGCGCCCGCTGTTCGGCGCGCCACAGCGGCCCGAATGCCGACGTGGCGGTGCTGTATTGCGTGGTAAGTCCGAATGTGTCGGGCCGCGACCGGATCAGCTGGTAATGCGTCCGGTGGCCACGCCCTCGAGGCCGTTGAGCATGAGGGGCAGCATGCCGCGCTGATGTGCGAAGTCCTGATCGCCGTCGCCGTCGAAGCCCACCAGCACGAACTGCTCGGTATAGCGCAGCCGAGTGTGGTCGGCGTCGAGGGCCTCGATCTCCACGGTCACCTGCGCCATGGTTCGGCGCACGTCGTTGATCCGGAGTTCGTAACCGAACACGATGCGTTCGTCGTCCACGATATCGAGGAACCGGGACCGGTACTCGATGTGCTCGGCCGTGCCCGTCGGCGCGAAGATTCCGCCCGCCACCTCGGTGCCGCCGACCCGGAAGTCCAGAGTGTGGTGCAGGTGCTCGGGGCGGCTGGGAATGCGAAACCACTTCTGGCGCAGGGAGAAATCGGCGAACACCGCGAACACCCGGGCGCGTGGCGCACCGATATCCCTTGTCACGGTGGTGGTTCCGTGCCGTACCCGGCGCGATTCCGGTGGGGTGGGCGGTGGCGGGGATTCCGTGGTCACATTCTGGGAACTGCCGAGTTCGCGATCATGTTCCCGCCGATTCCGGCACCGGCGGGCGAATCGGCCTCCGGGCGGCGGAATCAGCTGGCGGCGAGGGTGCGCAGTTGCTCGAGGTAGGTGCGGGTGCGGGGGTCGCCGGGAAAGCGTTCGATCATCTCGCGCGCCGCCTCGCTCGCGATCCACGTGAGGGAGGGCAGGGAGCGGCGCTTGCCGGTGAGGGCCTGTAGGCCCTCGTCCACGGCGAGCTCCAGATTGCGATCGCGCACCGCCACCACCGCGAGGGTGAGGTGGGCCTCGGAGACGCGCATGGGTTTGCGGATGGTGCCGTCGGGTGCGGTGGAGTTGCGGATGACTTGCCACGCATAGCTTTCGGCGAGGCGGTCGTCCCCGGCCACCCGGCAGCAGTCCATGGCGTAGAAGTCGAACTTCTGCGGGTCCACCACGAAATGATTGTCCAGATTGGTGGGATGATGAAGTTTGTCGAGTATCGAGCGGCCTTGCGTCAGCGCGGATTCCACCTCGCGGCGATCGCCGATGCGCGCCCACGCCTTGGCGCGCTGCGCCGAGAGCTGCACGCCGACTCCGAGCGCGCCCGCGCCGGGGAGGGCGCTGTCGACGGCGTCGATGGCCCCGCGGTAGTTGCCCTGGGTGAGGGCGAACCAGGCCGCCATTTCCGCACCCCAGCCGATGATTTCGGCATGCTCGGCCTCCTGGCCCAGGGACAGGGCGGCGCGGCGGGTGGCCTCGGCGGCGGTGCGCCAGCCCAGGTCGTAATCTACGCAACCGACCAGTAGGGCGACCCACCCGGCGAGCACCAGCACCTCGCGATGCTGGGCAAGAGTAAGACGACCGTCCAGTAGCGAGGTAATTCGCCGCAACCACGCCGTCCCCTCCGCGTGCAGCTCGTGCGGATCGGTGCACGG
Organism: Nocardia otitidiscaviarum NBRC 14405; assembly: GCF_000308635.1. Classification (GTDB taxonomy): domain Bacteria; phylum Actinomycetota; class Actinomycetes; order Mycobacteriales; family Mycobacteriaceae; genus Nocardia; species Nocardia otitidiscaviarum. The sequence continues at coordinate 26,677 of NZ_BAGD01000077.1, read as the reverse complement.
ATACTCCGAGCACAGCCGGTCGGCCGTGATGTGGATGGCGTCCAGCGTCGCCGCCGAGACGTCGGACATGCGCAGCCGCCCGATGAACTCGAGCGTGTCCATGCCGGTCGCCGAGAGCATCTCATCGTCCCGATTCGGCCGTGACTTGGGGAAAAAGGCCGCGGTGACGGTGTCGAAGGCCGCCGCGATAATGGGCGCGTAGAAGTCGTCCGGGCGGGATTCGCCCGATTCCCACCGCCGCCAGTTGCGTAGCAACGTGGAGTCGGTGGGGAGGTTGTGGCTCGATTTCCCGCGCATGGCGCGGACGGCGTCGGCCTGTGACCACCCCCGAGCATCCCGTTCGGCACGCATTCGGACAGCCCAGACAGGTCGATCGTCACCACCGGACACGCTCTGTAGTATCTCACCAGTTAACCCCGCGTGGACCCGGATAGGGCATCTGGATGTCAGTGGGTTGACATCTGCAATTGCATCTTCGAGAACGCCATAGTCGTTAGTGGGCACACAACAGAACAGCGAGATCCCCAATCCAACGGAGGTTCGGGTGGAAGCGTTGATCTATGGGTACGTGCGTGACGATCTGGCCGACGGCCGCGGTGACGAGTGGGAGAGCGCCATGTGCACCCTCGCCAGCTCGGCCGGTTTCTGCTTCGCCGCCACGTTCCATGAATCGACCCCCGGCGACGGCACCGCGTTCGCGGAGTTGACCGCCGAACTCAAGCGAGCCGACGCGCACCATGTGGTGGTGCCGTCACTCGATCACCTTGCCGGTCAGACGATTCCGCGCGACATACTGATCGCGAAGCTGGCCCAGGAGGCGTCCGCCAAGGTCTGGACGATCGACAGCTGACCGGCGGCCCACGGCCGCGTTCCGACCGATCCCGGCGCTCGCCCATCCGGTACGCGCCCAGCTCAGCAGCCGCGCGGCGGCCCACCCGGCCGCCAGCGAGGCCGCCAATGCCGCCAGGTGATACTGCCCGAACAGCGGATACACCTGCCAGTGCAGCAGATACGCGAACAGCGATGCGTCGGCGAGCAGCGCGGCCGCACCCGCGACCACCGCGGGTACCCGCACCGACGGCAACCAGACGAGCAGCAGGATTCCGGCGAGAATCATGCGCTCTCGGTCGGTTTCGCCGAAATAACCCGGTGCCGTCGCCACCGCGATCACGCTGAGCAACAGCCGGTGCCACACCGTCTCGGCCTTGGCCGCTGCCCAACCGAGGACGAAGAACCAGGCCACCAGCGGTGAGAAGGGCACGTCCTCCGGCCGGTACAGGTCGAATGTCCGGTATCGGAAGATGAGCGCCATCGCCAGCAGCCCGATCGCGAACCAGAACGGCGACAACCGTTCCCAGCGATCGGCCAGCGGCAGGCGCAGCAGCAGCGCCGCGGCCACGATGAGATAGAGCACCACCTCGATGAACCACAGGTGCCCGGCCGTCGGGCTGTCGTGCGGACCCAGAATCTTGTTGAGCAGCAGCACATTCTGCCAGCCGTAATAATCGCTGACCAGCAGCGTCAGCAGCACCCACGCGGCCGTCGGCACGGCGATGAAGGCCGCGCTGCGCAGCGTGCGGCGCAACCGCGGCGCGGCCGGAGCCGCTGTGACGGCGAAGCGCGCGAAATTGAATCCCGCCGCCGCCAACAGCACATGCGCCCCGCCCCACAGGACGAAAAGTCCGATATGTGAGCCGATTACCGTCACGATGCCGATCGCCCGCAACAGGGTGCTGGTATCGAGCGACCGCCCGAATCGCATCCGCCGCCGGGGGAGTGCCTCGAGTTCGGCGATGGTGCGCGACGGCCAGTCGGCTGGCAGCTGCCCCAAGGCCCGTTCGAGCCGCACCGCCAGGGTGACGAAAGTCAGTGAATCGCCCCCGAGATCGGCGAAGGTGGCGTGGGAGCCGATGTGGTCACGATCGAGGCCGAGGGCTTGCGCGAAGAGGGTGCGCACATCCTCGCGGGTTGCGCCAGGTCCGCCGGACGGGAGCGCATCGCCGTCCGTGCCCGGCAGGCGCCGGATACTCAAATAGTCCGGTTTTCCATTGGGTAGCCGCGGAATCGACGGCACCACGCAGATCCGCACCGCGGCGACCGGCAACCCGGACAGCCGTGCCGCTTCCCGGACGACGGCCGCACCCTGCGGCGCGGCCGCGTGGTCGACGCTCGGTGTCGTCGTGTCCGCGTCCTTCAGGTCGGCGAGCGCCGTGTTCGCGATGTCGACGCTCGGTGGCGTCGCGTCCATGACATTCACACTCGCCGGCGTCGCGTCCGCGCCGTCCGCGCCGGTCGGCCGCCGCATCGCGATGCCCGCGCCGTTGCGATGTTCGGTCGTGACTTCCGGTTCCGTCCGCCGCGCGGTCGCGGGTGCCGCTCCTGTCGGTTGCGTGCCTTCGCTGTCGGCGTCCGCAGGCATCGCCGACTCGACCGCCACCACCAGTGCTTCGCCGTCCTCGGTGCAACACGCGGTGAAACCGGCGGCGGCGAGCCCGGATTCGATGCGTTGCAGGTCGATGCGCAGGCCGTAGATCTTGGCGAAGCGGCTGCGGCGGCCGATCACTCGGTACAGGCCGTCTTCGGTGCGGCAGGCCAGGTCGCCGGTGCGCAGGGCGGGGTGGGTGGGGCCGAGGGCGAGGTCGTCCGGTGACTCCGCGTAGCCGAGCATCACATTGGGGCCGTGGTAGACCAGCTCGTGGACGCCCTCGTCGACCGGCTCCAGGGTGAAGGAGCCGCCGGGGACGGGGATGCCGATGCAGTCGGGGTGGGTGGCCGCCAGATCGGGCGGCAGATAGGCCATGCGGGCGGTGGCCTCGGTCTGCCCGTACATGACATAGAAGCGGAAGCCGCGGCGCGCGCCCAGCCGGGCGTAGGCGGCGACCCGTTCGGGTGCGAGCCGTCCGCCCGCCTGCGTGACGTACCGCAGGTGCGGCAGCGACATGCGCTCGAATCCGATGCGGTCGAGCAGGTCGATGGTGTACGGCACGGCCGCGAAGGAGGTGGCGCGCTGCGCGGCGAACTCGTCCCAGAACTCGGGCTCCACCACCGACCGGCTGGTCAGCAGCAGGCTCGCGCCGCGCAGCAGATAGCTGTGCGCCACCGACAGCCCGTAGCAGTAGAACAGCGGCAGCGTCGTCGCGGCGCGGTCGGTCGGCTCGATCTCCAGGTATTCGGCGATGGCCGCCGCGTTCGACAGCACATTGGTGTAGGACAGCCGCACCAGCTTCGGTGAGCCGGTCGAGCCGGAGGTGCTCAGCAGCAGCGCCAACTCGGGGTGCAGGGTGTGCGCCGAACCGTCGCGCCGGACGACCGGTTCGGGCGTCGAGCCGTCGGCGGTGGCCGTGATGACCACGTCGGGGTCGTAGCTGTCGATCAGTTCCGCGGTCACCGTCTCGGTGAGCAGCACCGCGCACCCGGCCTCGAGGGCGCCGAGATAGGCCACCAGCGATCCGATGTCGTTGCGTGCCGCCAGGGCGACGAGCCGGCGTCCGGTACCGAGGCGTTCCGCGAATTCGGTGACTGATCCGGCTAATTGGGCATATCGGACTTCGTGACCATGCTGGACCGCCGCGATACGGTCACCGAACCCGTGCAGATGCGCGGCGATCCGTGGCGAGGTCATTCGGTCCAGTGTAATGGTGCCCTAACTTCGCCCCCGCTACAGCCCGAAGCTGCCCCGCCCCCGTCGGCGCAGGTACTTCTCGAATTCCGCGGCGATGGCATCCCCGTCGATCTTGGACATGGCGTCGTTGAGATCGACGTCCGCGTCGCCGCGCTCCTCGAGCGAGCGCACGTACTCGGTGATCTCCTCATCGCTCGAGGTCATCTCGTTGACGGTTTCCTCCCACTCCTCGGCCTGCTTGGGCAGACCGCTGAGCGGCACCTCCACGTCGAGCACATCCTCGACGCGGTGCAGCAGGGCGATCACGGCCTTCGGATTGGGCGGCTGCGAGACATAGTGCGGAACGGCGGCCCAGAACGACACCGCCGGGACCCCGGCCTTGACGCAGGCGTCCTGCAGGACGCCCGTAATACCGGTCGGTCCCTCGTAGCGGGTCTGCTCCAGATTGAATCGCTCCGCGGCCTCCTTGCTGTACGCGGTCCCGGTGACGGGAACCGGCCGCGTATGCGGGGTATCGGCCAGCAGCGCGCCGAGGATCACCACCGTCGACACCCCGAGCTGTTCGACGAACTCGAGGATGTCGTCACAGAAACTGCGCCACCGCATATTCGGTTCGACACCGCGGAGCAGCACCACATCGCGTTCGCTGCCGGGCGGCGAGCACACCGACAGCATGGCGGACGGCCACTGGATCTCACGGGTGACACCGTCGACCTGGCGGACGGTCGGGCGGTTCACCTGGTAGTCGTAATAATCCTCGGAGTCGAGTTCGGCCAGCGGTTGCGAGTCCCAGATGAGTTCGAGGTGTTCCACCGCTCCACTGGCGGCATCGGCGGCATCGTTCCAGCCTTCGAAGGCCGCGACGAGGACCGGATCCCGCAGGGTGGGGAGGTCCGTCTCGGCAGGCACCGGGGGTTCACTGGCGTTCACCCGGTCAGCCTACGGTGTCGGCCGGGATGACGCGCCAACGACGCGCACCTCCGGGACACGCCGACGCCGCCCACGGTGTGACGTGGCGAACGTGTCGGCGGCGAGGCGCGCGGACACGCCGCGTCCCACAGCGTGGACCGGCGGCACCGGGGCCCGGATTGTCGGGACAGACCACTACTCTTGAGTACATGTCTGTGTCCCCCCGCGCCGAGTTCGACACCACCCTACTCGACACGCTCCGCAAGCGTGTCGTGATCGGCGACGGTGCGATGGGCACCATGTTGCAGGCGGCGGATTTGACCCTGGACGACTTCCGGGGACTCGAGGGCTGTAACGAGATCCTCAACGAAACCCGCCCCGACGTGCTGCGACATATCCACCGCGCGTATTTCGAGGCCGGCGCCGACGCGGTCGAGACCAACACCTTCGGCTGCAATCTGCCCAACCTGGCCGACTACGACATCGCCGATCGCATCCGCGATCTGTCCGAGCGCGGCACCCGCCTGGCGCGCGAGGTCGCCGACGAGATGGGACCCTCCGCCGACGGCACGCCCCGCTACGTGCTGGGGTCCATGGGGCCGGGCACCAAGCTGCCCACCCTCGGGCACGCGCCCTACGCCTCGCTGCGCGACGCCTACACCGAGGCCGCCCTCGGCATGCTCGACGGCGGCGCGGACGCCATCCTGGTGGAGACCTGCCAGGACCTGCTCCAGGTGAAGGCCGCCATCGTGGGCAGCCAGCACGCCATGGCGCGGGCGGGCCGCCGCATTCCGATCATCACCCACGTCACCATGGAGACCACCGGCACCATGCTGGTCGGTTCCGAGATCGGCGCGGCGCTCACCGCCATCGAACCGCTCGGCGTGGACATGATCGGCCTGAACTGCGCCACCGGCCCGGACGAGATGAGCGAGCATCTGCGGCATCTGTCCAAGCACGCCGACCTGCCGGTCTCGGTCATGCCGAACGCGGGCCTGCCGGTACTGGGCGCGAACGGCGCCGTGTACCCGCTCACGCCGGAGGAACTGGCCGTGGCCATGCGGCAGTTCGTCTCCGAATTCGGGCTGGCGCTGGTCGGCGGCTGCTGCGGCACCACGCCGGAGCACATCCGCCAGGTGGCCGAGGCGGTGCGCGAACTCACGCCCGCGCACCGGACGCCCGAGCACGAACCGAGCGTGTCGTCCATCTACACCTCGGTGCCGTTCGAGCAGGACGCCTCCATCCTCATGATCGGCGAGCGCACGAACGCCAACGGCTCCAAGGCGTTCCGCGAGGCCATGCTGGCCGAGGACTGGCAGAAGTGCCTGGATATCGCCAAGGACCAGACCCGCGACGGTGCGCACATGCTCGACCTGTGCGTGGACTACGTGGGCCGTGACGGCACCAAGGACATGCGGGAGCTGGCCAGTCGCCTGGCCACCGCGTCCACCCTGCCGATCATGCTCGACTCCACCGAAACCCCGGTGCTGCAGGCGGGTTTGGAACACCTCGGTGGGCGCTGCGCGGTCAACTCGGTCAACTACGAGGACGGTGACGGACCCGATTCGCGGTTCCAGCAGACCATGCGCCTGGTCGCCGAACACGGCGCCGCCGTGGTGGCGCTGACCATCGACGAGGAGGGGCAGGCGCGCACCGCCGAGAAGAAGGTCGAGATCGCCGAACGCCTCATCGCCGATATCACCGGCAACTGGGGACTGGCCGAATCCGACATCATCATCGACACCCTGACCTTCACCCTCGGCACCGGTCAGGAGGAGTCGCGGCGCGACGGCATCGAAACCATCGAGGCCATCCGCGAACTCAAGCGCCGCCACCCGAATGTGCAGACCACCCTGGGCCTGTCGAATATCTCCTTCGGTCTCAACGCCGCCGCCCGGCAGGTGCTGAACTCGGTGTTCATGCACGAATGCGTCGAAGCCGGACTGGATTCGGCCATCGTGCACGCCTCCAAGATCCTGCCCATGAGCCGGATTCCCGAGGAGCAGCGCCAGACCGCGCTGGATCTGGTCTACGACCGCCGCGGCGAGGACTACGACCCGCTGCAGAAACTGATGGCGCTGTTCGAGGGCGTCTCGGCGGCCTCCTCCAAGGCTTCGCGCGCGGAGGAACTGGCCGCGCTGCCGCTGTTCGAACGCCTCGAGCGCCGCATCGTCGACGGTGAGAAGGCCGGTATGGAGGCCGATCTCGACGCGGCCATGCGCGAAGTGCCGCCGCTGCGGATCATCAACGAGACGCTGCTGGCCGGGATGAAGACCGTCGGCGAGCTGTTCGGCTCGGGCCAGATGCAGCTGCCGTTCGTGCTGCAGTCCGCCGAGGTGATGAAGGCGGCCGTGGCGCATCTGGAACCGCATATGGAGGCCACCGACGACTCCGGCAAGGGGCGCATCGTGCTGGCCACCGTCAAGGGTGACGTGCACGACATCGGCAAGAACCTGGTCGACATCATCCTGTCCAACAACGGCTACGAGGTGGTCAACCTCGGCATCAAGCAGCCGATCGCCACCATTCTCGACGCCGCCGTGGACAAGAAGGCCGATGTGATCGGCATGTCGGGGCTGCTGGTCAAATCCACGGTGATCATGAAGGAGAACCTGGAGGAACTCAACGCCAAGGGGGTGGCCGAGCAGTTCCCGGTGCTCCTCGGCGGTGCGGCCCTGACCCGCGCCTACGTGGAGAACGATCTCACCGAGGTGTACGAGGGCGATGTGCACTACGCCCGCGACGCCTTCGAAGGGCTGCGGCTCATGGACGAGATCATGACCCGCAAGCGTGGCGGCGGCCCCGATCCGGATTCCCCGGAGGCCATCGCCGAACGGGAGAAGGCCGCCGAACGCAAGGCCCGCCACGAGCGTTCCAAGCGCATCGCCGCCGAACGCCGCGCCAAGGAGACGCCCATCGAGGTGCCCGCGCGTTCCGACGTGGCCGCCGATCTGCCCGTGGCGGTGCCGCCCTTCTGGGGCACCCGCGTGGTGAAAGGGCTGTCGGTACAGGAGTATTCGGGCCTGCTCGACGAGCGGGCGCTGTTCCTCGGGCAGTGGGGGCTGCGCGGCCAGCGCGCCGGAGACGGACCCACCTACGAGGAGCTGGTGGAGACCGAGGGCCGCCCGCGGCTGCGGTACTGGCTCGACCGGCTCACCGCCGAAGGCGTGCTCGCGCACGCGGCGCTCGTCTACGGCTACTTCCCGGCGGTCTCCGAGGGTGACGATGTGATCGTGCTCACCGAGCCGGATCCCGATGCGCCGCAGCGGTATCGATTCACCTTCCCACGCCAGCAGCGCGACCGGTTCCTGTGCATCGCCGACTTCATCCGCTCCCGGGAGCTGGCGCGCGAGCGCGGCCAGGTGGATGTGCTGCCGTTCCAGCTGGTCACCATGGGTCAGCCCATCGCCGATTTCGCGAACGTGCTGTTCGCGGAGAACAACTACCGCGACTATCTGGAGGTGCACGGCATCGGGGTGCAGCTCACCGAGGCAATGGCCGAGTTTTGGCATCGCCGTATCCGGGAAGAGCTTGTGCTGGAAGGACATTCGGTCGCCGACGAAGACCCGGCCGATGTGCTGGATTACTTCAAACTCGGATACCGTGGAGCACGTTACTCCTTCGGCTACGGGGCCTGCCCGGACCTCGAAGACCGCGCCAAGCTGGTGGACCTGCTGGAAGCGGGCCGCATCGGAGTGACGCTGTCGGAGGAGTTGCAATTGCATCCGGAGCAGTCGACGGATGCGTTCGTACTGCTGCATCCGGAAGCGAAGTACTTCAACGCATAGGATTTTCGGAAGTTTTCCGGGCTATCGCGCAGAGTTGCAGGGTGGGCTCGGCGTGACGCCAGCAGGAGGGGTACAACCACATGACGGCAGACCGGCTGATTGCGGGACGGTATCGGCTCACGGATCCGATCGGCACCGGTGCGATGGGAGTCGTGTGGCGTGCGACCGACGTGCGCCTGCGGCGCACGGTCGCGGTCAAGCAACTGCTGCTGGGCCCCGGGCTGTCCCGATCCCAGGCCATCGAGGCCCGGATGCGGGCCATGCGCGAAGGGCGGATCGCGGCGCGACTGCACCACGTCAACGCCGTCACCGTCTTCGACGTGGCCGAGGAGGACGGCCAGCCGTGGCTGGTCATGGAGTACGTGAACGCGCCCAGTCTGGCCGCCGTCATGCGGGAGCAGGGGCCGCTGCCGCCCACCCAGGTCGCCCGGATCGGGGCCAAGGTGGCGGCGGCGCTGGCGGCGGCCCATGACGCGGGCATCGTGCACCGGGACGTGAAACCCGCCAATATCCTCGTCGCCGACGACGGCACCGTGAAGATCACCGACTTCGGCATCTCGCGGGCCGTGGGCGATGTGACCGTCACCTCCACCGGATTCCTCGCGGGCACACCGGCATATCTCTCGCCGGAGGTGGCGCGGGGTGAGAATCCGGAACCGTCCTCCGACGTGTTCGCGCTCGGCTCCACGCTGTACGCGGCGGTGGAGGGCACGCCACCCTTCGGTGAGGGCGAGAACCCCCTTGCCGTGCTGCACTCGGTGGCGCGCGCCCGGGTGCCCGAAGCCCGGCGGGCCGGACCGCTCGGCCCGGTGCTCATGGAGTTGCTCGCGGCCGAAGCCGATGCGCGGCCGACCATGAAGCAGGCGCACGAGGCGTTGGAGGCGGTGGCCGAGGGGCGCGGCGTGCCCGCGCACGCGCATCCGAATCCGACCAAGGTGCTGCCGACGGCCGCCGCCGTATCCCCGGACGCGGCGGAGACCACGGTGCTGACGAATTCGCACGGTGTGACGGGCAACAGCACCGATCCGACCATGCATGTGGACATGGGTACGCCCGCGAGGCACACGGGTGCGGGGACATCCGAGCGCCCGGCGAGCGGTCCGCTGCCGGTGGTGCCGAATTCCGGTGCGGCGCAGGGGACGCGGCGCGACCGTCGGCGGCTCGCGCTGGCCGGAGTGGGGGTGGTCGCGGCGCTGTTGCTCGCCGCGGTGATCGCCACCACCGTGAACCGCGGTGGGGGAGTGGAGAATCCGCCCGTCGCCACCGGCACGTCGGAGGTCGCGCCGCCGGTCGCCGGTACCTCGAGCGCCGCGCCGACCTCACCCGCGGTGATCGGTCAGGCCGACAGCCAGGAGCCGTCGCGCACCGCCGCGCCGACCACGACCACCGCGCCGCCGTCCACCACCACGAGTGCGAATCCCACCACGACGACCGTGACCACCACGCCGACCACGACGCCGCCGACCACCACCCCGGCCCCGCCGAATCCGGGCAATGTCAGTGCGTTCGTGCGGAACTACTACGGCATGCTGCCGGGCAATGTAAGCGGTGCGTGGTCCATGCTGTCACCGTCGTACCAGGCGGTCACCGGCGGCTACAACAGTTACGCGCAGTTCTGGGGCACCATCGCCGAGGTGCGCGTCGGGGCGGTCACGCCGCAGGGTGACAACCGGGCCGTCGTCTCGATCACCTACGTCCTGAAGAACGGTTCCACCGACAGCGAGAACCGCTGGATCCAGGTCGACAACAGCGGTGGCCGTATGCTCATCACCGCCTCCGGCCTCTGACCACCGACCCCGAGGAGTTGCTCCGATGACCCGCCCGGCCGCCGTGCTCTGGGATATGGACGGCACCCTGCTCGATTCGGAGAAGCTCTGGGATATCGCCGTGCGGGAACTCGCGGCCGAACTCGGCCGCGAGATGACGGACCAGATCCGGCACGCTCTGATCGGCGCGTCCGGACCCAACGCACTGCGCATCATGTTCAACGGCCTGGGCTTGGACCCGACCCCGGCGGCCCTGGGCGAAGCGGGCCACTGGCTGGAAGCCCGCGTCACCGAACTGTTCACCACCGGCGCGATCCCCTGGCGGCCGGGCGCCCAGGACGCCCTGGCCGCCCTCGCCGCCGCGGAGGTGCCCATGGCCCTGGTCACCAACACCAAACGCTCGCTCACCGAATTCGGCCTGGACACCCTGGGCCGCCACCACTTCCACAGCTCCGTCTGCGGTGACGAGGTGCCCCACGGCAAACCGGCCCCCGACATCTACCTGCGCGCCGCCGAACTGGTCGGCGTCGCCCCCGAACACTGCGTGGCCATCGAGGATTCCCCGACCGGCGTCCAGGCCGCCGAGACCGCGGGCTGCCCGGTCCTGGTCGTCCCCTGCGAAATCCCCGTCCCCGCCCGCGACGGCCGTGTCTTCCGCGACTCCCTCATCGGCCTCACCGTCACCGAACTCGGCCACCTCGCCGCCGGTCGGCCACCGGCCTGAGGGCCGCGCGGCGGTCACACACCGGCGTGAGGGCCGCCCGGTACGGCGGGCGGCAGCGTGACGGTCGGTGGTCGGCCACCCTGATCGACGAGTGCTTCCCGATCACACCCCGTGCCCAGGGGCGACATTGCCGCCGGTGACCAGTGTGAGCACCTCCTGACCGCGGACATCGTGCACGGCTCCGCTGGCCCCGTGCAGGACACCCTGCGATCCGATGACGGCCATCGGCCCGAGCGTCGCACCGGCCTCGACGGGACTGCCGATCGCGGCGCTCAGCAGCGGAACACCCTCCCGGATCGACGATTCCGGGACGAGCACGACATCGTCGGCGGCGCCGAGGATCTGCGGAAGCAGATGGGCGTCGACGGTGCCGACGTTCACGGCCTCGGCCATGGTGTGGGCGGGGACCGTGACCGGCTCGCCGGCCTTGAAGGACTCGTAGACCGTCGGCGCGTTCTCCGGGCAGGCTATGAGGACCGTGCGGCGTCCGCCCCAGATCTCCTCGAAATCTCGCACGACCTGTGCGGCCGAGGCGACCGTACCGCCACCGGCGGGCAATACCAAGGTGCTGGCGGAGGGCCGCAGCGACAGCATGTCGTGGACGGCGGTGCCCAGCGCGGCGACCGAGTCGTGCGCCGACACGTCCAGAAACCGACCTCCCTGTTCCTCAGTGAGGCGTTTGGCGTGCGAGTAGGCGTCGTCGTAGGACGAGCCGTGCCGGATCACCGTCGCGCCGCGCTCCTCGAGCTTCGAGATCTTCACGGCGGACGTGTTCTCGGGTACCACCGCGATCACCGGGATACGACGGCGGCCCAAGGCCCCCGCGTAGGCGATCGCATGATTGCCCGACGATGCGATGCGAACCGGCACCCCCGGGGGCAGATCGTTCAATTTCGAGGTCACGACGCGCGCGGCCCGCTCCTTGATGGACTTGGTGCCGGGCCACTGATTCTCCAGCGCGATATAGAGTTTCGAGTGCGCGAGCGCATCCAGATCGGGGGAGTTGACGATCTTCGGCTCCGGCAGGCGGCCCTCGGCGATGTCGGCCAGGGCGTGCCAGCGCTCACGGCTCGTCGGCGCGCGCAGTTCCGGCGGTGGCGGAAACTTGATCGTCTTCGCGACGAAGGTGTCCACGACGGGGAGGTCGCGGGCGGGTTCGCGGAGACGCTCCTCGGACGCCGCGCGTAGCCGCCGGGAGACGCCGGACGCCGCCGATTCCAGCGCCGACGAGACCTGCCGAACCACTCGCTGAAACGCTCTTGCGAGGTCACTGGGCACGCCGCATGGAAGCACGGGCGGGTGCGTGTCTCCAGGAGCGGGAGTAGCCCGAGGAGCCGGCCGCTCCCTGGCAGCCTCCACCGCCGCGCGGGTGCGCGTTGCTACGTTGGGCGGATGACCCCTGCGCGGATCGTCATCGTCGGGAGTGGTTTCGCCGGAGTGGAGTGCGCTCGGACGTTGGAGCGGACGCTGCGGCCGGGGGAGGCCGAGGTGACGTTGGTCGCGCCGGATGACGCGGCGCTGTATCTGCCGCTGCTGCCGCAGGTGGCGGCGGGGGTGCTGACCGCGCGGGCGGTCTCGGTGTCATTGCGGCGAGTGCTGCGGCGGACCGAGATCGCGCCGGGCATGGTGGTGGGCGTGGAACCGGATGCGCGTCGGTGCGTGGTGCGGCGGCTGCGGTCCGGACTGGAGTACGCGCTCGACTACGACCACCTGGTGCTCACGCCCGGCAGCATCACCAGGGTCATGGATGTGCCGGGTCTGCGCGAGTACGGGTTCGGGATGAAGACCCTGGCCGAGGCCGTGTACCTGCGCGACCACGTGCTGCGCCAACTCGATCTGGCGGCGGTCGCCGATACCGAGGCGGAGCGGCGCGAACGGTCGACCTTCGTCGCCATCGGCGCGGGCTACGCGGGCACCGAGACCGCCGCGGTGCTCAATCGGCTCACCAAAGCCGCCGCGCGGCAGTACTTTCCGCGCCTGGACCCGACCACGGTGCGGTGGCACCTCATCACCCACGGCGACCACATCATGCCGGAACTGGGCAAACGGCTCGGAGCCGATGCCAAGCGGCGGCTGGCGCGGCGGGAGATCGACTTCCGACCCGGGGCGTCGGCGGCCGAGGTCACCGAGCGGTCGGTCACCCTCACCACCGGAGCCGTGATCCCGACCCGCACCGTGCTGTGGAGCGCGGGCGTCGCCCCCAGTCCGCTGGCCGCCCACCTGGGCGCCGAGACCGCCCGCGGTCGGGTGGTCGCGGCCGCGGATCTGACCGTCCCCGGCCTGGCGGGGGTGTGGGCCTGTGGTGACGCCGCCGCCGTCCCGGACCTGTCCACCGGCGGCGACGCCGTCTGCGCGCCCACCGCCCAGCACGCCAGCCGCCAGGGCCGCCGACTGGCCCGCAACCTCACCGCCACGCTGCGCGGCGCTGCGCGCACCCCGTACCGGCACCGCGATCTCGGCATGGTGGTCGACCTGGGCGGCCGCGACGCCCTCGCCCGCCCGCTCGGCATCGGACTGCGGGGCGTCCCCGCGCAGTTCGTCACCCGCGCCTACCATCTGCTGGCCCTGCGCACCGTGGTGGCCCGCACCCGCACCGTCTTCGACTGGACCCTGCACGCGCTGGCCGGTGACGACTTCCTGCGCATCGGCTACACCGACCGAATCGCCCACACCATCGGCGATTTCGAGCAGACCGGCCACTATCTGTCACCCCCGGAGGTCGCCGCGGCGCTGGCCCGCGCGGCGCATCCGGCTGATGGCCGCCGCACGCAATAGTGCGCCGTCCATCGTGCGTCGGACCGACGGCGATCTCCGCTCGCATGAATTCTGTTGGGATGCAATAAAACTCTCTGACCGCGTCAGGTGACCGATTCCAGCGAATCCCTGGCGCGCCGACGCCCCTCTGGTGAGAATGGTCGGCATGGTTACGAGCGGGGGTTGGACCGACGCGTGCCCATCCACTGGCGATGGGATGGTGGATGATTCGGTGACCGAGGTGGTGGACACCGAGCGCTACCCGCTGGACGCGCCCGGCGGTGCGGGCTGGCTGCGGGCCGTGCGGGCGGCGCGCGCCGACTTGGCGGCCGACGGGTGCAGCGTGCTCACCGGATTCGTGCGCCCGGAGTTCCTGGAGACACTGCGCGCCGAGGGCGCGGAACTGGCCCCGCGGGCCTACTACACCGTCGAACGGGTCAACGCCTACAACATCCCGCTGGACGCCGAACTACCCGAGGGTCATCCGGGCCGCATCGTGCTCGAACGCGGAAACGCCTTCGTGGCAAGGGATCTCATTCCGGCGCACACGCTGATTCAGCGGCTCTACGCCAGCCCGGTGTTCCAGCGGTTCGTGGCCGACTGCTTCGAGCTCGAGCAGCTGCACGAGTACACCGACCCGCTGGCGGGACTCTGCCTGAACGTGGTCGCGCCGGGCATGTCGCACCCCTGGCACTTCGACACCAACGAATTCACCGTCAGCATGCTCACCCAGCGTCCGGAATCCGGCGGCGTCTTCGAATACTGTCCGGGCATCCGAACCCCAGAGGCGGAACATCTCGACGACGTGCGTGCCGTGCTGGAAGGCAAGGGGGAGAACCTGATTCGCCGCCTCGACCTGCGCCCCGGGGATCTGCAGCTGTTCCAGGGCCGCTACTCGCTGCACCGGGTGACACCGGTCACCGGCGCGGCGCAGCGGCACACCGCCATCTTCGCCTACAGCCGGACCACCGGGGTGATCGGCACCGCGGAGCGCAGTCGGCAGCTGTTCGGCCGGGTGCTGCCCGCACACCTCGGCGACGCGACAGCCGTACGCAGCGATCGACTGCTGGATTGAGTGCTCGACCAAGAAGGAGAACACGTGCCGGTTTCGTTGCACAGCACCGGGAAAGCCTCGTTCGACCACATCTACGACCGGCCCGATCCACGCGAGTATTACGCGCGGATGGCCGAATTGGACTACTGCATACCGGAACTGGCGACACCGCACTTCGCGAGCCTCATCGCCGACTACCGCGCCGCCACCGGCATCGCCGCCCCGACCGTGCTGGATCTGGGCTGCTCCTACGGCGTGAACGCGGCCCTGCTGCGCCTGGGCATCAGCATGGCCGAACTCACCGAGCACTATCGAGACTCCGACGGCGACGGTGACGATGGAGCCGCCGCCCTCATCGCGCGCGACCGCGCCCGCCTCACCGCCGCCGACCGGCTGCCCGGCGTTCGCTTCATCGGCATGGACGCCTCCCGCCCGGCACTCGACTACGCCCGCGCCGCCGGACTGCTGCACGACACCGTGCACGCCGACCTGGAAGCCGCCGACCCCACCGAGGCGCAGCGCGCCACCCTGGCCACCGCCGACCTCGTCATCTCCACCGGATGCGTCGGCTACATCACCGACCGCACCCTGCTGCGGGTCGCCCGCGCGCATGGCGGAAAGCTGCCCTGGATGGCGCATTTCGTGCTGCGCATGTTCTCCTTCGATCCGATCGCCGCGCGGCTGGCCGAACTCGGCTACCGCACCGAACGCGTACCCGGGTCGTTCCGGCAGCGCCGCTTCGCGGCCGCCGACGAGCGCACCCAGGTCCTGAATACCTTGGCCGACAATGGCGTCGACACCGAGGGGCACGAATCCGACGGCTGGCTCTACGCGCAGCTCTACGTGTCTCGCCCGTCCCCGACCCTATCCTTCGACCACGAGGACCTCTCTTGAGCGAACCGACCTTCGCCCACGACGACCAGCTGCCCCGGGTGCCGCTGCCCACCCTGGAGGACAGCTGCACGCGGTTTCTGCACTGGTGCGCACCGCTGCTCACCGGCGATGAATACGCGGCCACCGCCGCCGCGGTCGAGCTCATGCTCCGCCCCGACAGCCCGGCCCGTGCGCTGCAGGCCGACCTCGAGCGCTACGACAGCACTCCCGGGGTGGGCAGCTGGCTGGACGAATTCTGGCCCTCGCGCTACCTGGGGCGACGGGACCGGATCGCGCTCAATGCCAACTTCTTCTTCCTGTTCCGCGACGACACCGTGCTCGCCGCCGCCACCGCCGCCGATCAGGCCGAGCGCGCGGGGGCACTGGTGAGCGCCGCGGTGAGCTACAAACTGCAACTCGACGCCGAGCAGGTTCCGCCGGCGACCCAGCGCGGACAGCGGCTGAACATGGCGCAGAACAAGTTCCTGTTCTCCGAGACGCGGATTCCCGGCGATCCGCAGGACGGGGTGCGGGTGCCCTACAGCCCGGAGTGGCCGGGTCCGTCGCAGGCCCGGCACATCGTGGTCTGCTACCGCGGCAATATGTTCCGCATGGATGTCATCGGCCCGGCCGGTGCCCCCTACGCTCCCGGCGATATCGTCGACGGCCTGCGTTCGGTCATGAAGGCGGGGGCGCGGCGCGCGCCCATCAACACCTCGCCCGGACACCTGACCACCATGGCTCGGGCCGACTGGGCGCGGGTGCGCGGGGCGCTGCGCGCGGTGCCGGTGAACGTCGCGGCCCTCGACACCATCGAGACCGCGCTGTTCCTCGTCTGCCTGGAGGATTTCGCGCCGCGCGACACCCAGCAGGCGTGCGATCAGCTGCTGCACGGGGACAGCGGCAACCGCTGGTTCGACAAGGCGGTGTCCTTCATCGTCTTCGCCGACGGCACCGCCGGGATCAATGTCGAGCACTGCGGACTGGACGGCACCACCATCCTGTCCTTCGTCGACGCGCTGTTGGAGACGCCGGTGGCCGAGCACGCCGCCCGGTCGGGCGCGCAGCCGCAGGGCATGCCCGCGGTCGAACCCGTCGTCTTCGCGCTCGACGACGACCGCAAGCGCGAGATCGCGAGCGCGGCGGCGTCGTTCGCACAGTACGCGGCCGACAACGCCACCTCGACGGTGTCCTTCGCCGATTTCGGCACCGGTCGCGCCAAGCAGCTGGGCATCTCCCCGGATGCCTTCGCCCAGCTCAGCTATCAGCTCGCCCACCAGCGCAGCAAGGGCATGATCGGGGCCACCTACGAATCCATCGCCACCCGCCACTTCCGCAACGGCCGTACCGAGGCCATGCGCGTGGTCACCCCGGAGATCGTGGAATTCATCGCCGCCATGGAGGATTCGGACGCCGACCCGGAGCGGCGGCGGCAGGCGCTGCGGGCCGCCGCGGACGCCCATGTGGCCCGCGCCAAGGAGTGCCAGCGTGGGGAGGCGCCCGAACAGCATCTGTGGGAGCTGCAACTCATCCAGCGCCGCCGCGGTGAGCAGCTGGGCGCGACCGATCCGATGCCGTTCTACGACAGCCCCGGCTGGCGCATCACCCGCGCCGACTACCTGAGCACCAGTTCCGCGCCGTCGGTGAACATCCAGTACTTCGGTTTCGGCTCCACCAGCCCCACCTGCATCGGCGTCGCCTACGTCATGCTGCCCGATCGCTGGAACCTCTACCTCGCCACACCCAAATCCGTTGCCGCGCAGATGCACACCTTCGCGAGCAATCTGCGGGCGGCCGTGACCGAGCTCACCGAGCTGCTGCACGCCGCGGCGCCGACGCGCGGCTGAGTTCCGCCCGACCGGCACCACGATGTGCCGGTCGGGCGGGGTACCGGACCGCTGGCGGGCGTGGCCGCGACACCGCCCGCAGCGGCCGGAACCGGTTCCCGCCGGCGGGCATGGGCCGGGCGGGCAGGCCCGGCAGCGGTGGGCCGCCCCTGGTCTGCGAGAATGTTTGCTCGTGAAATCTTTCGAAGCCCTGTTCGCCGAGCTGCAGGATCGTGCCGTCAACCGACCCGAGGGGTCGGGCACCGTCGCCGCCTTGGACGCCGGCGTGCATGCGCAGGGCAAGAAGGTGCTGGAGGAGGCCGGGGAAGTCTGGCTGGCCGCCGAGCACGAGAGCGACGAATCGCTCGCGGAGGAGATCTCGCAGCTCCTGTACTGGGTGCAGGTGCTGATGGTGGGCCGCGGACTGCGGCTCGAGGACGTGTACCGACATCTGTGACGCGCCGAATCGCCGTACACGCCGTACGGCCGAACCCCACTCGACCGCCGTCCGCACGTCCCCCCACCCGTCCCGAAAGGACACCCTATGCTTCGCGTCGCCGTCCCCAATAAGGGCGCCCTCTCCGAATCCGCCGTCGCCATCCTGAGCGAGGCGGGCTACCGCAAGCGCACCGATTCCCGCGATCTGAGCGTCCTCGATCCCGCCAACCAGGTGGAATTCTTCTTCTTGCGGCCCAAGGACATCGCCATCTACGTCGGCTCCGGTGAGCTGGACCTCGGCATCACCGGCCGCGACCTCGCCCTCGACTCCGGTGCGCCGGTGCAGGAGCGGCTCTCGCTCGGCTTCGGCCGCTCCACCTTCCGCTACGCCGCCCCGGCGGGACGCGAATGGAAGGTCGAGGACCTCTACGACAAGCGCATCGCCACCTCCTATCCGAATCTGGTGCTCGCGGATCTGGCCGCGCGCGGGATCGAGGCCGAGGTCATCCGCCTCGACGGCGCGGTGGAGATCTCCATCCAGCTCGGTGTGGCCGACGCCATCGCCGATGTGGTGGGTTCGGGCCGCACCCTGCGCCAGCACAATCTGGTGGCCTTCGGCGACTCGCTGTGCGATTCCGAGGGCGTGCTGATCGAGGCGAAGGGCGCGGACCAGCGCGACAAGGCGCGCAACCAGCTGGTGGCCCGGGTCCAGGGTGTCGTCTTCGCCCAGCAGTACCTGATGCTCGACTACGACTGCCCCAAGACGCTGCTCGACGCCGCCGTGGCGATCACCCCCGGACTGGAGTCGCCGACCGTCTCCCCGCTCACCGATCCGGACTGGGTGGCGGTGCGGGCGCTGGTCCCGCGCAAGAGCGGCAACGAACTCATGGACCGGCTCGCGGATCTCGGCGCGAAGGCCATCCTGGCCACCGACATCCGCTCCTGCCGCGCCTTCTGAGCACGGCCGCATCCCGCACAACCACATCACGATTCAGCACCCGCCGTGGCGATGCGCGGCGGGTGCTTGCTAGCGTGGCCTCGCGTCATCTTGCTTCACCCGTGTCATATCGATCGCTCGAACGACACCACGGAGGCTCGATGTTCATTCTGCGGAAGTCCTGCGTCGCAATCGTTCTCGGCACCGCCGCGGTCCTGACGGCCGTGCCGGGCGGTCCGGCGGCGGCCGAGGAGCTGCCCTGTCCCGCCCACGATCTCGGCGAGACCGTCATCTGGGACTGGACCCACCTGGCCATCTGCGATGACGGACGCTGGACCGTCCGCGCCTGCGCGCCCGGTACCACGGCGCGCCAGGACGACTCAGGCCACGCCTTCTGCGCTTGATCCCGCTGGGTCCGATTCCGCCGCGCCCGATCCCGCGACACCCGGATACGGCGGCGGGGTGCCGCCGAATTCCGGGCACAGGGCACGGTAGTCGCAGTAGTCGCACATCCAGCCCCGGTTGGGTGGGAAGTCGCCGGTCTTGGTGGCAGCGTCGATGGCCGCCCACAGCGCCGACACGATGCGCTGGAAGCGGCGCAGCTCGTCGGCATCCGGTTCATAGGTGAGCGTCTGCCCGTCGGCCAGGTAGAGCAGTCGCAGCTGGGCGGGCACCACGCCGCGGGTGTGCAACAGGACCAGCGCGTAGAACTTCAACTGGAACAGCGCGCGGGCCTCGTAGGCCGGGGCGGGGGAGCGGCCGGTCTTGTAGTCGACGATGTGCAGGGCGTCGTCGGCCGCCCGGTCGATGCGGTCCACGATGCCGCGCACCGGCGAACCGTCGGGCAGTTCGGTTTCGAGGAAGAACTCCACCGACTCCGGATCGACGGTGGTCGGGTCCTCCAGCGTGAAGTACACGCGGACGAGGTCGGCGACCTCGGCCAGCAGCACCGGCAGGCCGCCGTCGGCCACCACGTCGGCCACCTCGGGCCGGTCGGCGATCAGGCGGGTCCACGCGGGCTCGACGAGAGCTGCGGCGGCCTCCGGTAGCCGATCGGTCGCCGGGAGGCCGAACAGGGCCTCGAGGACGGCATGCACCAGGGTGCCCCGCACCGCCGCCGTGGACGGTGGTTCCGGTATCCGGTCGATTGCCCGCAACCGGTATTTGAGCGGGCATTGTTTGAAATCGATTGCCCGCGAGGGCGACAGCGCGAGCGGCCGCCCCACGAACGGTTCGGTGGGCGGGGGCGTACCGCCCGCGGAATCCGGGGTCGTGGACGCGGGCACCTGCATACCTGGCAGGCTAAACCCAGGCACCGACAGGGTGCGGTGGACGACCGCCGTGGCGACAGCGCGGCAAATGTGAGACAGGAGATACATGACGGCCAGACGGACCGGCCCCTTCCGCAGCGGTGACCGGGTGCAGCTGACCGACGCCAAGGGCCGCCAGCACACGGTGATCCTGGAGGAGGGCAAGGAGTTCCACACCCACAAGGGGCAGATCCGCCATGACGACCTCATCGGTGTCGACGAGGGCAGCGTGGTGAACTCCGCCAACGGCACGCCGTATCTGGCGCTGCGGCCGCTGCTCACCGACTACGTGCTGTCCATGCCGCGCGGCGCGGCGGTCATCTACCCCAAGGACGCCGCCCAGATCGTGCACGAGGGCGACATCTTCCCCGGTGCGCGGGTGCTGGAGGCCGGTGCCGGATCGGGTGCGCTCACCTGCTCGCTGCTGCGCGCGGTCGGCCCCGAGGGCAGGGTCATCTCCTACGAGGTGCGCGACGACCACGCCGAACACGCGGTCAAGAATGTCGAGAAGTTCTTCGGGGAACGCCCGGCGAACTGGGACCTCACCGTCGCCGACCTCGCCGAATACTCCGGCGACCAGGTCGACCGCGTCATCCTCGACATGCTCAAGCCCTGGGATGTCCTGGACACCGTGTCCAAGGCGCTCATTCCCGGCGGCGTGCTCATCGTCTACGTGGCCACCGTCACCCAGCTCTCCGAGGTGGTGGAGGCGCTGCGCCGCCAGCAGTGCTGGACCGAACCGCGCGCCTGGGAGTCGCTCATCCGGCCCTGGCACGTGGTCGGCCTCGCCGTGCGGCCCGAGCATCGCATGCAGGGGCATACGGCCTTCCTGGTGAGCGCGCGGCGACTGGCCGACGGGGTGGTGGCCCCCAAGCCGCAGCGGAGGCCGTCCAAGGGCTGAGGGCCGTGGCGATCACCCGTTGTCCGGCGCACCGTGCCGATCGGTGCGCGGACCGCGGGGTGCTACGGCTGGCAGGCGGCGCGCGCCATGCCGAGGATGGTGCACGCGGAGGCGTCCGAGATCTTCCAGGTGCCGTCGTCGTACTCCCAGGTCATGGCCACGCCGGGCATGGTGCCGTGCGGGCTGGTGACATCCACGTCGGCGTCGGCGCGGTCGCCGTCCTGGCGCACCTCGGTGACGGTGAAGGAGACCTGGTAGTTGGCCAGGCCCTGATTCATCCGCTCGATGAGCGCGACCCGCTGGTCGCCGTCGGTGACGAGTTTCGCCTTGTCCGCGGCGGGAACCGCCGGATCGGCGAATGTGGTCAGCGTGGACTGCAATTCCGCCGCGCTGGCGGCGGGTGTGGCGGCATGATCGTCAGGTGCGACCGTGGTGGCCGAAACGCTGCCGGAAGCGGTCGTGGACCCGGAATCGGTGTCGTCCGAGCCGCAGCCCGCCAGGGTGCCGGTAACGGCGAGGGCCGCCGCGACGGTAGCCACGGAAACACGAAGCGTCCTTGTGGCGTTAACCCGGTAGCGGGTACGACTGCTGGGAAGGAGCATCGATAGCACCCTTTCGGCTCGGTCGGCGAAATAGCTCGCCGGAAACAGGTTAGGGCAGGCTAACATGGTCGTCCGGCCCGGTGACCGCAGCCTAGATGTGATCACGACGAAACCATGTCGGAAAGCGGGAACGGCTTGTCCCCGGTAGCGTTGATAGACCGGGACTGGGAGGAGCAGCATCATGAGCCCCATCGAACATTCGGATTCGGCAGCCTGGAGGGAACTCGAGGTAGTACGCGCCGAGGCGGCTGCACTCCGGAGGCAACTCGCCGACACGCCGGATCGCACACGGGAATTGGAAGCCCGGGTGGATTCGCTGACAATTCGCAACACCAAGCTGATGGACACCCTCAAGGAGGCGCGGCAGCAACTGGTCGCCCTGCGCGAGGAAGTGGACCGCCTCGGGCAACCGCCCAGCGGCTACGGCGTTCTCATCGGGGTGTACGACGATCAGACGGTCGACGTGTTCACTTCTGGGCGCAAGATGCGACTGACGTGCTCACCGAATATCGACACCTCCGAACTCACCTACGGTCAGACCGTGCGCCTCAACGAGGCGCTGACCGTCGTGGAGGCCGGACATTTCGAGGCCATCGGTGAAATCGGCACGCTGCGCGAGATTCTCGACGACGGCCGCCGCGCCCTCGTGGTCGGCCATGCCGACGAGGAGCGCGTGGTGTGGTTGTCCGGACCGCTGTCGGGTCTGGTCGACGTCGACAATCTGGATGATCCGGATTCCCCGATTCGCAAACTGCGGCCGGGTGATTCGCTGCTGGTCGACACCAAGGCGGGCTTCGCCTTCGAGCGCATCCCCAAGGCCGAGGTCGAGGACCTCGTGCTGGAAGAGGTGCCCGATGTCGACTACGAGGACATCGGCGGCCTGTCGCGCCAGATCGAGCAGATCCGCGACGCGGTGGAACTGCCGTTCCTGCACAAGGATCTGTTCCGCGAGTACGCGCTGCGGCCCCCGAAGGGTGTGCTGCTCTACGGCCCGCCCGGTTGCGGTAAGACCCTGATCGCCAAGGCCGTGGCCAACTCCCTCGCCAAGAAGATCGCCGAGGCGCGCGGTGAGGATGCCAAGGAAGCCAAGTCGTTCTTCCTCAACATCAAGGGCCCCGAGCTGCTCAACAAGTTCGTGGGTGAGACCGAGCGCCACATTCGCATCATCTTCCAGCGGGCCCGCGAGAAGGCCAGCGAGGGTACTCCGGTGATCGTGTTCTTCGACGAGATGGACTCCATCTTCCGCACCCGCGGCTCCGGCGTCTCGTCCGATGTGGAGACCACGGTGGTGCCGCAGCTGCTGTCGGAGATCGACGGCGTGGAGGGCCTGGAGAACGTCATCGTGATCGGCGCGTCCAACCGCGAGGACATGATCGACCCGGCCATCCTGCGCCCCGGCCGACTCGATGTGAAGATCAAGATCGAGCGCCCGGACGCCGAAGCCGCGGCCGACATCTTCTCCAAGTACCTGACCGACGAATTGCCGCTGCACGCCGACGATCTCAACGAGTTCCCCGGCGACCGCGGCAAGTGCGTGCAGTCCATGATCGAGCGGGTCGTGGAGCGGATGTACGCCGAGAGCGAGGACAACCGCTTCCTGGAGGTCACCTACGCCAACGGTGACAAGGAGGTCCTGTACTTCAAGGACTTCAACTCCGGCGCCATGATCCAGAACATCGTGGACCGGTCCAAGAAGTACGCCATCAAGTCCGTCCTGGAAACCGGTAACCCGGGCCTGCGGCTCCAGCATCTCTACGATTCGATCGTGGACGAGTTCTCCGAGAACGAGGACCTGCCCAACACCACGAATCCCGATGACTGGGCCCGCATCTCGGGTAAGAAGGGCGAGCGGATCGTCTACATCCGCACCCTGGTGACAGGCAAGAACGCCTCGGCCAGCCGGGCGATCGACACCGAGTCGAATACGGGGCAGTACCTGTAGCCTGTAGTCCCTACGACACGCACGGGGCGCGCTTCCTTCGGGAAGCGCGCCCCGTCGCCGTCATCGGGTCGGGTGCGCGGGCCGCCCCCGATCATGGCTTCGACCGTCGTAGCTGTCGCCGCCTCGGCGGGGCCGCGTCACCCGCGCGGCATATCGCCGTCGGCGGCGTCCAGTTCGGCCAGGATGGCGCGCAGCGATGCGCGGTGCCCGGGGGACAGGCGGGCGAACAGATCGCGGGCGGCGCGGCGGCGGGCGTCGGACATGCGGGTCAGTACGGCGCGACCGGAGTCGGTGAGCGCCACCAGGGTGGCGCGGCGATTGGCCGGATCGGTGGCACGGTCGACCCAGCCTGCGGCTTCCAGGGCGTCGACCACGGTGGTGGCGGAGCGGGGCACGATACCCAGGCGTTCGGCGAGTGCGGACATGCGCAGCGGTTCGGCGCTGTGGCCGAGAATGCGCAGGGCGCGCGCCTGGGCGGGGGTGAGGCCGAGTGGGGCGAGGTCGGCCTGCTGGGCGCGGCGGATGCGGCGGGCGGTGCGCAGGAACAGCTCGGGCAGGTCGTCCTCGATGGCCTCCGTCATATTTGTGAGCATAGATCAATGTTCTGGGGAACAATATTGAGTCAAGCTCAGTTATAGCGGGGGTTCCCGTGGGAAGGAGGGTGCCGATGGCCGCCCGATCCGAACTTCGCCGGATCATCCGGCTCTTCCGCCCCTATCGGGCGCGTCTCGCGCTGGTGGGCGCACTGGTCGGCCTGTCGTCGCTGGTGGGTCTGGCCTCGCCGTTCATGCTGCGCGCGGTACTCGACGACGCGCTGCCGCACGGCCGCACCGAGCTGTTGGCCCTGCTGGCGCTGGGCATGATCGCGGTGGCCGCGCTCACCTCGGTCTTCGGGGTCTGGCAGACCTATCTGTCCACCACGGTGGGGCAGCGCGTCATGCACGATCTGCGCACTGCCGTCTATGCGCGCTTGCAGTCCATGCCATTGGCGTTCTTCACCGCCACCCGCACCGGCGAGGTGCAGTCGCGCCTCGCCCACGACATCGGCGGCATGCAGTCGACCGTCACCTCCACGGCGACCTCGCTCATCGCCAACTTCACCTCGGTGCTGGCCGCCGTCGTCGCCATGTTCGCGCTGGACTGGCGGCTGACCCTGATCTCGCTGGCCATGCTGCCGTTCTTCGTGTGGATCAGCCGCCGGGTCGGGGCCGAGCGGCGGCGCATCACCGCGCAGCGGCAGCGGCAACTGGCCGCCATGTCGGCGGTGGTGGAGGAATCGCTGTCGGTGAGCGGAATCCTGCTGGGGCGCACCATGGGTCGCGCACCCGCCCTGGTCGACGATTTCGACCGGGAGTCGCGGTCACTGGTGGATCTGGAGATCCGGGCCGGGATGGCGGGGCGGTGGCGGCAGTCGACCATCACCATCGTCATGGCGGCCATGCCCGCGGTGGTGTACTGGGCGGCCGGGCTGACCGCCGCCGCCGGGACGCCGCTGGTGTCCATCGGCACGCTGGTGGCGTTCACGACCTTGCAGGCGGGACTGCTGCGGCCCGCCGTCATGCTGCTGTCCACGGGCGTGCAGGTGCAGAGCTCGCTGGCGCTGTTCACCCGCATCTTCGAATACCTGGATCTGCGACCGGATATCACCGAACCCGAGCGGCCGGTCCCGCTGCCGGTGGCGGGCGTGACCGGCGCGGTGCGGTTCGAGCGGGTGGGTTTCGGCTACGACGCCGACCGAGAGGTGTTGCGCGATATCGATATCGACGTCCCGGCCGGTAGCGGCCTGGCGATCGTCGGTGAGACCGGTTCCGGGAAGACCACTCTCGGCTATCTGGTGGCGCGGCTCTACGACGCCACCTCGGGTCGGGTGACCATCGACGGTATCGATGTGCGCGAGTTGAGTTTCGCCGACCTGGCCGCGGCCGTGGGGGTGGTCTCGCAGGAGACCTACCTGTTCCATGCCACGGTGGCCGAGAATCTGCGCTTCGCCAAACCCGATGCCACCGACGAGGAACTGCGCGTTGCGGCACGGGCGGCCCGGATCCACGACCATATCGCGAGTCTGCCGCAGGGCTACGACACCCTGGTCGGAGAGCGTGGCTACCGGTTCTCCGGCGGTGAGAAGCAGCGCCTCGCGGTGGCCCGCGCCATTCTCCGCAATCCGCCGATCCTGGTCCTGGACGAGGCCACCAGCGCCCTGGACACCCGCACCGAACGCGAGGTGCAGGACGCCATCGACGCCCTGTCGGCCGGACGCACCACCATCACCATCGCACACCGGCTGTCGACGATTCGCGACGCGGACCAGATCGTGGTGCTCGACCGCGGCCGGGTGGTTGAACGTGGCACCCACGAGGAACTGCTCGCGCGCGGCACCGCCTACGCCGATCTGCTGACGCGCGACGGCGTGCTCGCACCGGGCATGACGGTCCGGCCGGGCACGGCATCGCTACCGAACCCGGCGTCGCCGCCAGGCGCGGGATCGGCCGCGCATGCAAGATCGGTCAGGGACGCGGAATCGGTCGGCGACGCGGGATCGGTCGGGGACGCGGAATCCGTGGCGGGCGCGGCATCGACGGACCACCCGGCGTTGGTGCGCTGAGGACTTTCCGGCGGGTTGTGGCGGGTCAGCTGATCCCGGGGAGGTAACCCGGGTACACGAAGTGGCTGGGACCGCCGCCGGGCTGCGACGACCCGGTGATGTTCGGGAAGTTGAACGGCAGGCGGGCCAGCTTGTGCGGATTACCGTCCTGATCGGCCTGGTAGCACTCCATGATCACGCCGTGGAAGGCGGTGCACACGATGCGGGTGCTGTTGCCGTAGGGCGAGGTCAGGCGGTAGCCGGTGTTCAGCGGATTCCAGTAGTCGAGATCGGTGGGGGTCAGGAACCCCTCGGCCTCGAACACCGAGACCGGGCTGTTCGGCTGCTGCACCGGCCATTCGTCGGCGGCGGCCGTACCCGTACCCAGGGCCAGGGCGGCTCCGGCGGTGACGGCGGCGGTCGCGGTGATGCGGGTGACGCTGCGGGCAAACGAAGTCATCGGCTCTCCCACTGTCTGCTGATCGGGTCGCTTTCGGTCGATCGGCGGTATGCCATTGCTGGGGAATCGAGGCTCGATCATGCCGCTGTTACGGGTGTCCGCGCTACCGATCGCGCGAATTCGCACCCCGTTCCGGTCGCTGTACTGCGCGATCACCGTAACTAGCCGACCTGCCGGGGTGATGTAGTTC
>NZ_BAGD01000078.1 GCF_000308635.1 Nocardia otitidiscaviarum NBRC 14405 | reverse complement strand
CAAGCCGAACACTACCTACGCGACACCGACATCCCACTCGGCCGCCTGGCCACCCTGCTCGGCTACAGCGAACAAGCAGTCTTCACCCGCGCCAGCCGGCGCTGGTTCGGGACCACCGCCACCGACTATCGCCACACCCTCCGCGAACCACCGCTCCAACACTGAAGCCCAGTTCGCACATTGCTGCAGGCGACTTCACACGGCCCGAGATCATCTGGGCGCTGTCGCGCGTTCGTCCGGCGCCTAGCCGTGGCCGGTTCACGATGCTCCGGCCACGATGGCGCGGGTGCGTGGGTGGCTTCTCAGAGTGTGGACAGCGAGGTCAGCGAGTGGATGACCGTGACGCCGTCCCGTACAGTGGTGCCCGCCGCCGCGCGGTTCAACCAGTAGGCGTGCAGCCCGGCGTCGCGTGCGCCCACACCGTCCACATCCCAGCGGTCACCTACATAGGCGACCTGTTGCGGCGGCAGGCCGAGCAGTTCACAGCCCGCCAGGAAGATATCGGGACGCGGTTTGGGCGTGCCGAATTCGGCCGAACACAGCACGGCCTCGCCGAAATGGGGGAGCAGGCCCACGGTGCGCAGCTTGCCGACCTGGTGGGACCGCGAGGAATTCGACACCACGCCCACCGCGATGCGGCCGGTGAGGGCGGACAGCAGCGGTTCGGCATCCGGGAAGGCCGCCCAGGTGGTGTCGCGTAGCGCGACATAGCGGTCGAACCAGGCGCGGGGATCGTCGGTGGACGCGCCGATATGGGCCAGCAGCAGCTCCGACCGCAATTCCTGCTGCCCGGTGAAGGTCAGTTCACCGGCGAGGTAGCGCGGATACTCCCGCTCCTCGAGTTCCTTCCACAGCGCCACGGCGTGTTCGGCGGACTCGAACCGGTCCAGTAGCCCCTCCGCCGCCAGATGCGCGAGAATTCCGGCGCGCGCGGTGGCCGAATAGTCGACGAGGGTGTCGTCGACATCGAAGAGGATGCCGCGAACAGTCACACGTCCACGCTACCGGCCAGCGAACCGATCACGACGGTCGCGCCCGATTCCTCGTCCGCGGCGACCTTGGGCGTCAGGCCGTGCGCGGTAAGAATCCCCACCGCAGTCTCGGCCTGTCCGGCACTCGTCTCCACCAGCACATGCCCACCCGGAGTCAGCCACTCCGGAGCCGCCGCCGCGACCCGCCGGAAGATATCGAGGCCGTCCGCACCGCCGTCCAGCGCCGACAGGGGCTCGTACTCCCGCGCCTCCGGCGGCATCCCCGCAATCGCCTCGGAGGGCACATACGGCGTATTCGCGAGTAGCACATCCACCCGCCCCGCCAGCTCCCCGGGCAGTGCCGCGAACAGGTCACCCTGAAATACCCTCGCCCGCAACACCTCGAGGTTTCGCCGCGCGCACGCCACCGCCCCGGGCTCGATATCGGCCGCCGCCAACTCCACTGAAATGCCCTCGGCGGCAAGCTCTGTCGTGAACGCCAAGCCGAGCGCTCCACACCCGCAACACATATCCACCGCAACGACCTCGACCGCTTCACTCGTAACCGGTGGCATTCCGTGCGCGCTCGCGGGCCGCGCCGTCTGTGCCGCCCCGCCGACCCGTGCTCGCGCCAACTTCACCGCCTGCTCGACGAGATATCCGCTCCGCTGCCGCGGCACGAACACCCCCTCCGCCACCCTCACCCGCACCCCCCGAAACTCCACCCACCCCAGCACGTACTCCAGTGGCACCCCCGAAACCCGGCGCGCTACCAGCGCGTCCAGACGCTCGGCATCCGCAGCGGCGCCGACCAGCAACCTCGCCTCGTCCTCGGCGAACACACACCCCGCCGCCCGCAATCGCGCCACCAGCTCATCGAAACGCACGGCAACCATTCGGTCCATTGTGCCGACTCGCCGGATCGCGCTGTCTCCTGGGCGGGCCGATCGCGATGCCTCGCCGGGCCGGACTGCTCGCCGATCGGCCCTGTCTCGTCGGTCGGGCTGGCCCGCCGCATCAGCGCGGTTCGTAGGTAGGACCGGCTCGTCGCCGAACCGGTCGTGTCGCCGGACACCGGTGAACCAACGGTCTTGCCGAACCGACCACGCCGATCACGCCGCCACGGGTCGGCCGGTCCGACGTCGAGGTTGCCGTCCGCCCCGGACAGGCCCGTTCGACCAACCAGCGCGGCCGACGGGCCCCGGGGCGGCTGTGACGCGGGCGGTGAATCATGGTTGGGAGTGCGGGCATGCGCTCTCCGCCGGGTCCCCGTGCCACCGCACCGAGCGGGGTCCGGGGATGCGCGGCGGCGCGCGTCCGGGCTTCGCTGGCCGTGAACGAGGTGTCCCCGGGACCATCCGGACCCGGGGACACCGACGTCATTCTCGCCTCGCCCCGCCTACCGCTGCGCCGGCAGCAGCAGGGTGCGGGTGGCGTCGAGGTAGATGCCGCGCTGGGCGGCGCGGTTGGGCGGGGGGAGTTGGGAGACGAGCTGTTCCAGGGAGGTGGTGGCCCCGACCACGGGGATGCCCGCCACGATGAAGTCGGCGACCGCGCGGCGAATGTGGTTGGGGGAGGTCACCACGATGGCGCTGGTCGCGCCCGCGTCGCGCAGCATCTTCGAGGCGTGCAGGGCATTGCCGACGGTGGATCCGGCCCGATGCTCTGCCATGATCCGGCTGCCCGGAATGCCGCGATCGAGCAGCCAGCGTTCCATGGCTGCCGCCTCGGTGATCCCGTTGCGCGGATTGCCGCCGGTCACCACGATCGGGGAGAGCGGCGAGGCGATGGCCTGCAACCAGGCCGCCTGCATGCGGTTCACCAGTTCGGGCCGCATCGCGCCGTCGGGCAGCAGGCCGTAACCGAGCACCACGATGCCGGTCTGCGGTCCCGCGATGGCGGGAATCGGATTGGGCAGGGTGCCCACCGCGGCGGCCACGGCCCGGAAGATGGTCCGCACACCGTCGGCCAGGCGCGGATTGACGGCGTTCAACCGCAGCAGCGCCGCCTCCCGGGTGACGAGGTCACCGGTGTAATCCGACCAGACCGCCTGCAGCGCCAACGCTTCGGCGTCATCGGGGGCCTCGGCGAGCAGGCGGCGCAGGTCCTCCAGCCCCGCCGCGTCGTCGCCATTGACGAAATTGCTCTGTGCCGAGTTGTAGAGGGGTCCCGGTTCGGCCATGGCCACCGGCGATCCGAAGATGGTGAGCGCGGCCGCGGCGGCCACGACCAGGGAGGGTAAACGCCTTGCTTTCTGCACCGCAACGACACCTTTCCGCGAACGAACGAGGTCTCACACGCACTGCTTGCTGACTATTGGCTCGAAGCCGAATGGGGACACGATACGACTGTCCAGCGCGTCGGTCGGGGATTTGCCACAGTGAAATTCCGGGTTTGGAGCTCCACGCGGAGGGGAACGGGGGCCGGGATGCGGTCGCGCGATAGGCTGTACCCCCGTGGATACGACTTCGCTGACCGGCAAGGAACTCGCCGCCGCCATCAATGCCGACACCAAGCAGCGCGCCGCCGCACTCGCGGGCACCGGTGCCGCACCGCGCCTGGCCCTGGTGGTCGCCAATGACGATCCGGCCAGCGCCTGGTATGTGAAGTCGCTCAACCGCGCCGCCGAACGCAATGGAATCGCCTGCGAGAACATCGAACTCGGGGTAGACGCGACGGCGGCCGATATTCGCGCGAAGCTGGTGGAACTCTCGGCCGATCCGAGCGTGGACGCCATCATGCTGCAGACCCCGCTGCCCAAGGGTGTCGGCCTCGACGACGTGAGCCCCGCGATCATCGCCGCCAAGGACGTGGACGGCGTCAGCCCGCTGTCACTCGGCCTGCTGGCCACCGGCCTGCCGGGCTTCCCGCCCGCGACCTCCGAGGCCGTGGTGGAACTGGCGAAGCATCACGGCGTCGCACTGTCCGGCAAGCATGTCGCGGTGGTGGGCCGCTCCAATGTGGTGGGCAAGCCGCTCGCGCAACTGCTGCTGGCGGAGAACGCCACCGTCACCGTGTGCCATTCGCGCACCACCGATCTGCCGGGCGTGACCTCGGCCGCCGATGTGGTGGTCGCGGCCGTCGGGCGGGCCGGATTGATCAAGGCCGAGCATGTGCGCGAGGGGGCCGTGGTCATCGACGTGGGCACCAATGAGGGCGAGGACGGGTCCATCACCGGCGATGTGGACGCCGCGGCTGTCACCGGCAAGGCCGCCGCGCTGAGCCCGGTCCCCGGCGGCGTCGGTCCGGTGACCACCGCGCTGCTCATGCGGCACGTGGTGCAGGCCGCCGAGAACGCCCGCTGACCGCGACACCCGGCCCGGAGGTCCGGCCCGGGTGTGACTCCGCGGTATCTGGCTGGCTGTCGTGTGCCCGGGCGTCACCAGTGCAGATACACCGGGTCGCCCACGCTCACATTCTCGTAGTACCAGGCGGCGTCGGCCGGTGGCAGGTTGATGCAGCCGTGGCTGACGTTCGCGTAACCCTGCGAATCCACCGACCACGGGGCGGAATGAACGAAGACTCCGCTCCAGGTCAGGCGCTCGGCGTACTCACCGTCGATCAGATAGCCCTCCGGCGAGTTCAGCGGGATGCCGATGGTGCGGGAGTCGAAGACGATGCTCCGGAACTTCTCCAGCACGGGGAAGGTGCCGGTGGGCGTCTCCCAGCCGGGTTTGCCGAAGGAGGCGGGGATGGTGCGCACCGGGACCCCACCGATACTCACCGTGAAGGTGTGGTTCGACATATTGCCCTCGGCGGTCACCCCGGCATTGGTGTTGAACTCGGTGCGCGCGGTGCCCGCGGACACCGAGATGGGGGTCGACGCCGGGAGGAATCCCTCGGGCGTCCAGGTCAGCTCGCGGTCGCTCTGCCACGAGAAGCTGCCCGCCAGTTCGGTTCCCGCTCGAATGCTCACCGATTGCTCTGCGCGCGTGCGGTTCTCGACCGGTTGTGCGAACTGCACCCGCACGGGTGCGGCGATACCGACCGTTTCCCCCGCGCCCGGTGAAATCGCCTGCACCGCAGGGACGGTGGGCCGGATGATCGCCGCCGCGGCGAGCCCCGACCCGAAGGCGGTCAATGCCGCGACCACGGTCGCGAGGAACAGATAGCGAATCGCGTTCCGCATGTTTCCACCCCTTTCGAGGATGGTGTGCTCTCGGATCACCAGCCTATGGCTTCATGATCAAGACCAGCGAGAAAAGTTCTCTGTTCGTGACCTACCCGGCGGCGTGGTGCTCTAACACGATCGCCCGGCGGTGCTAGTGCACCGCCGGGCGATGAGATGGAATGCTCACCGGTCGCGGACCGGATCGGTCCCGGTGGGCGAACGCGTGTTCGACCTTATTTGTTGATGGCCGCGACCACGTCGTCGTGCACGGCGTCGGCGCGGGCGGTGAGCTCGTCGATCTGGGTGAGCACCGGCTCGAACTCGCTGCCCGCCCCCGCTCCCAGCGAGGCGACATTGATGGCGATATTCAGCTGCGAGGTGGCAGCCGCCGCCCGCGCGCAGTCGGCGGCCGCACCGATATCGGTGACCACATTGGGATTGCCGATCGGCAGCAGCTCGGCGGCGAGGGAGATGATCTCATCCGCCACGGCCACCACATCGGCGGGCACCCGCGCCGCACCCAGCAACGCCGCGGTGATCGCCTCGGTCCGTGCGGCCTGCTCCTCTTCGGTGTCCTTGGGCAGCTTGTACGCATTGCCGACGGCCGTGAACGCCTCGGCATCGGCATCGGCCAACTCCAGCGCCCGCGCTCGAGCGGAATCCGCGGCGGTGATGATCCGATCCACGGCGGGCCGATGCTCGGCATCCTTGGCTCGCGTCGTGTACCGCGCCACCATGGCGACCAGCGCCGCCCCCTGGGCGGCATGCAACGCCGCGACCGCGCCGCCACCGGGCGCGGGCACCTTGGCGGCCAGCTGATCCAGGTACCCCTGCAGTGTCGAGTCACCGAACGAGGCGATGTCCTGCGCGGTGTCCTGAGTCATGAGCGATGCCCTCCCGGGGAGTCGTACCGTGAGCGAACTTTCGCGCCCTACGCTACCGGGCCTCGACCTCGAAGCATTCCGCGCACCCAAGTCGCGCCGGTGCTATTGCCGTCGATGCGTGGACGACGGTGGTCGGGATCTTGCGGGCGGCTTTGGGCACCTCTCGATGACGGTGCTTATGGTTGTCGGGTGAGCGACAGTACGTCCGCGAGTGTGACGACGGGATGGGCCGACCCGCCCGTGGTGCGGGTCCTGAATCAGCCAGCGGGCAATCCGACCACGGTCGAAATGCACTGGTGTACCGCGCCGGAAGGTGCGCAGTGGGCGAGGGTCACGTTCGAAACCGTTCTCGCCTACCGGTGGAGCGACTTCGATCTCGGCGACCCGCGTACCGATCGGGATCAGTTCGAGTTCGGCCTTGTCCGGATCGCGGAATCAGAGCTGGTGGACCAGCTGCTGAACGGCGCCGACCGACTCGACCCCGCGGAATGGTACGGCGGCTCCATGGCGAAGGGCGATATCCGCCACTATCGCATCGCATTCGACGACCATGGGGTGTACGACATCGTATGCGGCGGCCTGCACATCGCCCACACACCCGAACCGCCACCGCAGTGACAACCCACCGCTCGGAAAATCAGTTGCTGCGGTACCGCGTTCCTGCGAATGTGGTTACACCGCAAGCTCATCCGAGCAGCGGTATAGATGGGCGTAGCTCAGTGGCAGAGCAGTGGTCTCCAAAACCGCGTGTCGGGAGTTCGATTCTCTCCGCCCGTGCGAGCGCGGTCCGGCGCAGGTCGGCCGCGTCGGGTATTCGGCCCGCCTCGGCGCGTGGGCGGGCCGGATCCACCGGTTGAGCACATGGCGTGCACGGAGGCTGTAACCCTCCCGCCCTCGGGCGCAGGTGGTTCGATTCCATCCAACCGGACGCATGGCGTAGTTGCTCTGTCGGTATGGGCAGCCTGACTTTCAATCAGGACCCTCGTCGGTTCGACTCCGATCTACGTCACCGCTGACTTCGTGCTGTGCTGGTCCGGCACCCCGACTCTCACTCGGGGCGACGTGGGTTCGATTCCCACCGAGGTCACGATGCCTTCGTAGCTCAGTGGTGAGAGCACCGCCCTGATAAGGCGGGGGTCGGAAGTTCGATTCTTCCCGAGGGCACTGTGATCGCAGCCGTCGATCACCCAGTGGCTCGTAGCTCAGTCGGCAGAGCACCCACCTGTTGAGCGGGGAGTCGCAGGTTCGAACCCTGCCGAGCCAGCGAACGATCCGTAGCTCAATTGGTGAAAGCACCGCCCTGTCACGGCGGAAGATGCGGGTTCGACTCCCGTCGGATCGACTCGCCGCCGTCACCGCCGTCTGCGGCCATCTCCAACCTCACGCCAGCGATTGGGCACGACCCCAGCGATCACACGATGGATTCGTGCGTACTGAGCACTTCGTCGAGGTCTCACACCTGGGGCTTGTCCCTCACCCCGCTGTTCGCTATCGCTGCAGATCGTCCGCCACCTGCACCAAGAATTCCGCGACCTTCTGGATGTCAGCTGACGTCAGCAACTCCTGCTCCGGACTGTCCTTGACGAAGCGCATCTGAGCTGACCAATTCCCATCTCGGACTTCGACCTCGGTCCAGTATGGCAACGGGGCTCCGGTCCAGGCTTTACCCTCGAAACCTGCCACGGAACGATAGCCGGAAGGCGGCTCATCGGGATCATCCTTGTACACCATGAATGGTTGGTGCACTTGCAGAGTGCCTATCGTTCCGTCCTTGCCCGCGCTGTCGCATATCGTGTTCCAGCCAACGGTGCCGTCCTCCTCGCCTAGCGTGGGGGTATCCACGTCCGCGTCGTTCATGGAAAGCGTTCTGCGGAGGAACTGGCCGTAACGATCACACAGCTCGACTGAACCGTATTTCGATGGATCAGGTTTGAAGTACGATGGCTCAAGAAATTTGGAGCAGCCAGTAGCCCCAAGAATTGCCACAAAGGAGAGTAGGCCGATTCGTACTCTCATCGTCGTCGTGCCCCCCGGTCACCATGGCCGTTCAGCCGCTTCCAAGCATCCATATCTACGCGCCGCACTACGTCGTCTCGCCAACTCCTCCACGCGGCCCCGTGGAATCCCCGCCCCTGGAGGGCCTCTCGCTGACCTTAGCCTATCGATCATGTGAGAGCGCCTGCGCGCTACCGCAGGGTTCGCCCACCATGCGTCGGTCCGCATATCGACAGGTATTCGCACGTCCTCGGGTCCTTCCAAACCGAGATCGAAGATCCGGTCGAACCACTCATCCCGTAGTGAGTCGGGCAGTTTCGCCCCGCACCATGGGCAATAGTTGAAAACGATGGTCGGACAGCCAAGAGTCCATGCCTTCGCACGAATGAATCCGCTCGCCACTGGACGCCATCAGCCCACCATAATTGTTCGGCCTGGAACCGCCGGCTACATCTCGCTGGTTCTCGGACCCATCGAGTCGAGATGTGGAGCTCTACCGCACGGCGACTTTCGCGCCTCCGGAGAACATCGAGCCGTGGAACTCGATGGCGACCGGTACCACGCCGACAGGCACATCGAATGCGATCACGACCGAGACCTTGTGGCCTGGGTTGAGGTCTTCGTGGGAGCCGTAGTCGTTCAAGGCCGCGTTCGCTGAGAAGCTGGCTTCGAACTCACGGTTCTGATCGTCGATGAGGACCTGGTTGCTCCCGAAGTAGGTTTGCGCACGCTTTCCGACATTGCTGATATCGACGGATACGAGGACGAACTCTCCTTTCGCTTCCTCGCCCCAGAACCCTCCGCCGACTCGGGTGGTGCCCTGTTCGACATTGGTGATCACGAATTCGAACTGGCCGTCGCGCACGGCGGATCCGGCGGGTGCGACATCGTTCTTCGGTGGCGCGGCTGGGGTCGGGGCGGCCGGTTGCTCGCTGGGGGATGGTTTCGCCGCGACGGGACCAGCGGTGGTCGTTTTCGTGGATGAGGTGTTGCTGGCGAGTCCGACCAATCCGACGCAGCCGCCACAGGACAGCACCAGCGTGCCGATGACGATCCACACCCACACCGGAACAGCCGGTTTCCGCGGTGGCGGTCGCAGGGGGTATTGCTGCGGATATGGATACGGCTGCTGAGGCCCGTATGGTGGCGGCGGCGGATAGTTCACGGGTTCCCCTGGGCGCGATCGGTGGTATGCCAGTCGATCGGCGGGGTGTCGGGTTGCCGTTACGTCGCTGGCTTTCGCGCAGACTAACCGACTGGGCAGCCCCTTGAGGAGGGTCGAAGGTCGGTTTCCGCTAGTCACGGTGGGAAGTTGGCACAGAACGTCAGTGCGTGTGCTATGCGCGCCACCGCAGGCAGCGGAACGCTTCGGCGAACATGGTTCCGCTTTGCGCGCCTCTCACGGCAGCGAGCCCGCGCAAGGCGTGCTCAGAGCGGGTGTGCGGGTGGGGTCGCCATTGGCTGGCGTGTAGGCGCAGCCCTTTGATCTTGCGGTTGAGGTCTGTGGGGGTGAGGCTGACGAAGAAGTTCGCTGTGGGGTGGGCGGGGTTGCGTGTCCACGGGTCGCCGACTTCTTCGTAGGCGAGGACCAGGTCGGGTTGGTGGCGGTAGGTATCGGGGCCGGGTCGCAGCGCGCTGATGGCCGCGGTACCGACGGCAGCATGGTCCTGGTTGTAGCTATCGGGGTCCGGGACGGCGACGACGGTTGGTTTCACCGCAGCGAGGGTGAGTGGGTGGTTTCCGCGTTCGATGATGTCGATGAGTTCGGCGGCGGGCACGGTGTCGAGGCGAAGGTTGTAGCGGTCGCCTGGTAGCGCGAGATGGGTGCCGTCCAAGGGCCAGAACGCGGCGGCGTGCGCCATCTCGCTTTGGCGTTGGTCGGCGGTGGACAGGCCCGCCGCAGAGTAGTCGCGGATATCGGCGATGGTCATCCACAGCACGAATATCTGCCCGCCGTCGAGTTTGACGCGGCTGATCAACCCTCCGCACCCGATGGCTTCGTCGTCAGGGTGCGGAGCGATGACCAGCAGGCGGTGGTGGGACCAGTTCACGGCATGGTCGATTGGTATGCCGCCCAGGCGTCTCCGATGATGTCGGTCAGGTCGGGGCGTTGCGGTTTCCAGCCGAGTATGGCGGCGGCTTTGTGTGCGGCGGCGACGGAGACGATGGCGTCGCCGGGGCGGCGTCCGGCTTCGGCGACGGGGAAGCGTGCGCCGGTGACTTGTTGGACGGCGTTGATGACTTCTCGGTTGGTGTAGCCGTTGCCGTTGCCGAGGTTGAACACTTCGTAGCGGCCTGGTCGGATGTCGTCGAGTGCGGCGAGGTGCGCGCTGGCGAGGTCGGCGACGTGGATGTAGTCGCGGACGCAGGTGCCGTCGGGGGTTTCTGTGTAGTCGGTGCCGTAGAGGGTGAAGGTGTCGCGCTGGCCTGCGGCGCATTGCAGCAGGATGGGGATGAGGTGGGTTTCGGGGTCGTGGCGTTCGGCGAGCCAACGCCCGGCGCTGGTTTGTACGGCTCCGGCGGCGTTGAAGTAGCGCAGCACGGCGGCACCGAGGGGAGCGCCGGGGCGTCCGCATTCTCCGGCGATCATCATGTCGATCGCGTATTTGGTGACCGCGTACGGGTTTTGGGGAACGATCAGCGATTCTTCGGTGAACGGTGGCGTCCCGGAGTACAGCGAGCCGGTGGAGGAGAACACCAGCCGGGGTGTGCGGGCGGTGCGCATGGCGTCGAACAGGGCGAGGGTGCCGCGAATGTTGTTGTCCCAGAATCGTTCGGGGTGGGAGACGGATTCGGCGACTTCGATTTTGGCGGCGAAGTGGATGACGGCGTCGAACCCGGCGGTGGGCGTGAGGATGTGGGCGACGTCGTGCAGTGGCTTCTGGACGAGTTCGGCGGTGGCGGGGACGTTGTCGGCGTGTCCGGAGGACAGGTCGTCGAGGACGGTGACGTCGTGTCCGGTGTCGATGAGTTGGTGGGCGACAACGGAGCCGATGTAGCCGGCTCCGCCGGTGACGAGCACGCGCATGAGCAAGGCCCTTCTGCTAGTGGTCGGTGTGTGCGTCGGCAGCGCATCGGAAGCCGATGTCGAAACATGAGTAGCCGGGTTCGCAGGCGATACGTTCGGTGGTGCGGACCTGCCAGCGCAGATGCTTCCAGCTGCCGCCGCGCACCACACGGTAGCCGTGGAGCATAGCAGCGGACAGCGCCGGGTCGTAGGTGACTGACGGGTCGTACGGGGTGTAGAGGCTGGCGGTCCATTCGGCGACGTTGCCTGCCAGGTCGGCGACCTCGAAGACGGAGTCGCCGCCGGGGGAGTAGGTGCCGACAGGTGTGGTGCCGGGGGTGAAGCCGTGCTGGTTGTAGCGTTCACGCCACCACGTCCGCCACTGGTCGAGGGTGTGGATGTGTCCGGCTTGCTGTTCGACGCTGTTGAGCAGCAGCGGGTTCCAGTCCGTTCCCCACGGGTAGGGCGTCCAGGTGGGGCCGTGGGCGGCGTATTCCCATTCGGTTTCGGTGGGTAGTCGTTTGCCCGCCCAGGTGGCGTAGGCGGTGGCGTCGGCGTGGTCGACGTGCACGACGGGGTGGTCGGGTGTGTCGGTGACGGCGTCGCGGCCGGGGGCGGGGGTGCGCCAGCACACGCCGGGTTCGGTCTGCCAGTAGGTGAGCCCGTAGACCAGCCCGAACCCGCGCTGTTCGGCGGCGGTCACATATCCGGTGGCGTCGACGAACTGGGCGTAGTCGAGGTTGGTGACGGGCGTGCGGTCGATCCGGAAGGCCGGGATCTCGCACACATGTTGGGGGGCTTCGTCGCCGAACCAGGAGCGGTCGTAGTGCTGCTGGCTTGCGATGCTGTCGAGGTGTGGTTCGGGAGCCCCGACCTGGACGGCGTCGGCGGGAATGGTGATCATGTCGCGCATCCTCACCCTCCCATGAGGGCTGCGAGGAGTTGGATTTCGCTACCCGGGTGCGTGATAGGGGTGTCGAGGCCGTGGAGGGTGCGGACGTCGATGTGGTTGAGGCACACCAGCGCCCATGCCGCGATGCGGCGGTCGTCGGTCATGAACCGTTTCTGCAAGACCGGGTAGCGGTCGCAGAACCAGGTAAGCGCTTCGCCGACTGTCGTTGCCTCGCACGACAGTTCGGTCATCGGGGTTTCGGTGTTCCAGCTGGGCGGGACGGTGAACGTGACGGTGGTCATCGCGCGGCCTGCCCGGTGACCGCGAGAATGTCGCGCATCCATTCGAGGGTGAGGCCGATACCGTCACGCAGAGACGTGCTGGCCTGCCAGCCCAGGATCTCGTGGGCGCGGCGGGTATCGGGGCGGCGCACCGCGACTTCGGCCGCGCGGGCGGGCGTGACCTCGAGATTGCCGGAACCCGCGAGTTCGATGATGAGTTCGGCGAGTTCGGCGATCGTCACTTCGTCGCCGTTGCCGAGGTTGATCGGCCCGAAGGTGTCGTGTTCGAGGGTGCAGAACAGTGCGTCGACGAAGTCGTCGATGTAGATCAGTGACCGGGTCTGCTTGCCGCCGCCGGTGATGTGCAGGGTGCGGTGGGACAGGGCCGCGGCGCAGAACGAGGCGACGACGCGTCCGTCGTCGGGCCACATGCCGGGGCCGTACACGTTGAACGGGCGCACGATGGCGACGTTGGTGCCTTGGCGGTGGTGGGCGGCGCAGGCGGCTTCGAGGACGCGTTTGCCTTCGGTGTAGGCGCTGAACGGGCCGATGGGATCGCAGTTGCCGCGGTAGGTTTCGGCTTGGGGGTGTTCGAGTGGGTCGCCGTAGATTTCGGAGCTGGACGCGCACACGATGCGGGCGTCGGAGCGGGCGGCCAGGTCGAGCATGGTGAGGGTGCCGACGGAGCTGGCGAGGATCGTGTCCAACGGCATCTTGGTGTTGGCTTTCGGGCTGGCCGGGCAAGCGAGGTGCACGATGTGGGTGACGCCGACGAGGTCGGCGACCGCGACCGGTTGGGTGATGTCGGCGCGGCGGAAGGTGAACGACGGGTCCTCGCGCAGCGGTTTGATGTTGGCGTAGTTGCCGGTCGACAGGTTGTCGATGGCGGTGACGGTGTGGCCGTCGGCGAGGGCTTCGCGGCAGACGTGGTGGCCGATGAATCCGGCGCCGCCGGTGACGACGATGTGCTTGCGGGTCATATCGGTGTCCTTGATCGGTGACTGGTCAGAGGCGTTCGATGTGGGCTGCGGGGGTGAGGGCAGCGCAGGCGTCGAAGACGCGCGGCGCGGTGCGGATGAGCGGGTAGTCGAGGCCGCGGTGGGCGACGAGCAGCGCGACGAGATCGGTGTGGGCGACCGTGTCCGGGGTCAGGTCGGTGAGGATGCCGGGATGGTGACCGAGCAGCGGGTCGACGATGGTCACGTCGGCGCCGCGGCTGCGCAGGATGTCGGTGACCTTGAGTGCGGCGGAATCGCGGATGTCGGCGACGTCGGGCTTGTAGGTGGCGCCGACGACTACGATGCGGGGCTGGCCGTCGATCGGTGCGCAGGCGGTGAGGATGCGGTTTGCGACGTAGCCGGGTTGGGCGGTGTTGATCCGCAGGGCGGTGGCGATGAGCTGACTGGACCGTCCGACTTCGCGTAGCCGCCACGACAGGTAGGCGGTGTCCGAGGGCAGACAGTGCCCGCCGGCGCCGACGCTGGGCCGAAACTCCATGTACCCGTAGGGTTTGGTCGCGGCCAGGTTCAGTGCGGACCAGATGTCGACCCCGAGGTGGCGGGCTTGCTGGGCGAGTTCGTTGACGAAGGAGATGTTGAGCAGCCGGAAGGTGTTCTCGATGAGTTTGGCCACTTCGGCGGTGCGGATGTCGGGTGCGGGGATGACGGTGTCGATGAGTCCTTGCCAGAATTCGGTGACCGCGTGCAGGGATTCGCGGTCGATGCCTGCGACGATCTTCGGTATCCGGGCGATGCTGGTGATCCCGGAGCCGGGGTTGAGTCGTTCGGGTGCGTAGCCGAGGTGGAAGTCGCGGCCCGCGATCAGTCCGGCGGTTTCGAGGATCGGCGCGAACACGGTTTCGGTGGTGCCGGGGTAGCTGGTGGACTCCAACGCGACGAGACATCCGGGACGCAGGTGCGGGGCGAGGGTTTTCGCGGCTGCCTGCACGTACGACAGGTCGGGGTGGTCGCCGATGACGGGGGTCGGGACGGCGACGAGCGCGACGTCGAAGTTGTCGAGAGCGTCCGTGTCGTGGGTGGGCCAGTAGCGCCCGGATTCTTGTGCTTGTCGCAGCAGATGGGAGGGGACGTCGCTGATGTAGGAGTCGCCGGACCGTAGCCGGGTGATCCGGTCGAGGTCGGTGTCGAAGCCGATAACCATGTGTCCGGTCTGCTGGGCAAGCATCGCCGCCGGCAATCCCACAAATCCCTGTCCGATGACAACGACTTTGCGGGGACCGGCTGCCTTCGCTCGCGTGGTGGCGGGGTTCATGAGGGCTGCTCGGTGTTGTCGGCGCGGACGTGGTCGGCCAGGCGTGTCAGGAGGTCGACCGGGTCGAATCCCATGGCGCGCAGTGGTTCTGCCGGGAAGACGCCGGGGTTGTTGTGCCAGACGAGGAACAGGTGTTCAGGGCCGACCTGGTGGGTGCCTGCGGCGGCGGCGAGTTCGACGGCTGCCTGGAACAGGGCTTGCAGGGCCGGTGTCGGTGTCGAGATCTCGGAGGTGCTGTCCTCGTTGGTCATTCGGTGAGGCTCCTTTCGGTGGTGTCGCATTCGGTGTGGGGGAGTCGGCGCCAGCCGCGGGCGAGGTCGTCGGTGAGGTCGCTGTAGGCGTTT
Organism: Nocardia otitidiscaviarum NBRC 14405; assembly: GCF_000308635.1. GTDB lineage: Bacteria > Actinomycetota > Actinomycetes > Mycobacteriales > Mycobacteriaceae > Nocardia > Nocardia otitidiscaviarum. Next base: position 19,129 of record NZ_BAGD01000078.1, on the reverse strand, counting down.
TCGAGTTCGGCGAGGCGCGTCCAGGCGGCGTGCACGGTGTCGCTGCCGGGGTGCTCGGTCATCAGGACACGGAAGGCGGTGGCGGCGGTGGCGGCTATGCGGTCGATGAGCGTCCCGACGGTTTCGGTGTGCATCCGTGCTCGCGGGTGCGGTGGCGGGGTGTTGGTAGCGACCCAGCAGTCGATTGCGAGGACGAGTTCGCCGCGCTGCCGGTCGATCTCGTCGCTTCGCTGCGGGTATTGCTGGCGGCGGCGATGAAGGTCGGCGAGCCGGGTCGCGAAGTCAGCGAGCGGGTTCTCGTCGCGGTCGCTGCGGTGGAACGCTTCGAGCAGCTCGTCCTTGCTGGGAAACCGGTTCGTCGCTGCCCGTGAGCCTTCCACCAGCAGCGGTCGTGCGCGGCGCTGGTCGAGCAGGCACATGGCTCTAGCCGCTGGTACTTGAGCAGCGGGCCAGGGCGGCGGCGTACTGGCGACACCGCGGCCCGTGGTCTGCGTGATCGGTGAGGATCTGTTGTGCGTGAGGCAGGCTGAGCGGGCCGGGGTCGTCGCCGCAATCGTTCACGGCGTGCTTCGGGCGATGTATCTGCGGTGATACGTTCACGTGAGCCTCCCAGTAGCTGGGCAGAGTTGGGGAACACCCGACGGCCGACCGGGAGGGCCGTGTCCTGATCGGCGGCGGCTCCAGCGATGAGGGAAGGTCCGGAACCGCACATACCGCCGGGTGTTCGCTTAGCCTGCGCGGAGATCGCGGAACGCGTAAGGAACTCGTTCGGCATTCTCGCGGAACTCTGGCGGCACTACCCGCGGTGCCCGGCGTAATCTGTCAGCCACGATCGGCCCTAATGGTGGGGAGAAACGCATGATCGGGCTCGACTGGACCGGTGTAGAGGTCAGGTGCCTTCGCGAGGCAATGCTCTGCGACTACAGCAAATTCGCCGAGCGGATCGGCTGCTCGGAAAGAGCGGTCGGGAAATGGGAGTCGAAGGGCCTACACGCCAACCTCCAACCCAGCAGCAAACGGCAGCTTGAGGATGCCTATAAGAGGCTCGATCCCGCCGAATGTCAGCGGTTCGAGTCGGCCTTAGCAGGCGCGGGGCGCATTCCCGCCGCGGCGCCGCTGCCTGCCCGCACACGTGTGGTTCTGGCGCCTGATCGCCCCGCCGATCTCCTGTCGGCTGTCGATAGTGTCCGTCTCGTCGTTGACCAGACCTTGGCGCAGTGCACCGTCAGCCCTGCTCGAGTGTCTCTGCTGGACGAGCGTGTCGCGCAGCGTATACACGAGTACACGGCGATGCCGCCCGCTACTGCGTTGGCGCGGATCGCTCCGGACTTGCTGGAAGTGCAAACTATTGCGGCGGAACGCCAACCGGCGACGGTGCAAGCTCGACTGTCCGAACAGTCGGCGGTGCTGGGGCTGCTGACCGCTGATGCGTTGATGAAACTCGGTGAGATCGACCGCGCCAGCTACTGGTTCGGCACCGCCCGCCTTGCTGCCGACGACACCCCGAACCTGCGCTTGCGTGCCCGCGTCCGCGCCCAGCACGCGATGCTGCCCTACTACTACGGTGACGTAGCGACGTCGGTGTCGCTGGCACGCAAAGCGCAGGCGATCCTGTCGGACACCACCAGTGATGAGGCGGCGCTCGCCGCCGCAGCCGAAGCACGGGCCTTAGCGCGGTTGGGAGACCGCCAAGGTGCCGAACTCGCGATGAACAAGGCACAGCGACTCACCGACGCGCTAGAGAACTCCGTCGGCGACGAGGCATTCCGGTTCAACACCAAGCGGTTGATGCTGTACATGTCTGGAACACTGACCTACATGGGGCACACCACGCGCGCCCGACGCGTCCAAGATGAGGCACTGCGGCTCTACAAAGCGACATCGGTGGTGATCGACCCCGCGTTGATCCACCTCGATGCCGCCGTCGGCTACGCCGTCGACGGCTCGGTCGAAGACGGTTGCCAACTGGCTGCCGACGTGCTGGAAAGCCTCCCGAGCGAGCACCGCACCCGTATCGTGATGACTCGCGGCCGTGATGTCCTCGATGCTCTGCCCGCGAGCCGACAACCTTCACCCGCTGTCGGCGAGCTGCGGGAACTGCTCAGCGCTGACGTGGCGAGCTGATGACGGGCCAAGACATCGAACCGGCCCGTCTCTCGGAATCGGAATTCGTCCCCGACCGGACCCTCCCGATCTTGAATGTCGCGTGTCGGCGAGTGGGTATCGACGGCAGTGACGCGACGCTGCTACGGCATCACACGAACGCTGTCTATGTGCTGGCCCACGAGCAGGTCGTAGTCAAGATCGGTCGGCCGGAACATCGCCACATCGACGTCGTCGGTCTGGTGCGGTGGCTGGAAGGCCACCGTGTGCCATCAGTGGCGTTGATCGACGTTGAGCAGCCCATCGAGGTCGCGGGCTGCCCGGTGACGTTCTGGCGGTATCTGGATCAGCGCGGCGGTCTGGTCAGCGCGGTCGACCTGGCGGGGCCGCTCGCCGCGCTACACGCGTTACCGCCGCGCCCGCCGGTCGACGTTCCAGACCAGCAGATCTCGCGCAGCTTCGATGCCATCACCAAATCCATCGACAGCAGCCGCATCCTGTCGCCGACTGACCGCGCGCTGCTGCATGAGCACCGTGAGCAGTTGGCTGCGGAAGCTTTCGCGGTTCGGTACGTCCTCGACACAGCGGTGATTCACGGCGACGCCCACCATCGCAACGCGCTGTGGGACCGCGACGGTGCGCGTGCGGTGCTGTGCGACTGGGAGAGCGCTGCGGTCGGCCCGCCGGAATGGGATCTGGTGACCCTCGAGGTGCATTGCCGCCGGTTCGGTCACCCGCCACGCGAGTATGACGAGTTCTGCCGCGAGTACGGGTTCGACATCCGCGACTGGGACGGCTACGCGTGGCTGCGGCGTCTGCGGGAGCTGCGCATGATCACCACCAATGCGCGAAAGGCCGCCGTGGGGTCGAGCACGGTCGTGGAGGTGCGTCAACGTATCGAAGCGCTGCGGGCCGGCCAACAGATCGGCTGGAGCATTCTCTAGCTGTTTGGCTGTTCAGTAGCGGTCGTCGACCTCAGCGAGGAACTGGTCGCTGTCCTCATCGTCGCTGTCGTCGTCGTTGAGCGCCTGCCAGAGCAGTTCGACGATGTCGACACCGGGGACGGGTTCGAACGTGCCGTCGCTTCGTGCGCTGATTCCGGCGATGTCGGGGTGGGCGAGCATATCGAGTACCGCGGCGACCTCGTCGAGGGTCGGAGGCGGGTCGATCATGGGGCGGGTCGCGCGGGTGATCTCGCGGGCGGTGAAGGGGCCGTGGCTGTCGTCGATGATGTCGATGACGAGTCCGAGGATGGCGTCGGCGCGGTGGACGGTCATGGGGTGTCCTGGCGGGGGCTGAGGGCGGATTCGGGGAACCATTGGCGCAGGGTGAGCTTGTCGCGGCCGTTGCCGGTGGTGATGGTGACTTGGACGAAGCCGAGCCAGCCACCGGTGGTGGTGCGTGCCCAGGCGTAGAGCAGTCCGGGTTTCAGGCCGGAGAGGTCGAGTCCTTCGGCGCGGACGTGCAGGGGCAGGCTGTTGGCGGCGAAGCGTGTGCCGCCGGAGGGGAGGGCCTTGCTGATGTCGACGGTGACGGGGCGGGGTGGGTCGACATGGCGGCGTATGGGTGGTGTACCAGCGTGGCCGTTGTCGAACATAGTTTCGAATGATAGCTCTTGTGTGGAGTCGTGGTTGTGTTGGCTGGTTGGTTGCCATCACAGGGGCTGGCGAGGGCTCGGGTCGGCGTCGACGACGTCTGGCGATCATGCTTGGTGGAGCCGGGAGCCGGGATCATCCGGGACCCGCAGTGCCAAAATTCGTGCCACAATTTTTCGGGATGGCCCAGGTTGCTCCGGGATAGGCAGGGACATGCTCGGCGAGCATGCCCGTCACCAGGGGCGAGGTGAGACCCCGCTCCGGCCAGCCCTTAAGCTTCCGGTTATGCGTATCGGACTGTCGATCAATTACACCGACGGCTTCAAAGAGGTGGCGGCCGAGGTCGCGGATCTGGAGCGGGCCGGGCTCGATATCGTCTTCGTGCCGGAGGCGTACTCGTTCGACGCCGTGAGCGCGCTGGGGTATCTGGCCGCCAAGACCGAGCGGGTACAGCTGGCCTCGGGCATTCTGCAGCTCTACACGCGCACGCCTACGCTCACCGCCATGACGGCGGCCGGGCTCGACTACGTCTCCGACGGTCGCTACGTGCTCGGTCTCGGGGCGTCGGGTCCGCAGGTGATCGAGGGATTCCACGGCGTGCCCTACGACGCGCCGATCGGGCGTACCCGCGAGGTGCTGGAGATCTGCCGCAAGGTGTGGCGGCGGGAGCGGCTGGAACATCGGGGCAAGCACTACACCATTCCATTGCCCGAGGGGGAGGGGACCGGGCTGGGGAAGCCGCTGAAGCTGATCAACCATCCGGTGCGCGAACGGATTCCGGTGCTGCTGGCGGCGCTGGGGCCGAAGAACGTGGAGTTGGCCGCGGAAATGGCGGAGGGGTGGCAGCCGATCTTCTTCCTGCCGGAGAAGGCCGACGCGGTGTGGGGTGACTCGGTGAAAGCCGGTCTGGCCAAGCGGGATCCGGAGCTGGGCAAGCTGGATGTGTACGCCGGTCCGGTGCTGGCCATCGGTGACGACGTGGAACCGCTGCGGGAATGGGTGAAGCCGCATCTGGCGCTGTACATCGGCGGCATGGGTGCGAAGGGGAAGAACTTCTACCACGCCCTGGCGAGCAAGTACGGGTACGGCGCGGAGGCCGACCGGATCCAGGAGCTCTACCTCGCGGGGAAGAAGGAAGAGGCCGCCAAGGTGGTGCCCGACGACCTGGTTCGCGATGTGAACCTGATCGGGTCGGCCGGATTCGTGAAGGAGCGGATCGCCGCCTTCCGCGAGGCGGGGGTCACGGTGCTGAATGTGGTCCCGATGGCGGGTACGCCCGCCGAGCGCGTGAAGCTCATCGAGCAGCTGCGCGATCTGGTCTGAGCGAGGTTCGGATACAGCACCGCGCGCCCGCCGGTCGGCGGGCGCGCGGTCGTTTCACGGGATGCCCGGTGCACTCGTCGTGGGGGGACGGCACAGGGACGATGTGCGGGGCCGCGGTCCCATCGGACCGCGACCCTGCCACGGTCAGTTGGGGCGGAAGGAGGACAAGGCTTCGTCGAGGTTGGAGTACAACGCGAAGACCTGGTCCAGATTGGTCATCTTGAGCTGGCGGCTGGTGGCGGGGCCGTCGGCGACGACGGCGATCCGAGTGTCACCCGCACGCTGATGCGCGGCCACCAGGGCCGCCATCCCCGCCGAGGCGAGGAAGCTGACCTCGGACAGATCGATCACGAGTACCGCGGGTTTGCCGCCCAGCGTCGCGTCGATGGCGTTCTCGAGCGCGGGGGCGGTAGCCAGATCGACCTCGCCGGCCACGGTGAGCACGGTCGCTTCGTCGCGCACCGAGACCGTGGTGGTCATCGTGTCGGCGAGGGGATACGCGTCTCCGGAAGTGTTGGTCACATCAGAACAATCTGCCATGAACGGTCCTTTCCCGCTGCATCGTCGGCCACATCGGTATCGGATCGGTAGCCGGGTTCGTGGTGAAATACCCAGCTATCGCGGCATTTCGGCGGATACCCCGCGACGCGGTGGCGCAATCGTGCCGCTCATAGGCGACTCGCCGCCGCGGAGAACGACACCGCGGGCAGTCGCACCACCATCCGTACCCGGGTTCCCGGCCCGCCGTGGTCGATATCGAGTTTGTCGGTGAGCGCCTGCATCATGGCGATACCACGCCCGCGGTGCCCGGGATCGGCGGGCAGCGGCCGCCACACACCGGTATCGCAGACATCGATGGTGACGGTGTCCATCCCGGATTCGGCGAGCAGTTCCACCCGCGCCGGGCGCCCACCCAGGTAGGCGTGTTCGATGCTGTTGCTGCATGCCTCGTTGGCGGCGGCGATGATGTCGGTGGCGATCTCCTGCGGGACCGCCGCCGAATCCAGCCACGCCTCGAGCCTACGCCGCATCCCGGCGAGCTCGTTGGCGGCGGCCGGGAAGTCCAGGTGCAGCGGCGCCGGTGGCTGCCGGTACACCACCATGGCGACGTCGTCGTCGTAACCACCGACCGGGCGCAATCGTGACAGCACCGAATCGGCCACCTCGCGCGGCATCTGCCCGGCAACCCCGGACAGCTCATCGGCCAGTTCCACGAAGCGTTCGTCGATATCCACGCCGCGCTGTTCGACAAGACCGTCGGTGAACAACACCAGCGTCGATCCCGGAGCCATCGGCGTGGTGGCCTCGGGGCGGCGGGGCGGATCGAAGGTGGCCAGCGGAACCGACCGGCCGCCTTCGAGGAGGCGGCCCTTGCTGCCCGGTTCGGCCAGCACCGGCGGCATATGTCCCGCGCTGGAGTAGCGCACCAGACCGCGCACCGGATCCAGGATGGCCGCGCACACCGTGGTGCACATGGCGCCCGGAATCCGCGCGGCCACCGTGTCGAGTTCGGCCAGCAGCTGGGCCGGACCGGCCCCGCGCAGCAGCAATGCCCGTGCGGCGGTACGCAATTGCCCCATCACCACGGCCGCGGAGAGCCCACGCCCGACACAGTCGCCGACCACCACGCCCATGGTGCCGTCCTCGAGCCGGACGACGTCGTACCAGTCGCCGCCGATCTCCAAGGGCGGCAACGCCGGTTCGTAGTGCACGGAGAAGCGCGGCGGCAGTTCGATGGGACCGAGCATGGCCCGTTGCAGGGTCAGCGAGGTGGACCGCGCCTGATCGAAGTTGCGCGCCCGCTGCACCGCCAGGCTCAGATGTCCGACCAGCAGCGAGAACAGTGCCCAGTCGCCCGGACTGATGGCGCGCGGCGCGGCGAAGCGCAGCCAGAGCGCCGAATCCCCGGTCTCACCCAGCGGTGCGACGATCCCCTCGGAGCTGGACGCGCCCTCCGGAATCGCGAACATACTGCGCCCCGGCCGCAGCCGGGCCCGGTCCAGCAGCGCCCGCGCCCGCGCGTCCAGCACCTGCCGGGATTCGCCGGTGCGCGGATTGTCCTCGGAGACATACAGTTCCGGTCCGGTATGGCGGTTCGGCCACACCGACACCACCGCCGACTCCGCGCCCACGGTATGGCGCAGTTCCTCCAGCCCGACCGCCAGCACCTCCACCACACTGGTGGCCGCGCCCACCGCGGTGGCCAGCCGCGACACCGCCTGGTCGCGGGCCTGCGCATCGTGCTCGGCGGTGACATCGCGGATGGTGCCGACGAAGATCCGTTCCCCGTCTTCGGGTTTCACCAGCGACGAGGTGCTCACCGCCAGCCACAGCCGCCGCCCGTCGCGATGCCGCACCGGCATGACGAAACGGGCCGCGTCGGTGCCCAGATCCGGGTAGCGCGGTCCGTCCGGCACCGACCACGGATGCGGCAGCGGATACGGCACCCCGTCCGGACCGTAACCGGTGAGCGCACCGAAGGCCGAATTCACCTCCACCAGCGTGCCGTTCGAGTCCACCACGAAGAAGCCGTCCTGGAGCGACTCCACCAGCGCGGTCCGGAACGCGTCACGTCCGGCGAGATCCTCGGCGCGGGAACGCTCCGCCTCGTAGCGCCGCGCCCCGTCCAGGAAGCCGCGGGTGGCCACATCCAGCGCCGCCATGGTCTGCAGCAGGAATTCCAGTGCGGCGTCGGCGCGTTCGTCGTGCGCGGCGGGCAGCAGCCCCTCGTCCTCCAGGATGCGGAAGTGGTGCTCGGTGAGGTCGAGGATGCTGACACCCTCGACCAAAGCGCGGCGGCCCAGCTCGTAGCCCTCGGCGAGGGTGGTCTGGTTGGGCGCGCGCAGGTGCTGGCGCAGTGCGCCGGTGTACGCCGCGCGGAAGGCGGCCAGCACCGTACTCACGGCGTCGGCCCCGTATGCCCGCGGTGACGCGCGGCGAGCACGAGCGCGTCGTCGGTGTCCTTGGCGTGCTTGGCCAGAATCTCGGCGGTGATGTCGGCGGTCGGCTTGGCCAGGTCGATGCCGTCGGCGTAGTCGGGCACGATGCCGTCGGTGGACATCAGCAGCAGATCACCGGGTCGCACCGCCACCGTCTGCGCTTGCAGGTTGGGCGGCAGCAGATAGCCGACGATCCCGCCGACCAGGAGCGCCGCCGCCCGGATCGCCGGTTTGCCGGGAGCCGCGGCGATGATCCGGGATTCGACATTGCCGACCCCGAGCCACTGCACCTTCTCCCCGGCGTCGAGCAGCGCCAGCGATACCGCCGCACCGCGGGTGTCGGCCATGGCGCGATGACACAGCAGCATCAGCACGTCCAGGGGCTCGGCGCGATTCTCCGACAGCACCTGGGCCGCCCGGTCCGCCGCGTCGGCCGCGGCCGCACCGTGCCCGAGCCCGTCCATCACCGCGAACAGCACCGAATCGCCGCCCGCGTCGAGTATCACCGACCGATCGCCGGAGACTCGCTGCCCGGGTAGCGCCCGTCCGGCGACCGCCCATTCCACCGCACCGATGAATCCGTCGTCATGCACCGGTGGGCACCCACTTCCACATCTCCACGAGCGTGCCGTGCCCGGGCGTGGACTCGACGATCAGCTTGTCCATGAGTCGTCGCGCGCCCGGCAACCCCAGCCCGAGGCCGCGCCCCGTGGAGTAGCCGTCCTCCAGTGCCCGCGGGATGTCGAGAATGCCCGGGCCTTGATCCTGTGCCTGCACCACCAGTGCCCGGCGGCCTTCCTTGTCGGTCACCGACAGCCGGATCTCCCCGCTGCCTGCGTAACTCGTGATGTTGCGGGCTACCTCCGAGATGGCGGTGGAGATCATGGTGATGTCGGTGAGTGAGAACCCGTGCTCCAGCGCGAGTTCCCGCCCGGCCTGTCGTGCGGTGACGATGTCGTTCGACTCTTTCACCGCGATCACCACGTAGTCAGCGGCCACGATCACGACCGTCTCGCTGGCGGCGGGTATCGAGTTTGATGTTCAACCAGGCCAAACCCTCCTCCAGGTCGAGGGCGGTGTGCATGTCCTCGAAGGTGAGTCCGAGCTGAACCATGGCGAACGCGACTTCGGGCTGCAGACCCACGATGACCGTCTCCGCACCCCGCAGCTTGGTCATGTGGGCGATGGTACGCAGCGATCTGGCCGCGAAGGAGTCCATCACGTCGATTGCCGTGACATCGACGATGATTCCCTGCGCCCGGTACTTGCTGACGTACTTCATCAGGTCGTCCTGCAGGCGCTCGGTATCGGCGTCGGTGAGGGCGGACTGCACCGACGCGATGAGGTAGGTCCCCTGTTTCAGAATGGGTACCGGCATGAGCGGGCCCGGTCTACCTTCCGTCGCGTTCGGCGGTCACGCGCGACACCTCGTAGCCGAGCAGCCGCTCCGCCTCCTCGATACCACCCTGCAGGTCGCCGACGGCGTTCATCTTGGACAGATCCAGGCCGATGGTGACGAGGGTCAGGGCGATCTCCGAGGACAGGCCGGTGATGATGACGTTCGCACCCATCAGGCCCGAGGCGTCGACGGTCTGCACCAGATGGTTGGCCACGGTGGAGTCGATCGCGGGCACACCGGTGATGTCGATGACGACCACCTTGGCGCGATTGGCTCGTATGGCCCGCAGCAGCTGTTCGGTCAGCTGCCGGGCGCGTTGCGAGTCCAGCACGCCGATGATCGGGAGGATGAGCAGCTGCTCACGCACCTGGAGAACGGGCGTCGACAGCTCGCGGATGGCCTCCTGCTGCTGGCGGATGACGCGCTCGCGCTCCTGCACGAAGGACACGCCCACGGTGTTGGCGATGCGGTTGGCCGCGGGTTCGTAGGCGTCGAGCACCTGGTTCAGCAGCTCGAAGTTCGACTGGTACTTCTCGAACAGCGAGCGGGCCAGCACATCTCGCAGCAGCAGCACGATGCCGAGGACCTCGTCGGTCTCGACGCCTCTGGGAATGATGCGCTCGGACAGGTCGCGCGCGTACGCCTGCAGCGCCTCGACGCTACCGGTCTCGAGAACCTCGACGTAGTTGTCGAAGATCGAGGTCGCCTCGGAGAAGATCTCCTCCGGGGTCATGGCGGTCAGCAGCTGGGCGTCCGTAATACGGCGGGCCCACTCCTCGCGCAGCTCGGTGCGATTCTGCCGCAGGTGTTCGACCAGCTGTGGAAGCAGGTTGTCGACGGACCCCGCGGGCAGTGAATCCGCCGGAAGGCCGATGGACACGTCGGACATGGAAACTCCTGCCCCTTTCACTAAGGCCAGGTTCGGGTGCTCGGTGTGCGCTCGGTTGCCGACAGTCTGCGTGGAACACATGACAGAGCAGCCGTTGCCGAGCCTAGTCTTACCCAATACCCGATGGGCGCGAAACCAAACACGGGCGGGGCGGAGAAATCGTCACGCGGAATGACGGTTCCGGGGTTGTTGCTGGGCCGACGGTCTTCGATGGTGGTCCAGCAGTGTGTCGTAGATATCGGCCAGGGCCGCCAACTGGTCGCGGTCCAGCACGTCGATCATGTGCCGGCGGACGCTGTCGACGTGGGCGGGAGCGGCGGATTCCAGCACCTGCGCGCCCTTGTCGGTGAGGACGGCGGCGGTGCGGCGGGCATCGTCGGGAATGGACTCCCGGGCCACCAGGCCGCGCTTCTCCATCCGGGTGATCTGGTGGGACAGGCGGCTCTGCGACCACTCCAGGACCGCGGCCAGTTCGGCGAAGCTGCGGCGGTGGTCGGGCGCGTCGGCGAGCCGCGCCAGCACGGTGTACTCGACATAGGTGAGATCGGACTCACGTAGGGAGTCCCGGCCGACCGCGGCGGCGATCAGGTCGCGGGTGAAGACGAAGCCGAGCCAGGCACGCCGCTCGAGATCGTCGAGCCACCGGGGCTCGGTGACGGTGCCGCTCTCGGACTCTGTTGCCATGCTGTTTCCCTCCCCACCGCAGACGACCGCATCATGGACAGGTAACACCGTGCGGGTTGAAGGTGCAACCTTTGCATGGTTCGCAGAAATAAGGTTTGCCTTAGACACGGGGTCGGCGGCGTGCTGGCTAGGCTCTCCGGTGCTTCAACACGCCCCGGCCGCCCCCGGCCCTGCTCGAGGAGTGCGATTCGTGACCGCGCCTGACTTCCTGTACTCGGATCTGCTGCCGACGGGTGCCGACGACACCCCGTATCGGCTGCTCACCACCGAGGGCGTCAGCACCTTCTCCACCGGCGGCCGCACCTTCCTCCAGGTCGAGCCGGAGGTGTTGCGCATGCTCACCCAGGAGGCCATGCACGACATCAGCCACTACCTGCGGCCCGATCACCTGAAGCAGCTGCGCAAGATCATCGACGATCCGGAGTCCAGCGGCAACGACCGCTTCGTGGCGTTGGACCTGCTCAAGAACGTCAACATCTCCGCGGGCGGCATCCTGCCCATGTGTCAGGACACCGGCACCGCCATCGTCATGGGCAAGAAGTCCGAGGGTGTGCTCACCGGCGTCGACGACGCCGAGTGGATCTCGCGCGGCGTGTACGACGCCTACACCAAGCTGAACCTGCGCTACTCCCAGCTCGCGCCGCTCACCATGTGGGACGAGAAGAACACCGGCAGCAATCTGCCCGCGCAGGTCGAGTTGTATTCGGCGGCGGGCGATCCCGCGCATCCGGCCTACAAGTTCCTGTTCATGGCCAAGGGCGGCGGATCGGCCAACAAGTCCTTCCTGTACCAGGAGACCAAGGCCATCCTGAACCCGGATCGGATGCTGGAATTCCTGGACGAGAAGATCCGCTCGCTCGGCACCGCCGCCTGCCCGCCGTACCACCTGGCGGTCGTGATCGGCGGCACCTCGGCCGAATTCGCTTTGAAGACGGCCAAATACGCCTCCGCGCACTACCTGGACAATATGCCGACCGAGGGGTCCATGGCCGCGCACGGCTTCCGCGACCTCGAACTCGAGGAGCAGGTGTTCAAGCTCACCCAGTCCTTCGGGATCGGCGCGCAGTTCGGCGGCAAGTACTTCTGCCACGACGTGCGGGTCATCCGGCTGCCGCGGCACGGGGCGTCCTGCCCGGTGGCCATCGCGGTGTCCTGCTCGGCGGACCGGCAGGCCAAGGCCAAGATCACCCCCGAGGGCGTGTTCCTGGAGCAGCTGGAACGCGAACCGGCGCAGTACCTGCCGGAACAGACCGACGAGATCCTGGGCGGCGACGTCGTCAAGATCGACCTGAACCGGCCCATGTCCGAGATCCGCGCCGAACTGTCGAAATACCCGGTGAAGACCCGGCTTTCGCTCACCGGGCCGCTGGTGGTGGCGCGCGACATCGCGCACGCCAAGATCAAGGAGCGGCTCGACGCGGGCGAGGAGATGCCGCAGTACCTGCGCGATATGGCCGTCTACTACGCCGGACCGGCCAAGACCCCCGACGGGTACGCCTCCGGCTCCTTCGGCCCCACCACCGCCGGACGCATGGACTCCTACGTCGACCAGTTCCAGGCCGCGGGCGGCTCGTTCGTCATGCTGGCCAAGGGCAATCGCTCCGCGCAGGTCACCCGCGCGTGCAAGGAGCACGGCGGGTTCTACCTCGGTTCCATCGGCGGACCGGCCGCGCGACTGGCCCTGGACTGCATCAAATCCGTCGAGGTGCTCGAGTATCCGGAACTCGGCATGGAAGCCGTATGGAAGATCGAGGTCGAGGACTTCCCGGCCTTCATCGTGGTCGACGACAAGGGCAACGACTTCTTCGCCGAAACCCAGAAGCCGATCGCTCTGCGGGTGCGGACCCGGTCCAAGGAACGCGTCTGACGCGGTGAGCTCGCCGCGCCGCTCGTAGCGGGCGCTACAGAGCTGGCGCGGGCCGGTCAGACTCCCGCGCCGGTGCGCAGGCGGCGATCCGGGTCGACCAGGCGGCGAATCGTGCGGAGGCGACCGATGTTGTCGCCGAAATATCGTGCGGCGGGGGTATCCGGTTCCGGATAGTTGACGTAGGCCCCCGCCGTCGCCGTGCCCAGGGCGGTGTGCGCCTCGGTGACCCAGCGGTCGGCGGCGGCCGGGTCGGCGGGGGAGTCCACCAGCCACTGCACGGTGGCGGCGTGGCGACGCCACGGAAAGGCCGACGCCGTCGGGTCGGTGTCGCGGACCGCGCCGTCGAGGGGGTCGATCAATGCGTAACCCGGTGCTCGCGAACGGGATCCGGCGAAGACGTGGGCGACGATGCGCTCGGCGGCCGCCGTGAGATCGGTGACGACATCGGAACCGGCGGCCTTGGTGGAGCGGGGCGTGTCGGTGGTACCACCGGCGAGGGTGCGCACCGCGTCGAGATGGTCGAGGGTGTAGCTCTCCTTCGCGCTGGGGGAAACGCCCACGGCGGCGGCGAACTCGGCGGCGGCGGCGTCACCGAGCCCGGCCGGGCAGACGAGCAGCGCCCGGCATACCGCGTCCCCGGCCTCGACCGAGACGGTGAGGCCCGCCCAGACCGATCGCTCGGCCGTCGGCATCCACCGCGCCCACCCGAGCAGGGCGCGCACCGTCGCATCGCGCGGAAAGGTCAGCCGCACGACATCTTTCGCGGTCGCGGCATGGGTGCGCAGGGTCAGCGACGTGACCACACCCACCGTGCCGCCCGCGCCCCGCAGCGCCCAGAACAGATCCGGGAACCGGGAATCCGACACCGTGCGCGCCTCACCGCCCGGCAGCACCAGATCGACGGCGACGAGCCGATCACACGTCAACCCGTACGCCCGGGAATCGACGCCGAGACCACCGCCCAGCGTGAGCCCGGCGAGACCGACGGTCGGGCAGGTGCCGACCGGCAGCGCCCGCCCGAAGCGCGCCAGCTCGCGCAGCAGCGGAAACAGCGTCACCCCGGCCCCCACGGTCACGGTATCGCCCGCGACTACCACCCGGTCGAGTCGCCGCACGTCGACCACCACGGCATCGGTGGTAGCGGACGCGCCGACATACGAATGCCCACCCGCCCGCGCCGCCACGGCGAGCCCCCGCTCGGCCGCGAAACCCACTGCCGCCCGGACATCGTCGGCATCCGCGGCGGCCACGACCCCGGCCGGAACGCGGCCGTCGAACCGGGGATCGAACAGCCGTGCGGCGGCAGCGTATTCGCCGTCCCCGGGCACCAGCACCCGCCCCCGCACCCGATCCCGCAATTCCGCCCACATCCTCGGATCGGCCCGCGCGCTCACACCCCTGCCACTGCCCAACACCGCCGCCGCGCCGACCCCCAGCCGCAGCGCCCCGCGCCGCGACAGCGCTGGGCCCCCGCCACCCGAACCCGGAGCAGGCGAATCGGACCCGCTGTGCGGTGACCTCGAATCGGCGTCCATATCGTCGGAGTACCCCTCACAGTCGGCGCGCGACGGGGATTCGTCACCCGAAGTCCGGCGGATGGCCGCCCGTGGCGGTGCGACCGTGGCCCCGGGCAGCCAGGTCGGGCCTCGCCGTCGCCAACGGCACCCAACACGGCTTGGACACCTCTACACCCGCGACTTGGGCCGCACCCGTGGCGGTGCGACCGTGGCCGGGCGGCAAGGCCGGGCCTCGCCGTCGCCAACGCACCGAATACGGCTTGGTCGCCTGGACCGCGCCTCCGCATCCAACCCGCACCTGCCCGCCGCCCGGGGGGCCATGCGGGAGTCTGCCCGCCTCACGGCCGGGTTCGGCTCGGGTCGCTGGGAGCTGCGGCCACCGCCCGGTCGGTCGGGTTGTCGGTGTGCCAGTCGTCCCATCTGCGGCTGTCGCGCCGGACTGGTTGTCGCACGGTCGGTATCGGCGCGCATACGGCGGTGGCGCGCAAGCGGCCCGCCGTTCGGTCGAGTCCGTCCGTGTGCGATTCCGGCGCGGCGGCGTGCCGTGGTGCGAAACGCCGCGGGGGTGTGGGGCCGATAGGATGCGCGGACGGTCGCTGTGCGGAAGATCTGGTTCGCGAGTTTTCGGCGTTCTCCTGCGGGGCCGGGTGTCGGGTGGCATCGGGTCGGGTTCGGGGACCGATCCGAGTCGGGTGTGCGAACGAATATGTGGAGGTGAGCGGATGCGGATGAACAAGGGCGAGGGTGGTTCTCGCGGTGCCGAGGGCGGGCGCGGGGTGCGGCGTGGAGCCGTGCTCGCGCTGCTGGCCGGTACCGCGTTCGGCGGCGTGAGCACATCGGTGGCGCACGCGCACCCCGAACCCGCTGTTCCCGCCGCCACCGAGGAAACCGGTACCGCACCGGCGGGGGTGGCGGACGCCACGGTGTCCCCGCGCGACGGGGTGGTCGCCACGGTGTGGCCGTCGGGCGCGGGCGGGGAGCCCGCGGCGGCGGGGTCCTTCACGCCGTCGGATGCCGCCGCCCTGCTCGTCTTCGGCGGCACCCGCGTAACGGACTTCGCGACCCACCTGGTCTCCGCCGGTGCCGGTCAGGCGCCCGCGCAGTTCGTCGCCACCACCGCGGGCCTGGACCCGCTGCTGGCCATCGCCTACGATCTGGCCGCCGCCGAGGCGCACGCCCAGGGCGTTCCGCTGTCCATCACCTCCGGCTACCGCAGCCCCGGTGAACAGCAGGCCATGTGGGAGGACGGCATCGCAACCTACGGCAGCCCGGAGGAGGCTCGCCGCTGGGTGCTGCCGCCCGAGGAATCCACCCATGTCACCGGCCAGGCCGTGGACGTCGGCCCGCGGGAAGGCGCGGCGTGGCTGGAGGCCAACGGCAACCGCTGGGGTCTGTGCCGCACCTTCGACAACGAATGGTGGCATTTCGAACTCGCCACCCTGCCCGGCCAGCCCTGCCCCGCCCGACTACCCGACGCCTCCGCGCGCTGAACGCCGCACCGGGCGACAAACCTGCGGACAAGGCGATGTCCGCAGATTCGCCCGGTGTGTGCGCAGGTGGTTCGGCATAGTGTGACGCTGGCGCACGTGCCAGCACTCCGTCGTCACGACGGTCGACATCGATCAGGCATCGTTGCGCCCCGCACACCCGCGGGGACGATTCGGGAGGTTTTTCGGGTGGTCAGGCACGGCAACCGCAGCACCAACCGCACGGCACGCTCCGCCCTCGCACACCCGAGACCCCCGATCCGCCGCGCCGCCCGCAGCGAACCCCTCTACCCGCCGGGCTGGCTCCTGCTCGAACTCCCCACCGCCATCCTGCTCGCCGTCTTCATCGGCACCGGCTGGCTCGGCTACGCCCACCCCACCGGCCCCACCCACCCCCAGCCCGCCGTGGTGGTCCCCCTCGACACCCCCACCCGCGCCGAGTAGGTCGAGCGATCACGGGGAACTGGTGGCGGTAACGCCCCCGAGAGGGCTCCGCCACCGGTTCCCCCTCGCGGTCAGGCGACCGTGAGGGGGATGCCGCCTTCGATGGTGTGCGGGGTGCGGCGGCGGTTGGGGGAGCCGAGGGCGGTGGTGAGGTCGGTGCCGTCGTGTTCGGCGAGCAGGTCACCCGCATCCCAGACGAGCAGGGTGGCGCTGACGGTGTTCTCGGCCGCGGAGTGGGCGAGATCGTAGTGGGCGCAGGCGGGGACGTGGTCGTAGGTGATCCACAGGTCGTAGCCGGTCATGAACAGGTCGAGATCGAATTGCACCGAGAGACCGAGCAATTCGCTGCGACCGTTGTCGTCCACACCGGCGAACGCCTCGTCCAGGGCGAGCAGGCGCGGCGCCTGCGGATCGGCCGAATCGAGCATGACGTGGGCCGCCGCGAACAGCGGAAGATGCAGCGAGACCGACTGTTCGCCGCCGGACAGGGCGCTGTGGCGGGCCACGGTGAGCCGGTCCTCGGTGCCGTCGGCGGTGATGATGGTGAAGGAGAACACCCGCCAGGTGCGGTAGTCCAGGGTGGTCGCGAGGATCTCCGGGAACGACCGCTCCGGATGGGCGGCGCGGGCCGCGCGGATCTCCGCGGCGAAATGTGAGCGGATGGTCGACAGATCGTCGGCGGTGAGCTCGGAGGAGTCGCGGTCGAGAATCTTGCAGACCGCCCGTGCCGGATCGGACAGCGTATCCGCGAGCACCCAGTGCACGCCGATGGTGTTGCCCGAGGACATGTGCCGCTGCTTCATCTCCGCGCCCATCTTGGCGATGAGATCGCGGGCATCGCCGGTACGTTCGTGGATCTGCTGGGCCAGGCCGGTGAGCAGGGCGTCCTCCAGGATGCGGCGCTCGGAATCGGTGAGCAGCAGTTCCTGATCGCGCCGGGCGGCGGCGATGCGCTCGGCGAAATCGGCCAGGGCCGACAGGCCGTGCTCGTCGTGCACCTGTACCACCGTGAGACCGTCGGCGGCGTCCCAGTGCAGCCGATAGTCCTGGCGGGATGCGGCCAGGGCGGCATCGAATTCCTGCAGCGCGGTGGTGACCGCGCTGCGGGTGGACTTGCGGGCCGCCTCGCCCGCCCGCACCGAAGCGGTCGCGGCGGAAAGGTTCTCGAACAGTTCGAGCACCTCGGGCGGGAGCACCTGCGGCTGCTGCTCCGGATCGCCGTTCTCGATGCGGTAGAGCAGCTGCTCCGGGGTGGACCAGGCGGCATCGCTGCTGGGCCAGCGGCTTTCGGCCTGCGCGCCGAGCAGGGTGAGCAGATCCGGGCGGGCGTAGGGGGCGAGAGTCCGCACGTCGGTGCGCAATTCGGCGAGGGCGGTGCCGAGCGCGTCGTGGGCGGCGCGGTGTGCGCCCTCCGCGCTGCCGACCGCCTCGATGGCCTCGTGCGCGGCCTTGCGGGCGGCCTTCTGCTCGGCGCGGGCGGCGTCGATCCTCTCCCGCGCGGCCTCCAGTTCGCGGTCGATATCGGCCGCGCCCGCGCCCAGCGCCTCCCGCAGCGTCTCCAGCTTGCGCAGCTGCTCCTCGTAGCCGGTCCGGGCGGCCTCGGCCTCCTCGGCGAAAGCCTCGGCCAGATCCCGGGATTCGTCGAGGCGGTCGCGCGCCTCCCGGGTGCGTTCGTGCTCGCGCTGGTGATCGCCGCGCAGACGCAGCAGGGCGGTACCGGCGTTCTCGAAATGCCGGACGGCGGCGGCCAGGGCGTCCAGTTCCGCCGGATCGCGCGGGGCACGATGGTCGGCGGCGATGGCGCGCACCTTCTTCTCCGCGGCCGTGCAGTCGGCGATCGCCTGATCGAGGTCCCGCTCGGTCTGCGCGGTGGCCTCGGAGCGCGAGCGCAGCATGCCCGCAGCCTCGGACACCGCGCGCAGGGCGGCGGTGACGGCGGCGGTGCGCGGCAGCGCCTTGGCGGCGGCGGTGATCCGCGTCAGCTCGGCGGTGGCGGCGGCCGCCTCGGCCTCGGCCTCGGCAATGGCGGCCTCGGTGGCCTCGATGGCGGCCGCCAGTTCCGCCAGCCGCAGTTCGCGGCGGCGGGCACGGGCGGTGGTGCCGATGAATTCGGCGTCGGACTTGGTGTGGCGGCCCAGCTGGATGCCCTGGCGGAAGTGTCCGCCGGTGGTCACCGTGAGGCGGGGGTGCGCGGCGACTGCGGCCAGCGATGCCGGGTCGGCGGCGCGGGCACCGTCCGCCCCGGATGCGGCATGGGCTTGCGCGTTGTCCGCCCCGGACACGGCACCGGCCTCCGTACCGGCGTTCGGGGGCGTGGTGCTCTCGTGCAGGGCGATCGAGCCGAGAATGTCGGCGACCGTGGTGCGGGGGACGCCGAAGGTGTCGTCCTCGACCTCCAGGACATCGGCCAGGGTGGGGCCGGTGGGGCGGTCGGCCGGGGGAAGCGGGAGCAGGAACTGCTCGGAGTCGTGCGCCGGGACATCGGCGTCGGGGGTCACCCAGGCGTCCAGAAGGTTCGCGGCCTGGAGGGCGGCCTCGACACCGGCGGCGGAGGCGGGGGCGAGGTGCGGGGCGAAGCGGACCAGTCGCCACAGGGGAGCGCCGGGGCGGGCGTCGCGATCGGCGGTGCGAGCCGCGAACGGCGGTGGGGCGTCGTCGCGTTCGGCCGCGATGCGCTGCTGCTCGGCGCGCAGCTCGGCGAGCTGGGCCGTGGACTGGTCGGCCCGGGTGCGGGCGTGCAGGCGGCGGGCGCGGATGTCCTCGGTGAGGGGTTCGGTGCGCTCGGCGAGAACCTCTGCCGGGGTGAGGAATTCGGTGCCGGAACCGGCGGCGGGTGCGCCGGTGGCGGACGGGGTCGCGGTGGGGCCGGTGTCGGCTGTGGG
>NZ_BAGD01000079.1 GCF_000308635.1 Nocardia otitidiscaviarum NBRC 14405 | reverse complement strand
AACCGGATCGGCGCGGTGGTCGCCAACGGCGAGCGGCTCATTCGAATTCCCGCCCGTACCGGGCGCATTCACGCGCAATCCATGCTGCGCACCATCGCCACCACCCCGCACGCCCGCGACGGCGTGCGCGGTGATCTGCGCGGCGCCATCGAGTCGTTGCGCCGCCCGCAGCGCAAACGCGGTCTGGCCGTGGTGATCTCGGACTTCCTCGGCGATATCGACTGGCAGCGCAGCTTGCGCGCCATTTCGGCCCGCCACGATCTGCTCGGGGTCGAGATTCTCGATCCGCGCGATCTGGAACTGCCGGATATCGGCGATGTGGTGCTGCACGATCCGGAGACCGGGCGCACCCGCGAATTCAGCGTGACTCCCACACTGCGCGCCGACTACGCGCGCGCCGCGCACCGGCACCGTCAACAGGTCGAGGCGGCGCTGCGCGGCTGCGGCGCCCCGGTGATGCCGCTGCGCACCGATCGGGACTGGATCGCCGATGTGGTCCGGTTCGTGTCCACCCGGCGCCATACCTTCGGCGCCCCGAATTCCGGGCGGGTGCCGCGCCAGTGACCTTCTCACTCTCGAATTTCGAACATATCGGCTGGCTGTTCTTCCTCCTCGTGGTGGCGGCGTTCGCGCTGGGCTATGTGGTGGCGCAGCGGCGGCGGCAACGCCATCTCATGAACTTCTCCAATATGGAGATGCTGGAGAAGGTCGCGCCCAAACGGCCCGGGATCGGGCGACATGTACCGATCGCGTTACTGCTGGTCGGCCTGACGGCGCTGACCGTCGCGGCGGCCGGACCCACCGCGGCGCAGAAGGTGCCGCGCAACCGGGCGACCGTGGTGCTGGTCATGGACGTCTCGCTGTCCATGGAGGCCACCGACGTGCCGCCGAGCCGCCTCCAGGTGGCGCAGCAGGCGGCCAAGGAGTTCGCCGACGGCCTCACCCCCGGCATCAATCTGGGCCTGGTGACCTTCGCCGGTACCGCCTCGGTGCAGATGCAGCCCACCACCAAGCGCGAGGCGGTGAAGGCCGCCATCGACAACATCAAGCTGTCCGAGCGCACCGCTACCGGCGAGGGCATCCTCACCGCACTGCAATCCATCGACACGCTGGGGGCGGTGCTGGGCGGTGCGGAAACACCGCCGCCCGCGCGGATCGTGCTCATGTCCGACGGCAAGCAGACCGTGCCCGACGACAAGGACGTCGACAATCCCCGGCATGCCTTCACCGCGGCGCGGCTGGCCAAGGAGAAGGGCGTGCCGGTCTCGACCATCTCCTTCGGCACCACCTGGGGCACGGTCGAGATCCCGGACCAGGACGGTACGGGCGCACAGCGGGTGCGGGTGCCCGTGGACGACGATTCGCTGCACGAGATCGCCACGCTGTCGGGCGGCGAGTTCTACTCCGCGTCCAGCCTGGAGGAACTGAACCAGGTGTACGACACCCTGGAGCAGCAGATCGGCTACGAGATGACCATGGGCGATGCCAGCCGACCGTGGCTGATCCTCGGCATGCTGGTGACCGCCGCCGGCGTGGTGACGGCTCTGGTCTATCGTCAGCGCCTGCCGTAATTCGCCTACCGCGCGCCGAGCCATCACTACGAACAGATAGGTTGACTCATATGTCGAACTTCACTTCCCGGTCGGTACTGGTGACCGGCGGTAACCGCGGCATCGGACTCGCGGTCGCCCAGCGTCTGCTCGCCGACGGCCACAAGGTGGCCGTCACGCATCGTGGGTCGGGGGTGCCGGAGGGTCTCTTCGGCGTGAAATGCGATGTGACCGACAGTGAGTCGGTGGACGCCGCCTTCACCGAGGTGGAACAGCATCAGGGTCCGGTGGAGGTGCTGGTCGCGAATGCCGGCATCACCGACGACACGCTGCTCATGCGCATGAGCGAGGAACAGTTCACCCGCGTCATCGACGCCAACCTCACCGGTGCGTTCCGCTGTGCCAAGCGCGCGAATCGCGCCATGCTGCGGGCCAAGTGGGGGCGGATGATCTTCCTGGGGTCCGTGGTCGGCATGGCCGGTCAGGCCGGTCAGATCAACTACGCCTCGTCCAAGGCGGGCGTCATCGGTCTGGCGCGGTCGGTCACCCGTGAGCTGGGTTCGCGCAGCATCACCGCGAACGTCGTCGCGCCCGGGTTCATCGAGACCGATATGACCTCGGAGCTGCCGGACGATCTGCGGGATATGGCGAAGAAGTTCATTCCGCTCCAGCGTCTCGGCCAGCCCGAGGATGTGGCCGCGGTGGTGAGCTTCCTGGCCTCCGAGGATTCGCGCTACGTCTCCGGCGCCGTCATCCCCGTCGACGGCGGCATGGGTATGGGCCACTGAGCCTGCCCCTTCCGATCCCACAGGCCCGCAATACTTGTCAACGAGGAGAACCGACCAACCCATGAGTGGACTGCTCGCCGGAAAAACCGTCCTCATCACCGGCATCATCACCGATTCGTCGATCGCCTTCCACGCGGCCCGGGTCGCGCAGGAACAGGGCGCGAAGGTGATCATCACCGGTATCCCGGAGCGACTGCGGCTGATCGACCGCATCGCCAAGCGCCTGCCGCAGGAGGTGCCCCCGGCCATCGGCCTCGATGTCACCGACGAGGTGAATCTGGCCGACCTGCCCGCCAAGCTGCGCGAACTGGCTCCCGAGGGCATCGACGGCGTGCTGCACTCCATCGCGTTCGCGCCCAAGACCCTCATGGGTCCGGAAGCCGTGCCGTTCCTGCAGGGCCCCGGCCCGGACGCGGCCAAGGCATTCGAGATCTCGGCCTGGAGCTACGCCTCCCTGGCCCGCGCCGTGCTGCCGGTCATGAACGAGGGCGGCTCCATCGTGGGCATGGACTTCGATCCGCGCACCGCCATGCCGTACTACAACTGGATGGGCGTGGCCAAGGCCGCGCTCGAATCGGTGAACCGGTATGTGGCGCGAGAAGTGGGCGAGGCCAAGCGGATTCGCTCCAACCTCATCGCCGCGGGCCCGATCAAGACCCTGGCCGCCAAGGCCATCGCGGGCACCGCCACCGATGACGCCAAGCAGTTGAACATGCTCAACACCTACTGGGACGGCGCCTCGCCCATCGGCTGGGACGTCGACGATCCGACCGTGGTCGCCAAGTCCATCGCGGCGCTGCTCTCGGACTGGCTGCCCGGCACCACCGGCTCCATCATCTACGTGGACGGCGGCGCGTCGCACAACACCTGGTTCCCGGAGAACGGTTTCGGCGACTAGTCCGCAGTGCGATAGGCGAGATTGCGATAGGCGAGGAGGATCCGTGGCTGTCGACGCACTGCTACTGCTGTCCTTCGGCGGCCCGGAGCGCCCCGAGGACGTGATGCCGTTTCTGGAGAACGTCACTCGGGGCAGGGGAGTGCCACCCGAACGCCTCGCCGAAGTCGCCGAGCACTATATGCACTTCGGCGGAGTGTCGCCGATCAATGCGCTCAATCGCGACATGATCAAGGCGATCGAGGCCGAGTTCGCCACGCGCGGTATCGAACTGCCGGTGTATTTCGGCAATCGGAACTGGCATCCGATGGTCGAGGAGACCGTGGAGCGCATGCGCGCCGACGGTGTCCGGTCGGCGCTGGTCTTCCCCACCTCCGCATGGGGCGGGTATTCCGGGTGCCGTCAGTATCACGAGGACATCGCGCGGGCGCGGGCGGCGGTGGCCGATGCGCCGCAGCTGGTGAAACTGCGTCAGTTCTTCGACCATCCGCTGTTCATCGCGGCCGTCGCCGACGGAATTCGCGCGGCGCTGGGCGCATTGCCGGACGATCGGCGGGATCGGGCGCGGCTGGTGTTCACCGCGCATTCCATTCCGGTCTCGGCCGACAATGCCTCCGGTCCGCCGGGGGAGAGCGGCCTCTACAGCGCGCAGGTCGCCGAGGCGGCGCGGCTGGCGGCGGCGGCCGTCGGCATCGACGAATTCGATGTGGTGTGGCAGTCGCGGTCCGGGCCGCCGCAGGTGCCGTGGCTGGAGCCGGATATCGTCGATCACCTCGATGCGCTGCACGAACGCGGGGTGAACGCGGTGGTGGTGTGCCCGGTGGGGTTCGTGTCCGATCACCTCGAGGTGATCTGGGATCTGGACAATGAGGCCAAGGCGCGCGCGGACGAATATGGTATGGCGTTCGCACGGGCCGCCACACCCGGTACCGATCCGCGCTTCGCGGAAATGGTCGCCGCCCTGGTGGAGGAGTACCGGAGTGGGGCCGAGCCCGTGCGTTCGAGCGTGATGACCGCCCTGGGCTGCACTACGAACGGCGCACCGTGCGTTCCCGGCTGTTGTGAGCCGCCCGCGCGCCGCTGAACGGTACAGGCGTTCGCGGCGTCGTGCCACGATCGGCGCGGCGGGTGGGCCGACAGTCGGAAGATCAACACCTGCTCACAGGTAGCCGCCCGCCGAGGGGGCTGTGGGAACGGCCTGAATGCGATCCGTATCGTCGCGTGCGGCAATGAGTTCCGCGAGGGTCATGCCGTCGGTGCCGACCACCGGCCGCGGGCGGTCACCGAGTTCGCGCGCCAGCCACGCGGTGGCCTCCGCGAACCCGAGCGGGCCGACCTCCAGCTGGGCCAGGCATCGACCCGGCCGCACCACGGCCGGGTGCAGGCGGGACAGGTTCTCGTTGGTGGTGATCGCCACCAGCACATCGCGGCCCTGTCCGAGCATGCCGTCGGTCAGGTTCAGCAGCCGCGACAGTCCCTGTCCGGTGGTCTCCTTCGCGGAGCCGCGGATCAGCTCGTCGCAGTCCTCGAGGACGAGCAACCGCCAGCGCCGCTTGTTCTCGTCGTAGGTGTCCACGCCGATGGCGACCTCCATCAGGTAGCCCGGATTGGAGAACAGCACCTCGGGGTCGAGCACGCAGTCCACCTGGCACCAGTCCGCCCACTCCCGCGCCAACGCCCGCAGCGCGGACGTCTTCCCGGTTCCGGGCGGCCCGTGCAGCAGCAACAGCCGCCCGCTGACCTCCTCGGCCCGCAGCGCCATCAGTCGGCCCAGTGCGGCCGCGACATCGGCGCTGTAGTTGCGATCGACCTCCGCCCACGCGTCGGCGGTGATGGTGCGCTCCCGCCGCTGCGGCCCATGAGCGCCGTTGTGCCAGAAGCCCATCGACACCCGGCTCGCATCCGGCTCCGGCTCGACGGTGGCGTCGGCGCTGCACGCCGCGATGACCGCACGCGCCAGTTCCGCGCTGCTGGCACACACATCCAGCGACGCACTCCCGGTCTTGCGCCGCACCACCCGCAGCGTCCACCCCGTCCCGACCGACAGCACCGCCTCGGTGCCGTCGTCATCACTGGTCCGCAGCACCCGCGCATCCTCGGGCCGCAACGGCGCATCCGGCTTCACATGCTCCAACTGCACCGACACCGCATGCGGCTGCTCCCCACCGAGAAACGGCGCCAGCCCCAACGCGTCGATCACATCGCGGGGCGAATCGGAATCATCGAGATTCATCACCCACGAGAGCGCATCGGCCACCGACCCGGCGTTCTCCACCCGATCGATCAACCGAAGACGTTCCTGCGGATTCATGGTCACCCGACGATGATCCGCACAGACCGACATCGGGTCCACCGAATTTCGGAAATTCGTCCGGTAACTCAGTGCAGGGTCGGGGCCGGGATGGATCTGGATTCGGCGAAGGCGGCCATGTCGACCTGGCGGCGGGCGTTCGAGATGCCGGTGATGACGGCTGTGCCCAGGGGGCCGTGGCGGTCGTACATGGTGGCGGTGGCGACGACGATGCCGTTGGCCGAAACATGGTCGCGGGCTTGGAGCCCCACCTCATGGCCTTCGGGGAGGCGGGCGAGGGTGACGGTCACATCACTGTTGATATAGCCGACGCCGTCGGTGCCCCAGTTGCATACCAGGTTGGTGGCGTCGCCGACGAAGGCGGCGCGTTGGAACGGGGAAATGGGCTCGCCGTCGACCAGGGCGGGGAGGTTGTGCCAGACGCTCTTGCGGTCGCTGTTGCGGCCGGAGGCGAAATCGCCGGTCCAGTCGGCGGATCCGGATTTGAACAGCGGGGGATCGCCGTGCTCACCCGCCAGCCGTCGCGCCGGAACCGGCAGATCCCGCAACGGTTCCCACACCTGTCCGGGCGGCGGCTCGGTGACCGCCAGGTACATCACGCTCGCCCGTGCGTGTACGGTGCCGTGCTGCACGATCGACGTATCGACCACCCGCACCCGATTCCCGTCGCGCACGACCTCGGCGTGCACGTCGATCGGCTCGTTGAGCACCGGGCGGAAAAGATCCGCGGTGAACCGCGTCGGAAGGAACCCCGCCGGAGCATGAAACTCGGCTTCGCGGGCCAGCAGCCCACACACCGCCGTCCCGGCCAACTGTCGAGCGGACCACGCGCTCTCCGCCATCTCGGTGGCACGATAACGCCCGTCGACCACGGTGAAGAACGCCGTCATCCGCTCAACTCCTTCTACTGGCAAACCTTATGTATTAGAACATGTTGCAGAGCGGGGGTTCGTGGGTGGTTCGCGCCTACCGAGGCCGGGAACAAGGTAGGGTTCGGGCAGGCATATCGCCCACGCTCGGTCCGCCATCCGCGGCGAGCAACTCTCTTTCCCGGTCGTTCACCAGCGCCGGACGCTTTCTTCTCTCCCTCGATCGGCCGCTGAGCGGTCACGCCGCGCCATCGTGGGCCATTTGCTGCCACAGAACGGAGTTGAGAACCCATGACCACCCACCGAATCACGAATGGCGTCGAACGCACGCTCCTCGAGAACACCCTCGACCGCAACCGCGAAGCACTCATCGCGACCGCGCGCGGCCTGTCCGACACCGACGCCCGCCGCCGACTCGTCACCTCGCTGACGACGCCGATCTCCCTGCTCAAACATGCCGCCGCCGCGGAACGAATCTGGTTCCAGCGTTTCTGGGCGGGACTCGACGCCTCCGAATGCGACGGCTACGCGCACCGCGACGAGGGCACCTTCACCGTCACCGCCGACGAGTCACTGGCCGACGTCATCGCCGAATTCCAACGCGCCAGCCAGCGATCCCGCGAGATCGCCTCCCACTTCGACCTCGACGACACCAGGGACATCCCGCAGGAGGGCACGATCAGCCTTCGCTGGACCCTGCTCGCCATGATCGAGGAATTCGCCCGGCACGCGGGCCACGGCGACATCTTGCGCGAACAGATCGACGCGGCCGATCATGGCCCGCGCAACCGGTGAAAGCGGCCCCCGACATGCAGGGCTGCCAAGAGCAGTGCCGTGACGACGATAGGGGCGTAGTACAAGGCCACCGGTAGGCCGAGAATTGCCGACAGCGATATCAGTCCCACGGTCAGCAGGGCCGCAGCGCTCCACTCTGCCGTGCGGGTCGGGTTGAGTGCGGGCAACGCGGATATCGCGGTCGAACAAGCGATCAGAATTCCGAGTCGCCAACCATAATGGGCGAATAGTGAACTCGTGCATGCGGTATCAGCGTTGATGATTTCGCAGGTGCTCACCTGATAGAGGGGCTCGGATGCGACGAAGAAACCGTAGCCGCACACTACGAGCGCGAATACCGTCCATACGACCCGCACGCCGATGGTTCCGTCGACCCGCACGTCCATCCCTCCTTCTTGCCGAACCCCATTATCGGTTCGGTTCGTCACTACACTGCTATCCGTGATCGCGGCAGTGTCCTTCGTCGTCGTGCTGAGTGTTCTCGCGGTATTCCAGGTGGCACTGGCGTGCGGGGCTCCCTGGGGAGCGTTCGCGTGGGGTGGCGGTCGGCGAGTTCTCCCCGCGCGCTTGCGAATCGCCAGTGGCATGAGCATGCCGTTGTACGCGGTCTTCGCGCTGGTGATTCTCGACCGAGCCGACGCCATCGACATAATCGATAATTCGGTCACGACGGTAGCCGCCTGGTTCATCGTCGGTTTCATGGCACTCGGCGTCGCCGCCAACGCGGCCTCCCGGAGCAAGCCGGAGCGCTACGTCATGACGCCCGTCTCGCTCGCGCTGACGCTGACGAGTCTCCTGGTCGCCTTGAGCTGAACAGACAGATGCCCATCGCGAACCGTCGCCCTGGTGTGCGCTGAAGAGCGGTCCACGGAGCGGGTGGTGCTCGCGATTCCGATGGATGCGTAGCGGGCCGAAAGTCTTGACAGCATGCCAATTCTCCCGCGCGGCAAAGGATATTCGCTGTGCGGGGTCGATGCTGGTGTGCGATTGGTCGAACCGGGGTCGTGTGCGGGCGGTGCTATTCGCGGGCGCGGTGGGGTTCGCGAGGACGATGAGACTCGCGGCCGCAGTGGGATTCCTGTCTGTGGCGGGATTCGCCCGTGCGGTCGGCACCGTGCCGGGATTTGCTCGTGCGGTCGGCCAGTAGCCGGGCGCGGCGGCGTTTCACGCTCTCGGCGAGGACCTGTTCGGGGTGATGGAACCGATTCACCCGTGCCCGACGCTGCGGATCCACCGACGCCGGTGGGCAGAACGCCGTCCGCCCCGCATACACACTCCCCGCCGCGACGCGGTGGGTGGCCCACCCGGTCGGATCGTCGGGATCGGCGGCGATCTGCGCATGATGCGCATCGCAGACCAGCGTCAGATTGTCGATATCGGTCGGCCGCTGCGCCGCCCACGGAATCAGATGATGCATCGCGCACATCGTCGCGGGCGCCGAACAGTCCGGATGCGTGCAGCCGCGGTCGCGGGCGATCGCGGCCAACCGCTGCCACGACGACGCGATCCGCGCACCCTCCCCCAAATACAACGGCTTGCCTCGGGTTTCATCGAAGAGCATCAACAACGGGATCGAGCCTTCGGCCATCCGCCACGCCTGCCGCACCGGCACCGTCGTCCCGGTCGCGGTGCGCGCGACCCCGGCACCCTCGAGCAGATCGGTGACCGACATGGTGAGCACGATCGACACCGGCAGGCCGCGATGGGCACCGAGTGTGTCCGGGCCGCTGGCCGACAGGAACGCTTTGAGCGCGTCGTGCCGCCGCTGCGCCGACGATCGCACATCGCGCCCGACGGCGGCGGCCAATCGGTCGAGGTCGAACCCGTCGGGATCGTGCACCCCCAACTGGGGGCTGTCGGGGTCGTCGGGCATGCTCATGCCCGGGCGTGCCCATTTGGCGAACACGGTATCGAGCATCGCGCGCAGTTCGGGATCGAAACAGCCCTCGAACGGGCTCATGCCGTCCACGCGCTGTTCCCCGAAGGTCGCCGCCCGCAGCCGGGCGCGATCCTTCGCGGTCGTCAACGACCCGTCGGGGTCGAGGTAGCCCAGGATGCGGTCACCGACCTTACCGACCATTTCCGGGGTTCCGGTGCGGGTGGCATCGGCGAGGTGTTCCTCGGCGATCGCCCGGTGTTCGGTATCGACCGCGTCCGGTATCCGGTCCATCACCCGCATCACCGCCCGCGCGTGATCCCCCGAAATCGCACCCTCGGCTTGCGCGGCCGCCGTGGCTGGCAGGCGCGGTTCGCATTTCTCGCCGTAGGCGCTGGTCATCGCTCCCAGTTGCGCGGCGCCTTTCACCCGCGCGACAGCGTCCGCCTTGGCCAGGCGCAGGGTCTCCACCAGGTACCGGTACAGCCCCACCGACCCGGTGGTGGTCCACAACTGTCGGTCGTTGATCTCGACCACATGCCGATGCCCGACCGTCTCGAGTCGACGGCGACAGGCTTCCAGTCCTTGGACGCGGGCGGTGAATTCGGCGTCGGTGAACCCGGTCAGGTCCTCGGCCGCCAGCGTATCGATCGCGGCCGCCAACGCGGCGAGCGCGGTATCGCGCTGCTGGATTTCCCCCTCCGAATTCATGCGGCTATTCTATCGCGAAATACATTGCGGCAGAACCGGAAAAGGAATGTGAACCAAGTATCTTCACACGCAATCTGATTTGTCCGCTTGTGTCGGGTTTTGCTCGCTATAAATCACATTCAAAGGTTGAGTGGAAAGTCTTGGAAATCCATTCTCACTTCGTGGATGTCCGAATTCGGCTGATCCGAGTTCCGGCCACTACGGCTGGCTGCCCACGAGTCGTTGAGTGGGGGCGGGGCGGCGGTAGCGTTCGGCTTCGCCCGGTGATTCGCGGAAGTCGGTATGAGGGCTGCGATGGGCGGGCCATTGGCCGGTGTTCAGGGGCTTGGACACGACCGGTGGCAGCGGGTACATCGGCGGTAGGGTGCGACCGGGGTCGGTGGGTGCGAAGAGGGCGAGCCCGCCGGTGACCAGGGCCACGGCGGCCGCCGCGGCCAGCAGCTGTCTCGCCCACCGCAGCCAGCGCGGCCAGGGGCGCGGCTTGTTCATCGCACGGTCCCGTCGTTGTCCTGTGGTTGCTGAATCGGGCTGGCGGTCAACGTGTTACGTGCGGGGGAGCGGCGTGGTGTGCCGATCGGCGGCGGTTACGATGTCGCCGCTATCGACCGTAGGGGAGCCTCGCATGTCCACGCCCTGCCGGTGGTCGTGACGCTGGGAGGAGCGGCGGACGGCCGGTGGCTGGTGAGCGAACCGGATTCCCCAGCGCTGTGAATCCGCCGCAGCACCGATAGCATCTCGGGACGATCGGCGGCGCGCCGCCACGAGCCGGATGGTGGGTGAGAATCAATGCAGGGTCGGGCCTTCGGGACGCCGGACTTCTTCGTGTGGGCCCCGGTGCTGGGACTGGTGGAAGCGGCCGCCATCTGTGTGGTCATCTTGCAGTCGACGGCGGTGGCACTGGCCTTGATCGCGGCGGCCGTGGCGCTGGTCGTCTTCGAGTCCTGGGCGAACCGCCCGACGGTGGCGGCGCGACCGCAGCCGCGCCCGCGGCCGAACAGCCACAACCGCCCGACACGCCGCGCCTGAGCGGGGAGATCGCCCGACGCATGGGCCCGGCCCGAAAGGCATGCGCGGCAATGATGCAGTGAGTGCAAGGCGGCAGGCTGTGCGGAAATGCGTGGTGCGCCGGAACGATTGGGTTCCGGCGCGATCGGCACTTTCCGAATCACCGTGTGCCGCAGGTCAGGCGGCTACCGGAGCGGGCGGGCGGAGCAGTGCGCCCGCGCGGATTCCGGCGAGGGTGCGTCCGGCGACCATGACCCACGCGCCCACCAGCAACGCGTACAGTCCCACCGCGGTGACGGCGAAGAGGTCGGCCCCGGTATGGGCATACAGTGCACTGCTGCCGGTGACGCAGGTGCCGACCGGGAAGGTGAAGCCCCACCAGGTGAGGTTGAAGGGCATGACCGTGCGGTGCCGGAGGGTGACCGCGAGCGCCAGACCCAGCCACAGCATGGCGAAACCCCAGACGGCGACGCCGAATACCACCGAGAAGACGAGCAGGCCCCGAGCGTAGGGATCCGGCAGCGCGACCGGAGCGGCATTGGCGAGCATCCCGGCGGCGGTCACCGATTGGCCCAGCGGGCCGAGCACGATCCACACGGTGGCCACCGATTCCGCGGCGGGCGGACCGTGGTGCAGCAGCCGCGACCAGATCAGGGTGATGGTGATGACGGCGGCGATGAGGCTCAGCCCGAACATGGCCAGGCAGGCGAACATCATGGTCAACCGCGGTTGGCCCGCGGGGAGATGCGGGACCAGCAGCGCGCCGGTGGCGGCGGAGACCATGGGCGGCACGACCGGCATGAGCCAGCCGCCGAACGCGGCCTCGGGGCGGCTGGGCTGCCCGGTGATCATTCGGTAGGGGATGACCAGCGCGGTCAGCAGCCCTAGTACGGTCCCCGCCGACCACAGCACCCAGTCGACGGCGACCGCGGCCCGCATACCGATCACGTCGGAACCCAGCAGCAGGGTGCCCGCGCCGACGGTCAGCAGCGCCATGGGCGGGGCGCCGTAGAAGTGCGCCATGACCGGATGGCGACCGTGCGCCCGCGCCGCGTCGGGATGCCGCATCCAGTGCACGGCGAAGGCACCGGCGACCACGACGAGCAACACCGCGGCCAGCGCCCAGACGGCGGTGGCGGCCCCGCGCAGCCCGTGCGGCTGCCAGGGCAGGGTCACCGCGGCGGTGGCGACGATGCCGGTGCCCATGACGGCGGCGAACCAGTTCGGCCCGATATGCCGGAAGGCGTCGGCGCGCTCGACCCGCGCCCATCGCACCGGCCGGGTGTGGTGCCGGGGGCGGAACACTGCGGGGCGGGGGAGTGTGCTGGTCATGGCTCCAGCGTGCGCCCGGAGCAGCGCCCCCGGTAGCGGTCGCACGCCGATGGGTCCATAGACTCGTTCTATGCCTCTGTCGCCGCGAGTGCCCGATGTGGCCGCCCTCGACCTGCTGCTGTCGGTGATCGAACTGGGCAGTCTCGGGCGTGCGGCGCAGGCGCACGGCATCAGCCAGCCCTCGGCGAGTTCCCGCATCCGCTACCTCGAGCGATTGGTCGGTGTGCCGGTGCTGGAGCGCACCTCCCTGGGGTCGCGTCCGACCGCCGCGGGAGCGCTCATCGCCACCTGGGCCCGCGAGGTGGTGGACGCGGCCGCACGTCTGGACGCCGGGATCGACTCCCTGCGCGCCGAGCGGGATTCCCGGCTCCAGGTGGCGGCCAGTCAGACCGTGGCCGAGTACCTGTTCCCGAAGTGGTTGATGTCGCTGCGCGCGCGGCAGCCCGCGACCACCATCGCCCTGGAATCCGGGAACTCCGCCGAGGTGGTGCGCGCGGTGCTGGACGGGCGGGTCGATATCGGCTTCGTCGAGAGTCCGACGGTGCCGCGCGATCTGGAGGGGCATATCGTGTGCCGTGACCGCCTCGTGGTGGTGATCCCACCCGGACACCGGTGGGCTCGGCGCACCGCACTGACCGTCGACGATCTCGCGGCGACCCCGCTGATCTACCGCGAGTCCGGGTCCGGCACCCGTATCTCCTTCGAGCGCGCCATGCGGCGCGTCATCCCCGACTGGCAGCCCGACGTCCTGCTGGAACTGTCCTCGACCACCGCCATCAAGACGGCCGTG
This sequence comes from Nocardia otitidiscaviarum NBRC 14405, assembly GCF_000308635.1. Classification (GTDB taxonomy): domain Bacteria; phylum Actinomycetota; class Actinomycetes; order Mycobacteriales; family Mycobacteriaceae; genus Nocardia; species Nocardia otitidiscaviarum. Next base: position 39,560 of record NZ_BAGD01000079.1, on the reverse strand, counting down.
GCGACCGGGCTGGGTCCGGCCGTGCTCAGCTCGCTGGCCGTGGCGAGTGAACTGGCCGAGGGAACCCTGTTGTCGCCCAGCGTGTCCGGGCTCGAGCTGGAACGGCCGCTGCGTGCGGTCTGGCCGCGCGGGCAGCGCCCGACCGGTCCGGCCCGGGACCTCTACGCCATCGCCCGCGCGTAACGCGCTCCGAGCGGATCCTTCGCCACGAACGCCACGAACGCCACGAACGCCACGAACGCCACGAACGCCACGAACGCCACGAACGGCGCGAACGCCGGGCTCGCCGCGACCGCCGGGATCGGCGTGTCTCCGGTCGTATGGCGCCGAGGTCTGGTCAAACGCGTAACTGACCGGTTACGCTTTAGGGGTGGACGAGGTAGCCGCCGCGATAGCCGACCCGGTACGCCGGGAGATCCTGCACCTGCTGCGCGCCGAGCGGCGCACGGCCGGCGCGATCGCGTCGCACTTCCCGATCAGTCGCCCGGCCATCAGCCGTCACCTGCGCGTGTTGCGGGAAAGCGGTCTGGTGCACGACGAACTCGTGGGTCGGGAGCGCTACTACAGCCTCGATCCCGCGCCGCTGCGCGAGATCGCGGATTGGATCGCGGAATTCGCCACCGTCGACACCTGGGAACGGCGTCTCGACGCACTCGAGACCGAAGTCTTCCGCACCCGGCGCGACCGGCGCACCCGCCCGGCCGAGCCCGACACCGAGGAGAACACCGCATGACACCCCAACCGAACGGTCGCCTGCTCCGCACCGCAGCGGGCCGCGAACTCGTCCTGACCCGGAACTTCCGCGCGCCCATCGAGGACGTGTGGGCCAGCGTCACCGAATCCGAACGCACCGCCCGCTGGTACGGCTCCTGGGAGGGTGACGCCGGGCCGGGCCGAACCATCAAGGTGCGCATGCTCTTCGAGGAGAACCAGCCCGTCTTCGACATGCACATCGACACCTGCGAACCACCCCGCCGCCTGATCCTGCGCACGACCGACGACCTCGGCGAATGGGTGCTCGAAGCGGTGCTCACCGAACGGTCCGACGGTACCGAACTCACCTTCACCCAGCACCTCGCACCGGGAGTCGCCGCCGCGGACGTCGGCCCCGGCTGGGAGTACTACCTGGATGCGTGGGTGGCCGCCGAACACGGTGCGGCGCAGCCGAGCTTCGACGACTACTACCCGTCCATGAAGCCCTATTACGAGCAGCAGGACCAGCGGGCGTGACTCGCACGACCCCGCGCGGCGTGGGCGGTGGGTCCAGACGGTGCCGATCCACCGCGCCGGTCGCCGCCCGACGCCGGTGCACCGGGTGACATCGAGGAGGCGCCGGAGAACCGGGTGACACGAAGGAGGTCGGAACGGAACGGTGCCAGCGACCGAGGTGTGGTCGCCGCCCGTGTCTACGGTGTCGTCGGCTCCGGATGCGGCCAGGTGAAGCCGATCCCATCGCCGACGCGGAGCGCCCGCCAGCGCGGAGCCAGCACATCGAGGCGGTCGACGATCCGTTCGAGGGCGGCGCGGCGCGATTCGTCCAGTTCCGCCTCGGCGGCCGCCCAGGAGGGTCGCCGCGCCGTGGGGTCGTGCCGCCGCGCCCAGTACACCAGGCACAGCCCGGCCAACTGCTCGGACAGGTTCATCTCGTTGTCGCCGTCGTGATCGGTGAGGCGCAGCCGGTTCTCGCGCTGGCGCTGTTTGCGGGAATGGCGGCGGGCGGCGCGGGCATCCTGCGCGCCCGTGGACACCGGGCGGAACGCGCCGCCGCCGCGGGCGGCGCGACCGAACACCCCACCGGTCAGGCCGAGCTCACATTCCACCAGGTAGTGCGCCAGATCGTGCGGGACGTCATCGTGATATCCGGGAGCCGGATCGAGTTCGCGGGCACCGTGCGCGGCATCGGTCACCACCGTCGCGTAGCGGCGCTGGCCGGTGCGTTTGAACATGACCTCCACCCGACCCACGGTAGGACGGCATCGTGGGCCCGCGCATCCGATTATTCGGCGCGGTCGCGTGCCAGCTCGTCGGCGATCTCCCAATCGTTCGGATGGCCCTGCACCGACGGGTCGTAGAGCACGACGAACCAGAACCGCTGCGGGGCCGAGAGCGGGAACGGGCCGACGCTCAGCTCCTCGGAGGTGTAGCGGTCGTCGCTCATCATGCGAACCCAGGTGGGCCCACCCTCCTGGCGGTCGATCCACTTCTGGAAGACCGAGCGGGACGGTTTGGCGGCCATGATGACCGAGAGCAGGGGGAGCGCGTCGAGCTCGTCGACGGTGGAAACGAACCGTAGGGCGTCGTTCATGGCTCGATCTTCTCGCACGGCGGGCGCGTCCGGGTCAGGACCCGGCAGCATGGACCGCTGCCAGCCGGGCGGCGCGGATCGTGTTCCACAGCGGGCGCAGCAGGGTCTCCTGCGCGGCGGCCGCACTGGCGGAGGTGGGTGCGGAGGCGGGCTCGCGCTCGGCCACGGTCAGAATGGCGGCCACCTGATCGGCGGTGTCGAGAATGCGCCGGGCCCGCAGCGGCATGGAATCCGGGTAGCGGTGTTTGGAATGACTCGCCAATTCCGCCTCCACCAGTTCGCGCGGACCCGCCGTACCGGTGCCGAGCCGGGTGGTCTGTAGTCGCTGCAGCGCGTCGGCGGCGTCGCGCACCGCCTGCCGCATGGTGAACTCCGCCTCGCCCAGCGGCATATCGGGTTCGGACGGTGGGACGGGGGTGGCGTAGACGGTCCACCGCAAGGTGTCGTCATCGGACCACATCGGCACCAGGCCGGTGCCGTCGGCGCCGGGTGCGCCCAATAGCAGCCCTTCGCCGACTTCCATTGCGGCGGCGGCGAATTCGGTGCCACCGGGAAGACCGCGCACATCGCCGGGCACCGGCAGCACCAGCCGTGCCCGTGCGCCCGGCGCGGCGATGGCTTCCCGAATCAGCTTGAGCAGCACCATGATCCCGGCCCCGTGTGCGTCGAGCGCGTCGTCGGCCGCCCACGGCAGCCCGGTGTGTCCGCCCGTGACGGGGTCCCCGGCGGCCACGGTCTGCCGGGGCGCCCAGGCGCGCAGCGCGTCCAGCACATCGTCGGGGGCGCTGTGCCCGGCCAGCCAGGAGCCTGCCCAGACCGTCAGCGTGGCGCTCGGGGTACTCATTCTTCGAGGATAACTGGAGGGCTGCGGACCGGGCGCGCGGAGCGGGAAGCCCGGTGGGCGGCCGAGGTCCGGGAGCGGCGGGCGGTACGGGCCACCGCTCGCCGGAGATCAGGCGGCGGCGGACCCGGCGTAACGGGTGGAGCGCGCACGACACGGTGGCGCGCGACCGTGCTCGACGGCCGCAGGGCTCGACCGGCGAAGGCCGCTGTGCCGCGTTGTCCTACGCGGGTTCGGTGACGAAGTCGATGAGTCGTTCGACCGCGCCGATGAGCGGACTCTCCAGATCGCGAAAACTGTTGACCGCGTTGTACACCCGTCGCCATCCGTCCTGCGGTGTACCCCAGCCGAGCCGGGCGCAGACGCCCGTCTTCCACTCCTCGCCCCGCGGCACCCGCGGCCATTCGCGAATGCCCAGCGCGGCGGGCCGCACCGCCTCCCACACGTCCACGTACGGGTGGCCGGTGACGAGGACGTGCTCGCCGAGTCCGGTGGTGAGGCCGGTCTCCTTGGAACCGGTCACCAGGTGGTCGACCAGGACGCCGACCCGGCGACCCGGCCCCGGGCCGAACTCGCCCAGCCGCTGCGCGAGATTGTCCAGCCCCTCCAGATGCTCGACCACCACGCCCTCGACCCGCAGGTCGTGCCCCCACACCCGTTCGACCAGGGCGGCGTCGTGCACGCCCTCCACCCAGATCCGGCTGGCCCGCGCCACCCGGGCGCGCAGCCCGTCCACCCGGGTGGAACCGGAGGCGGACCGCGTGGGCTGCCGGGGCGCGGTCGCCGCGGGTTTCACCAGGGTCACCGGCCGTCCGTCGATGAGGAAGGCCGCCTCGCGCAGCGCGAACAGCCGCACCCGACCGGCGCGATCCTCCAGCTTCACGAACTCGCCGTCGTAGCTGCGGTCGAAACCCACTACGGCACCGCAGAATCCGGTGGCGGCGTCCTCGGCGACGAGATCGCGTTCGGCCACCACCTTCGGCACCTCGCGCCGCTGCTTCCGGGTATGGCCCGAGTAGATGTCACCGCCGTACATGTCACGCCCGCTCACCGCATAGAAGGTACCGGTCCGAGCGTGCCGTGCGGGGCAGCGACCCGCGTGCCACAGGGTGGACCGCGACACCGGCCGCGCCGCAACACCGCACCCTGCGGCGATACCGCGCCGTTGCGGACCCCGGCTGCGCCGCGATGCCGCGCCGTGCCGCCACACCGGCCGCGCCGCGAGACCAGTTGGGCGTGCGGGTCGTCGACGCCGGTGGGGGATCACGCACCGGTATCAGGTCACGTTCGGATTCGATCTCCGCCGACGTAGCGGTAAAAGCACTAGGGTGGAGGCGTGGCCGCAATCATTTGGCTGGTCGCGGGATTGCTTCTCGCGGCGGCGGAGGTACTGGTCGGGGATCTGACCCTGCTCATGTTGGGAAGTGCCGCGCTGGTGACGGCCGGCGTGAGCGGGCTGACGGACACCTCCCTGATCGTCGACGCGGTGGTGTTCGGCATCTCCGCCGTCGCGCTCATGCTGGTGGTCCGTCCGGTGCTGTTGCGCCGCTACGCGGTTCGCCCCGCCAAACCCATGGGTATGGAGGCGCTGCCGGGCAAGACGGCGCGAGTGCTGGAGCCCGTCGACGAGCACGGCGGGCGGGTCAAACTGGAGGGCGAGGTGTGGAGCGCCCGGCCGCTCGACCCGTCCGATCGTTACGAGGAAGGCGCGACCGTCTACGTCGCGGAGATCGACGGCGCGACCGCCGTCGTGTGGAAAGGGCCGTAAATTATGGCTGTACTCATCGTTGCCGCCGTACTCGTCCTGCTGGTCGTGGTGGTGGTGTTCAAATCGGTGGCGTTGGTGCCGCAGGCGGAGGCGGCCGTCATCGAACGCCTCGGCCGCTACTCCCGCACCGTGTCCGGTCAGCTGACCTTCCTGGTGCCGTTCGCCGATCGCATTCGCGCCAAGGTGGATCTGCGCGAGCGGGTGGTGTCCTTCCCGCCGCAGCCGGTGATCACGCAGGACAACCTGACCGTGCAGATCGACTCGGTGGTGTACTTCCAGGTCACCACCCCGCAGGCCGCTGTCTACGAGATCTCCAATTACATTGCCGCCGTTGAACAGTTGACGGTGACGACGCTGCGCAACGTGGTCGGTGGCATGACCCTGGAGGAGACGCTCACCTCCCGTGACTTCATCAACAGCCAGCTGCGCGGCGTGCTCGACGAGGCCACCGGCCGCTGGGGGCTGCGGGTCTCGCGCGTCGAACTGAAGGCCATCGATCCGCCGCCGTCGATTCAGGAGTCGATGGAGAAGCAGATGAAGGCCGACCGCGAGAAGCGCGCCATGATTCTCACCGCGGAAGGTCAGCGGGAAGCGTCCATCAAGACCGCCGAAGGTCAGAAGCAGGCGCAGATCCTCGCCGCCGAGGGCTCCAAGCAGTCGGCGATCCTGTCCGCCGAGGGTGAGCGGCAGGGCCGCATCCTGCGCGCCCAGGGTGAGCGCGCGGCCGCCTATCTGCAGGCGCAGGGCCAGGCCAAGGCCATCGAGAAGGTGTTCGCGGCCATCAAGTCCGGCAAGCCGACGCCGGAGCTGCTGGCCTATCAGTACATGCAGACCCTGCCCCTGGTCGCGCGCGGGGACGCCAACAAGGTGTGGATGGTGCCCAGCGACTTCGGCAAGGCCCTGGAGGGCTTCGCCCGCAACTTCGCCACCCAGGGCGAGGACGGCGTCTTCCGCTACGAACCGGCCCCCGACGGAGACACCGGCGAACGCCCCGAGGACGATTCCGACGAGGTCGCCGACTGGTTCGATATGGCCACCGACCCGGCCGCCGAACGCGCGGTCCGCGCCGCCGAGGCCGATGCCCGGCAGCCGGTGGAGGATCCCACCGCCGCCGCCCTGGGCCGCCAGCGCGAGATGGGGCAGCGTGACCCCGGTCAGCGCGGCCTACCCGACCCGTCGCACCAGGTGTCCTACCCGCCGAACCCGACCTATTACGACCCGCAGCGCCCGGGCCCCCAACAGCCCGGCCCGCAACAACACTGAGCACCGGCTCGAGGAGCGGCGACCACCCCACGTGGCCGCTCCGCTCGCATCCGCGGTGACCGGTTTCGCGGTCGGGGCCGAAGGGGCATCTCGCGCGCAGAACGCACGGCGTCGCGCGCTGTACTCGCCGTGTGTGACTCGGCGTGCGTTCGCGTCGGGTGCCCTTCGGTCGGTGTTCCGGGACAGCGGGGTGCGAGCCGACCTTTGACAGTGCGCCGCACCGGTGGTGACGATGGTGGGGTGGCCGATCGCATCCCGACCAGCCGGATCGCTCGTGCCCACCGGCTCGGTCGGGCGGTGGCGCGAGAGGTGCTGCGCGACACCGGGGTTCGGCTGTCCATGGTGGGGCGGTCGGAGGAGTTGCGGGCGCGGCTGGCGGAGAAGCAGACGCTGCGGGCCGCCGATCAGCTGTTCACGATTCTCGGCGGTATGAAGGGCGCGGCCATGAAGGTCGGGCAGACCATGTCGCTGCTCGACCTGGACATGTTCCCGGAATCGCACCGGGAGCGTTTCCGGGAACGCCTCGCGGACCTGTGCGATCAAGCGCCGCGCATGCCTTTCCCACAGCTGCGTTCGGTACTGGAGGCCGACCTCGGGCCGATGCGGGAGGTGTTCGCCGAGTTCGACACCGAGCCTCTCGCGGCCGCGTCCATCGGCCAGGTCTATCGCGCGACGCTGCGGGACGGCCGCGCGGTGGCGGTGAAGGTGCAGTATCCGGGGATCGAGGAGGCCGTGCGGGCCGACCTGGAGAATCTACGGCTGTTCGCCGCCTTCTGGCGGCCCATGCTGCCCGCCCTCGCCGATTCCCGAGTGCTCGAGGAAGTCTCGCTCGCCATCACCGGCGAGCTGGACTACCTGGCCGAGGCGCGGGCACAGCGGCATATGGCCCACCGCTACCGCGATCACACCCTCGTGCACGTGCCCGATGTCGTCGCACCCCTGTGCACCCGCCGGGTGCTGGTCAGCGACCTCGTCGACGGCCGGCCCTTCGTGACGGGCGCGGAACTGCCCGCGTCGCACCGCAAACGCATCGCCGAGATCGTCTACCGCTTCTATGTCGGCTCCCTCTACCGCGACAACGAGTACTGCGGCGACCCGCACCCGGGCAATGTCCTGCTCGGCGCGGACGGGCGCGTGGCATTCGTCGACTTCGGGCTGTTCCACCGCATGCGTCCCGAATACGTGCGCTTCGAAATCGACTGCGTCCGCGCCGCCGTCGAAGGGCGGGCGGAGGATCTGCGCACCCTGCTGGTGCGCCGCGGCGTCATCGACCCGACCACGCCCGTCCCCGCCGAGGAATGCCTGGAGTACATCGCCGCGACCGCGTGGTGGAGTCTGGTCGACGAAGAGGTCACGGTGACCGGCGATATCGCCACCACCGCCTTCGCCCGCGCCGTCGACCCCCGCGCCGACGCCGTCGTACAGCGCGTCGACAACCTGCCCGCCGAACACCTGTTCTCCCGTCGCGCCGAACTCATGACCTTCGGCACCATCGGCAGCCTGACCGCCACCAACAACTGGCACCGCATCGCCCGCGAATGGATCTACGGCGACCCGCCGATCACCGCCGTCGGCCGTGAGTTCGCCCGGCACCGGGCCGAATCCCCCACGGATCCGCCGCCGGGTAGCGGTGGATGAGCTGCGGCGGATCTCACCACAGCACCGTGTGGTGGCGTAGCGCGTCGATCACGAGGACGGCCCCGAAGATCAGGAACAGCACCCGCACCGACGCCGGGCCGAACCGGCGCATGCCCCGGACGAGCCTCCGGTGGAACCGCCGGGCCCGCGCGGTCTCGCGGGTGGCGGTGAGCAGAACCAGCGCCGGTGGCAGCAGCGCGATGGCGCAGTATCCGATGATGATCAGCGGCCACACCGCCGGTCTGGGGTCGCGGGCCGAGAGCATGGCCAGGGCCGCCAGATAGGGCACCGCCGTGGGGGCCTGCCCGAGACCGATGGCGATCCCCGCCAGCCCGAGCAGCCACGGCCGTCGCCGCGCCTCCAGCGCCCACGTCGGCACCGCCGCCGTCGTACTCCCGGAGATGCGGACGGCCCCGAGTGTCAGCAGTACGATTCCCGCGATCAGCTCACCCCAGTACCGCAGTGTCGGTGTCACCGTGAAATCCACCAGGTCGGTGACGAAGCTCAACCCGAGCACCGTGCAGATGCCGAAAGTCGTTGTGACGGCGAAGACTCCGGCGAGGAAGCTGAGCACCCCGGGCACCGGTGAGCGACGACCGAGCCGACTGTCGTAGATCACCGCCGTGGTGACGCCGACCATCAGCACGTCGAGCGAGTCCAGGAACGCGAAGCCCGCGAGGACCAGTAGGAAGATCAACATGTCCACATCGACGATACGGACGCCACGCACCTGGACCGCCGACGGTGGGCCATCGCCTCCAGCGGCGCACCGCCGACCAGGTCACGTCCCAGGTGTCATCGGTACCGTCGGGTTCGTGCGTCTCGCCGTCGGCGCCGACCTCGGGAAGGCGCGATCGGCGGGTCCGTCCGCGGCCGGTCCGGCCGCCCGGGTGGCGTCGATAGGCAGATGGCCGACCGTCGCGCATCGGCCCACGGTCGTGGCGGGTGACGAGGGTACTCATCGGGGAGGTGTCGGGGCGATGTCCACCGGCGGTGCCGGTGCGGATCATCCGCTGGTGCGACGACAGTCCACGATCGGATTCGTACTGTCGCAGCTGACGAGCGGACGTGACGGTGAGGAGATACGACCATGGTGGGTAGGCGCGGACGGGCCGCATCCGGTGTTGGTGGAATACGACGGCTACAGCGCCGGTTCCGATCCCGATATCGGAAGGGATTGGCTCGCCGAGGGTTACGCGATCGTCGGGGTGAACGTTCCCGGCACCGGCTGTTCGACCGGCGTGAACCACATCGTCGACGAGACCGTCGGCGCGGCCGGTGCCGCCGCCGTGGAATAGGCGGCGCAGCAGCCGTGGTCGAACGGCCGCGTCGGCATGATCGGCTACTCCTACTCCGGTTACAACCAGCTTCCGGTGACACCGATGCGGTTGTGGCTCCAGCCGGACGGGCGGCTCGACGCCACGCCACCCGCCCTGCCCGGCGTGTCCGCGCTACCGTTCGACACCCCGCGCCCACCGGCTACTGGGTCTTCGGCACCCTCCCCACACCCGCGGACAACACCGTCTGGTTCGAGCCGGGACGACCGTCGAGCCTCGTCCTCGGCCACATCCCGTACCCGCACGCCGAGCGGTTGCCCGACTGCGCGACCACGGCCCAGCAACCCTGCCGTGCGAATACCGTCCCGGTGTCCGAGGGGCCGGGACCGGCCGCGCCGTCCTGACCCGATCACCCACCGCACCGGTCTTCGCGTACCGGCGGTATCGCATATCATGACGTCATGTCGGCCGCCGAGAAGAGGCTCACCCGTGGGGCGAAACGCACCGCGGCGGCCGGATCCCGTCCGGACGCGCGCACCGAGCGGTGGCGCGAACATCGCGAACAGGTGCGCGCCGACTTCGTGGACGCCGCGCTGCGGGCGCTGACCGAACACGGTCCGGACGTGAGCATGGACGATATCGCGCGCGCCGCGGGCTGCGCGAAACCCAAGCTGTACCGCCACTTCGAGGACAAGACCGACCTGTACCTGGCCATCCTGGACCGGGTGCAGAGCATGTTGTGGGATCGCTTCCTGGAGCGGGTGAACCTCATGGCCGACTCGGTCGCCGACCTGCTGCGGATCGGGATCACCGAATATGTGGCCGTGGTCGAGGAGAGTCCGGAGGTGTTCCGCTTCCTGGTGCACGGGCGGATGGCCCAGCAGGCCGAGCAGCCCGAGCGCGCGCTCGATGTGGCGCAGCGCTCGGCTCTGCGGGTGGCGCGGCTGGTGGAGGAACGGCTCTCGGGTCAGCAGGTGGACACCGGCAGCCTGGAACTGACCACCTACGCCATCTTCGGGGCGGTGGGTTCGGCCACCGAGTGGTACCTGGGCGTCAACCGCTCGCGCGCTCGGATCATGACCGCCGAGCAGTTCGCCGAGCATGTCAGCACCATCGCGGCGGCGGTGCTGGACGCGGTGGCCCGGCTCAACGAGGTGGCGGTGGACGTGCGCAAACCCCCGCATCTCGCCTTCGCCGCGAACTGACACGCGGCGCTACAGGTCGAAGCTGACGTGGACGTCGGCCGAGTCCGGCAGCGTCTGGCAGGCCAGCGTCAATCCCTGGGCGAGTTCCTCGTCGATGAGCGCCTCGTTGCGCACCATGCGGGTGCGCCCGCGCCGCACCGCGCAAACGCAGGTGCCGCACGCGGATTCCCGGCACACGTAGGGCGCGTCGATGCCGTTGTCCAGCAGCACATCCAGCAGCCGGGCGGTGCGCGGCCAGCCGAGGTGATGGGTGCGCCCGTCGATGTCGACCTCCAGGGCGGTGCTGCCGTCGTCCGCCCCGGCGGCGGGCGGGGGCAGCGCGGCGACGGTGAGATGCGCTGGGAGAGTGGAGTCCTCGAACGGATTCGCGGTGAGCGACCGGTACTCCTCCAGATGGACCCGGGCTGCCGGTACCCGCACGGCGGCCGCCGCGGACCGCAGCACCGTGGTGAAGCCTTGCGGCCCGCAGATGTACCACTCCCGGCGGCGATGCCGCCGCAGCAGCTCACCCACCCGCCGGGCGTTCGGCAGCCCCCGTTCGGCTTCGATCCAATGCAGCACCCGCAGCCGCCGCGGATACCGGCGCTCCAGCCGCTCCAGTTCGGCCGCGAAGATCACCGATCGCCGATCCCGGTTCGCGTAGAACAGCACGATGTTGCCGCGCCCTGCCGCCAGCACCGATTTCGCGATCGACAGCAGCGGTGTGATCCCGCTGCCCCCGGCGGCGAGCAGCAGCTCCCCGTCCAGCCCGCGCGGCCCGAAGCTGCCACCCGGCTCCAGCACGGTGATGAGGTCCCCGGCCCGGACCGTATCGCAGAGCAGATTCGACGCGTAGCCGCCCGCCGTGCGCTTCACCGTCACGGCGGGCCGATCGTCCACATGCGGACTGCTGCACAGCGAATAGCAGCGCGCCACCGATCCGGTGCGCTCGCTGGGAATCCGCAGGGTGAGAAACTGCCCCGGCCGGTAGGCGAACCGACCGTGCAGCTGCGGCGGCACGCTGAAGACCAGGGTGTGGGCATCGGTGGTCTCCCGCACCACCGCCGCGACCTCGAGGGTATGCGTCCGCCCGCTCACCGCCCCACCCCCGCGGGTGTCGGCGCTCTGTCGGCGGTGACCGCCTGCCGGTCGAAGCGCCGCATCGCCCAGCCCGCCAGCCGTTCCAGGCGCTCGGTCGAGAACGGTTGGGTCATCCGGCGATTGACACCGGGAGCGATCCGCATGAGGGCATAGCCCAGCCACGCCTCCGGCCGCACCGGCACCACGGCCAGGTCGTAGCGCACCGACCGCTCCACCGCACGGGCCACCTGGTCCGGGCTCAGCGGCGAGAACGGCAGCCGCTCGGCCACCTCCTGCGCGCGCCGGGCGAGTTCCCTGCCCCGCTCGACGACGGCCGGATCGACGCCCACCGTCACGGCGTGCGCACCGATGCCGGTATTGATGAATCCGGGGCAGATGGCACTCACGCCGATGCCCTTGGGGCCCAGCTCCAGTCGCAGACATTCGGTGAGCATCTTCACCCCGGCCTTGGACACCGAATAGGCCGACATGACCGGGGTGGGGGTGAAGGCGGCCGCCGAGGCGATATTGACGATATGCCCGCGGTGCCCGCTGTCGACCCACTGCCGTCCGAACACCCGGCACCCGTGCACGACTCCGAGCAAATTGACCCCGAGCTGGGTGTCCCAGTCGGCGGGCGCCATATCCAGGAACGCCCCGCCGACCACCAGGCCCGCATTGTTGACCAGCACATCGGCCAGCCCGTAGTCGGCCAGGACATCGCGGGCGAACTCCTCCCACGCCCACGGGTCGGTGACGTCGAGGCGCGCGGCGCTGGCGTGCTCGCCCCGGGCGTGGATCATGGCCTCGGTGGCGCGGGCGCTGTCGAGGTCGATATCGGAGACCACCACATGGGCTCCGCGCCGGGCGAAGCGCAGCGCCACCGCCCGTCCGATTCCGCTGCCCGCCCCGGTCACCACGACGAGTTCGGGACGGATGTCGTTGAGTTTCATGCCGACTCCTCCAGGATCCGGTCGGGTCGCGGCGTGTTCGCCGGGGTGCTGTACCGGTAGTCGTCGAGGTTGTAATGACGGTTCTGCCAGTACATCTCGCCGTGGGTGGACGGCCGGAACGGCGAATCTCCGTGACTATTGATGTAATACGTATTCGAACCGTGGCAGACCGGGGTGAAGAGGAAGTTCTTCTCCTGTCGCCGCAGACATGCGGCGAAATATTCATCGTGCGCGGATCGCCGTATTTCACAGACGGTCTCACCGCGCCGCTTGGTTTCCGCGATGGCGCGACTCAGATGGGCGGCGGTGGCTTCGATCATCCAGATATACGAGCCGAGCACGAAACCGTACGGGCCGGTTATGGCGAACATATTCGGAAAGCCGGGTACTGATACCCCGTGATACGCCTGAAATCGGTGTGTATCCCAGAAGTCGCCGAGACTGACCCGATCGCGACCGATCACCGGAAACGGCGGCACCGAATCCTTTTCCCACAGTTTGAATCCCGTGGCGCAGACGATGACATCCACGTCGTGGCGGATCCCGTCGGCCGTGACCACCCCGTGCTCGTCGACCCGCTCGATCGCGTCGGTCACCAGGCGCACATCCGGACGATTGAAGGTGGCGAGGTAGTCGTTGGACATGGACGGCCGCTTGCAGCCCAGTCCGTAGCGGGGGATCAGCTGTTCGCGCACTCGTGGGTCGCGCACCTGCGACCGCATCCAGCGGCGTACCGGAATCTCGGCCAGCCGTCGTCCCGTCTCGGTGAGCCAGGCAGGGCCCGCGACCATGCCGCCCATCCCGATCTCGGTGGCCAGGGTGCCGACCGCGCGAATGCCGGAGCGCAGCAATCGATTGCCGAGCACGGCCCGCCCCCACGGTCCCACGGCGGCGTCGGTCTTCGGGAACACCCAGATGGGGGTGCGCTGGAAGACGGTGAGGTGGTCCACCTCCGCGGCGATGGCGGGCACCAGTTGCAGCGCCGTCGCGCCGGTGCCGATCACGGCCACCCGCTTACCGGCCAGCGCCAGGTCGTGATCCCACAGGGCGGTATGCACCAGCGCGCCACCGAAGTCCTGCAACCCCGGGATATCGGGCATCTTCGGCCGCTCCAAGCCGCCCACCGCCATGACGACGAAACGTGCCGTGAGAGTGCGGCCACCGTCGGTGCGCAGCCGCCAGAGCCCGCCGTCCTCGTCGTACTCGGCTCCGGTGACGGTGGTGCCGAGCAGCAGCTTGCGGCGCAGCCCGTACTTGTCGACCATGCTGTCGGCATAGTCGCGCAACTCGTCGCCGGGGGCGAAGATCCGCGACCAGTCGCCGCGCTGCTCATAGGAGAAGCTGTAGATGAAGGACGGAATGTCCACGGCCACACCGGGATAGGTGTTGGCATGCCAGGTGCCGCCGACCCGGTCCCACTTGTCCACGATGACGAAGTCGTGAATGCCCCTGCGCTGCAGTGCGATACCGGCTCCGATACCGCCGAATCCGGCGCCGACCACCACGACCTCGTGGTCGGCGCGCGGAATCTCGGGATGTGCGTTCATGATGGATCCTCTCCGGCGTTCGGTGGGTCAGCGGACCCGGTCGAGCAGCAGGCCGTCGTCGCCGAACAGCTCCCGCTGCCACTGCTGGACCAGGGGTTCGGTATCGAGGTCGTCGGGATGGAAGCCGGGCTTCAGGTACTCCCGGATCTCGGCGAGCAGCCCTTTGACCAGGGGGCCGCGCAGCACGCCGACGGCTTGGCGGGTGACCGTGACCGGCCGCCAGCCCTGCGGGTCGGTGAGGATGGACAGGCCCACCGCCAGCGCCATGAAGGGGATGATCCCCACATACGGGATGGTCATGACGCCGATCCGCACCGCCTCACCGCCGCCGGTGGCGCGGTAGACGTCGAAGGCGACCGACTTGTGCTCGAGTTCCTCCAGCGCATGCCAGTTCAGCAGATTCCGAACTTCCGGACTCGCGGTGGCGATCTCCTGGAGTTCCGGGCTGGTCAGCACGCGCCGCGCCAGCATGCTGGTGAAGTGCTCGGCCGCCGCGGTGGCCGCCAGGTGGACGTGGGCGGGCAGCAGCCGTTCGGCGCGGATCAGGGCCCGCTCCCGGCGGCTGCCCGGTGCGAAATTCGGCACCCGGACCAGTACGTAGCCCATCCGGACCAACTGGTCGTTGAGCAGCCGATGCTGCTGTCCGTGCATGGCCTCCTGCCCGATGAATCCGGCGGCGCGCTTCTTGAGCACCGGATCGTCGATCCGCCCGGACACCCGCCGCACCGAACGCACGAAGGAATCCTCACCGGGTGGGAAGGCCGCCGACAGTAGGGCCGTCAGATGGCTGAGCACGATATCGCCGTCCGCGAAATGCTTGCTCATGGGTTCGGGCTCGCCGAACCGGAATCGCATGCGGCGCACCGGGGGCGCACCGGTGGTGCGGGTGCGAAGCGTGGATTTGCTCATGATGAATCTCCGTTGATTCGCGGCGGTCTCCGAGCGGTCCGCCGAGCCCGCTAACGCAGGTGATCGCTGAGAATGCCGGTGTCGCCGAACAATTCGGCCCGCCAGCGGTCCAGCAGCGCGGTGGTGTCGTTGTCGTCGGGATGGAAGCCCGGACGCAGGTACTGGGCGAGTTCGCGGCCCAGACCGCGGAACAGCGGCCCGGTGAACAGCGTGTACGCCTCGCGGGCCAGTCGGGCCGGATGCGCACGCGCGTAGTCGTCGCGGCGCAGCGACAGGATCAGGCCCACCGTGGTGAGCGGCAGGGTGAGCGCCAGCACGGTGGCCATGGTGGCGATGCGCATCCGTTCGCTGCCGCCCACGGCCCGGTACACGTCGAAGGCGACCGACTTGTGCTCGATCTCCTCGACGGCGTGCCAGTTCAACAGGTTGCGCACCTCGGGGTCGCCCGCGAGCTCCTGGACTTCGGGCCGGGTCAGCACCCGGGTGGCGAGCACGGTCGTGTAGTGCTCGGCCGCCGCGGTGCTCGCCAGATGCACCAGGTCGGGCAGCCGCTGCTCGATGCGGCGCAGGCGCTCGACGGCGGCGGGGGAGTCGTACCACTCGACGGGATAGCCCAGCTCGGCGAGCTTGCCGTTGAGCCGCCGGTGTTCCTGCCCGTGCATGGCCTCCTGGCCGATGAACCCGGCCACCCGCTTCTTCAGGGCCGGATCGGTGATGTGGTCGGCGAACTTGCGGACCGAGCGGATGAAGGACTCCTCGCCGGGCGGGAAGCCCGCCGAGAGACCCGCGATGAAGTGGCTGAACACGATGTCGCCGCCCGCGTAGTACTTCGACATCGGCTCCGGATCGCCGAAGCGGAATCTGATCCGCCTGGCCTGGGGGTATGTGGTGGTCATGGCGCACCTCGTTGAGCGTGTACCGCCAGTATGCGGTACTGCCAGTACGATAGCGTCTGAGACGGTCGTTGGGAAGCCCTCAGCGGGTTGGCCTCGAGATCGTTATCACCCAATTTCGGTGACCTCGGACACATTTTGGTTTAGTAACTACGGGAATGTAATTAAGTGCGACCCGCGCGATTATCTGCATAAACGGAGATCAGGTTCGAGCGTCACGCAAGTCAAATGCGAGTTATCGGTCCGTGATCCATCGTGATTGTTCCGTTATGGTCGTCGACGGCTCGGGCGAAGGCTGAGTCGGACTCGAACCGCCGTACACCGGTAACCCCGTCCCGCGGTCGAGATTCACCAAGACATTCCCTGGGGACGGGACCCGGTAGTGCGAATTCACCGGGCGGTTGGGCGCAGGCAGGAATATCACATGCTTCGGAACCGCAAGTTCACCCGTATCGCTGGTACCACCGCCGTGCTGGGCGCGCTCGCCGCTGTCCCGTTCGGTGTTTCCACTGCTACCGCCTCCGCCTACAGCGGCAACTGGGACGCCGTCGCGCAGTGTGAGAGCGGCGGCAACTGGTCGATCAACACCGGCAACGGCTACTACGGCGGCCTGCAGTTCAGCCAGAGCACCTGGCTCGCCAACGGTGGCACCGGTTACGCCCACAACGCCAGCCGTGAGGAGCAGATCCGCGTGGCCGAGAACGTGCTCGCCACTCAGGGCGTCGGCGCCTGGCCGGTCTGCGGCGCCTACCTCTGATCGGTCGGCTTCCGACCGGTCGGCTGGTAACGCCGACAGGCACCGTGGCCCCGTTGGGCACGGCACATCGACAGAGGTCCCGTTCGCGCGGCGTGGCGCGGCGGGACCTTCGTCGTCGGCGCACCGGGGCGTGGTGGCGGTGACTTTCCGGCCACACGGGGGATGATGGGGAACCGTGGCCGATCAGCAGAGCACCCCGGACATCAAACCCCGCAGCCGCGACGTCACCGACGGGCTGGAGAAGACCGCCGCCCGCGGCATGCTGCGCGCGGTGGGCATGGGCGACGAGGACTGGGACAAACCCCAGATCGGCGTGGCATCGTCCTGGAACGAGATCACGCCCTGCAACCTCTCCCTGGACCGCCTCGCTCGCGGCTGCAAGGACGGCGTCTTCGCGGGCGGCGGCTTCCCCATGCAGTTCGGCACCATATCGGTCTCCGACGGCATCTCCATGGGCCATGAGGGCATGCACTTCTCCCTGGTGTCGCGCGAGGTCATCGCCGACAGCGTGGAAACCGTGATGCAGGCCGAACGGCTCGACGGGTCGGTCCTGCTGGCGGGCTGCGACAAATCGCTGCCCGGCATGCTCATGGCCGCCGCACGGCTGAACCTGGCCAGCGTTTTCCTCTACGCCGGATCGATCCTGCCCGGTATCGCCAAACTCTCCGACGGTAGCGAGCGCGAGGTCACCATCATCGACGCCTTCGAGGCGGTGGGCGCCTGCTCGCGCGGACTCATGAGCAGAGCCGACGTGGACGCCATCGAACGCGCCATCTGCCCCGGAGAGGGCGCATGCGGCGGCATGTACACCGCCAACACCATGGCCAGCGCCGCCGAGGCGCTCGGCATGTCGCTGCCCGGCAGTGCCGCCCCGCCCGCGACCGACCGCCGCCGCGACGGCTACGCGCGGCGCAGCGGCGAGGCGGTGGTGGAACTGATCCGGCGGGGGATCACCGCCCGCGACATCCTGACCCGGGAGGCGTTCGAGAACGCCATCGCGGTAGTGATGGCATTCGGCGGCTCCACCAATGCGGTGCTGCACCTGCTGGCCATCGCACACGAGGCGAACGTGGCCCTCACCCTGGACGATTTCGCCCGGATCGGGCGGCGGGTGCCGCACCTGGCCGATGTGAAGCCGTTCGGTCGGCACGTGATGACGGACGTGGACCGCATCGGCGGGGTACCGGTCATGATGAAGGCGCTGCTGGACGCCGGGCTGCTGCACGGAGACTGCCTCACCGTCACCGGCAGGACGGTGGCCGAGAATCTGGCGGCCATCGCCCCGCCCGACCCGGACGGGAAGGTGGTGCGCGCCATGGATTCGCCGATCCACCCCACCGGGGGCATCACGATTCTGCACGGATCGCTGGCACCCGGCGGTGCGGTGGTCAAGTCGGCCGGGTTCGACTCCTCCGTCTTCGAAGGCACCGCACGGGTTTTCGACCGGGAGCGAGCCGCCATGGACGCACTCGAGGACGGCACCATCGCGGCGGGGGACGTGGTGGTGATCCGCTACGAGGGACCCAAGGGCGGTCCGGGCATGCGGGAGATGCTCGCCATCACCGCGGCCATCAAGGGCGCGGGACTGGGCAAGGACGTGCTGCTGCTGACCGACGGCCGCTTCTCCGGTGGCACCACTGGCCTCTGCGTGGGCCACGTGGCTCCCGAGGCGGTGGACGGCGGCCCGATCGCCTTCGTGCGCGACGGGGACCGGATCCGGCTCGATGTGGCGGACGGCAGTCTCGACCTGCTCGTGGACGATGTCGAGCTGCGACAGCGGGCGCAGGGCTGGGAACCGTTGCCGCCGCGCTACACCCGCGGAGTGCTCGCGAAATACGCGAAGCTGGTGGGGTCCGCGTCCACCGGGGCGGTGTGCGACTGACTGTCGCTCGGTCACCCTGGTCGGCTCGGCAGCGCACGCCTGGGCGAGCGGCGCGACGATCTGCGCCGGACGCTGCTCCATCTGCGTCGACGGTGCGCGGAATCTTGTGGCGGGCAACGACTCCGCGACCATCCGGGGCGCTCGCCGTATCTCCTCGAAAGGACTCGCGATGTCGATGGGCCGGTCGCACCGGTCGGCCGCGACCGCACGGTGAGCGCCGCCGCGTGCACATGAGCGGGTCGTGGGAGCCCACCGCCGCGTGACGACCGCCGCGCTCACGAGTGCGCTCGGCTCGGTTACGGGCGTACCTGGTCGCGGCGTGACCAGGACCGGGGGTCCTCGCCAGTTCGTGCCCTGCCGTGGCGGTTCGGGGCCGCCACACCATGGGGTGGCCGCCGCCGACGCGGTGGTGGGGAACCAGCTGGAGGCTGATATGAGCGTGGATGAGCAGCGAGGGCCGGGAGTGAGCAGGAGGTCGATGCTGTACGGGTTGGCGGCCGCGGGCACCGGGGTGGCGGGTGCCGCCGGGGGCTGGGCCGCGGCCGATGCGACCGGGGACCGGCCGGGGCGGTTCGCCGGGAAGGTCGTCGCCATCACCGGGGCCACCTCGGGGATCGGGCGGGCGGCCGCCATCGCCTTCGCGCGTGAGGGCGCGCGGGTCGGCTTCTGCGGGCGGCGGGCCGAGGAGGGGGCCAAGGTGGAGGGCGAGATTCGCGCGGCGGGCGGGGAGGCCGTGTACGTGCGCGCGGATGTGCGCGAGGCCGAGCAGGTCGAGAACTTCACCACCGCCGTGGTGGACCGGTACGGGGGACTGGACATCGCGTTCGACAATGCCGGAATCAACTGGTTCCGGCCGTTGCACGAGACCGCTCCCGCCGAATGGGACGATATGCAGAACACCAATGTGCGCGGGGTCTATCTGGCGATGCGGTCGCAGATCCCGCACCTGCTGGCGCGCGGCGGCGGCGTCATCATCATCACCGGATCGCTGCACGAGGTGGCCACCCGACCGGGCGGATCGGCCTACGCCGCCACCAAGCGCGCGGTGCTGGCGCTGGCCCAGGCCGCGAGTATGGACTATGCGGCACAGGGGATTCGGATCAATGTGCTGGCACCCGGGGCGGTGGACACCCGGCTGTGGCGGGCGGTGCAGCCGACCGATCCGCAGCGGGACTGGGCCGCGTACAAGCGGGACTGGGCGCAGCGGAACCTGCCCGCGATCAAGCGCATCGGCGAGCCGGAGGATCTCGCGCAGGCGGCCCTCGCCCTCGCCTCCGACGACCTCGCCTACATGACCGGCACCTCGGTGCTGGTCGACGGCGGACTGACCACCTCCCTGTAGCCCCGGAAGGCCCACCGTGTACCGATATCTCATGGCGCTGGTCACCGGCCTGGCGCTCGCCGCGACCGGAGCACCGGCGGTCGCGCAGGACCCGTCCCCGGCCACCGTCGCCCATCGCGGCGCGTCCGCCTACGCACCCGAGAACACCGTGGCGGCAACGCGATTGGCCGCCGAACAGGGCGCGACCATGGTCGAACTCGATGTTCGCCGCACCGCCGACGACCGCCTCGTGGTCATTCGCGACGAAACCCTGGAGCGCACCACCGACGCCGCCGCCCGCTACCCGGACCGCGCGCCGTGGCGGGTGGCGGAGTTCACGCTCGGCGAGATCCGCACCCTGGACGCGGGCTCCTGGTTCGCGCCCGCCTACGCGGGTGAACCCGTTCCGGAACTCGGCGACGTGCTGCGCGCCCTCGGCGACGGTCCCACCGGACTGCTGCTCGAAGTCAAGCTCACCGACGCGAAAGACGGTGTGGCCGAACTCGTATCACGAGAATTGCGCGCGGTGCCGGGCTGGGCGGACACCGGCCCGGATCGGCGGCGTCTCATGGTGCAGAGCCTGGACTGGGAGTTCCTGCGCGAGTTCCACGCGCTGGAGCCGGACATCCCACTCGGCGGACTGAGCCAGAGTCGGCCCGCGGCGGACGAACTGGATGCCCTCGCCGAACACAGCGGCATGGTGCACATTTCCGCCGACGATGTGGACGCCGACTATGTGGCGCTGGCCCGCGCCCGCGGGCTGGAGGTCTTCGCCTACGTGGTGAACGATACGCGGAACATGCGGCGGCTCATCGATGTCGGAGTCGACGGCATCATGACCGATGTGCCCGACGTGCTGGGGTGTGTCATCCGCGCGTGATGACCGCGATGACGGTGGCCGGACCGGCGTGACCCCGATCACGGGCATGCCCGCCCGGGCGGACACGCCGGAGCGGGAAACCCGTACTCTTTGCGAGGGAACGGAACCTGGTGCGACGGGCGGTCCGCACCCGCCCGTCGCGTCGGTGTCAGCGCTGGACACCGAGGGTGATCTCGGCTCGGTAGCCGGTGGCGGTGCTACCGCTTGTCGGTACCACGGTGTTGCCGCGGCGGAAGAGGAAGTCCTCGGTATTGCGGGTGCGGGGTTCGGCGCGGTCCGCGTAGGGGGCCACGGTGGCGATCGTCCGGGTGAGCTCGTCGTCGAAATACAGCTGGCCGGTGTGGATCTCGCGGGTGGCCAGGCGGACCTTCACGTGGACGTGGACGGTGCGGTTGTCGTACCAGCCGGGGAAGATCGTGGTGAAGGTGGCGGTGCCGGTGGAGTCGGTGGGTTGGGTGCCGCGAAGGAAGTTCGTGGTGTCGGTGATGCCGGAGTAGGCGCCGTGGGCGTCGGCGTGCCAGATGTCGACGGTGGCGGTGGGGAGTGGGGTGCAGCTGGTCGCGTCGAGAACCGTGATGCGCAGGGTCAGGGGAACGCCGGGTCGGTTGTCGCGGATGTCGGTGCGGACCGGAGCGGTATCGACGTAGTAGGGACCCTCGGTGCCCTCGGGGGTGAGGACGCAGACGGGGGTCGCCCCGGTCGTGCGGTTGGTTCCGCAGGCGGTCGTCGCCAGGCCGATACCGAGTGCGGTCAGGATGGTGCGGCGGTTCGGAGTCATGCCGGGGTCCGGGGGCGTGCGAGCAGGCCGTCGATACCGAAGCGGCCGGAACCCTGGACGGTGAGCTGGAGGCTGGCGGCGGCGAGAACGAGGGTCAGTTCGATACCGCCGTCCTCGACGAAGATTCCGTATGGCGCGTGGATGAAGGCGATGGCGCCGAGCATGACGACGGTCAGTGCCGCGGCGGCGGGGCGGGTGAGTGCGCCGAGCGCGAGGAGGAGCCCGCCGATCAGTTCGGCGAACACCGTGAACGGTCCGGCCAGTTCCGGCAGCGGGATTCCGGACTCGCGCTGCAGGTCGATGGTGCCCGCGACGCCGAGGTTGGTGAGGGTGTCCCAGCCGTGGGCGAAGAAGATCACGGCCAGTGCCAGCCGGAGTAGGAGGAGGACGCCGTCGACGAGGGGGCGGGGTGCGGGCCCGGTCAGCAGGGTGCGGGCCGATCGGTCGGGCAGGTGGGTGGTCTGGTTCATGAGCGATCCTTTTTCGTGGACTGACACAATAGTAGCGACATGCAACAGTTTGTGCCGTCGTTATCATCGCTGGATGGCAGTCCATCGGCAGCGTCCGCCGTCCTTGCTCGCCCAGCCGTCGTATCTGGCCTCGCAGGTGTCGAAGTTCGGGCGGCAGCGGCTGGAGGCCGAACTGGCCGAACGGGGTCTGCGGCTGGGCCATCAGGCCGTGCTCAGCGCGCTGGACGATTTCGGTCCGCTGTCCCAGCAGCAACTCGCCGATGCGCTCGACCTCGACAAGAGCCATCTCGTCGGCCACATCGACGAACTCCAACGCCGCGGCCTGGTAACCAGGGCGCAGGACCCCGCCGACCGCCGCCGCAACACGATCGCGCTCACCGCCGCGGGCGCCGACATGGTCGGGGAACTCCAGCCGGTGGCGGCGCAGTCCCAGGAGGGTTTCCTCGACGCCCTCACCCCGGCCGAACAGCAGACCCTCACCGACCTGCTACGTCGCGTCCTCGCCGCCAACGACGCCGAACGCTGGGGCGCGCCGTAGACCCGGGCGGCCCGTGACCACGCCGAGTCCCGTGACACCATCGGCGAGCGGCCGGAGCACATCGCCACCACCGACCCTCGGATGGTGCGGCAGCATCGGCCCCACGGTGTGGTCGGCCACCGCCTCGGCCAGTAGGCGCATGGATACGGGCCAGCTCGGGTCCAGTTGCGATGCGGGTCGCGGGTGAGTGGGCGTGCACCTGTCCGCGACAGATGAACCCGTCGGGCGGCGCTGCCCATATTGAAGCGACCGGTGTCGCTGCCGTAGGCCGGTCCGGAGGGAAAGGCTCGGTCGCTCGCAAAGACGTAGCGGCCGAGCAGTTCCCGCTCCGCCGCACCCGTGGCGCGGGTGACGGTCAGCGCCGCTGTCGCAGCGACAGGAGGAGGTACCGCACGGGAATTCGCATGGGTTGCCGACCCTTTCGGCGGTATCCGGTTCCCGCCGAATACTCGCCGCGTCGGCGCGCCGAGCCCAGGGCGCACGCTGCCGGGGACCAGCGATCCCGGCTGCGCCGTGGCCATCCAGTGTGACGCGGATCGTGGGGATATCGCTGTCCGGCCTAGTTGTTGGCGCGTCGCACGGCACTCCGCACGAGGCCGCGCAGGCCCGGAAGCTGGATGGCCCGCATCATCGTCTCGCTCAACCAGACGTGGGCCCGGGTGGGCGGAACGAAGCGGGCCATGCCGCGGCGGGCCAGCGCCTGCCGCTTGGTGACCTCGGGGCGCAGTTCGGCTTCCCAGGCGGCCAGCGCCGCCGGAGTATCGGTGCCGTGCGCCGCCACCGCCGCGCCCAACCGGTCGGCCCCGTGCAGGGCCAGTGCCGCGCCGTAGCCCGCGAAGACGGTGACGCACCAGGCGGCGTCGCCGAGCAGGACCACGTTGCCCCGGCTCCACCGGGGCAGCGTGACCTGCCTGACGGCGTCGAAATAGGCGCTGTTGGAAGCGTGTTCGAGCTGAGCGAGTGCCTCGGCGATGCCGCCGCCGAGATCGACGAAGGCTCCGGTGAGCGCGTCGACCGGACCGCGCGCGACCTCCGCCGCCGGATCGGTGCTGCGGTAGGTGAAGAACGCCGACGACCGGCCCGGCCCGAGATTCATCACCGCCGCCGTGCGCCCCGGCCCGATGAAGGTGATTCCGGCGCCCGCCGGAACATGGTCGGGCACGGTGTCGAGTGGGAAGGCCGCGACCAGCGTGCGCATATCCACCAGATGGTCGGTCCCCGAACCGAATACGAGTTCACGAACACCGGAGTGCAGCCCGTCCGCGCCGATCAGCAACTCGGCGTCGACCCGGGTGCCGTCGCTGAGTTCGGCACGCACCCCGTCGGCGTGCTCGGTGACCGACCGCACGGTGGTGGCGAACCGGATCTCGACGCGCTCGGCCACCGCGTCGTACAGCACCGATTCCACATCACCGCGAAATACGTTCACCGCGCGCGTGCCGACCGCCGCCTCGGTGATCGCCGCGGGCACGGTCAGCTTCTCGCGCCCATCCGCGTGCACCAGCACGGTGGTGAAGAACCCCGCATCGCGCCGCCGCAACGCGGGCACCAGCCGTAACCGTTCAGCCGCGTCGTACCCCGGGCCGTGCAGATTCACCAGATATCCGCTGCTGCGCCGCGCCGGTGCCCGCTCGACGACGAGCACATCCCACCCGTCTCGATGAAACCGCAACGCCGCGGCCATCCCGGCGATCCCCGCACCCACGACCAGCACCCGCCGCGCCGCCGTCGTTTCCGTCATGAACCCTCCAGAATCCGCGCTGTGCGTGGTGTCGGAGAACTCCGACACCCTCCGTCAACTAATAGTTGACGGAGGGCTCCCAGTCAACCGATGGTTGACGAGCGGTGGGCGATGCTATCGCCCGTCCTGTGAGCGGGCCACCGTCATCGTGATCGACCGCAGGGTGACGGCGGCCACGGCGAACAACGCCAGGGTGAGCAGCAGGAAATGGCCCAGCGTGGACGCGCCTCGGGGGTATTCGACGTTGTTCACGGCCACGAAGCCGATGACGAGGGTGAGGTGGGCGGTCAGCCAGGTGGTCCACCAGGCGACGACCACGCGCGAGCCCGTTCCGACCGCGCTCGAGGCCCGCAGTACATCGGCGACCATGAGCGGTGGAACGAACAGGTTTGCAATGGGGACGATCCAGCCCGCGATCACCCAGCCACGGGCGAACCGATGCCGGAAGTCCGGGTTCAGCGCCTCGGCGTTGCTCCGCGCCCGTCGCAGCCAGAGCATGACCATGATCCCGGCGATCGGCCAGGTGAGCATCATGTACACCACGCCGCCACCGAGTAGGGCCCGGCCGACCTGTCCCTCCGTCGAATTGCGGCTCGCGCCGAAGGTCAGGGTGGCCAGGGCCAGGCACACCGGGCCGATCAGGGCGATGAACACCGCGATCGATGCCATCAGAGCCCGTCCGCGAAGCCGGGGGAGATCTGGAGGTGCGGATGGGTGCATGGTTGCTCCTGTGTCGCGATGTCGGCGCGGCCCTTGAAGCCGGAGTCTGCCCGTCTCGCAACGGATTCGGCCAGTGGATTTGCCCAAGGCCGAATCTTCGGTGCGGCACGCCGGGTCAGGGCGTCAATACGTGTCGCCAATCGGCGAGGGGGTGGGCCGCGCCGACCAGGAGGGGGAGTGGGTCGAGGCGGTCGGGGCCGGGGGGTGCCCAGAGCGAGCGGTGCCATTCGATGTGCAGATGCGGGGGCACGTTGCCGTTGGTGCGGCGGTCGGGATCGACGAGGCCGATGCGCTGGCCCGCCTCGATGCGGCGGCCGACGCGAACCTCGGGGATGATGTGCCCGTACACGGTGGTGCCCGAGCCGTCGGCGGTCGGGTGGTCGATCACCACCCAGCGCCCGAAGCCGGAGGCCGGTCCGGACCGGGTGACATAGCCGCCCTGCATGGCGAAGACCGGGCGGTTGGCCGAGCCGCCGGGAAAGCCGAAGTCGACGCCCCAGTGGAAGCCGCCGCCGCGGGGGCCGAAGGGTGAGGTGACGATGTGGCCGCGTTCGAGCGGCCAGACTCTCGGTGCCATGTGCATCTCCCTGCGCTGTCTCCCTTATCCGAATATCGTGCCGCGCCAAGGAAATCGGCGCAGACGAACGGGGTGCGAGAGCGCTCAGCGGGGAGTTGTCGCGGCCACCGGCTCCGGCCGCTCCTCGGGCGTGGCCAGCAGGGTGTCGACGGCGAGTCCGATGATGCCTACGGCGATGCAGACACCCGACACGATCAGCTGGGCGGGGTGGGTGTGATCGGTGAGCGCGTCCGCGAGCAGAACCGTGCCGACGGTTCCGGGAACGATGCCGATGAAGCTCGCCACGACATACGGCGTCAGCCGTACCGACGACAGTGCGGCGCAATAGTTCACCACCGAGAACGGTGCGAAGGCGATGAGCCGCAGCGACCCCACCGCCAGCCAGCCGCGGCGGGCCAGCCGGGCGTCGACGGCGCGTACCGTCGGATGGGTGAGCCGGGCGCGCAACCGCTCCTTGTCCAGGGCACGCACCAGCAGCAGGGCCAGCACGGCGCTCACGGTCGTCGCCGACAGGGCGAGGCCGAGGCCGAGCACCGGCCCGAACAGCATGCCCGCGCTGACGGTGAACAGGGTGCGCGGGAACGGAGCCACGCAGATCAGCGCGTGCGCGACGAAGAACACCAGCGGCAGCAGCGGCCCGCAGGAATCGGCCCAGGTCCGAATCTGCGCGGCGGTCGGCAGCGGGATGAGCGCGACCACCGCGAAGAGCGCGACGACGGCCACGAGAAACGTGACCATTCGGTATCCACCGAGTCGGCTGAAGTGGGTCCGCGGGCTTGTTGGCACCGCGCCAGGTTACCGGCTGGTAGTGAATGCCCGGCGACGGGAATCACAACCCTGCCGCTAGCATCAGAAGGCAAGACGAGGAATGCTCGTTAACCGAAACGCTGTCTGAGCAGGGCGAACGAGACGTTCGGCGCTGCTGGGGCGGTCCCTTTCGGGGCATGTGTGGGAGAAGGAAACAGCAGCTATGCCGATTGCTTCAGACTCGGACACCGGACCGGTGCCCGGGTATGCCGCCTGGCGCAAGGGTGTCGCCGGCGTGCTGGCCAAGGCCCGCAGGGTGGACGTCTCGGAACTGCCGGACGAGCCGGAGAAGCTGCTCGCGGTCACCACGTACGACGGTCTGACCGTCAACCCCCTCTACACGCGCCGCGACGAGCTGCCCGAGCAGCCGCTGCCGGGCGAGTTCCCGTTCGTGCGCGGCGGTGACCGCACCCGCGACGTGCATCGCGGCTGGTACGTCGGCGCACGTTTCGGCGGCATCGACGCGGCCGAGACCAATCGCGAGATCCTCTTCGGACTGGAGAACGGCGTCAGCGCCGTCTGGCTCCGCGTGGGGGAGGGCGGCGTGCCCGTGGCACAACTGCCCGCCGCGCTGTCGGGTCTGCTGTTCGAATTGGCCCCGCTCACCCTGGACGCCGGTCCGGTGCTGGCCGAGGCGGCAGCGCAGGTCTACGCGACGCTCGACGCCTACCGGGTCGAGGAGCGCGCGGACATTCAGGTCCGGTTGGGTGCTGCCCCGCTGACGAGCCTGTTCGCCGGAACCCCCGCCCTCGATCTGGACGGCGCGATCGCGCTCGCCCAGGACGCAGTGGCGCGGCCCGAGAACGTGCGCGCGATCACGGTGTGCGGCTTGGCCTTTCATGAAGCCGGGGCCTCCGACGCGCAGGAACTCGGTGCGGCGGTAGCGGCGGGTCTGGAGTATCTGCGCGCCCTCACCGACGCCGGCGCCGATATCGCGGATGCGCTGGGCCAGCTGGAATTCCGCTTCGCCGCCACCGACGACCAGTTCGCCACCATCGCCAAATTCCGTGCGGCCCGGCGGCTCTGGGCCCGGGTCGCCGAGGTCTGCGGCGCGCCCGCGTTCGGCAATGCCCCGCAGCAGGCGGTGACCTCGCCCGCCATGATGACCCAGCGCGACCCGTGGGTGAATATGCTGCGCACCACCCTGGCCGCCTTCGGCGCGGGCGTCGGCGGCGCGGATACCGTCACCGTGCTGCCCTTCGACCACGCGCTGCCCACCGGGGAACTCGAGGTGTCGAAGGCGTTCTCGGAGCGCATGGCCCGCAACACCCAACTGCTGCTGCTGGAGGAATCGCACCTGGGCCACGTCCAGGATCCGGGCGCGGGCTCCTGGTACGTCGAATCGCTCACCGACGAACTCGCCGCCAAGGCATGGGAATTCATGCGCGAGCTGGAGGCAGCGGGGGGTTACCTGGCCGCCCTGGAATCCGGTCTGCTGGCCCAGCGCGTCGGTGAGACCAAGGCGCGCCGTGACGGTGATGTGGCGCACCGCAGGTCGGCCGTCACCGGCGTGAACGAATTCCCCAACCTGGCCGAGCAGCCGCTGTCCGAGGCGGCCCGCGCCATGACCTCGCAGACGAGCTACGGCGCGGCGTTCGAGGCGCTGCGCAACCGCTCCGACGCCTATCTGGCCGCGCACGGGTCGCGTCCGCGCGCCCTGCTGGTGCCGCTGGGACCGGTGGCCGAGCACAATGTGCGGGTCACCTTCGCCGCCAACCTGCTCGCCTCGGGCGGTATCGAGACGAGTAATCCGGGCGCGCTGGCCGTCGACGGCATCGCGGCCGCGGTCGCGGAATCCGGTGTCGCCCTCGCGGTGCTGTGCGGTTCCGACAACCGCTACGGCGCGGAGGCCGCGGCGGCGGTGGACGCGCTGCGCGCGGCCGGTGTGACCACGGTGCTGCTGGCCGGGTCGGAGCAGGCGGTGGCCGACGCCGCCGGCGCGCAGCGGCCGGATGGATTCCTGACGGCGCGGATGGATGCGGTGACGGCACTGTCCGGCCTGCTGGAGAAGCTGGGAGCGTAAGCATGAGCGACATCAAGCATCTGATCGGCAATTTCGCCGACGTCCCCCTCGAATCGACCACCGACGCCGCCGTGACCGGCGACCAGGTGCGGGACTTCGTCCAGGCCGCGGCGGCCGCGAATCGGTACGCGCCCGAACAGCTCACCTGGGCCACCCCCGAAGGTATCGACGTCCCACCGGTTTTCACCCGCGCCGACCGTGACGCGGTGGAGGCGGCGGGCTACCCGCTCGACAGCGTGCCCGGCGTCGCCCCGTTCGTGCGCGGCCCGTATCCGACCATGTACGTGAATCAGCCGTGGACGATCCGCCAGTACGCGGGCTTCTCCACCGCCGCCGATTCCAATGCCTTCTACCGCCGCAACCTGGCCGCCGGTCAGAAGGGCTTGTCGGTGGCCTTCGACCTGGCCACCCACCGCGGCTACGACTCCGATCACCCGCGCGTGACCGGTGACGTGGGTATGGCCGGTGTGGCCATCGACTCCATCCTGGACATGCGGGAGCTGTTCGATCACATTCCGCTGGACCAGGTCTCGGTCTCCATGACCATGAACGGCGCGGTGCTGCCGATTCTGGCGCTGTACGTCGTGGCCGCGGAGGAGCAGGGCGTCAAGCCCGAACAGCTGGCCGGAACCATTCAGAACGACATTCTGAAGGAGTTCATGGTCCGCAACACCTACATCTATCCGCCCAAACCCTCGATGCGGATCATCTCCGACATCTTCGCCTACACCTCGGCGAAGATGCCGAAGTTCAACTCCATCTCGATCTCCGGCTACCACATCCAGGAAGCCGGTGCGACGGCCGATCTGGAACTGGCCTACACCCTTGCCGACGGTGTGGAGTACATCAAGGCGGGTATCGACGCGGGTATGGAGGTCGACAAGTTCGCCCCGCGCCTGTCGTTCTTCTGGGCCATCGGCATGAACTTCTTCATGGAGGTCGCCAAACTGCGTGCGGGCCGCCTGCTCTGGAGTGAACTGGTCGCCAAGTTCGAGCCGAAGAACTCGAAATCGCTTGCGCTGCGCACCCACTCGCAGACCTCGGGCTGGTCGCTCACCGCGCAGGACGTGTTCAACAATGTGGCGCGCACCTGCGTGGAGGCCATGGCCGCCACCCAGGGCCACACCCAGTCGCTGCACACCAACGCCCTCGACGAGGCCCTCGCCCTGCCGACCGACTTCTCGGCCCGCATCGCACGCAACACCCAGCTGCTGATCCAGCAGGAGTCCAACACCACCCGGCCCGCCGATCCGTGGGGCGGTTCGTACTACGTCGAGTGGCTGACCCACCAGCTGGCCGAGCGCGCCCGCGCCCACATCGCCGAGATCGAGGCACACGGCGGTATGGCACAGGCGATTTCGGAGGGCATCCCGAAGCTGCGCATCGAGGAGGCCGCCGCCCGCACCCAGGCCCGCATCGACACCGGCCAGCAGCCGGTGATCGGCGTCAACAAGTACCAGGTCACCGAGGACACTCCGATCGAGGTGCTCA
The DNA here is from genome assembly GCF_000308635.1 of Nocardia otitidiscaviarum NBRC 14405. GTDB lineage: Bacteria > Actinomycetota > Actinomycetes > Mycobacteriales > Mycobacteriaceae > Nocardia > Nocardia otitidiscaviarum. Next base: position 9,917 of record NZ_BAGD01000079.1, on the reverse strand, counting down.
AGGTCGAGAACTCGCGGGTGCGCGCCGAGCAGAACGCCAAACTCCAGCGGCTGCGCGCCGAACGCGATTCCGGTGAGGTGGAACGCGCACTGGCCGAATTGACCCGTGCCGCCGCGTCATCCGAGGGTGGTATGGAGAACAACCTGCTCGCCCTGGCCATCGACGCCGCCCGCGCCAAGGCCACCGTCGGCGAGATCTCCGATGCCCTGGAGAAGGTGTACGGTCGCCACCAGGCCGAGATCCGCACGCTGTCGGGCGTCTACCGGGAAGAGGCGGGCAAGGTGAGCAATATCAGCAATGCCATCGCACTGGTGGAGGAGTTCGCCGAGGCCGAGGGCCGCCGCCCGCGCATCCTGGTCGCCAAGATGGGCCAGGACGGACATGACCGCGGGCAGAAGGTGATCGCCACCGCCTTCGCCGACCTCGGCATGGACGTCGATGTGGGCCCGCTGTTCCAGACCCCCGAGGAGGTGGCCCGGCAGGCGGCGGACAACGACGTGCACATCGTCGGCGTCTCCTCGCTGGCGGCCGGTCACCTCACACTGGTGCCCGCGCTGCGGCAGGCGCTGGCGGAGGTCGGCCGCCCCGACATCATGGTCATCGTGGGCGGTGTCATCCCGCCCGGTGACTTCGACGAACTCTACGAGGCCGGTGCCGCCGCCATCTTCCCGCCGGGCACGGTCATCGCCGATGCCGCCATCGGCCTGATCAAGAAGCTGGGCGCGTCGCTCGGCCACGAGATCGGCACCGGCGCGGCGGAATGAGCGACGCCGCACACGCGAACGAGGGTGGCGCCGACCGCCCGCGGCTCGGCACCACGGCGGGCGTCGGGCCGCGCGGCGGCGCGCCCGGGACGGCCGGAGCGGCGCGCCGGGTCATCGATGTCGACGACCTGGCCGCCCGGGTGCGCGCCGGTGAGCGCGCGGCGCTGGCGCGGGCCATCACGCTGGTGGAGTCCACCCGCACCGACCACCGGGAACTGGCGCAGCGACTGCTGCTGCGGGTCACGCCCGACAGCGACGCGGTGGTGTCGAACCGAGTCGGCATCACCGGTGTGCCGGGTGTCGGCAAGTCCACCTTCATCGATGCGCTGGGCATGCATCTGATCGGTCAGGGGCACCGGGTGGCGGTATTGGCGGTCGACCCGTCCTCCACCCGCACGGGCGGCTCCATCCTCGGCGACAAGACCCGGATGGGCCGACTGGCGGTCGAGCGCGATGCCTACATCCGCCCCTCGCCCACCGCGGGCACGCTGGGCGGGGTGGCCAAGGCGACCCGCGAGACCATCGTGCTGCTGGAGGCGGCGGGCTACGACGTGATCCTGGTGGAGACAGTCGGCGTCGGCCAGTCCGAGGTGACCGTCGCCAATATGGTCGACGTGTTCTGCTTCCTCACCCTGGCCCGCACCGGAGACCAGTTGCAGGGCATCAAGAAGGGGGTGCTGGAACTCGCCGACCTGGTCGCGGTGAACAAGGCCGACGGTAAGCACGAGGTGGAGGCCAAGGCCGCCGCCCGCGAACTGAGCGGGGCCATGCGGCTCATCCATCCGCGCGAATCGCTGTGGCACCCACCGGTCATCACCATGAGCGGACTCGAGGGCCACGGGCTCGACACCTTCTGGAACACCGTGCTCGAACACCGCCGCGTGCTCACCGAGGCGGGGGAATTCGCCGAGAAGCGCCGTCGCCAACAGGTGGACTGGACCTGGAATATGGTGCACGACCAACTGCTGCGCCGCCTCACCGACAATCCGGCCGTACGCGCCATCCGGACGCAGGTGGAAAAGCAGGTTCGCGACGGATCGCTCACTCCGGCCCTGGCCGCGGAGGAGATCCTGAACGCGTTCGACGGACCGTCCACGGCGTAGTCGGAATTCGCGGCCGAATTCAGCGGTCCTCGGTCGGCCGGGCATCTTCCGGAAGCAGAGCGGCCGGAACGTATTCCACGCCGGTGACGAAATCGGGGCGGATGCGGACGATGCGGTGCCGGGGACCCGGCAGGGTGGTGGGCAGCAGGCGGCGGTAGCGGGCGAGGTCGCCGGAATCGGTGACCTCCTCGGCCGTGCCGGTGACGATGACGCACCAGCCGTACTGGGTGGCCTGGTCGATGGTGTCCGCCTCGTAGGCCACGACCTGGCGGTCCGCGCTGAGGGTGGTGCCGGGATTGGCGTGGATGACGATCATGCCGCCGTCCACGACATGGTTGACCGGGCGGATGGTGGGCAGTGCGTACCGGGAGAAGACCACCCGGCCGAAGCGGATACCGCTCAACAGTCGCAGCGAATCCGATGTGGACAGCTCCCGCGGCTGGAGTTCCTCGTGCACGGCCATACCCCACAAACTCTGTCGGCCATCGAACTGCGAACGCATTCTTGCTGGGACACGAAGTATTCCACGTTTCCCGGGACTGTGGCGTACCCGATCCGGAAATTGGCGAAACGCATGATTTTCATTGCGCGCGAAAGAAATTGCGTTTCGAGACTCCATCTGTCCGAGACGGTGACAGCGTACGATACTCGTGACGTTTTCCCGAGTCCCGCGGCGCGGCTGGGGGATCCCGCTCGCGACCCAGGAGTCGAGATGGCCGATGCCGCCCTCCCGATCCCACCGCCACTGTCCGGGGAGTTCGATCCGGCGCGGCTGGCCGACAGTCAGGCCGCGTATGCGGACGCCAACGACCGACTCGTGCGGCGGATGTTCGACATCGGACTGCGCCTGCACGCGGTGCGATCCGAACTGGGCCGTCCCGACGTCACCGCCGAGCGGCTGGACGCGGCCGGGCGGACCGTGGCCGACATTCTCGACGAGCTCGACACCGTGATCCGGGAGGCCGGGCTGGCCATGGTGGGTCTGGCCCGCGACCACACCGCCCCGGCCGACGGGGACGGTCGGAATCGGCACTGAGCCCGTCGATCGCGCCCGAACCGGCGACGCGGAAACACCTTCCGCGCACACGGGACGGGTGGGCGCGCCGCGCGGTACTGTCGGACCCTGATGATCAACGGTCCGGCGCGTTTCCTCCCGGGGCTCGAGCAGTTCCGCGGATACCAGCGCGCCTGGCTGCGCCCCGACGTGGTGGCCGGGGTGACCGTGGCGGCCTATCTGGTCCCGCAGGTCATGGCGTACGCGACGGTGGCCGGGCTGCCGCCGGTGACCGGACTGTGGGCGATACTCGGTCCGCTCGCCGTCTACGTCTTCCTCGGCACCTCGCGGCAGCTGTCGGTGGGACCGGAATCCACCACCGCACTGCTCACCGCCGTGGCGCTGGCCCCGCTGGCGGCGGGTGACGCGGGCCGGTACGCGGCGCTGGCGGCGATGCTGGCGCTGCTGGTGGGCGTGATCTGCCTCGTGGGATCGCTGGCGCGGTTCGGGGTGCTCGCCGATCTGCTGTCCAAACCGGTGCTGGTGGGCTACCTCGCGGGCACGGCGGGCATCATGATCGCCAGTCAGCTCGGCAAGGTGACGGGGGTACGGGTCGACGGGGAGACCATTCCGGGCCAGCTGCGCTCCTTCGTCGCGAACCTCTCCGATCTGCACTGGCCGACAACGATCCTGGCCGCGGTGGTGCTGTCGGCCCTGCTGCTCATCGGCCGCTGGGCGCCGCGTGCGCCCGGGCCGCTGCTGGCGGTGCTGGCGGCATCGGTGGTGGTGGCGGTGTTTTCGCTGAGCGAGCACGGCATCGGGGTGGTGGGCGCGATCCCACCCGGTGTTCCGGTGCCCGGCGTGGCCGGGGTGGCGGCCGCGGACCTCACCCAGCTGGTGTTGCCCGCCATCGGTATCGCCCTGGTGGGATTCTCCGACAATGCCCTCACCGCACGGGCTTTCGCCGGTCGGCACGGTCAGCGGGTCGACGCCAACCGGGAACTCGGGGCGATGGGGGCGACCAATCTGGCCGCCGGGGTGATGCACGGTTTCCCGGTCAGCTGTAGCGCGTCGCGCACCACCATCGCCGATCTCGCGGGCGCGCGGACCCAGGCGTACTCGCTGGTGGCCCTGGCCGCGGTGCTGATCGTGCTGTTCGGCGCGCGCGGAATCCTCGCCGAGTTCCCGACCGCCGCACTCGGCGCGCTCGTGGTGTTCGCGGCGCTGCGCCTGATCGACCTCCCGGAATTCCGGCGGTTCGCCCGCTTCCGGCGCAGTGAGCTGGTGCTGGCCCTGGGCACCACCGCCGCGGTGCTGATCTTCGGCGTCCTCTACGGGATCGGCATCGCCATCGCGCTGTCCATTCTGGATCTGCTGCGGCGCGTGGCCCGCGCCCACGACGCCATCCTCGGCTTCGTGCCCGGTCTGGCGGGCATGCACGACATTGACGACTATCCGGAGGCGAAACCCGTTCCCGGACTGGTGATCTACCGCTACGACGCACCGCTGTGCTTCGCCAATGCCGAGGACTTCCGGACCCGGGCGCTGGAGTCGGTGGAGCTGCTGGGCCGGGACGCACCGGTGCGATGGTTCGTGCTGAAGGCCGAGGCCAATGTGGAGGTCGACCTGACCGCGCTCGACGCGGTCGACCAGTTGCGCGCCGAATTGGATTCGCGCGGCATCGTTTTCGCCATGGCGCGGGTGAAACAGGATCTGCGTGACGCCCTGGACGCCGCGGGCCTGGTCGACCGGGTCGGCGCGGACCGGCTCTTCCCGACCCTGCCGACCGCCCTGGAGGCGTACCGGGCCGCGACCGGGGCCACGAGGCCGGACGACCCCGGACCCGAATGACCTTGTTCCCTGGGGCCAGCCCGGCTCGCCGGGCATGCTGGGTGTAACAACCGACCACGGGAGGAAACATGGCCGACACCGCGCACGAGGCATCACGACCCGCGCCCATCCTGGCCGCCGTCGACGGCTCGGCGATCTCCTACCAGGCGGTCGGCTGGGCGGCGGCGGAGGCGGATCTGCGCGGCTGCCCGCTGCACATCATCACCTCGTACGCCATCCCGGTCTCCAAGGTGCCCGTCACCTCGCTCGGAGCGGCGGAACTGGCCTGGGTGCGCGAGGACGGGAATCGGGTGCTCAGCGAGGCCGCCGCCATCGCGCGGCACACCGCGCCCGGCGATCTCACCGTCACCACCGAACTGATCTTCGAGCCCATCACCACCACGCTCATCGCCCGGTCGCGCGGCGCGCGGTTGGTCGTGCTGGGCAATCGCGGTCGCGGCGCGCTGCGCCGCGCGGTGCTGGGATCGGTGAGCACCTCGCTCACCCGGCACGCGCACTGCCCGGTCGTGGTCGTCCCCGCCATGCCGGAGGAGACCGATCCGACCGCCGCGCACCGCCCGATCGTGGTCGGCGTGGACGGCAGCGAGAACAGCATGCCCGCGGTGGCCATGGCCTTCGAGATGGCCTCGCGGCGCAAGGTCGGCCTGGTGGCGGTGCACGCCTGGAGCGACGACACCGGCCACGACCTGCCCGTCATCCCGTGGGAAGGCATTCAGGAGACCGAGGACGCCGTCCTCGCCGAATGCCTGGCCGGATTCGGCGAGCGGTTCCCCGAGGTCGAGGTGCAGCGGGTGGTGGCTCGGGACACCCCGGTCCGGGCCCTGCTCGAGTACGCCGACGGCGCGCAACTCGTCGTGGTGGGCACGCGCGGCCGCGGCGGTTTCGCGGGGATGAACCTGGGTTCGACCAGCACCGCCCTGCTGCACCTGGCCCCCTGCCCGGTACTGGTGGTTCGCGAAGGCTGAGGAGGGGAGCGCGCCGGACCGGCGCGCTTTCCGGCGGGCCGGTTTCAGCGTAGGGGGATCGTACTCAGCGCAGCGGGATCGAGCTCAGCGCAGGGGGATCGAGCTCAGCGCAGGGGGATCGAGCTCTGCGCAGCGGGATCGAGCTCGGCGTAGTGCGGTCGAGCTCGTCGTTGTGGGAACGGACTCGGTGCAGGGGATTGGACTCAGCGCAGCGGCACCGACCAGACCAGCCGGGTTCCGTCGCCCTGCGCGGTGGCGGCGATTTCGAAACCGCCGCCCGCTCGACGTGCCCGGAGTTCGAAATCGTGCAGCTCGTCCGGCGTGCTGTCGCCCGCGATCCCGTTTCCGTCGCCGAATATCGCGATGGTGAGTTCGTCGGCGACGTCCACCCGCACGGTCACCGCGCCCACTCCGGACTGCCGCACCGCATGGCCCACCGCCCGCCGCACCACCGCCTCGGCCTGGTCGGCCAGTTCCGCGCCGATCACCGACAGCGGTCCGCTGACCCGGAGTGAGGCTCGGATGTCGGTGGACGCGGTGTGCGCTTCGACGGCCCGCGCCAGCCGTTGGCGCAAGCGCACACTGCGCGGATCGCCGCCGTGCAGATCGAAGATGGAGGTGCGGATCTCCTGCACCACGTCCTGGAGATCGCCGACCACATCCGACAGGCGCTGCCGCACCTCGTCGGTGTGCGCCCGCGCCACCGTCCCCTCCAGCGCCAGCCCGACGGCGAACAGCCGCTGGATGACGTGATCGTGCAGATCGCGGGCGATGCGGTCGCGGTCGGTGAGCACATCCAACTGCCGCACCCGCCGTTGTGCCGCGGCCAACTGGATGGCCAGTGCGGCCTGATCGGCGAAACCCGCCGTCAGTTCCAGGATTTCGTCGGAGTAGGGCGCGGATCCGCTGGCGCGCGTCGTCACCAGCACACCGAATGTCGAGCCGTGCGCGTGCAGTGGCACGAGCAGGGCCGGTCCGGCCCCGCTGATCGGCTTGCCCAGCTCCACGCCGACGAGATCGGCGAAACGTCGGGTGCCGCGGCGATGGAAGGCGTCGCCGATCGCGGTGCCCGACAGCGTCACGATGCGGTGGCCGGGGTCGGAGCCGGTGCCGCACCACTGTGCGATGCGCAGTTCGGTGATCTCCTCCGGCGGCAGCTCCGGATCGTCGGCCAGGGCGACGAACGCCCGCTCCGATTCGGTCAGTGCGCGAAGACGTTCGACCACCTGCGCCAACACCGTGTCGGGCGCGGTGCCCGCCAGCAATTCGGTGGAGATGTCGCGGATCGCCTCGATCCACGCCTGCCGGGCGTGCGCCGACGCGTAGAGCCGCGCATTGTCGATGGCGGTGCCCGCCGCCGCGGCCAGGGCCTGCACGATCACCTCGTCGTCCTCGGTGAAGGGCAGCCCGCCGTGCTTCTCGGCCAGATAGAGGTTGCCGAAGATCTCGTCCCGAATCCGCACCGGCACACCGAGAAAGGCGCGCATCGGCGGATGGTGCTCCGGAAAGCCCACGGAGGCGGCATGATCGGCGATGTTCATGAGGCGAATGGGCGTGGCCTCGCTCATCAGCAGGCCGAGGACGCCGTGACCCGACGGATGATCGCCGATCCGCCGCCCGGTCGCCTCGTCGACGCCCTCGAAGACGAACCGGCTCAGTCGCCGATCCGGCCCGCGCACCCCGAGCGCGCCGTACCGGGCGTCCACCAGTTCGATGGCGGTGTGCACGATGGTGTGCAGGGTGTGGTCGAGATCCAGTCCGGAGGTGACGGCCAGCATGGCCTCGACCAGGCCGTCGATCCGGTCCCGGCGGTCGATGATCTGCTCGACCCGGTCCCTGACCTCGGCCAGCAGCTCCCGCAGCCGCAGCTGCGAGAGTGCCTCGCGCACCGAGTGCGAACCGGTCTCGGGATCACCCATCCTGCTGCGTCGCGGCGGACCCGGAGCGCAGTTTGGAGGCCAGTACCGCGGCCTGGGTGCGGCGTTCCATGCCGAGCTTGGCCAGCAGTCGCGAGACGTAGTTCTTCACGGTTTTCTCGGCCAGGTACATGCGTTCGGCGATCTGCCGGTTGGTCAGGCCGTCACCGAGCAGATCGAGCAGTCGGCGTTCCTGTTCGGTGAGCCCGGCGAGCGGACCGTCGGGCTGGGTGCTGCGCCGCAGCCGCTCCATGAGCGCGGCGGCGGCCCGGTTGTCCAGCAGGGATCGGCCCGAGCCGACCTCCTTGATGGCCTTCGCCAATTCCATGCCCTTGATGTCCTTGACCACGTAGCCGCTGGCACCGGCCAGGATAGCGTCCATCATGGCCTGTTCGTCGGTGAACGAGGTGAGGATCAGGCAGCGCAGATCGTCGAGTCGCGAGAGCAGCTCGCGGCAGAGTTCGATGCCGTTGCCGTCGGGCAGGCGAACATCGAGCACGGCGACATCCGGTCGCAGCGCGGGAATCCGGGCCAGGGCCTGCGCGACGTCCCCGGCCTCGCCGACCACCGAGAGTTCCGGATCCCCCTCGAGGAGGTCGACGAGTCCCCGGCGAACGATCTCGTGGTCGTCGACGAGAAACACCTTGATCATGGCGGCATCCGATCTGTGGTGAGTAATGCGAACAAACATACGCGGGAGCGCGGGGCGCAGCGATGGTCCAAAGTCCCTATTCCGACGTGGTCCATGGGCATTTCGGACGTCGCGGCGCGCCGCACCGGCTACCGAGCGGCACACAGGGCGCGGCATCCCCACCACACCGAGGCCGTCGCCGCCGTGAGGTACTCGGCCACCGCCAGCGCTACGAGTATGGTGCCGTAATCGTCGGCCCAACCCGGTAGCAGGGGCGCGGTGGCCAGGGCCACGGTCAGCATGACGATGCCCACCGCCATGGCGGGGACGGCGAGAATCGCGTCATCGGGCGACGAGTCGGTTCGCATGCCGGCAAGCTTTCGCGCCACGCGCCGCCGTCGTGAGGGGCGTGCGGCCCCGGCGGACGGGACCAAGGTCACGCGGGTTCGGGACCCGAGGCCCGGAGCTGCGAGAAGTGCCCTCCGGCAGTGGCTTCGGTCCCGGCAGCCGGTGACGATCGGCAGCATCCGGTGGCGGGTGCCGATTTCTACCGTGAGGGTGAGTGCCCGGCCGGGCACCGTCAACCCAGTACGGGAGGTCGCCATGACACAGCAGCGCTTCGAGGATCCGCACCATCTGGTCTCCGCACCGGTGGTCGTGGGCGTGGACGGATCGGCGGGTTCGGACGCGGCCCTGCGCTGGGCGGCCGAGCTGGCCGCCGAGCGGGAGCGCCCGCTGCACATCCTGCACGGCATGGACCTGGTCGGCCTCACCCATGTGCTCGGCGTCTACGAGGTCTCGGTACCGGCGGTCGTCGACACGGTGCGCGACAACGGCAAGGCGGTCATCGCTCGCGCCGAAGAGGTGGCGAAGACGGTGGCTCCCGACGTCCCGATCACCGTGAACCTGTCGGCCGATTCCGCCGACCAACTGCTCATCGCGCACAGCGCCGACGCATACGCGGTGGTGCTCGGCGCGACCGGCACCGTCGGCACCTTCGGTCATCTCGGGTCGACGCTGCTCGCGGTGACCGCGCACGCCGAAGGATCGGTGATCGTGGTGCGCACCGATCCGGAGGCGGGCAACCGCATCCACACCTCCGGTCCGGTGGTGCTGGGCGTGGACGGCAGCCCGGCGGGGGAGGCCGCCATCGGCGCGGCCTTCGCCGAGGCGGCCGAGCGGGGCGCGAAGCTGGTCGCGGTCCATGTCTGGAGTGACTGGAAGGGCGGCAAATTCGCGGGCGCGGACCCGGTGTGGATGTCCACCGACGATCTCGACGTCACCGAGCACGCGATTCTCGCCGAGCGGTTGGCCGGATGGGAGGAGAAGTACCCCGAGGTCGAGGTGGCGCGCAAGGTCTACGCCACCGATCCCGCCGGGCGGCTGCGCGAATGGTCGCGCACGGCCCAGCTGGTCGTGGTCGGCAGCCGGGGGCGCGGCGGTTTCACCAGTCTGCTGCTCGGCTCCACCTCGCACGCCCTGGTGCAGCACGCGTCCTGCCCGGTCATGGTCGTCCACCCGGTGAAGTAGGGGCGGGGATGACGACCCTGCTGGCCGGTGAGCCCGGTGCGCTCACCCCCGGCCTGCGCGATGTGGACGCCTGGTGGCGGGCCGCGAACTATCTGTCCGTGGGCCAGCTGTATTTGCTGGACAATCCGCTGCTGCGGGAGCCGTTGCGGCCCGAGCGGTGAGC
>NZ_BAGD01000080.1 GCF_000308635.1 Nocardia otitidiscaviarum NBRC 14405 | reverse complement strand
CGGGCTCGAGCTCCATACCGTCGAAGTACGGCGCCTTGCGCACGTAGGTCGAGTTCTCGTCCCACGCGAAGGTGTCGCCCTCCGGGGTGCTCAGGTTCTGCCAGCGCTCGTCGCCCTTGAAGACGTCGGCGTAGGACTTGGTGAACATGTCGCGGTTGATCGCGGACTTGATGGTGTCGTCGATCTCCTGCGGGGACGGCCAGATGTCCTTCAGGAAGACGTCGTTGCCGTCCTTGTCCTTGCCCAGCGAGTCGTGCTCGAAGTCGAAGTCCATGGTGCCCGCGAGCGCGTACGCGATGACCAGCGGCGGCGAGGCCAGGTAGTTCATCTTCACGTCGGGGGAGATGCGACCCTCGAAGTTGCGGTTGCCGGACAGCACCGCGGTGACCGACAGGTCGTTGTCGTTGATCGCCTTGGAGATCTCCTCCGGCAGCGGGCCGGTGTTGCCGATGCAGGTGGTGCAGCCGAAGCCACCCACGTAGAAGCCGAGCTTCTCGAGGTACGGCCAGAGCCCGGCCTTCTCGTAGTAGTCGGCGACGACCTGCGAGCCCGGGGCCATATTGGTCTTGACCCACGGCTTGGAGCTCAGGCCCTTCTCCACCGCGTTGCGGGCGAGCAGGGCGGCGCCCAGCATGACCGACGGGTTGGAGGTGTTGGTGCAGGAGGTGATGCCCGCGACCACGACCGCGCCGTGGTCGAGCACGAAGTCACCGCGCTCCGGATCGGAGACCTTGACCGGCTTGGTGGGGCGACCCTCGGAGCCGTTGGCGGCGGTCGGCAGCACCGCGTCGTCCTCGGCGAAGGACAGCACGGCCGGATCGCTGGCCGGGAAGGACTCCTCGACGGCCTCGTCCAGCTGGGTGTGCGGGGTGGAGTCGCCCTCGGTGACGTAGTTGTAGATGTCCTTGCGGAAGGCGATCTTGCTCTCCGACAGCAGGATACGGTCCTGCGGACGCTTCGGACCGGCGATGGACGGCACCACGGTGCTCAGGTCCAGCTCCAGGTACTCCGAGTAGGCGGGCTCGTGGTCCGGGTCGTGCCACATGCCCTGCTCCTTGGCGTACGCCTCGACGAGCGCGAGCTGCTCGTCGGTGCGGCCGGTGAGGCGCAGGTAGCTGATGGTCTCCGCGTCGATCGGGAAGATCGCCGCGGTGGAACCGAACTCGGGGCTCATATTGCCCAGGGTGGCGCGGTTGGCGAGGGGCACCTCGGCGACGCCCTTGCCGTAGAACTCGACGAACTTGCCGACCACACCGTGCTTGCGCAGCATGTCGGTGACGGTGAGCACGACGTCGGTGGCGGTCACGCCGGGCTGGATCTCACCGGTCAGCTTGAAGCCGACGACGCGCGGGATCAGCATGGAGACCGGCTGGCCGAGCATGGCGGCCTCGGCCTCGATACCGCCGACGCCCCAGCCCAGCACACCCAGGCCGTTGACCATGGTGGTGTGCGAGTCGGTGCCGACGCAGGTGTCGGGGTAGGCCTGGCCGTTGCGGACCATGACGGTCGGGGCCAGGTACTCGATGTTGACCTGGTGCACGATGCCCATGCCCGGCGGGACGACGCGGAAGTCGTCGAAGGCGCCCTGGCCCCAGCGCAGGAACTGGTAGCGCTCGGAGTTGCGCTGGTACTCCAGGTCGACATTGCGCTCGAGGGCGTCGGCGCGGCCGAAGACGTCGAGGATGACCGAGTGGTCGATGACCATGTCGGCGGGGGAGAGCGGGTTCACCTTGTTCGGGTCGCCGCCCAGGGCGGTGACGGCCTCACGCATGGTGGCGAGGTCGACGACACAGGGCACGCCGGTGAAGTCCTGCATGATCACGCGGGCCGGGGTGAACTGGATCTCGGTGTCGGGGTCCGCGCTCGGATCCCAGTTGGCGATGGCGCGGATGTGGTCGGCGGTGATGTTGGCGCCGTCCTCGGTACGGAGCAGGTTCTCCGCGAGGACCTTCAGTGCGTAGGGCAGCTTCTCGGTGCCGGGCACGGCCGAGAGGCGGAAGATCTCGTAGGAGTTGCTTCCGACCTCTAGGGTGCCCTTGGCGCCGAAAGTATCGATACTCGTCACGTTTCAGCTCCACTCGTCTGTGAATGGGGGCCACCGGCGGGGCTGTGCCGATGGCTCGTCGAGGCGCGCGGCCTCGTCCGGGTGCAACCCTAACAGTACGCTTGTCCTGTGAACGCGCGGGGGAGGGGGCCCGGGCGCATCCGGACCGGTGTGACCGACCGTTCGGCGCGCCGTGGTGAGGTGATGTGACAACCGGTCCCGTACTCTGCACCCCGTGACCGTCTCGCACACCCAGGCTTTCACCCCCGCGCTCGCCGAGCTACCACCGGACACCGATCTGGATGCCATTCTCCGCGATCTCGCCGACAACCATGTCGCCGCACCCGAGGGGCGCAAGCAGGACGGCCTCGCCGATATCGCCGCCGATGCGCGTGAACACGGCATCGACCTGAACATCATCGTCATACCCGGCAATCCGGGCATCGAAGCCAAGCTCCGCGATCTGGCCACCGAAGTGGGCGAGCAGGAGCAGGGCACCGTGGTCGTCTTCAGTGACGACTGGGTGGGCACCTGGAGTGACACCTACAGCCGCGCGCGGCTGGAATGGGCCGAGGACAAGGCCAAATACCGCGGACCGGCGCACACCGAGGAAGCGGCTCGCATCTTCGTGGACCGCATGAAGTCCGAAGAGGGTCTGTCATGGACCCTGATCACGGCCGTGCTGGTGGCCGGTCTGGTGGCCATCATCGCGGGGCTGTACGTGGTGAAGTCGCGACGCGCGGCGGGGGCGTCGGATACCGCGAAGGACCGCGAACCGGTCGCCTGATTTCACCGAATCCGGTGCGTTCCGGCGCCCGGGTCTCGTTCACTCGTTGGTTGCTCGCGGTCGGGTGTTGACCGGCCGCGAGTTCGCCGTCCTCGATGCCTGATGCGTCATGTAGATCGAGCTAATGACTGGCAACGAGTGAATTGAATGGTGGTCATTGTGGCGTGCCTCCCCGATCCCGGGACTCGGGTGTCGTACCGTGGCGCCACGCCACTCTTGGGGAAGAAGTGTCGTGCGGGCCTCGGGAGTCCGGTGTTTCGGATGGTGTTGATGAGGCTCATGGGGCGGTTGTTCGCTCCCTTTCCCCGGGGCCGAGCGGGATCCAGGGAGGTGCGATGCGATTACCGGCGAGGTGGCGGGGACGCCCGGTGCGGGTCGCTGCGGGATTGCTCGTTGTGGCAACGGTTTTCGCGGTGGGCGTGAGTACCGGCCACGCGGTGCCGCCACCCCCGCCCAATCCGAGTGACAGCGAGATCGCCGACGCGGGCGCGCAGGTCGATGCCGGGGTCGGTGAGGTGGGCGCGCTGATCAATCAGGTCGCCTCGATCGAACAGCAGCTGCGCCATCTCGACGACGCGGTGGCCGCGCGCCGCGAGGCCGTCAACAAGGCGCTGGTGGATCTGCAGCAGGCCCGCGCCGTCGCCGATGCCGCCGCTGCGGCGGTCGCGACGAGCAAGCAGGAACTCTCCGAGGCGGGCACCCGCGTCGACGCCGCGCACCGGGAGTTCAACAAGTTCGTCGCCCAGATCTACATGCGGCCCGGCTCCACCTCACTGGTGACATATCTGTCCGCTCCCGATCCGGAGACCGCGCTGGCCCGCGCCCAGGTGCTGACCATCGCCTCGAAGAATCAGCGGCAGGTGGTTGACGGCCTGCGCCGCGCCCAGGTGGATCAGGCCAACAAGAACGCCGAGGCCCGCCGCGCCCAGCAGATCGCCGACGCCGCCGCGGCCGACGCCGAACGCAAGAAGGTGGAGGCCGAGAACGCGGTAGCCGCCGCCCAGGCCGAGCTGAACCAGCAGACGGCCGTCCGCAACGGTCTGGTGACGCAACGGGACTCGGCGCAGCAGCGCCTCGACGATGCCCGAGCCCGGGTCGAGGGCCTACAGAGCCAGCGTGATGCCTTCCTCGCCTGGGATCAGCAGCGCCGCGCCGAGGAA
>NZ_BAGD01000081.1 GCF_000308635.1 Nocardia otitidiscaviarum NBRC 14405 | reverse complement strand
GCCTGCGCGTCGGCGAGGGTGCCGGGCGGGTCGTTCAGCGCGCTGTCGAGCGCGGCGCGCACGCAGTCCAGCGTGCCGTGAGCGGAATCGAGCGCGGTTCGTCCGCCGTCGAGCACCCCCTGGGCGGAATCCAGGGCGGACCGGCCGTCGAGCACACCTTGGGCGGCGTCGAGTCCGGAAGTCCATCCGAGTATCCCGGAAGCGGCGTCGGGGCCGGGGTGTCCGCCGAGTACCGCCGTCGGCTCGGTGGCGGCCGTACCCGGCATTCCGGCCGGTATCCCGCCCGGAACCGGTGTCGCGCCCTGTTCGAATTCCTTGCGCGTAGTCAGATACGCGGGCGGCTCGAACGGTGCGATATCGGCGGGCAGCTGGAACAGCGGCACATCGGGAAGCGGCCCGCGCTGGCCGGTTCCGGCGGCGGGCATCGTCGCCACCGCCTCCCCGGCGGTCGAGGCGGGGCCGATCACGCCCGAGGGATCGACGGGGCTCATCCCTGTCCTCCGATCGCCGTGTCCATCCGGTCCAGACCGCCCGCGAACTCGCCGTCGGTGGTCTGGATGGCGGTCGCGGTTCCGGCGGCCACCTGCCCCAGGTGCGCGTAGCGCGCCGAGAGCGCGTTGACGTCCTTGCCGTGCAGCAGCTCCGCCACCGCGAACATGGCCAGATAGTCCGCGCCGATGAGCCCGAAGACGGGCGTCATGGCGGCGACATTGGCTACAGTGTCCAGGTTGCCCGCAGCAGCGATATCGCCCGCGACACCGTGCTGGGTCGTGGCGAAGGCGCGGACCGCTTCCGGATCCACCGAGAGTTCGGTCATGACTCGCCCCCCGATCGTCGTGGACAGATAGCGGTTCCGAATATATCGGACCGCGCCGACGAGCGCGCGTGGCCTATCCACAGGCAGGATGACTAGAACTTGTTGCAATTTAGAACAGGTTCTATATTCATTGTTCATGAAGGTCGCAGTCACCGGCGCCGCCGGGTTCCTTGGCACCAATTTGCTTCGCCTGCTTACCGATCGCGGACACGAGGTGACCGCCATCGATCGGGTCCGGCCCACCGGCGTCGCGGAACCGGGTGTCACCTGGGTGACCGGAGACGTGCTCGACCCCGCCTCCATGCGCACCGCGCTCGAGGGGGCCGAGGTGGTGTACCACCTGGTCGCGGTCATCACCCTGGCCCAGAAGAACGACCTCGCCTGGCGCATCAACACCGAGGGGGTGCGCGTGGTCGCCGAGGCCGCGCTCGCCGTCGGCGCGCGCCGGTTCGTGCACGCCAGCTCCATTCACGCGTTCAACCAGTACCAGTGCGGCGGCCGCATCGACGAGCGTACCGCGCGGTCCATCAGCCCGGACCTGCCGGTCTACGACCGGTCCAAATGGCAGGGCGAGGTCGAACTGCGCAAGGTCGTCGACAAGGGCCTCGATGCCGTGCTGTGCAATCCGACCGGTGTCTACGGCCCGGTCGACTACACCCGCTCGCGCATCAACGGCACCCTGCTCGACGCGTCCAAGGGTCGCGTCCCGGTCATGATCGGCGGCAGCTTCGATCTGGTCGACGTGCGCGATGTGGCCCTCGGCCTGGTGCTGGCCGGGGAACGCGGCCGGACCGGGGAGAACTACCTGATCACCGGCCATATGCAGACCATGTGGGATGTCACCCGGCTGGCCGCGGCCATCAATGGCAAGAAGGGGCCGCGCTTCCTGATTCCGGCGCAGGCCGTCTCGGCCGTCATGCCGGTGCTGGAACCGGTGGGCAAGCTCTTCGGCAGCGACATCCTGTCCAAGGCCGCCATGGGCGCCCTCATCTCCGCGCCCGTCGTGGACGGCACCAAGGCCAGGACCGAACTCGGCTATCAGCCGCGTCCGACCGAGGAGACGGTGCGCGATCTGATCGCCTTCGCCGACAACGAGCTCGGCAAGGTCGACACGCGGCAGATCGCTTGACAGTACCTAGAACACATGTTCGACTGGGAATGTGCGGTGGCAGAACCAGACCCTGGACGCCGATGACGGCGCGCTGCCGGGACTCGAGCGGGCTGGTCTCGTGCGCAGCGTACAGACTCCCGAGTTCGAGGGCATCACGTTCCACGAGGTGCTCTGCAAAAGCGCGCTGAACAAGCTCCCGGAGGGCGGCAGCATGCCGTTCAACTGGACCATCAATCCCATGCGCGGGTGTTCGCACGCGTGCCGCTACTGCTTCGCGCGCGGCTCGCACGAGTACCTGGACCTGGACGCGGGGCGGGATTTCGACAGCCAGATCGTCGTCAAGACGAATGTGGTGCCCGTCCTGCGCCGGGAGGTGCGCAAGCGCTCCTGGCGGCGGGAAACCGTTGCGCTGGGCTCGAATACGGACCCCTACCAGCGGGCCGAGGGGCGCTACCGGTTGATGCCCGGCATCATCTCCGCGCTCACCGAATCGGGCACGCCCTTCTCGATTCTCACCAAGGGCACGCTCATGCGGCGGGACCTGCCGCTGCTCACCCAGGCGGCGCAGCAGGTTCCCATCGATCTGGCGGTGTCGCTCGCCATCCTCGACGAGGATCTGCACCGCAGCCTGGAACCCGGCACGCCCTCGCCGCGGGCCCGCCTGGACCTCATCCGCGCGCTCGCCGACTCCGGATTCGCCGTGAATGTCATGGTGGCACCGGTGATTCCGTACCTCACCGACGGCAAGGCGCATCTGGACGCGCTGTTCGAGGCCATCGCCGACGCGGGCGCGGCCGGGGTCACCGCCTTCCCCATGCATCTGCGCGGCTCCACCCGCGACTGGTTCCTGGAATGGCTGGCCGCGGAGCATCCCGCGCTCATTCGACGCTACCGACAGCTGTACGGTCGCGGGAGCTCGGTGACACCCGAGTATTCTGCATGGCTGCGCGGCCGCATCGAGCCGCTGCTGGAGAAACACCGTTTGAACCGTGCACGTCCGGCCGAGCCCGAGCAACGGGCCGTCGCCGAATCCGCATCGCGGCCCGCCGCGGAGCGGACGCCCGACCGGCAACTGGCGCTGTTCGCCTGATCCGGCTGAGATTCACCAGAACAACCGCTCGATTTCGCGGGTGTGTCGCGAATACAGCGGAGTAGTTTGGCGTTGATACCTCACAGCGACGAGGAAGTGATGCAGGCGCATGGTTTCGCAGCACGACGATGAACCCCTGGCACCCGCCGGATCTCCGATGCCCGCGTCCGGAAACGGCGGCGTCACAGAGAAATTGGAAAGGGTGGTAATTCGCTTCGCCGGCGACTCCGGTGACGGTATGCAACTCACCGGTGATCGATTCACCCACGAGGCCGCCGCCTTCGGCAACGATCTCGCCACCCAGCCCAACTTCCCCGCCGAGATCCGAGCGCCGCAGGGCACGCTGCCGGGTGTTTCGTCGTTCCAGATCCAGATCGCCGACTACGACATCCTCACCGCCGGTGACCAGCCCGATGTGCTGGTGGCGATGAATCCCGCGGCGCTCAAGGCGAATCTGGAGGAGTTGGCGCGCGGCGCCACCGTCATTGTCAATACCGACGAGTTCACCAAGCGGAATCTGGCCAAGGTCGGCTACAGCGGCGATCCGCTCGCCGATGACACGCTGTCGGATTTCGTGGTGCACCGGGTAGCCATGACCTCGCTGACGCTCGGCGCGACCGAACCGACCGGTATTGGAAAGAAGGACGGGCAGCGCGCCAAGAATATGTTCGCGCTCGGTTTGCTGTCCTGGATGTACGGGCGGCCGATCAGTGGAACCGAACAGTTCATCCGGGAGAAATTCGCCGCCAAACCCGAGGTGGCGGAAGCAAATATTCTCGCAATTCGGGCGGGCTGGAATTACGGCGAAACCACCGAGGCATTCGCGAGCACCTACGAGGTTGCCCCGGCGACGCTGCCGCCCGGCACCTACCGACAGATCACCGGCAATACCGCCCTGGCCTACGGCATCGTGGCGGCGGGGCAACTGGCCGGTTTACCGGTCTTCCTGGGCACCTACCCCATCACCCCGGCCTCCGACATCCTGCACGAACTGAGCAAGCACAAGAACTTCGGCGTCACCACCTTCCAGGCCGAGGACGAGATCGCTGGAATCGGTGCGGCGCTGGGCGCTTCGATCGGCGGCGCGCTGGGGGTGACCAGCACCTCCGGCCCCGGTCTGGCGCTCAAGAGCGAAACCGTCGGACTGGCCGTCATGACCGAGGTGCCGCTGCTCATCGTGGACGTGCAGCGCGGTGGACCGTCCACCGGCCTGCCGACCAAGACCGAGCAGGCCGATCTGCTCCAGGCGCTCTACGGGCGCAATGGCGAATCGCCGGTGGCGGTGCTGGCGCCACGCTCACCCGCCGACTGCTTCGATACCGCCGTACAGGCGGCGCGCATCGCGCTGACCTATCGCACCCCGGTGCTGCTGCTGTCCGACGGGGCCATCGCCAACGGGTCGGAGCCGTGGGCGATTCCGCGGGTGTCGGACCTGCCGCGCATCGATCCCGGATTCGAACCCGATGCCGAGGACGAGGGCGGGTTCCAGCCCTACGCCCGCGATCCCGAAACCCTGGCCCGCCCGTTCGCCGTTCCGGGCACCAACGGCCGGGCGCACCGCATCGGCGGTCTCGAAAAGGCCGACGGCAGCGGCAATATTTCCTATGACCCGGCCAATCACGAGCTCATGGTCCGGTTGCGGCAGGCCAAGATCGACGGCATCACCGTGCCCGATCTCGAGGTCGACGACCCGGACGGGCGCGCCGAACTGCTGCTCATCGGATGGGGCAGTTCCTACGGGCCGATCGGCGAGGCGTGCCGCCGGGCGCGCCGCCGCGGCGTACCGGTGGCGCAGGCGCATCTGCGGTATCTGAATCCCTTCCCCGCCAATCTCGGTGAGGTGCTGGGCCGCTATCGCACGGTGGTCGCGCCGGAGATGAACGGCGGTCAGCTCGCCCTGCTGCTGCGGGCGAAATACCTGGTGGACGTGCAGCCCTGGACCAAGATCGCCGGAACCGCGTTCTCGGCGCAGGAACTGGTCGGCGTGATCGACGCGGCACTGGACGGATCCATCGCGGAGATGGAACAGGACAAGGCTTTCGCCGCACGGGCGCGGGCCACCTACCGCACCCCAGGGGGTAAGTGATGACCATTGTCGAGAATCCGTTCGTCGGAACCGATCTGGGGCTCACCGGCCTGTCCGGCGTGCCCGCCGCCGACCGACCGCAGAAGGTCAAGGAGTTCACCTCCGATCAGGAGGTGCGCTGGTGCCCCGGCTGCGGCGACTACGTGATCCTGGCGACCGTGCGCGGTTTCCTGGCCGAACTCGGTTTGCGGCGCGAGAACCTCATGTTCGTCTCGGGGATCGGCTGCTCCAGCCGCTTTCCGTACTACCTGGAAGCCTATGGGCTGCACTCGATCCACGGCCGCGCCCCGGCCATCGCCACCGGACTGGCGGTGACGCGGCCCGATCTGTCGGTCTGGGTGGTGACCGGTGACGGCGACGCGCTCTCCATCGGAGGCAATCACCTCATCCACGCGCTGCGGCGCAATGTGAACATGACGATCCTGCTGTTCAACAACCGGATCTACGGGCTCACCAAGGGGCAGTACTCGCCGACCTCGGAAACCGGCAAGATCACCAAGTCCACTCCGATGGGCTCGGTCGACCACCCCTTCAACACGCTGTCGGTGGCGCTGGGCGCCGAGGCCACCTTCGCCGCCCGCGCCCTGGACTCCGACCGCGCCGGACTCACCGAGGTGCTGCGCGCGGCGGCCGAACACCGGGGCACCTCCTTCGTGGAGATCCTCCAGGACTGCCCGATCTTCAACGACGGCTCCTTCGACAATCTGCGCAAGGAGAACGCCGCCGCCCACCTCGTTCCGCTGCGCCACGGCGAACCGATCCGCTTCGGCGCCGACGGTGAGATGGCGGTGGTGCGCAATGGTTTCGGGCTGTGCGTTGCCCGCGCCGACAGTGTCGCCGAGGCCGATATCGTCGTCCACGACGCCTACACCGACAGCCCCGAATACGCCTACGCCCTCTCCCGGTTGTCCGATCAGGACCTCTCGCACGTGGTCACCGGCGTATTCCGGAGCGTCTCCCGGCCGACCTACGACGACGGCGTGCGCGCCCAGGCCGAGACGGCCCGGGAACGCAAGCCGGTGGACGACGACGCCCTGCAGAGTCTGCTCACCGGTCGCGAAACCTGGACCGTCGGATAGCGTTTCAGCGGTCGGACAGCGGTTTCAGCGGTCGGCGACGAAGGCGTCGAGGAGTTTCTCCGACAGTGTGGCGAACCGGGTGCGGTTCGCCCGCTGCTCCTCGGTGAGGCCGTCGGTGGTCTCTGGGTCGTAGACGATGACGTGCGCGTCCTGATCCGGCTGCTGCGGGGTGTAGTCGAGAATCATGCTGCTCTGGTTGGAGACACCCGCATTCCCCATATCCAGGGTGGTCAGCGCCCGCGTCTCGGTGATCGCGGCCGTGACCACCTCCTGCGGAATGGTGCCGGTGATCTCCTGCGGCGGGGTGTTCGCGCTCCGATCCGGATCGGCGGCATCCGGACGCCGAATCGCCCGCCCGTCGGCCTGCACCTCGAGCAGCGGCCGCAGATCGGTGCGCCCGATGAGCCAGCCGTTCGGGATCGACGTGAGCGTGAACAGCATCGGACCTGTGACGGGCGCCGGTGCCGCCGGAGCCACGGGCGACGCCGGCGCCGGTTCCTGCGCACCGCCCACCCCACCGCCCACCGCGAGCGCGGCGGCGGTCACCACGACCGCCGCCACCGACCGCAACACGTTCCGCCGCCCGAAAAGTCCTGTAGCCCCGCGTATTCCCATGAACCAATCCCTCCGTACCGGCGAACCTCCCGCCCGCCGACGGTGATTGTCCACCGAAGGACCGCCACCCCGCGACGCGGGTACGCCTCGCCCCGCAACCCGAGTACGCCTTGCTGCGCGATCCGGGTACGGCTGGCCCCACTTGGAGCGCTGCCGACTCACAAGCTTTCCCGATCGACACGCGACAACTGATCTCGCACCGATTGGGGTAACTCGGCGGGTACGTCCAGAATCGGATCGGCAGATGACCGCCGGCACGCGTGCATGCGTGTCAACGGCTCTCAGCCGTGCGCTGAAGTCGCGGGGAGGCGGATCAGGCGGGTGGGTTGCGCAGGTCGCGGGCTGAATAGGTGTCGCAGGCCGCGACTTGGCCGGTCTTGTATCCGGCGAGGAACCACTTCTGGCGTTCCTCGGCCGAACCGTGCGTCCACGCTTCGGGATTCACGCGGCCGGTGGCCTGCTCCTGGATGCGGTCGTCGCCGACGGCCGCCGCGGCGGAGAGGGCGTCGTCGATGTCCTGGTCGGTGAGTGGTTTCAGGAAGGGCTGGGTGCTGCCGGGCGCGTTCTGCTTGTCGGCGTAGTAGGCCCAGACGCCGGCGTAGCAGTCGGCCTGGAGTTCGGTGCGCACGGCGCCCGATTCGGGGCCGCGGGGGTCGCGCTGGGCGCGGCCGAGGTCGCCGAGCAGATTCTGGATGTGGTGTCCGAACTCGTGGGCGACCACGTACTCCTGGGCGAGCGGGCCGGTGCTAGCGCCGAAGCGAGTGCTGAGTTCCTGGAAGAACGCGGTGTCGAAGTAGGCGGTCTGGTCGGCGGGGCAGTAGAACGGGCCGACGGCGGAGGACGCCTGCCCGCAGCCGGTGTTCACCACGCCGGAGAACAGCCGCACCGCCGGTTCGGTGTAGCGGCGGCCGGTCTGCTGGCCCAGTTCGTCGTCCCACACCGCGTCCAGGCTCTGCACGGTCAGCACCACCCGGCAGTCGACGTACCTGTTGGCGTCCGCGCCGGTGCGGCAGTGTTCCGGCGTCCCCGCCACACCCTGGTCGGTCTGCCCGTTCTCCGCGCCGGTGAACTGGCCGAGCACCGATCCCGGATCGCCGCCGAGCAGCAGCGTCACCACCAGTGCGATGAGACCAACCGCACCACCGCCCAGGACCAGCCCGCCGCCCATGCCGGGACCGCCGCCGGAGGAGACCCGGTCCGGGTCGATCTGCATACCTTCGTTGAAGGTCATCGTGCTAGCTCCCGTCTGCGGTCGCCTCGATACTGCGGCAGGACATGAGGATTGAGCGGATCGGAAATCCGCCGTCTTACAGCTTGGCACGGGGAGGCGGATATCGGTTTCCACTCCGGCGACGTGTCTCTCTACGATGGACCCGGCGCCTGTCACTCTCCGGCGCCTCGAATCCGTCGAAAGGACTCCCGTGCTGCGCACCCACTTGGCTGGTTCGCTGCGAAGCGAGCACGCCGGTCAGACCGTCACCCTCACCGGTTGGGTGGCCCGGCGGCGAGACCACGGTGGCGTGATCTTCATCGATCTGCGCGACGCGTCGGGTGTCTCGCAGGCGGTGTTCCGGGAGGGCGAGCCCGCCGAGCAGGCGCACAAGCTGCGCAACGAGTACTGCGTGCGGATCACCGGCGTGGTCGAGGACCGGCCCGAGGGCAGCGGCAACCCGAACCTGCCGACCGGGCAGATCGAGGTGAACGTCAGCGAACTCGAGGTGCTCAACGAGGCCGCGCCGCTGCCGTTCCAACTCGACGAGACCCCCGGTGAGGAAGCTCGGCTCAAGTACCGCTACCTGGACCTGCGCCGCGAAGGGCCCGGACATGCCATCCGGCTGCGGTCCAAGGTCAACGCCGCCGCCCGCGACGTGCTGGCCAAGCATGCCTTCGTCGAGGTCGAGACGCCGACCATGACCCGGTCCACCCCGGAGGGCGCGCGCGACTTCCTGGTGCCCGCCCGCTTGCAGCCGGGCAAGTTCTACGCGCTGCCGCAGAGCCCGCAGCTGTTCAAGCAGCTGCTCATGGTGGCCGGTGTCGAGCGGTACTACCAGATCGCGCGCTGCTACCGCGACGAGGACTTCCGCGCCGACCGGCAGCCGGAGTTCACCCAGCTCGACATCGAGATGAGCTTCGTCACCCAGGAGGATGTGATCCTGCTGGCCGAAGACATCCTGGTGGCGCTGTGGAAGCTCATCGGCCACGAGATCGCGACGCCGATCCCGCACATGACCTACGCCGAGGCCATGCGCCGCTTCGGCACCGACAAGCCGGACCTGCGCTTCGGCGTCGAGATCACCGAGATGGCGGAGTACTTCAAGGACACGCCGTTCCGGGTGTTCCAGTCGCCGTACGTGGGCGCGGTGGTCATGCCCGGCGGGGCGAGCCAGCCGCGGCGCCAGCTCGACGCCTGGCAGGAGTGGGCCAAGCAGCGCGGTGCGAAGGGCCTGGCCTATGTGCTGATCGGCGAGGACGGCGAACTCAGCGGTCCGGTGGCAAAGAACCTGAGCGAGGCCGAGCGCGAGGGCCTGGCCAAGTTCGTGGGCGCGAACCCGGGCGACTGCGTGTTCTTCGCCGCCGGTGAGGCCAAGTCCAGCCGGGCCCTGCTGGGTGCGGCGCGCGGGGAGATCGCCCGCAAGTGCGGTCTCATCGACGAGAACGAGTGGGCCTTCGTCTGGGTGGTGGACGCGCCCATGTTCGAGCCCGCCGCCGACGCCACCGCCAGCGGCGATGTGGCGCTGGGGCATTCGGCCTGGACCGCGGTGCACCATGCCTTCACCTCGCCCAAGCCGGAGTTCCTGGACACCTTCGACACCGATCCGGGCGCGGCGCTGGCCTACGCCTACGACATCGTCTGCAACGGCAACGAGATCGGCGGCGGCTCCATCCGCATCCACCGCGGTGACGTGCAGGAGCGGGTGTTCAAGGTGATGGGCATCAGCCACGAGGAGGCGCAGGAGAAGTTCGGCTTCCTGCTCGACGCCTTCCAGTACGGCGCCCCGCCGCACGGCGGCATCGCCTTCGGCTGGGACCGCATCACCGCCCTGCTCGCCGGCGTCGACTCCATCCGCGAGGTCATCGCCTTCCCCAAGTCCGGCGGCGGCGTCGACCCCCTCACCGACGCCCCCACCCCGATCACCCCGCAGCAGCGCAAGGAAGCGGGCCTGGACGTGAAGGTCGACGAGAACGGCGTCCCGATCGTCGAGGGCAAGAAGTAGCCGCTGCTCGCGGCCGAGAACGCGCGGTGGGTGCCCGGCACCCACCGCGCGTTTTCTACAGCGGGGCGACCAGGCCGCCGGTCAGGGTGCGGTAGGCGTAGGTGACGGCGATGGCCGATACCGGGCCCGCGATGAGTAGGCCCAGGCCGCAGAGGAGGGCGCCGATGGTGGTCATGACCGCGACGACCAGGGCCAGGAGCACGGTGGGGACCGGGTTGCGGATGACCAGTTGGGCGCTGGACTTGATCGCCTCGATGGGGCTCATGTCCTCGTCGATGACGAAGTTCAGGGCGAACATGCACAGCACGCCCACGATGACGGCCGGGAAGACGCAGGCCAGCGAGGCGAGGAAGCAGCCGACGAGGACGATCAGGGCGGTGAGCAGGACGTTGCCCGCGTTGACGAAGCCGAAGAAGGAAGGGAAATCGGTTGGGGTGCCGTCGGTTTCGTAAAGCGCGCCGCGGATCATGGCGGCCTGGAGCAGCCAGACCATGAGCGAGGCGATGGCGAAGACCAGCAGCACCACCGACAGCGATTGCACGTCGGCGATATTCACCAGCAGCACGACCACCAGGTAGGCGATCAGCCCGACCATGACGATGCCGAGCCACGGAACGGGATTGAGGCGGAACCGATCCCAGCCGTAGGCGATGGCGCGGCCGACGTCGAGCTTCTCGCCGGTGGCGTGGTGCGGTCCACCAGGCTGGGCGGAACCGACGGAACCCGGAGCACCCGGCGGCGGACCCGACGGGGTCGCGCCGGGCGGCATCGCGCCCGACTGGGCGGCGGCACCCGGTTGGGTCGGGGCACCGTAGGGCTGGCCCGCCCCGTACTGCTGGCCCGGGGCCTGGCCTGTCCCGTAGGGCTGCCCCGGGGCCTGGCTCGCCCCGTAAGGCTGCCCCGCGGGTTGGCCCGTGCCGTACGGCTGCTCCGCGCCGGGCTGGGGCGCAGCGCCGTAAGGCTGCCCCGCAGCGGGCTGGGACGGAGCGCCGTAGGGCTGCTGTCCGGTGCCGGGCTGCGGTGGCTGTCCCTGCGACGCGCCCGACTGCGGGGGTTGGCCGTAGCCGGGTGGCGGCGGCATACCGGGACCACTCGAACTGCCCTGCGACGGCATGGGTGGCGGCGGCTCCACGGGCTCGCTGCCGTACTGCGCCGCGCCCGGCCCCTCGAATTGGGGGTAGCCGCGCGGGCCCGGCATTTCGTGGCGGCCGTGCTCGGGACTGTTGCCCGCACCCGCCGAATGCGGTGTCGGCTCGGTGTTTTGATGGTGGCCGGAACGGGTGGGTTGCCGCTCGTCGCCCTTCTGTGAGGGTGTTTCGTCCGATTCTCTCGGTGTGTCGGGCGGTGTGCCGGTCATCGTCACGGACCTTTCACATTTACCGGTTTACGGTGTGGCGCACAGCAGTTGAAGATGAGACAACCGGACCGTAATGGTTGTGTCAAGCAACCAGCGCCGTGTGGGCAAACCCTTGACGCGGACACGCCGAACGACGCGCGAAAGGTTGCGCAACCGCTCGCTGAAAGTGACCTGGAGCGAGTAACTTGGGACGCGATGACCGCACTATTGGCCGAACGCGCCGCCGAAGTCGTGTCCGCGGCACAACAGTTGCTCACAAAGCGAATGGGTGCTCCGGTAAAGCTGAGTGATCCTATGGAACTCAGCGGTAGTGGTAGGACGACAGTCCTACGCGTGCGTGTTGCGGAGAACGCATTTTCACTTCCGCGAACCCTGATCATCAAGCAGGTTCGCGGTGCCGCGCAGGAGCGACGCACCGGAGGTATGGCCCCCGGTGTCGCCAGTATCGACTCGGCATTCCTCCGGGAGGCGGTGTCGTACCAGTTCACCACCGCACTCGGACGCGACCACCGGCCCGGGGCGTACCTACTCGGCTACAGCCTGCCCGACCGCCTGCTCATCCTGAGCGACCTCGGGGAGAACTCTCCGCTCACCGCGGTGCTCCAGGCCGGGCAGGAGCCCGCCGGGCGCAATGCCCTCATGGCATTCGCACAGGCGCTGGGCCGCATGCACGCCGCGACCGTGGGCCGCGAGGCCGATTTCGTCGCCCTGCTACGCCGTGTCGACGTGGTGCACCGTGTCGACGGCATCGCCCAGCAGGCCGAATCCGCCGTCGCCGAGGTGCCGCTCATGCTGCAGCGCGAACTCGGCATCGACGTGCCGGGTGAGATCGCCGAGCGCATCGTGCGCGGTAACCGGCTGTTCTCCGCGGGCCGCTACCGCGCGTTCAGCCCCTCCGACCTGTGCCCGGACAATGTGATCCTCAACGAGGAGGGCGCCCGGTTCCTCGACTACGAGTGGGGCGGCTTCCGCGACGCCACCCTCGATATCGCCTACGCCCTGGTCTCCTTCCCCGGCTGCCTGTGCGATGTCGAACTGTCCCGCGAACGCGCGCGGCAGATGGTGGAGGCGTGGCGCTCCGAGGTGGTGGCGGTCTGGCCCTCGCTCGCCGACGACGAGGTGCTGGCCGAGCGAATTCTCGAGGCCCGGCTCATCTGGGTGTGGCTGTCGACCTACTGGTTCCTGCCCGCCGACCACACCCGCATCGCGGCCGCGCGCGAACACGGACTCTCGATACCGCGCTCCGCCGCCCTGATCAACCGCTGGGCCGCCCTGGCCGAGGACGCCCGCTGCATCGGCGACGACACCCTCGGCGACTTCGCCGAACATGTCTCGGCGACGCTCGAGGAGCACTGGGAGGAGTAGGGCGTTCGGATCGCCCGCCGCCCGGCGGGCTCCGCTCAGCTCGTCCCCGCTGCGCGCGGCGGGCGGGCCGCACCGGCGTCAGTCGAGCAGCGGCGCGGTGCGTGGCTCGATCCGTCCGCCTCGACGGACGGCGAACGAAGCGCCGTGGCGCACACCGGTATTCGGGTCGGCCACATCGCCGACGTAGAACCAGTCCATCTGCGCCTGCTCGGCGTCCACATGCAGCACGCCGTATCCGTGTGAATCCACCTCGACGTAGCGCAGGTGCCGGTTCACCGATTGCAGCGCGCCCTCGGCGGCCACCGAGACGGTGCGCGGCGGGGTCCGCATGATGTCGCCGACACTCTGCGAGGTCACCGACGGTACGACGAACTCCGCGCCCGCCGTGGGGCTCGCCGGGTAGGTGGCCGCGTCCAGCGGCAGGTCGGCGGCCCAGGAGGAATGGATATCGCCGGTCAGGAAGACCACATCGCCGACCTGGTTGTCGGTGATCGCGGTGAGCAGGCGCTTGCGGTCGGCGGTGTAGCCGTCCCACTGGTCCAGGTTGGCGGGAATGCCGCCCTCCGGAATGCCGATCAGCTGGGTGAGCGCGGCAGTGGTGGCCGGATCCAGCGGCGGGAAGACCAGGGGCGCGATCATGACCGGATTGCCGACCAGCTTCCAGGTCACCGGCGCGGACACCAAACCATTGGTGACCCAATCCATTTGGGCCGGGCCGGTGATGCTGCGGTCGGGAGCGTCCACCTGTCGCCAGCCGGGGCCCGCCTGCACCTGCTGTGTGCGGTAGCTGCGCAGATCCAGCATGGACAGTTCGGCCAGCGTGCCGAATCGCAGCCGCCGGTAGAGGCGGCCGTCGGCGCCCGCGCGCACCGGCATCCATTCCAGATACGCCTGGAGCGCGGCCGCCCGCCGCTGCTGCCAGTCGCCCTCCGCACCCGGTGTGTGGTTCTCGGCACCACCCGCCCACGCGTCGTTGGCGGTCTCGTGGTCGTCCCAGATACAGATGAACGGCAATGCGGCGTGCAGGTTCGTCAGATCGGGGTCGGTCTTGTACTGGGCGTGGCGAATGCGATAGTCGGCCAGCGAGACGATTTCGTGCGCGGGCTGGTGCAGCCGCGCGGAGCCGAGTCGGCCACCGTACTTGCCCGCCGCGTATTCGTAGAGATAGTCGCCGAGATGGACGATGGCGTCCAGATCGGTGCGGGCGGTCAGATGCCGGTAGGCGCCGAAGAAACCGGCCTCCCAGTTGGCGCAGGAGACGACGCCGAAGCGCAGCCGGTCGGGGGTGTCGCCGGTGGCGGGGGCGGTGCGCGTGCGGCCGACCGGCGAGGTCTGATCCAGGGCGGTGAAGCGGTAGTGGTAGTCGCGACCGGCGGCCAGGCCCGAGACGTCCACCTTCACGGTGTGATCGGAATCGGCGGTGGCCGTGTGGGTTCCGGAGGCGACGACGGTACCGAACCCCTCGTCGGTGGCCACCTCCCAGCGGACCCGCACCGGCTCGCCCACGCCGGAACCGGGCGTGGCCGCGGCCGACGGGGTGACGCGGGTCCACAGGATCACCCGGTCCGGCAGCGGATCCCCGGAGGCCAGACCGTGCTGGAACACCGGATGTTCGGCGCGGGCCGTGGCACTGGTGAGCAGGGTGGCCGCGACCGCCGCGGTACTGCCGGTGAGGACGGTGCGTCGGTCGAGGCGGGCGGAGTTGATCTCGGGGAGAGGCACGGCAACGATCACACCCGATCGGTATGCCCGAGGCAAACTTGGACACGTGAACAGTCGGTGACGGGGCGCGGACCTGCGCGTGGCGGATGTGTCGGGGCGCCTCGGTAGGGTTTCGCCTGTGAGTGAAGGGCTGTTCGACGCGCCAGGGGCCGAGCCGGTGTCCGACGAGTACACGTCGTCCTCGCCCACCGCCGACCGCTTCGCACCCCTGGCCGTGCGCATGCGGCCGCGGAGTCTGGACGAAGTGGTCGGGCAGCGGCATCTGCTCGGCGCGGGCTCACCGCTGCGCCGGCTCATCGAGGGATCCGGTGCGGCCTCGGTCCTGCTGTTCGGCCCGCCCGGCACCGGCAAGACCACCCTCGCCTCGCTCATCTCGCAGGCCACCGGGCGGCGCTTCGAGGCGCTGTCCGCGCTGTCGGCGGGGGTCAAGGAGGTACGCGCGGTCATCGACGTGGCGCGGCGGCGGCTGCTGCACGGCGAGCAGACCGTGCTGTTCATCGACGAGGTGCACCGGTTCTCCAAGACCCAGCAGGACGCCCTGCTCGCCGCCGTCGAGAACCGCATCGTGCTGCTGGTCGGCGCGACCACCGAGAATCCGTCGTTCTCCGTGGTGTCACCGCTGCTGTCGCGTTCGCTGGTGCTGCAACTGCAATCCCTCACCGCCGACGAGGTGCGCGAGGTGCTGCGCCGGGCGACCGCCGATCCACGCGGCCTGGCGGGGGAGTACACCGTCACCGACGCGGCGCTCGACCACATCGTGCGCATCGCGGGCGGCGACGCGCGGCGGGCGCTCACCGCCCTGGAAGCCTCCGCCGAATCCTCACTGGACGGCACCGTCGACGTGGACCTGGTGGAGGCCAGCGTCGACAAGGCCGCCGTCCGCTACGACCGCGCCGGTGACCAGCACTACGACGTGATCAGTGCCTTCATCAAATCGCTGCGCGGCTCCGATGTGGACGCGGCCCTGCACTATCTGGCCCGCATGATCACCGCGGGCGAGGATCCGCGATTTATCGCCCGCCGCTTGATGATCCAGGCCAGCGAGGAGGTCGGCATGGCCGACCCCACCGCCCTGCAGACCGCGGTGGCGGCGGCCCAGGTCGTCCAACTCGTCGGCATGCCGGAAGCACAACTCGCGCTCACCCAGGCCACCATCCACATCGCCACCGCCCCCAAATCCGGCGGCGTGGTCAAGGCCATCGGCAAGGCCATGTCCGACATCTCCGCGGGCAAGGCGGGCGCGGTGCCCCCGCACCTGCGCGACGGCCACTACTCCGGAGCCAAGGCTCTCGGAAACGCCCAGGGCTACAAATACCCCCACGACCATCCCGACGGTGTCCTCACCCAGCAGTACCCACCCGACGAACTGATCGGCGTCGACTACTACGAACCCACCGACCACGGCTACGAGCGCGAGATCGGCCCCCGCGTCACCAAACTCCGCCGCATCGTCCGCGGCAGGTGACCGAGTCGCGTGTCCAGCGTGTCGCCGTGGCGAGCCGTTGTGAAAGACTGTCTTCGCAGCACACTGGGGCATACGGTGGCCGTGTCGACAATCCGATGCGGCCGACGGAATGGAGGGTTTCGGTGACCGCCATGGCTGACCGACCGCAGATGCTCGTCGAGGATTTCGAAGAACTTGCGCGACTCGCCCAGCAAGCGGGTGAGGGGATCAGGCTCGAATTCATCTACGGCAAGCTGGGGGTCAAGCCGGTGCCCGACGGCGATCATGTCGAGATAGTCCAGTGGCTGATGGAACACGTCTTCCAGCAGCGGCCCGATCTGTCGATCTATCCGGGAAACGAGTTGAAGGTCGAGGCGTATCGAGGAGGCCGGGCAATTCCCGACGCGGTCATCGCGCCGAAGCGTTCGTTCGCAGGTCAACCGCTCTGGAAGAATCCGGATCCAGTTCTGTTGGCTGCGGAGGTAACGTCATTTGATTCGGATACCGACCGTCGTGACCGCGTGCAGAAGCCGCGTGCCTACGCGGAAACGGGAATCCCGGTGTACCTCTTGATCGACCGTGACGCTGCGGAAGTCGTGGTGTACAGCCGACCGGTCCGGTCGGTGTACTCCTCGATCATTCGTCTCCCGTTCGGTGAGCGAGTCGAACTGCCGGAGCCGATCGGAATCACGCTGGATACCGAGCCGTTGAAGGATTTCGTCCGCTGAGGCGATGCGTGTCCGATGCCCGTACACGGAGCGTGGGTAGGCATCGGCGGCATCGCTGGCGCATGTGTTACGGCGTGATCAGCCCGTTCTCGACCGCGATCTTCTCGATGTCACGCGGGGTGCCCGCCATGATGGCGCGCACGTGCGTCGTGATGAGTTCGACCGGCCAATTCCACCAGGCCGCGCGGAGCAGGCGGGCGACGTCCTCGTCGGGGTAGCGCTGTTTGACCGGTTGGGCCGGGTTGCCGCCGACGATGGTGTAGGGCGGGACGTCGGTGGTGACGACCGCGCCGGTGGCGATGACGGCGCCGTCGCCGATGCGGACGCCGGGCATGATCAGGGTGTTGTAGCCGAACCAGACGTCATTGCCGACGACGGTGTCGCCCTTGCTGGGGATGGACGTGATGATGTCCATGGTCTCCTCGGCCCAGGTGCCGCCGAAGATGGTGAAGGGGAAGGTGGATACGCCCTGGGTGGGGTGGTTGGCCCCGGCCATGATGAAACGGGTGCCGGTGGCGATCGCGCAGAATTTGCCGATCACCAGTTTCTCCGGGCCGAAGGCGTAGAGCACATTGCGGTTCTCGAAGTCGGTGGCCGCGTCCGGGTCATCGAAGTAGGTGTACTCGCCGACCTCGATCTTGTCGGATTCGACGTGCGGCTTCAGAAAGACGGTCCGGTCGGTATGCGGCAGTGGAAAGGGCGCTGTTGGGTCCGGGATCACAGTCACCCCGGCGATGGTAGCCATCCGGCGGTGGTCGCCGAAAACCCGCTGGACCGGCAACGGTAGGCTGGATAGTTGTGCAGACCCACGAGATTCGACGGCGCTTCCTGGAGCATTTCGTTCGTGCCGGACACACCGAGGTACCCAGTGCCTCGCTGGTCCTGCCCGACCCCAACCTGCTGTTCGTCAATGCAGGCATGGTCCAGTTCAAGCCGTATTTCCTGGGCCAGGAGGCACCGCCGTACACCCGGGCGACCAGCGTGCAGAAGTGCGTGCGCACCGGTGACATCGAAGAGGTGGGCGTCACCACCCGGCACAACACGTTCTTCCAGATGGCCGGAAACTTCTCCTTCGGCGACTACTTCAAGGAGGGGGCCATCACCCTCGCCTGGGAGCTGATCACCAAGTCCCAGGAAGAAGGTGGCTTCGGCTTCGACCCCGAGCGTATCTGGGTCACCGCCTACGAATCCGATCCGGAGGCGGCCGAGATCTGGCACCGCGTCGCCGGTATCCCCACCGAGCGCATCCAGTTCCGCGACGGCAAGGACAACTACTGGGATATGGGCGTGCCCGGTCCCGGCGGCCCCTGCTCGGAGATCTACTACGACCGCGGTCCGGAATACGGTGCGGAAGGCGGCCCGGTCGCCGATGAGGACCGCTACCTCGAGATCTGGAACCTGGTGTTCATGCAGGACATCCGTGGTGAGCAGAGCCCCAAGCAGGGCTTCCCGCCGGTCGGATCGCTGCCCAAGAAGAACATCGACACCGGTATGGGCGTCGAGCGCGTCGCCATGCTGCTGCAGGGCGTGGAGAACGTCTACGAAACCGACCTGCTGCGCCCCATCATCGACAAGGCCGAGCAGTTGACCGGCCGCTCCTACGGCGTGGAGCACGCCGACGACGTGCGCTTCCGCGTCATCGCCGACCACGTGCGCAGCTCCGCCATGCTCATCGCCGACGGCGTGAACCCGGGCAATGACGGTCGTGGCTACGTGCTGCGCCGCCTGCTGCGCCGCATCGTGCGCTCGGCCCGCCTGCTCGGTGCGGAGAAGCCGGTGATGGCCGAATTCATGAAGGTCGTCAGCGATCTCATGGCGCCGTCGTATCCGGAGCTGTCCACCGACTACAAGCGCATCGAGACGGTGGCCGTCGGCGAGGAGACCGCCTTCCTCAAGACGCTGAACACCGGCTCCAGGCTGTTCGACGAGACCGTCGAACAGGTGAAGGCCCAGGGCGGCCGGAAGATCGCCGGTTCGGACGCCTTCACCCTGCACGACACCTACGGTTTCCCGATCGACCTGACCCTGGAGATGGCGTCGGAGGCCGGGCTCGAGGTGGACGAGGCGGGCTTCCGCTCGCTCATGGCCGAGCAGCGCCAGCGCGCCAAGGAGGACGCCGCCGCACGCAAGCACGCCCACGCCGACCTGTCCATCTACAAGGAACTGGTCGACCGCGGTGCGACCGAGTTCACCGGTTTCGACGAACTGACCTCGGAGGCAACGGTTCTCGCGCTCATCGCCGACGGCGTGCGGGTGCCGGTGGCCGAGGCGGGCACCGAGGTCGAGGTGATCCTGGACCGCAGCCCGCTCTATGCCGAGTCCGGCGGTCAGATCGCCGACCGCGGCACCATCACCTCCTCGCACGGGGTGAAGGTGCGCGTCAACGATGTGCAGAAGATCGCCAAGAAACTGTGGGTGCACAAGGCCACCGTCGAGGCCGGGCAGCTCACCGAGGGCGATGTGGTGCTGGCCCAGGCCGATCCGGCGTGGCGGCGCGGCGCGACCCAGGGCCATTCGGGCACCCATATGGTGCACGCGGCGCTGCGGCAGGTGCTCGGTCCCAACGCGGTGCAGGCCGGTTCGCTGAACAAGCCCGGCTATCTGCGTTTCGACTTCAACTGGCAGGGTCAGCTGTCCGAGCAGCAGAAGGCCGATATCGAGGCCGTGTCCAATGACGCGGTGGGCGCGGACTACGCGGTGAACACCTTCGTCACCGATCTGCCGAAGGCCAAACAGATGGGCGCGCTGGCGCTGTTCGGTGAGAACTACGGCGACGAGGTGCGTGTGGTGGAGATCGGCGGGCCGTTCTCCATGGAGCTGTGCGGCGGTACGCACGTGGCGCATTCCTCGCAGATCGGCCCGATCACCGTGCTCGGCGAGTCGTCGGTCGGTTCCGGTATCCGCCGCGTGGAAGCCTTCGTTGGCCTGGACTCGTACAAGTACCTGGCCAAGGAGCGGGCGCTGCTGGCCGGTGTGGCCTCCTCGCTGAAGGTGCCCTCGGAGGAGGTGCCCGCGCGGGTGGAGCAGCTGGTGGAGCGGCTCAAGGTGGCCGAGAAGGAACTCGAGCGCACCAAGATGGCCGCCGTGCTGTCGAGCGCGGGCACGTTCGTCGACGCCGCGCAGCGCGTGGGTGAGGTGCTGCTGGTCGCCGAGGCCGCGCCGGAGGGTGTGGGTGCGGGTGATCTGCGCACCCTGGTCTCCGATATCAAGGGCCGCTTCGGCAGCCAGCCCGCCGTGGTGGTGCTGCTGGGTAATGCCGAGGGCAAGGTGCCGTTCGTGGTCGCGGTGACCAAGGCCGCCCAGGAACTCGGCATTGCCGCCGGTGACCTGGTCGGCTCGTTCGGGCCGTCCATCGCCGGCCGCGGCGGCGGCAAGCCGGAGATGGCGCAGGGCGCGGGCTCGGACCCGTCGGGAATCGCGGCCGGGCTGGCCGCGGTGCGGGCACGGGTGGCCGAGCTCGCGGGCTGATGGCCGAATCCGATTCACCACGGTCGGGCGTCCACGGCGACGCCCGACCCGTACCGGGCGCGGCTGCGCCGGGGGGCGTACCAGGCGTGGATCCGGGCCGGGACGCAGCGGGCGTGCCGCATCGTGAACCGGCGTCCGGATCGACATCCGGATCGGCGTCGGCGACAGCGCCGTCACGTCCCGACCTCGCCCGGGATCCGGGTCGAGGGCGGCGGATCGGCATCGATGTCGGCACCGTGCGCATCGGCGTCGCGGCCTCGGATCCCGACGGCATCCTCGCCACGCCCGTGGAGACCGTGCAGCGGGCGAAACAGATACCCAAGGGTGCGATTGCCCCCGAACTCACCCGCATTGCGGATATTGTGCGGGAGTACGAGGCCGTCGAGGTGATCGTCGGTCTGCCACGCACGCTGCGCGGAGAGAACGGATCGTCGGCCAAGCTCGCCACCGTATTCGCTGAGCGTTTGCGGAGACTGATAGCTCCCGTCCCGGTGCGGCTTTCCGACGAACGTTTGACTACGGTGTCTGCTGCACGCGCCTTGCGGGACAGTGGAGTTCGCGCGCGCGGGCAGCGGCGGGTCATCGATCAGGCGGCCGCCGTATCGATCCTGCAAGGCTGGTTGGACGAACGGAGTGCGCTTGTGAAGTCGGTCGACCGCGGGGATGATGCATGACGGACCGCTGGACTCGAGCCGAGGAACGCTACCGGCAGGACGCCGAGCGTCGATACCGCCGCGACGATCTCGACTGGGACGAGGTGGCCGACGACTACGAGGACGACACCACCGTCATCCCGCGCTACACGGATGCGGACGAGCCGCCGCGGCGAAACACCATGCGGCGCGCCGGAGACCGCTCCCGGCGCGCCGAAACCGGCTCGGAGACAGGGACTTCCGGACGGCGCGTGGGAGCGCGCGCCGGTGCCGCGGGTGGCCGCTCCGGCTCCCGCGCGGGTGCGCAGCGCGGCCGACGCTCCTCGCGGGTGGCCTCGCGCAAGGCGGCCGAGCGCAAGCGGCGGCGGCGCAATATCTGGATCTTCACCTTCGTCTTCGCCGTACTGTTCGCCGGCGCCGCCGGATTCGCGCTGCTGAAGGTGATGAACCGGTACACCCCGCCGGAGGACTTCGCCGGTCCGGCCGGTCCGGTCGCGGTGGTGCGCGTACAGCCGGGCGAAACCGCCAGCGAGATCGCCGAAACCATGTACGACAAGGGAGTCGTCGCCAGCACGGCCGCCTTCTACGAGGCCGCGGTCAAGAACGACGGCATGAACTCGCTGCAACCCGGCTACTACGCCATCCCGACCCACAGCCCGGCCGCCGACGCCGTGGCCGCCCTGGTCGGCAACTCGTCGCGGGTCGGGAATGTGGTGCTGTCCGAGGGGCGGCAGCTGCACGACTCCACCGATGTGCACACCGGCGCGCGCAAGGACGGCATCTACCGCAAGATCGCCGACGCCAGCTGCGTATCCGGCAAATGCGTCAGCTATGAGCAGCTGGAGGCGGCCGGTGCGAGCGATCCGGTCGTGCTCGGGGTGCCGGAATGGGCCCTGGAACGGGTGCGCACCGTACCCGACCGCAGCCGTCAGCTCGAGGGGCTGATCGCCGCGGGCACCCTGGACTTCGATCCCAGCGGCACCCCCGAACAGATCCTGAAGCAGCTGGTGTCGGAGAGCGCCGCGCGGTACGAGGAGACCGGCCTGCTGCAATCCGGCGGCGCCAACGGCCTCACCCCCTACGAAACCCTGGTCGCCGCCTCGCTGGTGGAGCGAGAAGCCCTGCCGAACGATATGTCGAAGGTGGCGCGGGTCATCGTGAACCGCCTCGAGGTCGGGCAGCCGCTGCAATTCGACTCCACGGTCAACTACACCCTGGACAAGACCGAGGTGGCCACCACCGACGCCGACCGGGCCCGCGAGACACCGTGGAACACCTACGCCATGTCCGGCCTGCCCGCCACACCGATCTCCGCGCCGTCGCTGGATGCCTTGCGCGCCATGGAGAATCCCGAACCGGGGCCGTGGCTGTACTTCGTGACCATCGACAAGCAGGGGACCACCCTGTTCACCGAAAGCTACGGTGAGCACCTGCGCAATATCACCAAGGCTCAAGAAAGTGGAATTCTCGACAGTGGACGGTGAGGTTCGCCGGGCGGCCGTACTGGGCAGCCCGATATCGCATTCGCGTTCGCCGCAGCTGCACCTGGCGGCATACCGCGCACTCGGCCTGGACTGGACCTACGAACGCGTCGAATGCACCGCGGAACAGCTGCCCGGCTTCGTCGACGGACTCGGACCCGAATGGGTGGGCCTGTCGGTGACCATGCCCGGCAAGGTCGCGGCCCTCGACTACGCCACCGAGCGCACCGATCGGGCCGAACTGGTCGGCTCCGCGAACACCCTGGTGCGCACCGACACCGGGTGGCGCGCGGACTGCACCGATGTGGACGGCGTGCGCGGCGCGCTCGAAGGCGGCGGCGTCGTGGAGGTGGCGCGGGCGGTGGTGCTCGGCGCGGGCGGTACCGCGCGACCCGCCCTGCTGGCGCTGGCCGATCTGGGCGCGCACACCGTCACCATTGTCGCCCGGGACCGGGGGCGGGCGGCCGACACCCTGGATCTGGCGGCGCGGCTCGGCATGTCGGCCGAGGTCATCGGCTTCGATGCGGAGGCACTGGGATTCGTGTGCTCCGATGTCGACACCGTGGTCAGCACGGTGCCCGCGGCCGCGGCGGCGACCGTGGCGGATGCCGTCGCGCAGGCGCCGGTGGTGCTCGACGCCATCTACGATCCGTGGCCGACGCCGCTCGCCGACGCCGTGGCACGCGCCGGGCACACCGTGGTGAGCGGGCTGCAGATGCTGCTGAACCAGGCATACGGTCAGGTGGAGCAGTTCACCGGGAAGCCGGCTCCGCGCGCGGCCATGGCGGCCGCACTGGAAGCGTGAGCGGCACCGTCACTGCCCGCGACGCTGCGTGAATGCGCGAGATTCTGTAACGGGTTCCAGTTCAGTGTCGGGGCCGGACAGGCTAGGGTGATCGACATGAATGCGTGGGTGTTGCGCGCCGTGGGTCTCGGAGCGCTGACCGTGGTGCTGCGTACCGTGCTCGGCTTCGCCATGGTGTACTGGCCGACCAACGGCTCCTGGATGCGCCCGCTGGGGCTACTCGTCCTCATCGCCGCCGTCATCGCCTGGGGCTACCTCGACGGCCGCGCCGACGCCACCTCCGGGACCGGCGACGACCTCACCATGCGTTGGCTGAAGGCGGGTCTGGCGGGCGGCATCGGCGGCGGGGCGGTCGCCTGGCTGCTCGACTTCCTGCCCGAATTCGACCTCGGCGATCAGGGCCTGCTGTTCGAGCTCACCTTCGGGGCGTCGTTCATCGTCCTGCTGATCTTCATCCCCGGTGTGCTCGGCGTAGCGCTCGGCCGTTACCTGGTGCGGCGCAAGGAGAACACCGGCGGTTCCGCCACCGGTGCCGATGCCGACGCTGATTCCGATGCCGACACCGTCGCGCTGACCAAGGACTCCGCCAACGCCTGAGTGGCGGAACACCCGTCGGCCGCCCCACGCTCGCGTGCGGGCGGCCGATTCGTTTCCGGCGGGCGGTGCCGCTGCCGGTGGGTTCCGCGGCGTGGAATCGGCCGCGGAACCCATCCCGCTCAGAGCAGAATCGCGCTGCCGCCCGGATTCTCGTTGCGGGCGACCGCGGAGTAGGCGGCGGCCATGAGCGAGGGGTCCGGACCCTCCAGGCGGCCCGGCTTGGCGAGGCCGTCCAGGACCACGAAGCGGATGACACCGGAGCGGGTCTTCTTATCGGTCTGCATGGACTTCAGCAGTTCGGGCAGCGCGTCGGCGTCGTAGCTGATCGGCAGGCCGATGCTGGACAGGATGGCCGCGTGGCGGTCGGCGGTGGCGTCGTCGAGCCGGCCCGCCAGGCGGCCCAGTTCGGCGGCGAAGACCAGGCCGACCGAGACGGCCGCACCGTGACGCCACCGGTAGCGCTCCCGGCGTTCGATGGCGTGGCCCAGCGTATGTCCGTAGTTGAGGATCTCGCGCAGGTCGGATTCCTTCAGGTCGGCGGCCACCACATCGGCCTTGACCTGGATGGCGCGCCGGATCAGTTCGGGCAGCACCTCGCCGGTCGGGTCCAGCGCGGCCTGCGGATCACGCTCCACCAGATCGAGAATGACCGGATCGGCGATGAATCCGGCCTTGATGATCTCGGCCATGCCCGCGACGATCTCATTGCGCGGCACGGTTTCCAGCGTGGCCAGATCGACCATGACGGCGGACGGCTCGTGGAAGGAGCCGACCAGATTCTTGCCCGCCTCGGTATTGATGCCGGTCTTGCCGCCGACCGCCGCGTCCACCATGGCCAGCAGCGTGGTCGGCACGTGGATGATGCTCACCCCGCGCATCCAGGTGGCCGCCACGAAACCGGCCAGATCGGTGGCCGCGCCGCCGCCCAGGCTGATCACGACATCCTTGCGGGTCAGGCCGATCCGGCCCAGCACCTCCCAGCAGAACCCGGCCACCGCCAGATCCTTACCGGCCTCCGCATCCGGAATCTCCACCCGGTGCGCGTCGATCCCCTTGTCGGCGAGGGCCTGTCGCACCACCTCGGCGGTCTCGGCCAGCGGCGGCTGATAGAAGATGGCCACCGTCCGCACCCCGGACTTCCCGGTCACCTGCTCGACCAGGTCCCCCAGCAACCCCCGCCCGATGATCACCGGATACGGGTCGGCCGTGCGGACGTCGATACGGGTCGGCTCGCTCATCAGTGCTCCGATTCTTCTCGTGCGAATTGTGCTGGGCTCTCACCCGTTTCCCGCTGCTCGGCCCGAGCCTCCCGGGCCCGCCGCGCCCGCGCCCTGCGCGCCCGCGCCCGCCGGGACCGCCCCGGGGGAGTGGAGTCGGCCGCGCCGGCGTCGGCAGCGCCGCCGTCGTCGTGCTCCGGGACGCCTGCCGAGGTGCGCCCTGCTGTCGGCCCGCCCGCACTGTCCGACCGTAGCCGGATACGCGTTTCCGCCACAGCGGGACCGGGCGTCGAGCCCTCGTGCGCTGTGATCGGATCACCGCCTACGGAGTCGGTGCCGGAGGATTCCCCGGGGCTGCGGAGTCGGTGGCGACTGTGGGCCGAATCCTGGTCACCACCAGGCGCATTCACCGTGGCACGACCGGGCGTGTCGGCAGTGGAACGGGCGGGTGCGTTCGGGCTGTCGGAGGCGTGATCGGATTGTGCGGCCTGGGCGCCCGGGGCTGGATCGGGTGTCGTTGTGGGGGTGGATATTACTGTCTCCGCCGCGAGGTTCTCGGCGGGTGTGGTGGTGGCGGCCGGGCCGGTGGGGCGGGTCGCCCGGCGCGATCGACGGCGGTGACCGGTGCGGCGCGACGACATCGCGGTGCTGTCGCCCGGTTGGTTCGCTGTGTCGCTCGTGCCCACAGTGGGCGCGTTGGTCGAGGAAGCGGGTGTGCCGGTCGTGGAGGTGGGTGTGGTTGCGGTCGGCGCTTCGCTGGTGGTCGCGGCACCGGTTCCCGGGGTCACCTCGGGGTTGCGGCGGCGGCGCGAGCGGCGGTTGCGGCGTTTGCGCTTCGGCGCGGCGGCGTCGGTGCTCTGGCCGGACGGTTGGTCGCGGTGCTGGGCGGTCCCGGGGGTTGCGGGGGAGGAACCCGAATCCGTTACGGCGGCAGGTGGAGTCGTGCCGGGTGAAGCAGCGGCGGCTGAGTCTGTGCGGGCAGGCGTGGCGTGGGTCGCACCCGAGGTGGCTGGGTCGGAACCGCCCGGGGCCGCGGTGACTGGATCCGCGGTGCTGTGGGCCGAGGCGGCGTCGGTGGTCGGTGCGGTGGTCTGTGCTTCGCTTCGGCCGCGTCCGCGGCGGCGTCGGCGGCGGGCGCGGGAGCGGCCGCTCGGGGTGGGGGTGGGGTCGGTGGGTTCGGTGGGATCCGGCTTCTCGGTGGGTTCGATGCCGAGTTTGGCCAGGATCATGCGGACGACGCGGCCGGGGCTGCGGCCGTCGGTGCGGACGCGGATGGTCGCCACCTCGCGGTAGAGCGGGCGGCGGATCTTCATCAGCTCGCGGTACTTCCCGGCCGGATCGTCGCCGGTGAGCAGGGGGCGGTTGGTGCTGGCACCGGTGCGCCGGAGCCCTTCGCCCACACTGATTTCCAGGTAGATGACGGTGCGGCCGCGCAGCACCGCGCGGGTGGCGGCGGACAGCACCGACCCGCCGCCGAGGGAGATGACGCCGTGCCCGGCGAGGACGGCCTCGCGGACCACCTCTTCCTCGATCCGGCGGAACTCGGGTTCACCGTCGGCGGCGAAGATCTCCGGGATGGTGCGTCCGGTGCGCTCCTCGATACCGGCGTCGGTGTCGTAGAGTTCCAGCCCGAGTTCGCGGGCCAGCTTGCGGCCGATGGTCGATTTGCCCGCACCGGGCGGACCCACGAGCACCACCGAGAGTGCGTGCGCTGCCGTCCCGGTCGTCGATTCCGTCTCCGTCGGGGCCGCGGCGGCGGCCTCCGACGGATCGGTCGCATCGGTCACTGCGGTGTATTGCCCGGAATGTGCGGCCGGGCGTTGATGCGCTTCAGGTAGCTGTTCAGGTTGTCGACGGTCTCGGCCAGCGAGTCGCCACCGAACTTCTCCAGCGCGGCCTGCGCGACCACCAGGGCGACCATGGCCTCGGCCACCACACCCGCGGCGGGCACGGCGCACACATCGGAGCGCTGGTGAATGGCCACGGCCTCGCCGCCGGTGGACATGTCGACGGTGGACAGCGCCCGCGGCACCGTGGAGATGGGCTTCATGGCCGCCCGCACCCGCAGCGCCTCGCCATTGGTCATCCCGCCCTCGAGTCCGCCCGCGCGGTTGGTCGAGCGCAGCACGCCGTCGGGGCCGGGCTTCATCTCGTCGTGCGCCTGGCTGCCGCGGCGGCGCGCGGTCTCGAAACCGTCACCCACCTCGACACCCTTGATGGCCTGAATCCCCATGAGGGCGGCCGCGAGTCGCGCGTCGAGACGGTCCTGGCCGCTGATGAACGATCCCAGACCGATGGGCAGGCCCTCGATCACGACCTCCACCACACCGCCGAGGGTGTCGCCGTCCTTCTTGGCGGCCTCGATCTCGGCGATCATGGCGGCCTCGGCGTCGGCGTCGAACGCGCGCACCGGGCTGGCGTCGATGGCGTCGAGATCGGCGGCGGCGGGCGCCACGCCGGTGGTGTTGGCCGCGGTGCCGATGGACACCACATGCGAGATCACCTCGACCCCGAGGGCCTGGCGCAGGAAGTTCTTGGCCACGGTGCCCGCGGCGACGCGGGCGGCGGTCTCGCGGGCGCTGGCGCGCTCGAGCACGTTGCGAGCGTCGTCGAAGCCGTACTTGAGCATGCCCGAGTAGTCGGCGTGCCCGGGCCGCGGCCGGGTGAGCGGGGCATTGCGCGCCAGTTCGGCCAGTTCGGCCTCGTCCACCGGGTCGGCGGACATGACCTGGGTCCACTTGGGCCACTCGGAGTTGGCCACCTCGATGGCGACCGGGCCGCCCATGGTCTTGCCGTGGCGCACCCCGCCGACCATGGTGACCACATCGGCCTCGAACTTCATGCGCGCGCCGCGGCCGTAGCCGAGGCGGCGTCGGGCCAGCTGCGCGGCCACATCGGCGGAGGTCACCTCGACACCGGCCACCATCCCCTCGAGGATCGTGACGAGAGCAGGGCCATGGGATTCTCCGGCAGTTATCCAGCGCAACACGGGCACCATCTTTCCATGGGAATACCGTCGCACCGACACGCGGTCCGGCATACGGCGACGTCAGCGTGTCAGCATGATGGCCGCCACACTCGCCGCGCACATGGCGGCACCGTGCGCGAGGGTTGCGGGCGGTACGGCGACGACGGGCGACACCGGCCGCGGAAGGCCGCGCTCCGCTAGCTCCGCACGCGAGCCGATCAGGCTGTCCCCGGGTGCTTCCCGGCGCGGACCGCCGACCGGAGGCCCGCCCGTGCGGCGCGGATGTGCCACGGGATCGGCCGCCGTCCACGTCCATGCCGGTGCACCCGCGTGTCCGCACCGGCCGCCGGGGCGTGCCCGGGCGGCCAGCAGGGTGCCCGCGCCCGCGAGGGCGGTGAGCAGCGGTGCGGTGATGGCCGCCCACACCCACGCCTGTGCGCCCGCGAGCGCGCAGGCGCCGCCCAGGCCGAGGGCGAGTTTCACATCCCCGGCACCGAGTGCGGACGGCATCGTCAGATGAATCAGTAGGTAGGGGACCGCCAGCAGCAAAGCGCCGACCAGTGCGACCGCCCACCGGCCGCCGAGCCAGGCGTATCCGAACACCACCGCGGCGCCCGGCAGCGTCAGCAGGTTCGGCAGCCGCCGGTGGCGTAGATCCGCGGCGCTGAGTGCCGCACACCAGGTGAGAAGTCCGAGCAGCGGGATCGGGTCCATGTCTACGAGACTGCCGCGCCGCACTCCCGCGCGGGCGCCCCGAACGCGAATTGTGGACGACCACCTCGGATGTGGACAACCTCTGTTCCCCTCGGCGACCCCCGTCGTGACCGGGTGGGTCCACGTGTTGCGGGTCGGTGTCGCGGCGTGTCGGCTGTAGCTTGGACGCATGGCTGATCACGATCCCGGCCCGCGCCCCACCTACGCACTGCGGCGGGCCGCGCTGCGGGACCTGCTGGTGGAGAACCGGGTCGACGCGCTCCTGGTGACCGACCTGATCAATATCCGCTACCTGACCGGATTCACCGGGTCCAATGCCGCGCTGCTGGTGTACGCCTGGGACACCACCGAGGACCGCACCGTCATCTGCACCGACGGCCGCTACCGCACCCAGGTGGCCGAGCAGTCGCCGGATCTGCGGGCGGAGATCAACCGGGCCAGCGCACGTCGCGTCGTCGAGATCGCGGGGGAGTGGCAGACCGGCCGCGTCGGTTTCGAGAGCCATATCGTCACCGTCGAGCAGCATCGCGCCTTCCTGGCCCAGGCCACCGGCCTGGATTTGGTTCCGGTCTCGGGCCTGGTCGAACAGCTGCGGATGGTCAAGGACGCCTTCGAGGTGCACCAGCTCGCGGCCGCCTGCACCGCCGCCGACACTGCGCTGGCCGCGCTGCTGGAACGCGGCGGCCTGCGTCCCGGTCGCACCGAACGCCAGGTGGCCCGCGAACTGGAATGGCTCATGTTCGAACATGGCGCGGAGGCAGTGGCCTTCGAGACCATCGTGGCCACCGGCGTGAATTCGGCTGTCCCGCATCACCGCCCGACCGGAGCGGAACTGGCCACCGGCGATTTCGTGAAGATCGACTTCGGGGCGGTGGTGGGCGGCTACCACTCCGATATGACCCGCACCTTCGTGCTCGGCCACGCCTCGGACTGGCAGCGCGAGATCTACGACCTGGTGCTGCGCGCCCAGCGGGCCGGCCGCGAGGCGCTGGCGCCGGGAGTGGCGACGAAAGCGGTGGATGCCGCCTCCCGCGCGGTCATCGAGGAAGCCGGCTACGGTGAGCTGTTCGTGCACGGCCTCGGACACGGCGTCGGCCTGCGGATCCACGAAGCACCCGGAATCGCCAAAACGGGCACAGGTACACTGCTGGATGGCGTGGCGGTGACCGTCGAGCCAGGTGTGTATTTCCCCGGCCGCGGCGGCGTCCGGATCGAGGATACGCTCGTGGTTCGCAAGGGGGGCCCCGAACTGCTCACCCACACCAGCAAGGACCTGACCGTCGTCGACTGACGCGGTTGCCCGACTATGAGGAGATCCGAAGACAGTGGCGGACACCAGCGACTTCAAGAACGGCCTCGTGCTGAAGATCGACAATCAGCTC
Source organism: Nocardia otitidiscaviarum NBRC 14405 (assembly GCF_000308635.1). Classification (GTDB taxonomy): domain Bacteria; phylum Actinomycetota; class Actinomycetes; order Mycobacteriales; family Mycobacteriaceae; genus Nocardia; species Nocardia otitidiscaviarum. The sequence goes on along the minus strand of NZ_BAGD01000081.1, from coordinate 277,394 downwards.
CAGCAGATCGTCGAATTCCAGCACGTCAAGCCGGGTAAGGGTCCCGCCTTCGTGCGCACCAAGCTGAAGAACGTCGTCTCCGGCAAGGTTGTCGACAAGACCTTCAACGCCGGTGTGAAGGTCGAGACCGCGACCGTCGACCGTCGCGATATGACCTACCTCTACCACGACGGCTCGGACTACATCTTCATGGACGGCGAGACCTTCGACCAGATCCACCTGGGCGAGAACATCGTCGGCAAGGCGGGCGGCTTCCTGCTGGAGAACATGGGCGTGCAGATCGCCATGTACGAGGGTGAGGCGCTGTTCATCGAGCTCCCCGTCTCCATCGAGGTCGAGGTCACCCACACCGAGCCGGGCCTGCAGGGCGACCGCTCCAGCGCGGGCACCAAGCCCGCCACCATCGAGACCGGGGCCGAGGTGCAGGTGCCGCTGTTCATCAATGTCGGCGACAAGCTGAAGGTCGACACCCGCGACGGCAGCTACATCAGCCGCGTCAACTCCTGACGCGCGGATAATGGTGACCGTGGCCGATCAGCCCGTGGACAAGAAGTCGAACTACAAGAAGCTGGGTGCGCGGCACAAGGCGCGCCGCCGCGCGGTGGACCTGCTGTTCGAGGCCGAGGCGCGCGACATCGACCCGGCGGAGCTCACCGCCGAGCGGGTGACGCTGGCCCTGCGCGATGACGCGGTCGCGCCCGTGAACCCCTACACCCGGGTGCTGGTCGAAGGCGTGGCCGACGATCTGGACCGGGTGGACGCCACCATCGAGTCCTACCTGCAGGATTGGACGCTGTCGCGGCTGCCCGCCGTGGACCGCGCCATTCTGCGGGTGGCGGTGTGGGAGCTGTTCCACGCCAACGACGTTCCTCCGGTGGTGGCGGTGGACGAGGCGGTGGAACTGGCCAAGGAGCTGTCCACCGACGACTCCCCGTCCTTCATCAACGGTGTGCTCGGCCGCGTGGTGGAGGTGGCGCCGCAGGTGCGCGCCGCCGCCGCGGCCACCCGCGCCAGCGCCCCCGCCGACCCGTCCGACGAGGCGTAAGTGCGCAAATATCTCGTACTGGCCATGCGCACCCCGCGCTTCGACCGGTCCGTCGTCGAACCGCATCGAGCCTGGCTCGATGCGGTTCGTTCGCGTGGACAGCTCGTGGAGACCGGCGCGTTCACCGACGGCTCCGGCGGCGCCTACGTGATCACCGCCGAAAACCTGGACGCCGCAAGCGAACTCGTCCACACCGATCCCATCCACACCACCGGGTCCTCGGAATTGACCGTCTACGAGTGGGAGATCACCGGCTGACCGCGGCCCGAATCCCGGTCTGCGCCGCTATTCTTCGCGGGCGTCGGGTCTGAGCACGATCGTGCCCAGTGGACGGCGTTCGGCGATGAGCCGATGTGCGTCCGCGGCGCGGTCGAGTGGCAGGACCCGATCGGTCAGTGCCGACAACGACCCCGAGGCTGCTCGGTGGAGGACGGCCGGGCGGGCCGCGCTGACCCGGGCCAGCCACTCGGGTCCGGCGCAGCCGATGAGGGTGAGGCCGCGCCGGAGCAGGTCGGCGGCGTGCACCTGCGCCGGCGCGCCGGAGAGCCAACCGTAGCTGAGCATGCGCCCGCGCAGCGGGGTCATGAGATCCAGCAGGGCGGTCGCGGATTCGCCGCCGATCGCGTCGAATACGACATCCACCGTGGTCTCGCCCACCACCTCGCGCAGGTGGCGTGTCCACTCGGGATCGCTGTGGTCTACGACCTCGTCCGCGCCGAGCTCCCGGGCGCGCGCCAGCTTGACGGGACCGCCGGCGGTGGCGATGACGCGGGCCGCACCGAACTCCTTCGCGAGCTGGGTGAGGTAGCCGCCGACGCCGGTCGCGGCGGCCTCGATCAGCACGGTTTCGGTCCCGGTCAAGCGCGCCGTCTCGAGGAGCGGAAGGGCGACCGAACCGCTCATGCCCACCGCGGCGGCGTCGGTGGCGGACAGGTTCTCGGGTAGCTCGACGATGGAATCGGCTGGGGCGCATACTAGTTCGGCGTATGTGCCGAAGCCTTCGCAGGCCGCCAGCACTCGCCGTCCGACCAGTGCGGTGTCGAGGTCCGCACCGGCTTCGACGACCACTCCCGCGGCCTGCGTACCGAAGATCAACGGTGGTGCGGCGGGCATCGGGAAGACGCCGGCGCGCAGCAGGGTCTCGGGGAACAGCACCGGAATCGCCTCGGTGCGAATCAGTACCTCGCTCCGGCGGGGGCGGGGTGCGGGCAACTCCCGCGCCACCAGGACCTCGGGCCCACCCGTCGCGGTCATTACGATTGCCTGCATTGCGAACTCCATAACTTGACTATCGGTCCAGATTGTTGTCGCAACGATATGGACCGGCGGTCAACTTGTCAATGAAAGCGGAGGCCATGGCGGTTGAACAGCGGAAAGAGCGGGCGGACGCGGCACGGAACCGCCGCGCCATCCTGGACGCCACCCGGGCGCTGCTGGCCGAGCACGGGGCCGATGCGGTCACCATGGACCGGGTCGCGGCCGCGGCCGGGGTGGGGAAGGGGACCATCTTCCACCGCTTCGGCAGCCGCGCCGGCCTGCTCTACGAACTGCTCGCCGAACCCGCCGAGACACTCATGGCCGCCATCGCCGACGGCCCGCCGCCGCTGGGCCCCGGCGCGCCCGCCGGGGAGCGACTGCTCGCGTTCTTCGACGCCATGACCGTCGTCATGGCCGAGAACGTCGAACTGACCGCGGCGTCCGCGCATATGCCGCCGCATCCGCGCGTGGCGGAGTTCCATGGCACCTGGGACCGCCATATCACCGCACTGCTGCGCGAGGTGCGCCCCGACATCGACGCGGACTCTGTGGCCCGCCTGTTGTTCAGCGCCGTGGGCAGCGATGTGGCCCGCGCGATGGTTCGCAACGGCGAGACCGACCGGCTGCGGGCGGCCGTACGCGATATGGTGACCGCCGTACTGCGCCAACCGTGACTGCCAACCGTGACTGTTGCGTCCCGTACCGTACCTGCCGTGGGTGCTGCGTCGCGATCTGCGACAACCGTGTTCGCGCTCGCCGAATTCGCCACCGAACGCGCCCTGGCACGGATGCGGTGTGCGCTGGCTACCGTTCGCGCGTGGCCTTCAGCGCGGTGGGCAGTGAGGTGGCCCGCACCATGGCCCGGGGCGGCGCGACCGATCGCCTGCGTGCTGCCATTCGCGACCCGGTCGAATCGATGCTGCGGCAGCCGTAGTCGCGCGGGTCGCGGTGCGGGTGTCCCGACTCAGGCGGATCGGTCGAAGGCCCAGACGGCGGCTGGGCGGCCGGTCGTCTTGACCCGTACCCGTTCCCCGGTACGGGTCAGGCCGGGTAGGGCCGCCAGGGTGCGGTTGAGGTTGCCCGGGTCCGGGCGGGTGCCGTCGAGGGCGGTGGTGAGTTCGACGGCGCGGGTGGCCGGGAACTGCTCTCCCACCAGCGCTCTGGTGAAGGCGAGGTCCTTCCAGAGCATGGCGGCGAGCAGGGTGCGGGCGGTGTCGACGATGCGATTGTGGTCGAAGGCCAGCGGTGGCACCCGGTCGAACGGCACCCACTCGGTATCGGGGTCGCCCCGGTCGGTGACCACCGCCCACATGGCGATGGACAGGGTCGGTCCGCGCGGGTCGCGGTTGGGTTCGTCGAAGGTGACGAGTTGGCCGACCGCGGCGATGGCGTCCTCGGGGACACCGAGTTTGGTGTGGACGGCCCGGCGGGCGGCGGTGGCCAGCCGTTCACCGCGATGCAGCAGCACCCCGGGCAGGGCGAGCGCACCGGCGAACGGATCCCATTGCCGGGCCGCGATGCCGAGCGTGACGGTGCTGTCGTCACGCCCGTAGCGCAGCGCGACGACGTCGAGTGATACGGCCGATTGCTGCTCCACGGCGATCCATCATGCCGCAGCCCGCGTGCGGAGCGTACGAGCGGTGCGGTCGGGCCCGTCGGCGGTGAGCACCACGGGCACGCCGAGGCGATGCTCGAGGTGGTCGGGGATCGAGCCGGGCGGCTCCGCCAGCACCGGCACGGCGGCGGTGAGCGTGTCGGTGAGCCGCCGCTGATAGCCGAGATCCCGCCAGGGGCCGCACTCGATGCGGTCGACGACGCCGTCGACGGTGAGATAGCCGGTGGCCGTGCGAATATCGCCCGCGGCGTCGAGATGGTTCACGGCGAGGCCGTCGACCCCGCCGCAGGCGTCCACGGCATAGCGCAGCAGGATCGGATCGAGATGCCCGCGCCGGAACGCGCCCTGATACCGCCCGAATCCGTTGTGCGGTTCGGGAAATGTCAGCGCCGGATCCTCGGTGGGGAACGGTCCCGCGCCGTGGCGCGTCTGATAGGCGCGGGTCACGCCGAGTACGTAGCCGGGCGCGCCGAGGTGGGCGAGCATGGCGCGGGCATTTCGCGGCTCCACCGTCGACCAGGTGGTGTACGGGTGCAGGCCGCGCCATTCGTCGAGCAGCACACCCTGCGCGCCCTCGAATACCAGACGGCCCGCGGCCGCGAATCCGGCGAGTCGATCACCTGGCACGATGGCGACAGTGCGGGCGAACTCGGTGTAGACCTCCATCAGCGCGTCCACCGGTTCGTGGTGGTGCGTCCCACCCGCGAGCAGCGGCCGGTAGTGCTCCTCCAGTGCGATGAGCTTGCGGCGCAACACATCCGGGCGCAGGCAGTCGACCACACGCGGCGCGTCGTGAGTGAGCGCGTAATGTGCCGTCTCTCCGATGCCGATACCGCAGGAACCGTGCCGGGAGGCACCCCTCGCATCCTCCCGGCAGCGGTTGGCGGCCCCGTGCACGGGCGTGGTCAGCAGTGCCCGCCCGTCCACCGACAGCAGCGACAGCGGGTCGGCGACGCCGAGCGCCGCGAGTGCGCGGGCCTCGGTGGCGAGGGCGATCGGCTCCACCAGCATGTGCCGCGACAGCAGGGTCGGGACGCCGGAGAACGTCCCGGACCCGAACTGCCGGAAGGTGTGCCGCCGTCCGCCCGCGACCACGGTGTGCGCGGCCTGCGCGCCACCGTTGAAACGCACCACGGCCGCCACGTCCAAACCCGTCTCGGGTGCGCACAGCCAGTCCACGGTGGCGCCCTTCCCGGCATCGCCGAAGCCGAGATCGACCACGATGAGGTGCTTGTCCCCGAACACCGCTGTCTCCCTTCAGCTTCCGAGTGTTTCGTCGCTCGGCGAGGGGCCGGCGCCGCGGCCGCGCGGGAGGGCGGCCGTCGGCGCGAGCGCCGCGTGGACCGCGGCGGCCTCGGTGTCGGAGCCGATATCGCGCAGATCCGCCAGGCCCGCGTCCAGATCCACGCGGTCCTCGCCGATGCCGATGGTGAGTGCGATGAGTTCGCACACGGCCGCCGGATCGTCGAGGCGCAGGAACCGTTCGCCCAGCAGGTCCCGCCAGTGCTCGGCGATCTGCGGATCACGGTAGTAGCTGGACTGATTCGGCAGGATGTAGTGCACGTGCCAGCGCTCGGCCAGCTCCCGATAGACCGATCGCACCGAGATGTCCTGGCGCACGGCGTCACCGATGACACCGCGAATGTGGCGGGCCGCCAGCCGGGGCTTGTTCAGCTCGTCGCCGACGATGAAGAGATACCCCTTCTCGCCGCGCTTGTCCCACGCGTCGGTCGCGGTGTGCTTGGCCATGAAATACGCGGCCAATTCATAGCTTTCGGACTTCTGCCCGCCACCGCCGCCCTCCAGCAGGATGAGGCGCAACTGCTCGTCCATCCGATTGTCGGATTCGAACTGCCCGACCTGTAGCGGCACCCGATCGCAATCGGCGTCACCGATGGCCCCGAACAGGATCTGCGGATCCTCAGCGTATCCCTTGCGCCGCAACAGGCCGTGCAACCTGCCGAGCTTCTCCTGCATGATGCGCGGCACCACCCGCATCGATCCGGTGACATCGAACAGCACCGCGATGGGCAGTGACCGCGCGTGGTCCGCGGAATCGCGCGACTCCCGCACCGTGACGCCGAAGGGGTCCAGATCCGGATGTGCGGTCCACCGGTCCCACGGTTGGGTGCGCATGGCGGCGGTGTAGCCGAAATCGTCGAGTCCGCGCGCGGCGCGGAAGGTGCGGGCGGCGGCGTACGCGCTGTCGTCCCAGTGGCCGTAACCCATGGTGATCACTGTCCTTTCGAGCGAGGCACATGTTTTAGACTAGATGACTAAAAGGGTGCGCACCAGAGGTTGCGCCCTGTTTTTGTCAGATAGACAAAATTGAGCCCCCGGCCGGGGGTGTACGAGGACCGGCCGGGGGCTCACCGGAGCCGAACTACTCGGCCCGGGGGACCAGGGTGTTCTGCCGCGCCACCGCCCACCAGCGGCCGCTCTCCTTGACCAGCACATACATGGCGACCATGGCGTGATCGGCATCGATCGGCGTCCCGGAGGCATCCGTCGCGCGCGCCCCCTTGTGCGCGATCGCGACATCCGGGCGGGGGAAGGCGATATCGAGCACGTCGTATTGCACGTACTGGTCCCGCAGGAATCCGGCCAGCCCCGCCCGGCTCGCCTCCAGTACCGCGTCCCGCCCGTGTTGCAGGATGCCGACAGCATTGCCCACCACGGCATTCTGCGCGAGATCGGCCACCATCAAGTCGGCGTCATTGGTGTTGTACGCGGTCTCGACCCGCTTGATGATCGCGGTGATGGCCGCGCGATCCGCCGTATGATCCACGCTGGTGTCGGCTATGACCGGTGCCGCCTGACTCGTTGTGTCGCTCATGGCTCGAGTCAACGTCCTCAACCGCACTCGAGGTCAATCCCGCCCGCCGAGGCGATGATCACAACGAGATATTGTGAGGCGAATTCTTTCATTCATTCGGTGTGGAGGCTGATGGTGACAGGGCGATTGGGTATCGACGGAGCGGAGCGGCTGCGGGAACTGCGGGGCGGGTGTACGCCGGAGCAGGCGTGGCACCTGTTCGACACCTTGCCCACCGTGCGGGTGGAGGAGATCACCGACGGGCTGTGGCGCGGGGATGAGCTGGATACCGGGCATCCGTGGCGGGGGGTACTGGTCGAATCCGGTTGGTATGGCAAGCGGTTCGACAGCGCGGAGGCGGTGCAGCCGCTGGTGTTCAGCACCCCTGACGGGCAGTTGTTCCCGGTGGATCCGCGGCGGGTCCCGCTGTTTCTGGCGGGCAAGGTGCCCGCCGCGACGCTGCGGCCGGTGCGTCGGTCGCTCGGTGTGCTGCGTCCGCTGCTGCGCGCCGGCACGCCGCGTGCTCGGCTGCGTGACCTGGAGTTCCGTGGCAGGTCCAGCGCCGCGATGATCTACGATCACCTGCCGATCATCGATGTCTTCCGGCGCGTCGACGACCACACTCTGCTCGGCGTCATGGATATGCGCGGACTGGAACAGCCGTACTTCTTCGTGCTCTTCCGGGACTCGGCCGACCGCTAGCGCCACTACCATCGGCGGAGACGGCGGAATTCCGACTGTGGAGGTGCGGCGATGGAACGCACGACCTGTCTGGTCGCCGGAGGTGGTCCGGCGGGAATGGTGTTGGGGCTGTTGCTGGCTCGCGGCGGCGTCGAGGTCACGGTACTGGAGAAGCACGGTGACTTCCTGCGCGACTTCCGCGGCGACACCGTGCATCCCACCACCCTGGAGCTGCTCGACGAACTCGGGCTCATGGACGAGTTCGCGAAACTGCCGCAGCGGCGGCTGCGTTCGGTGCAGCTGCCGATCGGCGGCGCGATGCGGACCGTCGCCACGTTCGACCGCATTCCGGGGCGATACACGTACATCGCCATGGTGCCGCAGTGGGATCTGCTGGATCTGCTGGCGCGCGCCGGGGATGCCGAACCCACCTTCCGGCTGCGGATGAACACCGAGGCCACCGATCTGCTGCGGGCGGACGGCCGGGTGGCGGGTGTTCGCTACCGCACGAAAGACGGTGCGGAAGGTGAGATTCGGGCCGATCTCACGGTCGCCTGCGACGGCCGTGACTCGACGCTGCGGCGGGCGGTCGGTCTCGGGTCGCGGCGCTGGGCCACACCGTTCGACGTGTGGTGGTTCCGGTTGCCGCGCAACGATACCGATCCGGCGGGTGCGGTGCCGGTGCTCGCCGCCGACCGGGTGGCCGTCCTGCTCGATCGCGGCGACTACTGGCAGGCGGCGACATTGATCGGCAAGGGCGCCGATGCGGCCCTGCGCGCGGGACCGGTCGGCGAGATCATGGACAGCATGGTCGAGGTGGTGCCCTGGCTGGCCGACCGCCGCGACGCCCTCACCGGCTGGGACGAGGTGAAGCTGCTCGACGTGCAGCTGGACCGCCTGGACCGGTGGTACACCGACGGCCTGCTCTGCATCGGCGACGCCGCGCACGCCATGTCCCCGGTCGGCGGTGTCGGGATCAACCTCGCCGTCCAGGATGCGGTGGCGGCGGCGCGCATCCTCGCGCCGTCATTGCGCGCGGGCGGCGTGACGACCGCGGACCTGCGCCGGGTGCAGCGCAGACGCATCCTGCCGACCGCGGTCACCCAGGCCATGCAGCGCTTCGCCCACGCCAACGTCATCGGACCGGCTGTGCGTGGCCGGGTGAACCTGTCGAATGCCGAACGACCGCCGCTGGCCCTGCGCGTCTTCCGCCGCATTCCGATCGTCCGCAGTATCCCGCCGTTTTTGGTGGGCCGGGGTGTACTACCCGAACACGCCCCGGAATTCGCGAGACGGGCCTGAAAGTCTGCGCTGCCCAGCGGATTACGCCGCGACCACCGGCGGCGCGACCGCCGAGAGCCGCTCGAACTGCTCGTCGTTGAGCGTCACCCGCGCCGCCGCGAGGTTCTCCTCGAGATGTGCCAATGAGGTGGTGCCCGGAATCGGCAGGACGGTGGGGGAGCGGCGCAGCAGCCAGGCCAGCGCCGTCTGCGCCGGAGTCGCCCCGACCTCCGCGGCCACGGCCGCCACCGGACCATCCGGTGCGGCATGCGCCCCCATGGCCACCGGGAAGAACGGAATGAATGCGATCCCCTGTGCGGCAGCGTAATCCACCACATCCTCATGGTGCCGGTCGCCGAGGTTGTACAGATTCTGCACACTCGCGATCGGGGTGATGGCGGCCGCCTCGCGCAGCTGCGCGACACTCGCCTCCGACAGCCCGATATGGCGTACCTTGCCCTCGTCGACCAGTTGCTTCAGCGCGCCGATCTGATCGGCGAGCGGGACGTTCGGGTCGATGCGGTGCAGCTGGAGCAGATCGATACGGTCGAGTCCCAAACGGCGCAAACTCAATTCGGCCTGCTGGCGCAGATAGGCCGGATGCCCCAGCGGCACCCACTCCAGCGGTCCGGGCCGCACCACGCCGACCTTGGTCGCGACCACCACATCCTCGCGATAGGGCCGCAGCGCCGCCGCGACCAGCTCCTCGTTCTCGCCGAGGGCGTACGAGTCCGCGGTATCGATGAGATTCGCGCCCAACTCCACCGCCCGTCGCAGCACGGCGACCGCCGCGTCGCGATCCGCGGGTGCCCGCCAGATGTGCCCCATCCCGGGATCGGTGCCCGGCTCCGGCGGCGCGGCCAGCCGCATGGTCCCGAACCCGATCCGGTTGACCCGGAGATCGCCACCCAGTGCGAACGTCGACATCCTCATCACTCCCCAGTGTGTCGTACGGTTACGCCGGGGTGGAACCCCGCCCGGCGGCGGCTCATTCCCGCCCGCCCCCGCCCCTCTCATCGCGTTCGGCGAACACCGCACGCGCGGCGGTGATCCCGTTGAGCGCCGCGGGGAATCCGGCGTACACCGCCATCTGCATGATCACTTCGATGGCTTCGGCGCGGGTGCCGCCGACATTGAGCAGCCCGTGCAGATGCACCTTCAGCTGCGGTGCGGCGGTTCCCAGCGCGGTGCACATCGCCACCGTGGCCAGTTCGCGTGACCGCAGATCCAGCCCGGGGCGAGAGTAGATGTCGCCGAAGCCGAATTCGATGATGTAGCGACCCAGATCCGGTGCGATATCGGCCAGCGCCGCGATGACCTGTTCGCCGGCGTGGCCGTCGACCGCCGACAGGGTGGTGCGCCCGCGGTCGAAGCGATCGGTGGCGGCGGACACGGTCGTCGGCGTGAAGTCGATATCGGGCCGGGCCCGGAACGCTTCCCGCGCCACCGTGAGCGCGTTGAGCGCCGCCGGGAATCCCGCGTACAGCGAGACGTGGATGAGCACCTCGACGATCTCGCCGGGCGCGCAGCCCACGTTCAGCGCGCCGTCGATGTGGAATCGCAACTGCGGCATCGCGTTTCCGAGCGCGGCCAGCGCCGCCACGGTCGCCAGCTGTCGTTGCGGCAGCGTCGGACCGGGACGGGCGTTGATATCGCCGTAGGCGAACTCGACGGTGAGACGGGCGAGATCGGGCGCGATATCGGCGAGGCTGTCGAGGGCCTCCGGATGCTCGGTGCCGGAGACGGCGCGCAGCACCGCCGCACCTCGCTCGAAGCGATTGGCGGCGGCAAGGGTGGATGGGACGCTGTTCATGCGACGAACCTAGGAGCTGGAGCGCGCTCCAACGCAAGATTGCCTGCTCAGCGCACCCCGCGCGGACGGAACTGGATGCTGATGCGGGGGCCGACCGGGCGGCGGGTCTTCGGCACGGCATGCTCCCAGGTGCGCTGGCAGGAGCCGCCCATGACGATCAGATCGCCGTGTCCGAGCGAATAGCGCAGGCTCGCGCCACCGCCGCGCGGACGCAACAGCAGGGGGCGTGCCGCGCCGACCGACACGATGGCGACCATGGTGTCGTGGGCGGCCCCGCGGCCGATGGTGTCGCCGTGCCAGGCGACGCTGTCGTCACCGTGCCGGTAGTAGCACAGGCCCGCGGTGCGGAACGGCTCCCCGAGCTCCCGCCGATAGTGCGCGGTCAAGGCGTCGCGGGCCCCGTCCAGTATCGGATCCGGTAGGGCGCGGCCTTCCGCGTAGAAGCATTGCAGCCGGGGCACGTCCACCACCCGCTCGTACATGGGTCGCCGGTCCGCGCGCCACGGCACCTCGGCGGCGAGCCGCTCGAACAGCGTGTCCGCACCGGTGAGCCAGCCGGGCAGCACATCGACCCAGGCCCCCTCGGTCAGCACGGTGCGCCGCAGGCCGGACAGCGAGCCCAGGGCCGGCTCGCCGTCGAAGCCGTCGAGCAGCGAGCCCTGCAATGGAGTGGACATGTCATCGAATCTACGTTCGATCGAACGTATGTTCAAGTGGGTGCGTCGGGCGCGTCAGGACGCGATGCCGACGGGTGCCGTGGCGACGATCGGTCGGCTCGACCGCACCGGCAGCCACCAGCGGTCGTCCTCTATGGTGTCGCCCGCCCCGGACGAGTCCGCAGGTTCCAGCAGATCGGCGCGCCGCAGGCCGGGGAGTACGCGGTAGGCGATCGAGCCCGGCACACAGACGAGCGCGAGAACGCCCCACAGCGTGCGGGCGTACGATTCGGCCGCCGCCGAATCGTCCCACTCGTACAGTCCGCGATACCGCCCCCGCTGGTCGTGCGCGAGCCACAGCTTGGTGATCAGCCCCGGGAATCCGGCGAAGAGCAGGGTGTTGAGCAGGCTCTCCCGGCGGAACAGCGCGTGGCCCGCACCGTGCACCGCGCGCAGCTGGAACTCGACGGCCAGCACACATGGATTCCGCGCGGCGGCGCGGTCGATCACCGTCTCCCGGAAGACGTGCGCCGCGGTCCCGTCCGCGAAGTCGATGCGCGCCCCGCGATTGACCACCGGAAGGTGGATGCGACGGCGTGCCAGCAGTTCGAGGGTCCGGATCAGACAGCGGGCCATGGCCCGGACCGTCCGCCCGACGGAGAGCCGCGCCTGCACGGAAGGATGCATCGATTCCACTCGATTCCACTGGAGCCCGGTCGTGGTGCGCGACGACCTCGCACCGCCATTGCCGTGTTCCAGTGTGTGTCACGGAAAGTCGCCGCCACAGCGGCGTCGGTCATCGATGTGGAGACCTCGGACCCTTGCGCTCTCCGCGCGGCCGCGGTCGATCAGACGGTCACGGTGGCTGCGCGGATCAGGACGGCCGCACCGCACGCGGCCGCGGCCGGGATGAAGAGCTCACCGGTGGCGGCGGTGCGCAGCGGGACGTCCCGGTCGCGCAGCAGCCGTTCCGCGGCGGCGAGGTCGGTCACCTCGATGGTGTAGGCGGACAGCGCCGGGGTCCTCGGCCGTTCACCCGGCAGTCGCGCCGCGACCGCGTGCGGTGTGGTGAGGGTGAGTCGATGCGGGCCGAGCGAGAAACCGTAGGAGGAGCTTTCGTGGTGCGCGGCGACACCGAGATAGCGTTCGTAACGCGCGGCGGTGGCGTCGAGCTCCTCGTCGTCGACGCAGAGGACGCATTCGACGAGGCCGACCGCGCCATTGGGATGGTCGAGCCCGGTCTGGGCGTCGAGGACGGCGGCCGGGACGTCCTCGGCGACACCTACCCGGCCCTCGGGCAGGATGGCCGCTTTCGTTGCGGGGTCGTGGATCTCTAGGTAGGAGATCGGCTGGGGGCTGGTGCCCTCCGCGGTGGTGATCGGCCGCTGCGCCACGACGACGCCTCCGTGTGCCACCCCTTCGGCCGCGATTCTGGCGGCGGTCTTCTCCGCGTCGGCGGTGGCGAAGATCAGAATGTGGGCTCCCTCGAAACGCTCCAGCCGTTCGGTGAGGCCCGCGACGGTATGCCGGATCGCCGTTCTGGTCGCATCCAGCCGATCCGCCGGGATGCGCAAGGGCACGAGTGTGGCGTCGGCGGGAATGCGAGCCCCGTCCGCGGTCGTGACCGCGAGCAGTTCGAGGAAGCCGCGGGGGAAGTCGGCGTGGGTATTGCCCGCTCCGACGGGCTCCGGCGCCGCGCCGGGGGTCGGCGGCAAGGCCGGATAGGTCGGTGCGGCGATATGGAAGCCGAAGCGGCGGAACGTGTCGATCGCGTCGCTCAGATCGTGCACGACGAGGCCGACGTGGTGCAGTCCGGTGATCTCACTGGTGGTCATGGGGCGGAACTCTCTCTCGGGCAGGTGATTCAGTCGGCGGCGGCGCCGTAGGCGGTGCGGCGGAACTCGTTTCGAAGGCGTTCGAAGGCGTCGACGACCCGCGGTGCGGCGGCGGCGTAGCGTTCGGGTGCGGGCGGGCGGGCCGGTTCGAAGGATCGGCGGATGACGTCGGCGAGCTGATCCGCCCGATGGTCGAGGGTGAAGCGCGCATCGTCGGACAGCAGTGGCGTGGCGGCGAAGAACCCGTAGGCGATGGCTTGCGCGCTGAAGTCGACGTCGACCGGATGCAGGCCGGGGCGCAGCAGCCGATGCTCACGCAGTGCGGCCAGATGGTCGTGTGCGGCACGAAGTTTGGCCTCCGCCAGCCTGACGCGGGCGGGGTGGTCGGTGAGTGCGCCGAGCCCGGTGCGGTCGGTGACGAACAGGCTGTGCAGGATGGGTCGTCGCATGGCCTCGAGAAAGTGGCGACGCAGGTAGCGGTGCAGGGCCACCTCGATCGGATCCGCGCGCATCGCGGCGATGACGGTGGCGAGCATGGCGACCGCTTCGCGGGCGCCGACGGCGAGCATCAACTCCTCACGGCTGGCCCAATGCAGGTAGACCGTCCCCTTGCCGACGCCGGCCCGCCTCGCGACCTCCTCGATGCGGAGGTCACGCGCAGCGGTCGTCAGCATCAGTTCGGTGGCGGCGTCCAGAATCGCGTCGGCGCGCTCGTGGAGGTCCGCTCGCTGCGTTCGGGCCACGATCACCTCCGGACATCGATCGAACTCGTGACCAGAATGCTATCCCAGTCACGAGTTCTGTGTCGGGTGAATCGCGAGATGCCGATACGCCGGGCTCGCGACTCAGTCGACGTCGACGTGTGCGCGCACGAAATCGACTACCGCGTCGGTGAATTCGTCGTTGGCGTCGGAGGCCGCGGTGTGGGCGGCGGTGCCGATCTCGGTGTAGTCGGCGTGCGGGACCAATGCGCGGAAGGCGGCCACGCCCTGCTCGCTCACCACGTCGGAGAGCGCGCCGCGCACCAGCAGGACCGGGATCGTCAGGTCGCGGGCGGCGGATTCCAGTATCTCGCTGTGCAATTCGATGTCCTCACCCGCACCGCGGCGGGACATCATGGCCGGATCCCAGTGCCAGTACCAGCGCCCGTCCGCGCGCTGGCGCAGATTGCGCAGCAGCCCTTCGGGATTGCGCGGTCGGCGGCGATGGGGGAGATACTCGGCCACCGCGTCGGCGGCCTCCTCCACGGTCGCGAAACCTTCGCGGTGACCGCCCAGGAACTCGAGTACGCGCTCCACGCCCGCGCGTTCGGGGCGCGGCACCACGTCGACGAGCACCAGGCCGGTGATGCGCTCCCGTTCCGGGTGCGCGGTGGCGAGCAGTCCGGTGAGCCCGCCCATGCTCGCGCCCACCACGAACGCGGGCTTGTCGAGTTGCGCCAGCACCGCCATCAGGTCGCCGACCATGGCGTCGCGTCGATAGTCGCCGTCGGCCGCCCAGTCGCTGTCGCCGTGCCCGCGGGCGTCGAGCAGTACCGCGTGCAGTCCGGCCTTGGCCAGCGCGAGTCCGGAGTCCTTCCAGGAATGCCGCGTCTGGCCGCCGCCGTGCAGGAAGACGACGAGGGGCGCGTCGGTCGGGCCCCAGCTGTCACCGGCGATATCGATGCCGCCGTAGCCGCGGAAGGTCATGCGGGTCGGTTCGGTGTGGTCAGCTTCGTTGCTCACCCCACGAGCATCGCACACTCCGGTTTACGGTGTACGAAGAGCGGTCTCGAGCGATGAGGGATCGACGAGCGGTACCGTGCGCGGCTCGGTGATCGGGGCGGTGTGGAGTACGCGAATGGGGTAGGGGATGACGATGCCCTCCATCCGGAAGCGTCGGTGCAGCGCTTTGATGAACTCACTGACGAGCAGGTATTGGTCTTCGTACTGTCGGGTGCGCAACACCACCCGGAAGCCGATGCCCGAGTCGCCGAAGGTGTGGAATCGCACCCGCGGTTCGGCGTCGGGCACGCCCACATCGAGTTCGCACATCACCTGCCGCGCCACCTCCAGTGTCACCCGCTCGACCTGGTCCAGATCGCTGTCGTAGCTGGTGCTGACCTCGACGGCGATCGCCATGTCCTGGGCGGGGTGGTTGAAGTTGGTGAGGATGGCGTCGGCGAACTTGCGGTTCGGCACGATGACGACATTGCCCGGAATCTCGCGAATGCTGGTCGTGCGCCAGTTGACGTCGGTGATCCACCCGACCTCACCGGTGTCGAGGCGGACGAAATCGCCCGGCTGCACCGTTCGTGAGGCGAGGATGTGCACACCCGCGAACAGGTTGGCGAGCGTGCCCTCCAGAGCGAGAGCGATGGCCAGCGCGCCGACGCCGAGCGCGCCCAGCAGTGGTGTCACGCGAATGCCCGCGCTGTCCAGGGTGATCAGTGCGCCGACGGCATAGATCAGGACGCGCGTGATGGTGGCGAACAGGCTCACCGATCCGGAGATGCCGCTGATCCGTCGAATCACCGAGGTGACCACGTCGGCGGCCAGCCGCGCGATCGCGAAGGTGATCGCGACCATCAGGGCGCCCTTCAGGACCTGGTGGATGATCTCCATCGGGAAGGGGATGCCGCCCGGCAGGTCGAGTGCGACGGCGAGGGCCACCAGCGCGCACACCGGCACGGCCAGGTCATGTGCCAGTCCGAGTACGAGTCGACGCGCGGTCTGACTGCCCGGCGTGGTGGAGGCGACGAGGGTCTTTGCGGCGATGCGATCGACGACCCGGCGCAGTGCGATACCGATCAGCGGTCCGGCGATGATGAGGGTCAGACCCAAGATCCAGGCCACGGGTTTGCTCATACGAGATTCCTTCCAGCATCCGGTGATGACGGCGGACCTCTGCAAAGACCAAACGGTCTGATCATAGTCCGGTGTGGCCTCCGTGGATCCGTATCCGCCGCGGAGTCGGATCACGATCGCCGCGCCTCAGGGATATCGCGATGGAAATATGCGCATTAGAGCATGTAGTGTGGACAATTCGTACCGCACCGGCACGTGAACCTGGCCACAGCCACCGAAGCGCCCGTAACTGGGCACTTGCTGTCCAGACCGGCGCTTTTCCGATTCGCGCTGGTCGTAGCCGTGTCGCGGTACCTGGCGACCCGGGGTTGCCGAGGGGGTGCGGCGGATTCGGTGGCGCGCGGCGCTGTTAGGCTCTTGCTCCGAAAGACATCCTTTAACGGACCGTCCAGTGAGGCGGGGAAGGAGGTCGGCATGGCCGTGCCCGAAGACCGGGCCGCCAAGTCGAGCGCTGCCGAGCATTCCCAGCGGCACGATCCCGAGCGGATTCAGACCGGGCGTGAACTGCTGTCGGATTCGGATGTCGGCCGCACCATCGCGCGCATGGCGCATCAGATCATCGAGAAGACCGCGCTCGATTCCGCCGACCCCGCCGCCGCGCGCGTCGTGTTGATCGGAATTCCCACGCGCGGAACGACTCTCGCCAACCGGCTGGCACTCAAGATCGAGGAGTTCGCCGGCGTGCGGCCCGCGCTCGGCTCCCTCGACATCACCCTCTACCGCGACGATCTGCGCAGTCGCCCGCACCGTCCGCTGGAACGCACCTCGGTGCCCGAGGGCGGTATCGAGGACGCGCTGGTCGTGCTGGTCGACGATGTGCTGTTCTCGGGCCGGACCGTGCGCTCGGCCCTGGACGGGCTGCGCGACCTGGGCCGTCCGCGGGCCGTGCAGCTCGCGGTGCTCATCGATCGCGGCCATCGGGAACTGCCCATTCGCGCCGACTACGTCGGCAAGAACGTGCCCACCGCGCGCACCGAGGACATCTCGGTGCTGCTGCGCGAACACGACGGCCGCGACGGTGTGTACCTGGCCCAGGAGGGTGACAAGTGAGGCATCTGCTGTCGGTCACCGACCTGGACCGCGAGACCGCCACCGGTTTGCTGGACGAGGCCGAGCGGTTCGAGCAGGCGCTGCTGGGCCGCGAGGTCAAGAAGTTGCCGACGCTGCGCGGGCGCACGGTCATGACGGTGTTCTTCGAGAACTCCACCCGCACCCGGGTCTCCTTCGAGGTGGCGGGGAAGTGGATGAGCGCCGACGTGATCAATGTGAGCGCGTCGAGTTCCTCGGTCTCCAAGGGCGAGTCGCTGCGCGATACCGCGCTGACCCTGCACGCGGCGGGCGCGGACGCGCTCATCGTCCGGCATCCGGCCTCGGGCGCGGCGCATCAGATCGCCCGCTGGTTCACCGAGATGCAGGACGCCGCGAGCGGTTACAGCGGTCCCGGCCCGGCGATCATCAATGCCGGTGACGGTATGCACGAGCACCCCACCCAGGCCCTGCTGGATGCGCTGACACTGCGGCAGCGGCTCGGTGACCTGGCGGGTAAGCGGGTCGTCATCGTGGGCGACATCCTGCACAGCCGGGTGGCGCGCTCGAACGCCTTCCTGCTCGACACGCTCGGCGCGGAGGTGGTGCTGGTCGCGCCGCGCACCCTGCTGCCGGTGGGCGTGGAGGCGTGGCCGGTGCGGATCTCGCATTCGCTCGACGCCGAACTGCCGGGCGCGGACGCGGTCATGATGCTGCGGGTGCAGGCCGAGCGGATGAACGGCGGCTTCTTCCCGTCGGCCCGCGAGTATTCGATCAACTACGGGCTCAACCAGCGGCGGTTGGACATGCTCGACGAGCACGCGGTGGTGCTGCACCCCGGGCCGATGCTGCGCGGTATGGAGATCGCCGCGTCGGTCGCGGATTCTCCGAAAGCCGCTGTGCTGCAACAGGTCAACAACGGAGTGCATATGCGGATGGCGGTGCTGTTCCGCCTGCTGGTCGGAACGGACGAGGTGGTGGCATGAACGGCGGCAACGTGCTGATCAAGAGCGTTCGGCTGTACGGCGAGGGCGAACCGGTGGACGTGTTGCTCGCCGACGGTGAGATCCGGCAGATCGGCACCGATCTGGGGATCACCGACGCCGAGATCGTCGACGGCACCGGGCAGTACCTGCTGCCGGGCTTCGTGGACCTGCACACGCATCTGCGCGAGCCGGGCCGCGAGGACACCGAGACCATCGAAACGGGTTCCGCCGCCGCGGCACTGGGCGGCTACACCGCGGTGTTCGCCATGGCGAACACCAATCCGGTGGCCGACACCCAGGTCATCACCGACCACGTGTGGCGGCGCGGTCAGGAGGTCGGCCTGGTGGACGTGCATCCGGTGGGTGCGGTCACGGTCGGCCTGAAGGGTGAGCAGCTCGCCGAGATGGGCACGATGGCCGCCGGTGAGGCCAAGGTGCGCATGTTCTCCGACGACGGCCACTGCGTGTACGACCCGCTGATCATGCGCCGCGCCCTGGAGTACGCGAACTCCCTGGGCGTGCTCATCGCCCAGCACGCGGAGGAGCCGCGGCTCACCCAGGGCGCGGTGGCGCACGAGGGCCCGAACGCGGCCCGGCTGGGCCTGGCCGGCTGGCCGCGCGCCGCCGAGGAGTCCATCGTGGCCCGCGACGCGTTGCTGGCCCGGGATGCCGGTGCGCGCGTGCACATCTGCCACGCCTCCACCGCCGGAACCGTGGAACTGCTGAAATGGGCCAAGGCGCAGGGGATCTCGATCACGGCCGAGGTGACCCCACACCACCTGCTGCTGGATGACTCGCGGTTGGAGACCTACGACGCGGTGAACCGGGTGAACCCGCCGCTGCGCGAGGTCTCCGATGTGGAGGCGCTGCGCCGGGCGCTGGCCGACGGGGTCATCGACTGTGTCGCCACCGATCACGCCCCGCACGCCGAACAGGACAAGTGCTGCGAGTTCGCGGCCGCCCGCCCCGGCATGCTCGGCCTGGAGACGGCGCTGTCCATCATCGTGGCGACCATGGTGCGCACCGGTCTGCTGGACTGGCGCGGCGTGGCCGCGGTGATGAGCGAGAACCCGGCCCGCATCGCGGGCCTGGCGGATCAGGGTCGGCCGATCGAGGTGGGTGAACCGGCCAATCTGGCGCTGGTCGATCCGGAGACGTCGTGGACGGTGCGGGCGAAGGATCTCGCCAGCATCTCCGACAACACGCCGTTCGAGGCGATGACGCTGCCGGGACTGGTGACCGCCACCTTCCTGCGCGGCCGCAATACCGCGCGCGACGCGGCACGGATCGCCGGGGGAGCCCGGCGGGCGGGGAACCGAGGAGGACCGTAATGGAGCGAACGCTGTGGGTGGTCGGATGCCTGGCGGTGTTCCTGCTCGGCCTGTGGCTGATGTACCGGGCGTGGACGGGCCGGGCCCGACGCCAGGCCGGTGCGATCGGCGATCTCCCGATGGTGCCCGCCGATTGCGGCGCGCAACTGCTGGAGCCGACCACGGGCCTGTACCTGGGCAGCACCCTGGCCCCCAGCTGGATTCAGCGGATCACGGTGGGTGATCTGGGTTTCCGCGCCACCGCGGAGATGACCCGCTTCGAGCGCGGCATCCTGCTGGAGCGCGATGGCAACGCGCCGATCTGGATTCCGGCGGAGTCCATCACCGCGGTGCGCGCCGAGCGGGGCCATGCGGGCAAGGTGATGACCGAAGATGGTGTGCTGGTCATTCGCTGGACGCTGCCGACCGGAACCGAGGTGGATACCGGATTCCGGGGTGACGACAAGACGGTGTACCCGGCGTGGACGACGGCGGGTGCGATGAACGGAGACGAGGCATGAGCGGCGTAAGGGTTGGGTTCGGGGCAGACACTGCCGTAATGGTGCTGGAGGACGGCCGGGTGTTCCGGGGCTCGACCTTCGGTGCCGTGGGACAGACGTTGGGTGAGGCGGTGTTCTGCACCGCGATGACGGGGTACCAGGAGACACTCACCGACCCCAGCTACGACCGCCAGATCGTGGTGGCCACCGCGCCCCAGATCGGCAATACCGGCTGGAACGACGAGGACGACGAGTCCGCGAAGATCTGGGTGGCGGGCTACGCGGTGCGCGACCCCGCGCGCCGCGCCTCCAACTGGCGCGCCAACCGCACCCTGGCCGACGAACTGGAGAACCAGAACATCGTCGGCATCGCGGGGATCGACACCCGGGCACTGGTGCGCCACCTGCGCACCCGCGGCTCCATGAAGGCGGGCATCTTCTCCGGCGACGCCCTCGCCGACTACGAGGAGCTGGTGGATCGCGTCACCGGCCAGCCGTCCATGCTGGGCGCGGACCTGGCGGGCGAGGTCTCCACCGACGAGATGTACACCATCGAGCCGGTCGGCGAGCACCGCTTCACGGTGGTCGCGGTGGATCTGGGCATCAAGTCCAACACCCCGCGCATGTTCGCCCAGCGCGGGATGCGGGTGCACGTGGTGCCGTCGAACGTCACCCTGGACCAGATCAAGGAGCTGAACCCGAACGGGGTGTTCCTGTCCAACGGTCCGGGCGACCCGGCCACCCAGGACGACGCCGTCGCGCTCACCCAGGGGGTGCTGGGCGAGGGCCTGCCGCTGTTCGGCATCTGCTTCGGCAACCAGATCCTGGGCCGGGCGCTGGGCCGCACGACCTACAAGATGAAGTTCGGCCACCGCGGCATCAACATCCCGGTCGTCGAACACCACTCGGGCCGGATCTCGATCACCGCGCAGAACCACGGCTTCGCCCTGGAGGGTGAGCGCGGCGAGGTCTTCGACACCCCGTTCGGCAAGGCCGAGATCGACCACGTGTGCGCCAACGACGGCACCGTCGAGGGCCTGCGCCTCGTGGACGGCAAGGCGTTCTCCGTCCAGTACCACCCGGAAGCGGCCGCCGGTCCCCATGACGCCGCCTACCTGTTCGACCGCTTCGCAACGCTGATGGAAGGAGCCTGATGCCTCGCCGCACCGATCTCAACCACATCCTGGTGATCGGCTCGGGCCCGATCGTCATCGGCCAGGCTTGCGAGTTCGACTACTCCGGCACCCAGGCGTGCCGGGTACTGCGGTCCGAGGGGCTGCGGGTGTCGCTGGTGAACTCCAACCCGGCGACCATCATGACCGACCCGGAGTTCGCCGACTCCACCTACGTGGAGCCGATCACCCCGGAGTTCGTCGAGAAGGTCATCGCCAAGGAGCGCCCCGACGCGATTCTCGCGACCCTGGGCGGTCAGACCGCGCTGAACACCGCGGTCGCCCTGCACGAGAACGGCGTGCTGGAGAAGTACAACGTCGAGCTCATCGGCGCGGACTTCGACGCCATCCAGCGTGGTGAGGACCGGCAGAAGTTCAAGGACATCGTCGCCAAGGTGGGCGGCGAATCGGCTCGCTCCAAGGTCTGCTACACCATGGCCGAGGTGCGCGAAACCGTTGCGGAACTGGGTTTCCCGGTGGTCGTGCGCCCGTCGTTCACCATGGGCGGCCTGGGGTCGGGCATGGCCTACAACGACGAGGATCTGGACCGCATCGCCGGCGGCGGCCTGGCCGCCTCGCCGACCGCGAACGTGCTCATCGAGGAATCCATCCTGGGCTGGAAGGAATTCGAGCTCGAGCTCATGCGCGACGGCAAGGACAATGTCGTCATCGTCTGCTCCATCGAGAACGTGGACCCGATGGGCGTGCACACCGGTGACTCGATGACCGTCGCCCCGGCCATGACCCTGACCGACCGCGAGTACCAGAAGATGCGCGATCTGGGCATCGCGATTCTGCGCGAGGTCGGCGTGGACACCGGCGGCTGCAATATCCAGTTCGCGGTGAATCCCCGCGACGGCCGCCTCATCGTCATCGAGATGAACCCGCGCGTCTCGCGCTCGTCGGCGCTGGCCTCCAAGGCGACCGGATTCCCGATCGCCAAGATCGCCGCCAAGCTGGCCATCGGCTACACCCTGGACGAGATCGTCAACGACATCACCAAGGAGACCCCGGCCTGTTTCGAGCCCACGCTCGACTATGTGGTGGTCAAGGCGCCGCGCTTCGCCTTCGAGAAGTTCCCGGGCGCCGACCCCACCCTGACCACCACCATGAAGTCGGTCGGTGAGGCCATGTCGCTGGGCCGCAACTTCTCCGAGGCGCTGGGCAAGGTGCTGCGCTCGCTGGAGACCAAGGCCACCGGCTTCTGGACCCAGCCGGATGGCGAGTGGACCGATGTGCAGGCGATTCTCGACGATCTGAAGGTGCCCACCGAGGGCCGCATCTACCAGGTGGAGCGGGCGCTGCGACTCGGCGCGAGCGTCGAGGACGTGGCGGCCGCCTCGGGTGTCGACCCGTGGTTCGTGGCCGAGGTCGCCGGCCTGGTGGAGCTGCGCCGGGAGATCATCGACGCGCCCGTGCTGGACGAGCCGTTGCTGCGCCGCGCCAAGCACTACGGTCTGTCCGACCGCCAGATCGCCTCGCTGCGACCGGAACTCGCCGGTGAGAACGGGGTGCGCGAGCTGCGGCACCGGCTCGGCATCCGCCCGGTGTTCAAGACCGTCGACACCTGCGCGGCGGAGTTCGAGGCCAAGACGCCGTACCACTACTCGGCCTACGAACTCGATCCGGCCGCCGAGTCGGAGGTCGCGCCGCAGCGTGAGCGCGACAAGGTGATCATCCTGGGTTCGGGCCCCAACCGCATCGGCCAGGGCATCGAATTCGACTACAGCTGCGTGCATGCCGCGCAGACGCTGTCGGAGGCCGGGTTCGAGACCGTCATGGTCAACTGCAACCCGGAGACGGTGTCCACCGACTACGACACCGCCGACCGGCTGTACTTCGAGCCGCTCACCTTCGAGGACGTGCTCGAGGTGTACCACGCGGAAACCGAGTCGGGCACGGTCGCGGGCGTCATCTGCCAGCTGGGCGGTCAGACGCCGCTGGGCCTGGCACAGCGGCTGACCGATGCCGGGGTGCCGGTGGTCGGCACCTCCGCCGCCGCCATCGACCTGGCCGAGGACCGCGCCGAATTCGGTGACGTGCTGGTCGCGGCCGGGCTCCCGGCTCCGAAGTACGGCACCGCCACCACCTTCGAGCAGGCCAAGAAGATCGCCGCCGAGATCGGCTACCCGGTGCTGGTGCGGCCGTCCTACGTGCTGGGCGGTCGCGGTATGGAGATCGTCTACGACGAGCAGACGCTCGAGGGCTACATCTCCCGCGCCACCGATATCAGCCCGGATCGCCCGGTGCTCATCGACCGGTTCCTGGAGGACGCCATCGAGATCGACGTCGACGCCCTGTGCGACGGCGACGAGGTGTACCTGGGCGGCGTCATGGAGCACATCGAGGAGGCCGGTATCCACTCCGGCGACTCCGCGTGCGCTCTGCCGCCGATCACCCTGGGGCGCAGCGATATCGAGGCCGTGCGCCGCTCCACCGCCGCGCTGGCCAAGGGCATCGGCGTCAAGGGTCTGCTGAACGTGCAGTACGCGCTCAAGGACGATGTGCTCTACGTGCTCGAGGCCAATCCGCGCGCCAGCCGCACGGTGCCGTTCGTGTCCAAGGCCACCGCGGTGTCGCTGGCCAAGGCCGCGGCGCGGATCGCGCTCGGGGCCAGCATCGCCGACCTGCGCAAGGAAGGCATCCTGCCGCCCGAGGGCGACGGCGGCCACGCGCCGTTCGACGCCCCGGTGGCGGTCAAGGAGGCGGTGCTGCCGTTCCACCGCTTCCGCCGCCCGGACGGCAGCGGTATCGACTCGCTGCTCTCGCCGGAGATGAAGTCCACCGGTGAGGTGATGGGCATCGACGCCGATTTCGGCACCGCCTTCGCCAAATCGCAGGCGGCGGCCTACGGTTCGCTGCCGACCGAGGGCACCGCGTTCGTCTCCATCGCCAACCGCGACAAGCGGGCCATGGTGTTCCCGGTGAAGCGCCTGCACGACCTGGGATTCCGCATCCTGGCCACCGACGGCACCGCGGAGATGCTGCGCCGCAACGGCATTCCGTGCGAGCGGGTGCGCAAGCACTCGGACCCGGAGCCCGCTCCGGGGCGTTCGGGCACGGCGGACGCCGCGACGCTCGCGCCCAGCATCGTGGACATGATCAAGGACGGGGACGTCGACATCGTCTTCAACACCCCGTACGGCAACAACGGTCCGCGCGTGGACGGCTACGAGATCCGCACCGCCGCGGTGGGCGCGAACATCCCGTGCATCACCACGGTGCAGGGTGCGGCGGCTGCGGTGCAGGGCATCGAGGCCACCATCAACGGCGGCATCGGCGTGCGGTCCCTGCAGGAACTCCACACCACCCTGCGGGGCTGACCCGATGACCACATTCGGGGTGCGGTTGCGGGAGGCGATGCGTGCGCACGGTCCGCTGTGCGTGGGCATCGACCCGCATCCACCGCTGCTGCGGGCCTGGGGGCTGAGCGAGGACGTGACCGGGCTCAAGGCATTCACCGACGCCTGCGTGGAAGCCTTCGCCGGTCGCGTCGCCCTGGTCAAACCCCAGGTGGCCTTCTTCGAGGCGTACGGCTCCGGCGGCATCATGGTGCTGGAGGAGGCCATCGGCGAGCTGCGGGAGGCGGGCACGCTGGTGCTCGCCGACGCCAAGCGCGGCGATATCGGTTCCACCATGGACGCCTACGCCCACGCCTGGCTGGGCGACGGTCCGCTCGGCAGTGACGCGGTGACCGTCTCGCCGTATCTCGGATTCGGTTCGCTCGCACCGGCTCTGGAGTTGGCGCGCGCCAACGACCGGGGCGTGTTCGTGCTGGCGGCGACCTCCAATCCGGAAGCGGCCGAGCTGCAACGCATCACCGGCCCGGACGGTCGCAGCATCGCCCAGCGCATGGTCGACGACGCCGCCGCCCACAATGCCGGGGCCGAATTCGGTTCCGTGGGTGTGGTGGTCGGCGCGACCCTCACCGAGGCGCCCGACCTGAGCACGCTCAACGGCCCGATTCTCATGCCGGGCGTGGGCGCGCAGGGCGGGGGAGCGGACTCCATCCGGAAACTGGTGCGCGACAGCGATCTCGGCGCGGTGGTGCCGAATGTCTCGCGTGAGGTGCTGAAGGCCGGTCCGTCGGTGGGCGCGCTGCAGGTGCGCGTGCATCGGCTCACCGACGAATTCGAGTTCCTGCGAGACTGATTCGACCGGGTGAACCTGTGCTGTTCGACACCGCTGTTCGACACCGTGGCCGCCGCGTACGCTGAGCCGGTGATGTCGACGGCACAGGTTCTCGCACTCGCCGGGGTGATTCTGCTCGGATCCATGACACCCGGCCCCGATTTCGTCATCGTCGTGCGCAACAGCGCCGTCTCGGGTCGCCGCGCCGGAATCGCCAGCGCGGCGGGCGTCGCCGTGGGCGTGTTCGTCTGGTCGTTGATCACCGCCGTCGGCATCGCCGGCCTGCTGGCCGCCTCGGCCGTGGCCTACACCGTGGTGAAGCTGGTCGGCGCGGCCTACCTCGGCTACCTCGGGGTGCGCGCCCTGCTGGCGGCGCGGCGCGGGGACTACGCACTCGACGCCGACGTGGGGCCGCGGCGGTACGGCCTGCGCGTGGCCTTCCGGCAGGGTTTGCTCAACAACCTGCTCAACCCCAAGGCCGCGGTGTTCTTCATCGCCCTGGTGCCGCAGTTCCTGCCCGCCGATCCGTCGGCGCTGAGCACCCTGGAGCTGAGCCTGGTCTGCACGGTGGTGAACCTGACCTGGTTCGTGACCCTGGCCGTGGCGATCGGCGCGTTGCGTCACGTCTTCACCCGCCAGCGGGTGCGGCGGGCCATCGATGCGGCCATGGGCACGCTCATGGTGGCACTCGGCCTCCGGATCGCCGTGCAGAGCAGCTGACCGCTGTCGCCGCGTGTCCGATCGGGGCGCGAGAGCAGTTGACCGCTGGATCGCGCGTCCGATCGGGTGCGCGCATGTGTGTGACCAGCCGAATCGGTCCGATATGTCCGGTTTCGCTGTGAGCGAAACGGTGCCCGGCCGGGTGGCTCTCAGTGCCGTTCTGACGCGCGGTCGCGCCCGTGCCGCACCCGAGAACTACACGGATGTGTTTTCGCTCGTCTACGACCCCTTCAGGCCGTGTTCAGCGGGGTTCGGGCGGGCTCGGGCCGGGCGGCGGACGCCTCGCGGTGGTAGCGTGTGATGCGCGACACGCGGTGCGGTTTTTGCGCGACACGCCGAGAAATCCGAGAAAATTCCAGGTCGCGTGATCACAGCTCGGTTACGAGGTGACCCGGCGGTAGGGCCTGTCCCCGGCTCACCTGGTGAAAGCGTGAAAACGCCCTGGCTGCAACGGGGTTCGCGATTCTGTGGTTAGTATCGTCGCAGCCGGGCGGAGTCACCCCTCGCGGATGCCCGCTCGGCGCGGCCGTGCCCGGAATCACGCGCTGACCTGGGGGGCGGGTTCGCAATCGCCAGGCGACGTGGGTACGGTCGCTGAGACCGCCGGGGTTCTCCCCGGCGGGAGTAGATGCAATGAACGATGAGACGGAGGAACCGTGGCCCTTCCCCAGCTGACTGACGAGCAGCGCGCCGCTGCTTTGGAGAAGGCGGCTGCCGCTCGCCGCGCTCGGGCGGAGCTCAAGGAGCGCTTGAAGCGTGGCGGCACCGACCTGAAGACGGTCCTTCAGGACGCCGAGAAGGACGAAGTGCTCGGCAAGATGAAGGTTTCGGCTCTGCTGGAAGCCCTGCCGAAGGTGGGCAAGGTCAAGGCTGCTGAGATCATGAGCGAACTGGAGATCGCTCCGACCCGCCGCCTGCGTGGTCTGGGCGACCGGCAGCGCAAGGCGCTGCTGGCCCGGTTCGACTTCAGCGCCGAATAATCCGAGGGTGGTCGAACACACTCGGAAGGGTCGGCTGGTAGTCCTGGTCGGCCCCTCGGCCGTAGGAAAGTCAACCGTCGTGCGCTGTCTGCGCGAACGGTTGCCGGAACTGGTGTTCAGTGTGTCGGCCACCACCCGGGCTCCCCGGCCCGGTGAGGTCGACGGTCGTGACTATCGCTTCGTCACCAGGGAACAGTTCGACGCCATGATCGCGGCGGACGAACTCCTGGAATGGGCCGATATCCACGGCGGGTTGCAGCGGTCGGGCACCCCGGCCGCGCCGGTGCGGGAGGCCCTGGCGGCCGGTCGCTCGGTACTGCTCGAAGTCGATCTCGAAGGGGCGCGCTCGGTCCGCCGGGCGATGCCGGAGGCCCTGCTGGTCTTCCTGGCACCGCCCAGCTGGGACGAGCTGGTATCCCGGCTCACCTCCCGGGGCACCGAATCGCCCGAGGTGATCGAGCGGCGCCTGCAGACCGCGAAAACCGAATTGGCGGCCTGTGACGAGTTCGACATCGTCATAGTGAACGACGAGGTGACCGCCGCCTGCGAGCGGTTGGTATCGTTGTTCGTTAGCACAAATTCGAGGTCTGCCTCGAAGCACGGCTCGTCGGCCCCCTGAAGTCCGCCCGCGGACCTCGCGGCCGACCGAGCCGGACGCCCACCCCGTTGACCATCAACCCCGCAGGAGCCTCCCTAGTGAGTACGGACATGAAGGCCGCCCCCGCCTACGACACTCCGGTCGGCCTGACCAACCCGCCGATCGACGAGCTGCTGGAGCGCACCTCGTCCAAGTACGCGCTGGTCATCTACGCGGCCAAGCGGGCGCGGCAGATCAACGACTACTACAACCAGCTCGGCGACGGCATCCTGGAGTACGTCGGCCCGCTGGTCGAGCCGGGTCTGCAGGAGAAGCCGCTCTCGGTGGCCATGCGTGAGATCCACGCCGATCTGCTCGAGCACTCCGAAGGCGAGTAGGCCGAGCCATTCGGATACACGCCGAGCATGCGGAACGCCCGGCGTGACAACCAACGACGGCGCTGGAGGCACACGGTGACCACTCCCATCACGCCCGCGAGCGTGCCAACCGTCCGGGGCGTGCGGTGACCCGGATCGTCGTCGGCGTCGGCGGCGGCATCGCCGCCTACAAGAGTTGCGCCCTCGTGCGCCGGTTCACCGAGACCGGCCACGAGGTTCGCGTCATTCCCACGCAGTCGGCGCTCGAATTCGTCGGCAAGGCCACCTTCGAGGCGCTGTCCGGCAACCCGGTCAATACCGGTGTGTTCGCCGACGTGCCCGAGGTGCCGCACGTGCGGCTCGGCCAGGAGGCCGACCTCGTCGTCATCGCGCCCGCCACCGCCGACCTCATGGCGCGGGCCGCGCAGGGGCGCGCCGACGACCTGCTCACCGCCACGCTGCTGACCGCCCGATGTCCCGTGCTGTTCGCCCCGGCCATGCACACCGAGATGTGGGAGCATCCGGCCACCCAGGAGAACGTCGCCACGCTGCGCCGCCACGGGGCCATCGTGATGGAACCCGCGCACGGCCGCCTCACCGGCGCCGACACCGGTGCGGGCCGCCTGCCCGAACCCGAGGAGATCTTCGCGCTCGCCTCGCTGCTGCGGGAGCGCGCCGACGCCATTCCGCGTGATCTCGAGGGTCGCCGGATCGTGGTGACCGCCGGTGGCACCCGGGAACCCCTGGATCCGGTGCGCTTCCTGGGCAACCGCAGCTCCGGCAAACAGGGGTACGCGCTGGCCCGGGTGGCCGCGCAGCGCGGAGCGCAGGTGACGCTCATCGCGGGCAACACCATCGGCATGGCGGCTCCGGCCGCGGTCGAGGTCGTCGACATCACCACCGCCGAACAGCTGAAGACCGCGGTCGACAAGCACGCCCTCGGTGCGGACGCGGTGATCATGGCGGCCGCGGTGGCCGACTTCCGGCCGGTGAACGTGGCCGCGGCGAAAATCAAAAAGGGTGCGGGAGAACCGAATTCGATCGAACTCGCCAAGACTCCCGATATCCTGGCGGGGCTGGTGCAAGCCCGTCGGGACGGGCAGCTGCCGGGGACCGCGATCGTCGGTTTCGCCGCCGAGACCGGGGACGAGCACGGTGACGTGCTCACCCACGCCCGCGCCAAACTGGCCCGCAAGGGCTGCGACCTGCTGGTGGTGAACGCCGTCGGCGAGGGCAAGGCGTTCGAGGTGGACCACAACGACGGCTGGCTGCTCGGCGCCGACGGCACCGAGATCGCCTTGGACCACGGGTCCAAGGCGCTGCTCGCCAGCCGCGTGTTGGACGCGCTCGGCCCGCTGCTGCGCTGATCGCGATCGCCACGCCGACGCAACGTACCAAGCGGGCGGCAAACTGTCTGGGTCGGTATTGTTTCGTCACCTGGGCGCGGCATCCCGGCCACCCGGTCGTGGCCCACGCGCCCGCAGCTTTGGAATAACCTACAGACACAGGGTTGTGCAGACGGGGGAGCCCGCTACTGTCGCAAGCCGAACGAGAAACCCGTTGAGGGAGAGGGAAGAACTGTGCGCACGTCTGGCAGCCGCCTATTCACCAGTGAGTCCGTGACCGAGGGTCATCCGGACAAGATCTGTGACGCCATCAGCGATTCCATCCTCGACGCATTGCTCGCGGCCGATCCGCGCAGCCGGGTCGCGGTGGAGACCATGGTGACCACCGGTCAGGTGCACGTGGCCGGTGAGGTCACCACGTCGGCCTACGCCGACATCCCGACCATCGTCCGCGAGAAGGTCCTGGAGATCGGATACGACTCGTCGGCAAAGGGATTCGACGGCGCCTCCTGCGGCGTGAACGTCGCCATCGGCGCGCAGTCGCCCGATATCGCCCAGGGCGTGGACACTTCGCACGAGGCCCGCGTCGGCGGCGAGGACGACGCCATCGCGCGCCAGGGTGCGGGCGACCAGGGCCTGATGTTCGGCTACGCCACCCGGGAGACCCCGGAGCTGATGCCGCTGCCGATCTCCTTGGCGCACAAGCTGTCCCGGCGTCTCACCGAGGTCCGCAAGTCCGGCGTGCTGCCGTACCTGCGCCCCGACGGCAAGACACAGGTCACCATCGAATACGACGGCGCGACCCCGGTCCGGCTGGACACCGTGGTCATCTCCACCCAGCACGCCGCCGATATCGACCTGGACAACCTGCTCGCCCCCGATATCCGCGAGAAGGTCGTGGACGCGGTGCTGGGCGAACTGCGGCTGCCGAACCCCCTGGACACCTCCGAGGTGCGACTGCTGGTCAACCCGACCGGTAAGTTCGTGCTCGGCGGCCCCATGGGCGACGCGGGCCTGACCGGTCGCAAGATCATCGTCGACACCTACGGCGGTATGGCCCGCCACGGCGGCGGTGCCTTCTCCGGCAAGGATCCGTCGAAGGTCGACCGCTCCGCCGCCTACGCCATGCGTTGGGTCGCCAAGAACGTCGTCGCGGCCGGCCTGTCCGAGCGCGTCGAGGTGCAGGTCGCCTACGCCATCGGCAAGGCCGCCCCGGTGGGCCTGTTCGTGGAGACCTTCGGCACCGAGCAGATCGATCCGGCCAAGATCTCCGCTGCCATCGCCGAGGTCTTCGACCTGCGTCCCGGCGCGATCATCCGCGATCTGGACCTGCTGCGCCCGATCTACGCGCCGACCGCCGCCTACGGCCACTTCGGCCGTACCGATGTCGATCTGCCGTGGGAGCGCACCGATCGCGCGGAGAAACTGCGCGCGGCCGCCGGACTGTAATTGGCCGACACCGACGCGACGGCGGGAGCGCCGGGCCCGGAGGACGCGACGCGTACCTCGCAGGGCTCCGCTCCCGCCGTCGCCGGTTCGGTGGAACGCCCCATCGCGCGGGTGCTTCCACTGCTGGAACCGGTGCATCTCGACCGGGACTTCGACTATCGGGTCCCGCCCGAGATGGATGCGCTCGCCCAGCCCGGCGTGCGGGTGCGGGTGCGCTTCTCCGGCCGCCTGATCGACGGGTTCGTGTTGGAACGGCTGGCACGCAGCGAGCACACCGGCAAGATCGTCTCCCTGGACCGGGTGGTGTCGGGGGAGCGGGTGCTGACGCCCGAGATACTGCGCCTGGTCGAGGCCGTGGCCGCGCGCTACGCGGGCACCCGCGCCGACGTGCTGCGGCTCGCCATCCCGCCCCGGCACGCGCGGACCGAGGCCGAGGAACCCAAACCCGTTGAACTGCCCGAGATTCCGGAGTCGTTTCCGGATTGGGAGCGCTACGCGCACGCCGGAAGCTTCCTCGCCGCCCTGCGCGCGGGACGCGGTCCGCGCGCCGCCTGGCAGGCGCTGCCGGGGGAGGATTGGGCGCGCCGGCTGGCCGAACTCGCCGCCGTGGTGGTGGCCGGGGGCCGCAGTGCCGTGCTGCTCGTCCCCGATCAGCGCGATCTCGACCGGGTGCTCACCGCATGCACCGATCTGGTCGGCGATGCCGCGGTCGGGCTGGCCGCCGGGCTCGGTCCCACCGCCCGCTACCGGCGGTGGCTGGCCGCGCTGCGGGGCAGCGCGCGGGTGGTGGTCGGCACCCGCAGTACCGTCTTCGCGCCCGCCCGGGAGTTGGGGCTCATTGCCATCTGGGACGACGGCGACGACACCTACGCCGAACCGCGCGCGCCGTATCCGCATGCCCGCGAGGTGGCCATGCTGCGTGCGCACGAGACCGGCGCGGCCTTCCTGGCCGGTGGCTTCGCCCGCACGGCCGAGATCCAGGCCGTGGTCGAATCCGGGTGGGCACACGATCTGCTGGCGGAGCGGTCCACGGTGCGCCAGGCCATGCCGCGTATCAGCGCGCCCGGCGATACCGACACGGCCATGGAACGCGACCCCATCGCCCGCGCCGTCCGCATTCCCGCGACCGCCTTCGCCGCCGCTCGCCGCGCGCTGGCCGCGGGCGATCCGGTGCTGGTCCAGGTGCCGCGCCGGGGCTACATTCCGGCGCTGGCCTGTGCGAAATGCCGCACGCCCGCGCGCTGTCGGCACTGCAATGGACCACTCGCCCTGCCCGACAGCGCATCCGGTGGTCAGGGACCGCGCACGGGTTCGCGGGAACTCGGTATCGCGGCGGTGCGCACCGCTTCCGGCGAGACCGCGCACAGTCCGAGCTGCCGGTGGTGCGGTATCACCGAGGCGGCGTTCCGGTGTGGCTCGTGCGGTTCCCGGGCGCTGCGCGCGGTGGTCATCGGCGCCATGCGCACCGCCGAGGAACTGGGCCGGGCCTTTCCCGGCGTGCCGATCCGGGGGTCGGGCGGCTCCTCGGTGCTGACCTCGGTGCCGGAGGGTCCGCAGGTGGTGGTCTCCACCATCGGGGCCGAGCCGACCGTGCCGGGTGGATACGGGGTGGCGCTGCTGCTGGACGGCTGGGCGCTGTTGGGCCGCGCCGATCTGCGGGCCGCCGAGGACGCGTTGCGCCGCTGGATGTCCGCCGCCGCGCTGGTGCGGTCGAACGGTCAGGTGCTGGTCATGGCCGAACCGTCCATTCCCACCGTGCAGGCGCTGGTGCGCTGGGACCCGGTGGGGCACGCGCATGTGGAGCTGTCCGGGCGCACCGAGGTGCGGTTTCCGCCCGCGGTGCGCTTCGTCGCCGTCGACGGCACCACCGACACCATCGCCGAACTGCTGGGCGATGCGCGGCTGCCCGCCGAGGTGGAGGTGCTGGGGCCGGTGCCGCTGCCCTTCGGTGCCCGCAAACCGTTCAGCGGCGATACTCCCGCCGAGGTGGAGCGGATGATCCTGCGGGTCGACCGGTCGCAGGGCGCGGCGCTGTCGCGGGCGCTGCTCGCCGCCCAGGCGGTGCGCAGCAGCCACCGCTCGGACGGGCCGCTGCGCGTGCAGATCGATCCCGTCGACATCGGCTGAGCTGCCGCCCGCGCATCGGGCAAGAACGGTCAAGCGCGGTCCGTACCTGCGGACTTACCGTTGATCCATGACACCCTGGACCGAATTCGCCGCCGCCGCGCCCCGCATCGCGACCATCTTCCGGCGGCGTCACACCGCGACCGGCAATCTCTGCATGCTCGCGACGCTGCGCTCGGACGGCGCACCGCGCATCAGCCCGATGGAACCACTGTTCTTCGAGGACCGGCTCTGGCTGATCGGCATGCCGAACACCACCAAATTCCATGACCTGCAACGTGATCCGCGGTTCTGCCTGCACACCGCCACCGTCGACACCATGGTGGGCGACGGGGATGCCAAGCTCTGGGGGACGGTGGAGAACATCCAGGACGAGGCCCTGCACGCGCGCTTCGCCGAGCACCTCTACCAGGACAGCGGCATGGATCTGCGCGGCGAGAAGTTCGATCCGTTCTTCGGTGTCGAGATCACCGGCGCGTCCGCGGTCGAACTGATCGACGGACAGCTGGAGATCGCGGTGTGGAAGCCGGGCGGGCAGGAGTACACGATCCGCAAGGAGTGAGCGGGCTCAGGGCCGCACCAGGGTCCGCTCCACCAGTGCGGTGTCGCAGTGCTCCACGATCTCGGTGATCAGCCCGTCGGCCAGGCGCAGGATGAGGCAGTACGTCTGCTCGTAGGCGTCGCCGCGCACGGTGGTGCCGTGCCCGCGCGCCTGCACCACCACGCGATCGCCGTCGGCGAGTACGAGATCGGCCGTCATCCGATAGTCGGTGAACTGAGCCAGCAACGGCCGCAACAGCTCTCGCAGCACCACGGTCTTCGGTGACCAGGTGCCCGACCACAACCAGTCGCCCGGGAAGGTCCAGGCGACATCATCGGCCATGGCCTCGGTCAACGCCCGGGTGTCGCCCGCCGCCATGCGCGCGAAGACGCGCTGCACGAGTTCGCGGTTGGTCTGCTGCGCTGTCATACCGGCCACGCTAGGTCGGACCCGGCCATGCGACCAGCGGGGCTTTCGCATATCTGGTATCACCTTTCCGCATGGGTGAGTTCACCGTCGTCGGGCTGCGCGTGCTGCGGGAGGTGGTGCGCGGCGGTTCGTTCTCGGCCGCCGCGGATCGCCTGGGCTACACCCAGTCCGCGGTGTCGCGCCAGATCCAGCTGATGGAGCGCGCGGCGGGGCAGGCGCTGTTCGAGCGGCGGGCGCGCGGGGTGCGTCCCACCGAGGCGGGCCGCCTCGTCGCCCGGCATGCCGAGATCGTGCTCGGCGATCTGGACACCGCCCGGCAGGAACTGCTCGAACTCGAGGCCCGGCCGCGCGGTCGGCTGCGCGTCGGCGGCTTCGCCAGCGCCATGGCGGCGGTGGTGCCTCGGGCCATGGCCGAATTCGCCCGGCGGCATCCGCACATCACCCTGGTGCCGCGCGAGGGGACCAGTCCCGCGCTGCTCAACTCCGTCGCGCGCCGTCGTACGGATGTGGCGGTCGTCGCCGCACCGGCCACCGTTCCCGCGGAGCTGCGGATGGTGCCGCTGCTGGACGACCCGCTGTTCGTCGCCGTTCCCACGGCGCACCGGCTCGCGGGGCGCACCACGGTATCGGCCGCGATGCTGCGCGACGAGCGGTGGATCGTGGGCAGCCTCGAACCCGGAACTCCGCTGCTGGGCGCGTGGCTGGAGGGGACCGCGCCCGCGCACCGGTACGTGGTCAAGGACTGGTCGGCCAAGCTGGGCCTGGTCGCCGCCGGGCTCGGTGTCACGGTCGTTCCCGGCCTGGCCGTCACCGCCCTCCCGGCGGCGGTGACGGCCCTGCGCATCGATCACGAGGAGGCCGTGCGGCCCACGGTGGCCGTGCTCCGGCGGGAATCGGCTGCGGGCACGACGGAGCTGGCTTCCGGTACAGCGCAGTCGCCTCCGGGCACCGCGGCCTCGAGCGCCGCGGAACCGCACTCGGGCGCAGTGGAGTTGGCGTTGGGCACAGAGAAGACGCCGTCGTCGGGCACCGCGGAACCGGCATCCGGCACCGTGAGATCGGTTTCGAGCAACGCCAAGTCAACTTCGGGCACAGCGGAATTCCTCGACGCGCTGCGCGTAGCCATCGCGGAGGTTCAGCGGAAGGCCGCGACCGTGCGCTGAGCCCAGGCGGCGAACGGCCGGGGCGCACGCCCGAGCACGCGCTCGACATCGGGGCTGATGCGCCGTTCGGCGTCGGTGGGCGCACCCAGGATGGCGAGGGTCGTATCGGCCACGTCCGGCGGCATGATCGCGAGCAACTCGGTCCGCGCCTGCGCGGGGGACTGATCCAGGAAGCGCACCGGCTCCCCGAGTGCCTCGCTCAAGGCTCGGACCCGTTCGCGCGGGGATTCCGCGACCGGGCCGGTGAGCACGTAGGTCTGCCCGTCGTGCCCGTCCTCGCGCAGGGTGGCCGCCGCGACCGCGGCGATGTCCTCCGGATCGACGAACGGGATGGCCACCTCGCCGAACGGTGCGCTGACCTCGCGTTCGGTGCGCACCCGCGCGACCCAGGCCAGGGCGTTGGACTGGAACCCGCCGGGACGCAGGATGGTCCAGGACAGCCCCGAGGCCCGCACCGCGTCCTCGATCGCCTTGCCCAGCTGTCCGTGCGAGGGGGATTCCGGCCGGGTGGCCACCCCTTGCGAGGACTGGAGCACCACGCGCCGCACGCCCGCCGCGGCGGCGGACGCGAGCAGACCCCGCACATCCGCGTGGAACGAGCCTGGTGCGAAGAGCAGGTAGAGCGCGTCGGCGCCCGCGAAGGCGGGGGCCAGGCTGTCGGTATCGGTGAGGTCCGCGGGCACGTGGCGCACACCCTCGGGCAGGTCCGCGGCCGCCGTGCGGGATACCGCCGTCACCTCCTCGCCCGCCGCCGCGAGCATGCGCACCAGCGGCCGTCCCACATTTCCGGTCGCACCGGTCACCACGATCATCGAAACTCCTAAGTAAGTTGACTGACTAAGTACAAACCGTAGCCGGTGCGGCCGGTCGTGTCTATAGTTAGTTGCATGACTAACTCAGTCGGGAGGCGGCAGATGGCGCAGGGCAAACGCGAGCGGTTGGCCGCGGCCGCCGCCGACGTGTTCTATCGGCAGGGCGTGGAGAAGACGACCATCGCCCATATCGCGCAGGCGGCCGACGTTCCCGTGGGCAACGTCTACTACTACTTCAAGACCAAGGATCAACTCGTGCAGGCGGCCATCGGCTCGCATGCGCGCGTGCTCGACGCCCTGATCGCCGACCTGAACGCCCTCGACACCCCGGCCGAGCGGTTGAAAGCCCTGGTTCACGGCTGGGTCGAACAGCGCGATGCCGCCGCCCGGTACGGCTGCCCGACCGGCACGCTCGCCACCGAACTCGACAAGCGCGCCGACGGCCTCGACCGTGAACTGGCCGCCGTCATGGGGCTGCTCATCGACTGGGTCGAAACGCAGTTCGCCGCCATGGGTCGCGCCGACGCGCGTGAACTGGCGGTGGCACTGCTGGCCGCCTATCAGGGAATCTCGTTGCTCACCAATACCCTTCGTGATCCCGAGCTCATGGCGACCGAGGGGCGTCGCCTGGCGGCGTGGATCGACTCCCTCGCACGCTAGGTCGCGACCGGACGGTTTGTGTCGCCTCTCACTCTTGTCGTGGATAGATTGCCGATATATCGTCGATAACAGAAGGAGTAACGACAAGCCTTGAAGGAGGCAGCGCCATGGAACACATGGACAACACACACGGGGCCCGCGGGCCCTGGCGTCGCATGCGACGCGATCAGCAGCGCGGTCCCGACCATCCCCGGATGGGGCGGGGTCCGCACGGTGGCCCCGGCGGTCCGCACCGCCACGGTCACGGCCGCGGCTTCGGTGACTTCGGTCCCGGCTTCGGCCCGGGTGGTTTCGGCCCCGGTTTCGGGCCCGGTCCGCACTTCGGTCGCGGTCGTGGCCGCGGTGGCCGCGGTCGGCGCGGTGATGTGCGCGCCGCCATCCTCCTGCTGCTGCAGGAGCGGCCCATGCACGGCTACGAGCTGATCCAGCAGATTCGCGAACGCAGCGAGGACGTCTGGCGGCCCAGCCCCGGATCCATCTATCCCGCGCTCGCGCAGCTCGAGGACGAGGGGCTGGTGATCATCGAGAAGGTGTCGGGTCGCAAGACCGCCAAACTGACCGAAGCCGGTACCGCCTACGTGGAGGAGCACCGCTCCGACCTCGGCGACCCCTGGCAGGAGGTCAAGGACGGCGTCGGCGATCAGACCCTGGACCTGCGCGGGCTGGTCGGCCAGCTCATGGGCGCGGTCGCCCAGGTGGCCGCCGTCGGCACCCCGGCGCAGGCGGCCAAGGCGGCCGAGGTGCTCACCGAGGCGCGCAAATCGCTCTACCGCATCCTCGCCGAGGACGACACACCCGAAAAGTAATGGCAGCGAAACGCCCTTGCCCGATGCGCTTTTCGGCCGTCCGCCGGGGAAAATCATGGCATGGCACAAATGGGCCCCGTGTTGCATTGGGACATGGGACAAAAGAGGAGCCGCTGGCGCTGGATCGCCGCGGCGGGGGTAATGATGTGGGCGGTCGCCGCGGGTATGACGCCGATCGGCGCGGCGACCGCCACCGCACAACCGGCGGGGGACGGCATCGTGGTCCCCGTCCAGGCGGGACCGCCGCAGACGGACCATCTCGGCGCGGCCCGCTATCTGAAGGATCATCCGAACGCCGCGCCGCAGGGCGCCAACGATTTCGACTGTGAACCCGGCGCCGCGCACCCGCGCCCGGTGATCCTCGCGCACGGCACCGACTCGTCGGCGTACTCCGACTGGGCGGCCATCGCGCCGCTGCTGGCCGCGGCGGGCTACTGCGTGTTCGCGCTGAACTACGGCGGCGCGCCCGACGCGGAGACCTACGGCACCGAGGACATCTGGGTGAGCTCCGCGCAGATCGGCGTCTTCGTCGACCGGGTGCTGGCCGCGACCGGTGCGCAACAGGTGGATCTGGTGGGATTCTCCCAGGGCGCCAACGTGACCCGCTACTGGGTCAATCAGCTCGGGGGAGCGCCGAAGGTCGGGCACTGGATCGGCCTGGCCTCACCCAGCTACGGCGGTGTCATGTACGGCATCGTGCCGGTGGCGAAGTACATGCCGGTGCTGTTCCCGGTCTTCGAACTGGCCAGCTCCAAGGCCGCCGTGCAGCAGGCCGCCGGATCGGAGTTCATCGTGGCGCTCAACGCGGGCGGGGACACCGTGCCCGGTGTGCGTTACACCACCATCGGCAGCCGGGTGGATGAGATGATCCAGCCCTTCGAGAACATCGCGCTGCGCGGTCCGGGGGCGACGAACCTGGTCGTCCAGGACCTCTGCGCGGACAATCTGACCGGCCATTTCCACACGGTGTACGAACCGTACGTGCATCGGCTGCTGTTGAACGCGCTCGATCCGGCCACCGCGCGGACCCCGGTCTGCGAACCGGTCGCCATGGGCACCGGAATCGCCGAAGTAGTCCTGGCGGCGCATTCCTGATCAGGGTGGCTCCCGGTATCCGTAAAATGAGACGACCGTATTCATTCGCTACCGGGAGCCGCCCGTGACCATCCAGCCCGTCCGCCTGTTCGGCGATCCGATTCTGCGCGCTCGCGCGGCGGAGGTGGAGACGTTCGACCAGCAGGTGCGCCAGCTGGTCACCGACCTCACCGACACCATGTACGAAAGTGGCGGCGTCGGCATGGCGGCCCCGCAGATCGGGGTCGGGCTGCGCGTGTTCGTCTACGACACCGGGGACGCCCGCGGGCATCTGATCAATCCGGAGTTCGAGGTCGACGGCGACGAGACCCAGACCGGGCCGGAGGGCTGCCTGTCCATTCCGGGAGTGCGCGAGGACGTCACCCGGGCCATGGCGGTGCGCGCCCGCGGGGTCGACATGACCGGCGCGCCGGTGGAATTCCGGGCCGAGGGCCTGCTGGCCCGCTGCGTCCAGCACGAGACCGACCATCTGGACGGCGTGCTGTTCCTGCAACGCCTGGAACCCGCCCTGCGCAAGGAGGCGATGCGGACCATCCGCGAATCCTCCTGGTTCACAGCGGGCATCACGGTGGTGCCCGCCGCCGAGATCGGTGGCCGCAAGCGCGCCGACGCGTCGGGACGGGGTCGCTGATGCGCGTGGTCTTCGCGGGAACGCCGGAACCGGCGGTGCCGTCGCTGCGGCGGCTCATCGCATCGTCGCGGCACGAGGTGGTCGCGGTGGTGACCCGGCCGGACGCCGTCGCCGGGCGCGGGCGCAAGGTCACCCGTTCACCCATCGGGCGGCTGGCCGACGAGCACGGGATTCCGGTGCTCACGCCGCGCAAACCCTCCGAACCCGAATTCATCGAGCGATTGCGGGAATTGGCGCCCGACTGCTGTCCGGTGGTGGCCTACGGGGCGTTGCTGCCGCAGCGGGTGCTCGACATTCCGCGCCACGGCTGGATCAATCTGCACTTCTCGCTGCTGCCCGCCTGGCGCGGCGCGGCTCCGGTGCAGGCGGCCATTCTGGCCGGGGACGAGATCACCGGCGCCTCCACCTTCCAGATCGAGGCGGGCCTGGACACCGGCCCCGTCTTCGGCATGGTGACCGAGAAGATCCGGGTCACCGATACCGCGGGCGTGCTGTTGGAACGGCTCGCCGACAGTGGTGCGCACCTGCTCGAAACCACCCTCGACGGGGTGGAGGACGGCAGCGTGCACGCGGTCCCGCAATCCACCGACGGCATCTCCTACGCCCCCAAGGTGGAAGCCGAGGCCGGGCACATCCGTTGGGACCAACCGGCTCTCGCCATCTCCCGCCGCATCCGCGCGGTCACCCCGGCCCCCGGCGCGTGGACCGTGGTCGACGGCAAACGCCTCAAACTCGGCCCCGTCGACATGGTGGAGGAGGCCCTGCCCGAGCGCGCCATCGAGGTCCGCAAATCCGGTGTCTACATCGGCACCGCCACCACCGCGATCCGCCTCGACCAGGTGCAGCCCCAGGGCAAGAAGATGATGGCCGCCCTCGACTGGGCCCGCGGCGCCCGCCTGCAACCGGGCGCGGTGGCCGAGTGACCCGGCC
This sequence comes from Nocardia otitidiscaviarum NBRC 14405, assembly GCF_000308635.1. Lineage (GTDB taxonomy): Bacteria > Actinomycetota > Actinomycetes > Mycobacteriales > Mycobacteriaceae > Nocardia > Nocardia otitidiscaviarum. The sequence continues at coordinate 237,785 of NZ_BAGD01000081.1, read as the reverse complement.
CGAGCGGGGACAGCGCGGCCGCGACGACGACCGCCGCACCGGCAGGCGGGACGTGGGCGCCTCGAATCAGCGCGGTGGCTCGCGGGACAGCGGCTTGCCGGGAGGGCGGCACGGCGCGGGTGCGGACGACCGCCCATCGGATCGGCGAAAGACCATGCCCCGCAACGAAGGTCACGGTCGCGGCCAAGACGCGGGCGCTCGCGGCGGGGGCGATCGAACGCGGAGGGCCGACGACCCACGCGACCGGCCGCATGACGACCGGCCGCGTGATGACCGCCACGTCCGACGGCGCGGTGCGGCTACCGGAGCGGGTGGCTCGCGAGCTGGTGAGCGGACGGACCGCCGGGGCGCGCCGACCGCGCGGGACGGTTCCGCCGATGTCCGGCGTGGCGATTCGCGGGACGGTGGTTCTGGCAGTGCCGGTAGCGAGGCCGGTCGTGATCGGCGCGGTCGGAGTGGCGGCGCTGGGCGCGGCGGCGGTGTTCGTCGTCGCGATGACGGTTCGGGCGGCGGTGGCGGCCGGGACCGGTCGCGGGGTGACGGCGATCGTGGCGCGCGGAAATCCGGGCGCGGCGGTGAGTACGGGCAGGCCGATCCGGTGCGGGTGGTGGCACGGGATGTGCTGCGGGCCGTGCGGGAGCGGGACGCGTACGCGAATCTCGTGTTGCCGGGGCTGTTGCGGGAGCGGAAGCTGTCCGGGCGGGACGCGGCGCTGGCCACCGAGTTGACCTATGGCGCGTGCCGGTCGCAGGGGCTGCTGGACGCGGTGATCGCGGACTGCGCCGGGCGGCCAGTGACCGAGATCGACGGGGCGCTGCTGGATGTGCTGCGGTTGGGGGTGTATCAGCTGTTGCGGACCCGAATCGGGGCGCATGCGGCGGTGGACACCTCGGTGGCGCTGGTGCGATCCGAATTCGGCGGCGGCAAGGCCGGATTCGTCAATGCCGTGCTGCGACGGGCGGCCGAGCGGACGTCGGAGGAGTGGGTGGACCGGCTGGCTCCCGCGGATCCGCTGGGACATCTGGCCTTCGAGTACGCCCATCCCACCTGGATCGCGCAGGCGTTCGCGGACGCGCTCGGCGCGCGGGCCGGGGAGCTGCGCGATGTGCTCGCCGCGGACGACGCCCGCCCGGCGGTTCACCTGGTGGCGCGGCCGGGGGAGATCAGCGCCGAGGAACTGGCACTGGTGACCGGTGGCGAGGAGGGGCGCTGGTCGCCGTACGCGGTGTACCTCGACGGCGGCGATCCGGCCAAGCTGGAACCGGTGCGCGAGGGTATGGCGGCCGTCCAGGACGAGGGCAGCCAACTGGTGGCGCTCGCGCTGACCCGGGCCCCGCTCGACGGCCCCGACGGCGGCCGCTGGCTGGACCTGTGCGCGGGTCCGGGTGGCAAGACCGCCCTGCTCGGCGCCATCGCCGATATCGACGGCTTCCACGTCGACGCCGTGGAACCGGCCGAGCACCGTGCCGACCTGGTCCGCCAGGCCACCCGCTCGATGCCGGTCACCGTCCACGTCGCCGACGGCCGCGACACCGGCCTGACTCCCGGCTACGACCGCATCCTGGTGGACGCCCCCTGCACCGGCCTGGGCGCGCTGCGCAGACGTCCCGAGGCGCGCTGGCGTCGCCGCCCCTCCGACGTCCGCGACCTGGTCACCCTGCAACGCGAATTGCTCACCGCCGCATGGGATCTGCTGCGTCCGGGCGGCGTGGTCGTCTACTCCACCTGCTCCCCGCACCTACCGGAGACAGTCTCGGTGGTGGCCGATATCGCCCGCCGCACCGGCGCGACCCAACTCGACACCCGAGACCTGCTCCCCGGCGTCCCCGACACCGGCGACGGACCGGGTGCCCAACTGTGGCCGCACCGCCACGGCACCGACGCCATGTTCCTCGCGGCCCTGCGCAAACCCTGACCGGTCGCGCGGCGCACCCCCGGCAGCCGGGGGCGCGCCGCGCGACCCCGGATATGCGATCGTTGGTTGCGGACCGCGCCGCCACCAGTGGGTATGTGGTCGCTGGCTGCGGACCGTTCGGCCAGCGGATGCGTCATCGTCGGCCGCGAGCCATGATGTCGGAATGATCGTCGCCGCAGCGCAGTTCACTTCCCGGCCGCTCGACATCACGGCGAACGCGGCGGCCGTGGCGGAGCTGGTGCGCGCGGCGGGCCGTGCCGGTGCGGAGCTGGTCGTCTTTCCCGAACTCGCGCTGAGCGGCTACGAACTGGGGGTCGCCGACGATCCGGACCGGTTCGCGCTCACCTCGGACGACGAGCGGCTGACGGTGATTCGCGAGACGTGCCGGGACGTGCGGGCGGCGGCACTCGTCGGCGGTCCGGGCCGCACGCCACAGGGCACCACCATCAGCGCCTTCGTCTACGGCCCCGACGGGGAGCCGCTGACGCGCTACGACAAGCGGCACGTCACCGCGACCGAGCGGGCCGCCGGTTTCGTTCCCGGCACCGTCGACGGCCGATTCAGGCTGGGCGGCACCGCTTTCGGCATCGCGATCTGCTATGACGCCCACTTCCCGGAACTGGCCGAGCGCGCCGCCGCCGAGGGCTGCCACGCCCTGCTCGCCAGCTCCCTCTACGGCAGCGACCCGGGCCAGCGGGAGCGCGCCGCGATCATGCCCGCCCTGGCCGAGCGGAACGGCCTGTACGTCGTGCTGGCCAATCATCTCGGCCCCGCCGGTGCCTACGATGCCTGCGGCGGCAGCGCGATCTGGGCTCCGGACGGCACCCGCGTCGCCGAATGCGCCGGCATCAGCCCGGGATTCGTCACGGCCGAGCTGTCATCGGTTGATCGTCGATCCGGACCGTCACTCCCGTGCCGACTGTTCCCGCAGGCGGGCAAGGGTTTTGGCGAGGATACGGGAGACGTGCATCTGTGAGATGCCCATCTGCTGCGCGATCTGGGTCTGGGTCATGGATTCGAAGAAGCGCATGGTGAGGATGCGGCGTTCGCGTTCGGGCAGGCCCGCGAGCAGGGGGCGGATGGCGACGTATTCCTCGACCCGGTCGAACTGCGACTCCTCCTCACCCAGGGTGTCGAGCAGGGATGCCTCGGTATCGCGGCCCACCGACACGGCGTCGATGGAGCTGGGCTGGTAGGCGTTTCCGGCGATCACGGCCTGGGTCACCTCATCGGCGTCGATCCCGAGTTCGGCGGCGATCTCCTTGGCCGTGGGGGAGCGGCCCAGCTGCTGGGAGAGGGCGTCGATGGCGGAGCCGATACGCAGATGGGTTTCCTTGATCCGGCGCGGAACCCGCATGGCCCAGGTGTTGTCGCGGAAATAGCGACGCACCTCGCCCATGATGGTCGGCACCGCGAAGGACAGGAAGTTGGAGCCGCGGGTGATGTCGAACCGGTCCACCGCGTGCACCAGGCCGACCCGAGCCACCTGGGTGAGATCGTCGAACGGTTCGCCGCGGCCGCTGAATTTGCGGGCGATGTGGTCGGCCAGCGGGATGCAGCGGTTGATGAGTTCGGCCCGCAGGTCGGCGCGCCGCGTGGACTTCTCGGGTGCCGCCGCCATCGCCTCGAACAGCGCCGAGACGTCGTCGTAGCCGGAGACGCTGCGCGCGACCTCCTCCGCCTCGCCGGCATCGAGATCCTCGGCGGTTTCCTCGTTCTCGGTGCTGTCGCTGTTCTCGCTGCCGGCGCCGACCCGCTCCTCGGTGGGATCGGGCTGCGGAGATTCCTGGGATTCGAACACGGTGTCCTCGCCGACCACTACGCCTTCCCCCGGACCCGCCGGAACTCCACGGTGGTCGGGTATCCGGCGAGCGCCGGATCGAACTCGCTCTGCGTCGCGGTCACCGAATCCGACAGCGTGCGCAGCACATGCCAGCCGAAGCCGCTCTCGTCCGGCATACCCTGCTTCTCCGCCACGCCGTCGACCGCCACCACCAGATCGGTGTCGCCGACGGTGAACCGGCAGCGCAGGGTGGAGTCGGGTTTGGCGAGCGCGATGAGGGTGGAGGCCGCCTCGTCCACGGCCAGCCGGATGTCGGCGACCTCGTCCAGGGTGAAATCACTGAGCAGCACCAGTGTTTCGGCGAGTCCGCGCACGATGGGCAACTGGGAGACCGATGCGGCGACGCCGATCTCGACCGGGGTCGCGCGCAGCCCTTGTTCCGCCGAAATATTGATCACCTGCACTAGGCTACCCATTCCGTCGCGCGGCAATCAGCGCAATGCCCTGTTCGGGCGTGCCGGGGCGGTCGGGGCCGGGCCGATAGACTGCGCCCTGTGTGCACCTCCTCCACTTCCTTCCATCGGCCCGCGCCGATGATCGCCCCCTCCATCCTGTCCGCCGATTTCGCGAATCTCGCCGCCGAGCTGAAGGCCATCGAAGGCTCGGACTGGGTGCATGTCGATGTGATGGACAACCACTTCGTGCCCAATCTGACCCTGGGTCTGCCGGTGGTGCAGAGCATTCTGCAGGTGACCGACATTCCGGTGGACTGCCACCTCATGATCGAGAATCCGGAGCGGTGGGCCCCGGGGTACGCGGAGGCCGGCGCCTACAACGTCACCTTCCACGCCGAGACCACCGACAATCCGGTCGCGGTGGCGCGCGATATCCGCGCGGCGGGGGCCAAGGCGGGACTGTCGGTGAAGCCGAACACCCCGATCGAGCCCTACCTCGAGGTGCTGAAGGAATTCGACACGCTGCTCGTCATGAGTGTCGAACCGGGTTTCGGCGGCCAGTCGTTCATTCCGCACGTCTTGGACAAGGCGCGCGTCGTCCGTGATCTGGTGGACGCGGGCGAACTGCGTCTGGTGGTGGAGATCGACGGCGGCATCAATATGGACACCATCGAACAGGCCGCCGAGGCGGGTGTGGATTGCTTCGTCGCGGGATCGGCGGTGTACGGCACCGCCGATCCGGCCGAGACCGTCGAGAAACTGCGGCAGAAAGTCGTCGCGGTCGAGGCGTCGGCCGAATAGCGATACCGGGTCAGCCCCCGAGCAGCGCCTCGAGCACCGATTCCAGCGGCGGGACCGTGCGCGCGGTCCCGGGCGCTCGCACCCAGGTGCGATATCCCGTCCGTTCGTCGTCGGCGGACGGGAGGACGACCTGTGCGCCCGTGCACGCGACGGTGGCGTACATGCGGAACAGTGTCGCCGATACCGCGGGGGTGATCGATTCCGGCCGGGCGGGACCGGTGATGAAGGTCCAGCGTCGGGCGCGGGGGTGGTGTACGACGGGGCCGGCGAGTTCCGCCTGTTCCAGTCGCCGCTGGACGCGCTCGCCGAGTTCGGCGGGCATGGTGACGGCCCCGTACCGATTGCCTATTTCGAGCAGGATGTGTCGTGACGTGGGATCGATCGATGACGGCAGGTGAAACTCGCGGCGGTAACGAACGCAGCGGGCTTCGAGTGTCGAATCGAGAAACGTGGTCACGCCGCACTCCCAAATGTGTTGTTGTCCACCTGGATCCGACCCGCTCGGGGTCCAACCTTCCTTCGGTCTAGTCTGGGGATCAGCTACATAACAATCTTGCGTCCATTTTCTGTTCTCCGCAAGATTTTGGTGTAAGCGAGTTGCGAACTGGGTAGAAATTTCCGTTTGCCTTGTGGTGGATAATTCGAGAAGGCGGGAAATCCTGGCATTTCAATTGGAAAAGCCTGGGTAATTCGGACAATTCGATCTCGACCAGTCGGATTTCGCGTCATATCGCTGACCTTCGGTATCGAACGCTCCCGTGAACAAGGCCGCGTGTCGACTACGACTCCGCGTCGTTACCCTGAGTGGGTACATCCCACCGCCGGGAATCCCCCGGTGGCCCGGGCTGTTGGCGCAAGCGGATGACCCGGCACGCGGGCATCGGGCCAAGAGGAGAGTGAAGGGCATGTTCACAGGCATCGTCGAGGAACTCGGCGAGATCGTGGCCGTCGAGGAGCGCGGCGACGCCTCCCGCATCACGGTGCGCGGTCCGGTGGTGACCTCCGATGCCGGACACGGTGATTCGATCGCGGTCAACGGTGTCTGCCTCACGGTCGTCGACAAGGTCGTCGAGGGTGACACCTTCACCGTGGACGTCATGGGGGAGACGCTGAACCGGTCCAGTATCGGCGGTCTGACCGTGGGCTCGCGGGTGAACCTGGAGCGGGCCGCCGCGGTCGACAGCCGCCTGGGCGGACATATCGTGCAGGGCCATGTGGACGGCACCGGCACCGTTGTCTCCCGCGATCCCCAGGAGAACTGGGAGGTGGTGCGAATCTCGCTGCCCGACAGCCTGGCTCGCTACGTGGTGGAGAAGGGTTCCATCACCGTGGACGGTATCTCGCTGACGGTGTCGGCCCTCGGCGTCGCCGCCGCCCCCGCCGCCGATGGAAATACCGACTGGTTCGAAGTCTCACTGATCCCGACCACCCGCGAACTCACCACCCTCGGCACCGCCCCCGTCGGCACCACGGTGAACCTCGAGGTCGACATCATCGCCAAGTACGTCGAACGTCTCGTCGCGCGCGGCTGAGCGCGGCGTGCCGCTGATCGAGAGGCGGCGCAAATCGGACACAGCCGCTGCCTTACTGTAATGAGGCACCTAATTCGAGATGGAGCACAGCAGACGTGACCAGGTTCGACACCATCGAGCGCGCAGTCGCCGATATCGCCGCCGGTAAGGCGGTCGTCGTCGTCGACGACGAGGGCCGGGAGAACGAGGGCGACCTCATTTTCGCCGCGGAGAAGGCCACCCCCGAACTCGTGGCCTTCATGATCCGCTACACCTCCGGTTACATCTGCGTCCCCCTCACCGGCGAGGACTGCGACCGCCTGGGCCTGCCGCCCATGTACGCGGTCAACCAGGACAAGCACGGCACCGCCTACACCGTGTCGGTGGACGCGCGCGAGGGCATCAGCACCGGCATCTCGGCCGCCGACCGCGCCACCACCATGCGGGTGCTGGCCGATCCGCAGGCCAGGGCCGAGGACCTCACCCGCCCCGGACACGTGGTCCCCCTGCGCGCCAAGGACGGTGGCGTACTGCGCCGCCCCGGCCACACCGAGGCCGCCGTGGATCTGGCGCGCATGGCCGGGCTGAGCCCCGCCGGCGTCATCTGCGAGATCGTCTCGCAGAAGAACGAGGGCGATATGGCCCGCACCGAGGAACTGCGCATCTTCGCCGACGAGCACGACCTCGCGCTCATCTCCATCGCCGACATGATCGCCTGGCGGCGCCGCCACGAGAAGCATGTGGAGCGCGTGGCCGAGGCCCGCATTCCCACCGAGTTCGGTGACTTCCGCGCCATCGGGTACAAGAGCGAATACGACAACACCGAACACGTCGCGCTGGTCATGGGCGATATCCCGGGCGCGAACGGGCTGGGCGAGGACGTGCTGGTGCGCGTGCACTCCGAATGCCTCACCGGCGACGTGTTCGGCTCGCTGCGCTGCGACTGCGGTCCGCAGCTCCATGCCGCCCTCGGGATCGTGGCCGAGGAGGGCCGTGGCGTGGTGCTGTACATGCGCGGGCACGAGGGCCGCGGCATCGGCCTCATGCACAAGCTGCAGGCGTACCAGATCCAGGACGAGAAGCAGCTCGACACCGTCGACGCCAACCTGGACCAGGGCCTACCCGCCGACGCCCGCGACTACGGCACCGGCGCGCAGATCCTCGCCGACCTCGGCATCAGCTCCATGCGGCTGCTGACCAACAATCCGACCAAGCGCGCCGGGCTGGAGGGGTACGGTCTGTCCATCACCGAGCGGGTGGCCATGCCGGTGCGCGCGAATCAGCACAATCTGCGGTACCTGCGCACCAAGCGGGACCGCATGGGCCACGACCTGATCGGCCTGGACGATCTGGATCTCGGCGAAACCGCGCAGTAGGCGCGACCTTTCGATACAGCGGCTTCGACAAGAAGCTTCGACGAGAAGAGGTGGAGAACCGTTGAGTGGAGGCGGGGTTCCGACGTTCGAACTCTCGGACGCCAAGGACCTGAAGCTGGCCATCGTCGCGTCGCGCTGGCACACCGAGATCTGCGACGCCCTGGTCGCCAACGCGGAACGAACCGCGCGCGAGGCCGGGACCGCCGAGATCACCGTGGTGCGCTGCGCGGGCGCGATGGAACTGCCGGTGGTGGCGCAGGCACTGGCCCGCTCCCATGACGCGGTAGTCGCACTCGGAGTCGTGATCCGTGGGGAGACACCGCATTTCGAATACGTGTGCGATGCGGTGACCGCCGGGCTGACCCGGGTGTCGCTGGACGAGAGCACCCCGGTCACCAATGGCGTGCTCACGGTGCACACCGAACAGCAGGCCCTCGACCGGGCGGGGCTGCCCGGGGCCAGCGAGAACAAGGGCGAACAGGCCGCGGCCGCGGCCCTCGACGCCGCGCTCACCCTGCGCGCCCTGCGTCAGACCGTCTAATCCCATGCCTGTCGTACGGATCTGGCGGCGGGGCGGCGAGGAGCCGCCGCGCCGACCCGAGCGCGAGGATCGTTCCGCGACAGGCGAACCGGCGGCCGCGTCGCGACGCGACACCGAGGCGGTGGCCGGTGGTTCCGCGCTCGACCCCGGTGCAGCCCCATCCGAATCCGGCTCCGCGTCACCGCGATCCGAGACGAGTTCCGAGGAGTCGGCACCCGTGCCCACCACTTCCGACATCGCCGCCCCCGCCGCTGCCGACTTCGAGTGGGATCTCGAGGTGCGGCCCCGCCGGTCGACCCGCAACGCGCGGATCGTGGCGGCCGTCCTGGTCGTCGTATTCGGCGTCGCGGGCGTCTTCCTGCGCAACGGCTCCACCGGCGTGAACTTCCGGGTGGTGGACCAGGTCGCCGTCGTGGCCATCGGGCTGCTGCTCGGCGGCGGTGTGCTGCTGCTGACCCGGCCCCGGCTGCGCGTCGGAGCGCGCGGAGTGGTGGTGCGCAATATCGTGGGCGACAGCGAATTCCGGTGGCAGGACATTCGCGGGGTGTCGTTCCCGGACAAGAAGGCGTGGCCGCGCCTGGAGCTGGTCGACGACGACTACGTGCCGATTCTCGCCATCCGCGCCAATGACGGCGAGCGCGCGGTCGCGGCCATGGATCGCTTCCGGGAGCTGGGGGCGAAGTACTCGGCCGCGCCGCCCGCCTGATCCGCTGCTTCAGCTGTTTGCTAAACTCTGCAAGCAGTAGGTCGGTCGTCCGCGCCGATACCGCCACCAGCGGAAGGATTGGTTCGGAAGTGCCAGGACTGAAAAGGCCGCTGTACCAGATGAAGGCGGACTTCTTCAAAACGCTCGGACACCCCGTGCGCATCCGCGTGCTCGAACTGCTCAGCGAGCGTGAACACGCGGTCTCCGAAATGCTGCCCGAGGTCGGGGTGGAACCCGCCAACCTCTCCCAGCAGTTGTCGATCCTGCGCCGGGCCGGTCTGGTCACCGCCCGACGTGAGGGCCTGTCGGTCACCTACTCCCTGACCTCGCCCGAGGTCGCCCAACTCCTCGCCACCGCCAGGGCCATCCTGACCGGTGTGGTGGCGGGTCAAGCCGAACTGCTCGAGCCACCCGCCTAGTCGCTGTCCCGGTCGTCCCGATGCGCACTCCCGTATCCATTGGTTGCATAGTTTCGCAACTACTTACCTAGTCACATTCGAAGGAGATCCCGTTGACCGTCCTACCCGCCTTCGTGTCGGCCGCGCCGACCACGCACCGCGGCATCCTCGACTGGGTGGGCGAGGTCGTCGCGCTCACCGCGCCCGATCACGTGGTCTGGTGTGACGGCTCCGCGGCGGAATGGGATCGGCTCACCGCCGAACTGGTGCGGCGCGGCACCTTCGTACCGCTGTCGGCTACCCCCAACTCCTTCTGGTGCGCCTCCGACCCCGAGGACGTCGCCCGCGTGGAGGATCGCACCTTCATCTGCTCCGAGCGCGAATCCGATGCCGGTCCCACCAACAACTGGATGGACCCGGTGGATATGCGCACCGTCATGACCGAGCACTACCGGGGCGCGATGGCCGGGCGGACCCTGTACGTGATCGCCTTCTGCATGGGGCCGCTCGACGCCGCCGAGCCGAAATACGGTGTGCAGATCACCGATTCGGCCTACGTCGCGGTCTCCATGCGCATCATGACCCGCTCCGGCACGCCGGTCTGGGAGCGGCTCACCGACACCCGGGACTTCGTGAGATGTCTGCACTCGGTCGGTGCTCCGCTGGCCGCCGGGGAGCCGGATGTGCCGTGGCCGTGCGACCGGACCAAATACATCGCGCACTTCCCGGAGACGCGCACCATCTGGAGCTACGGCTCCGGCTACGGCGGCAACGCCCTGCTGGGCAAGAAATGCTTCGCGCTGCGCATCGCCTCGGTCCTGGGTCGCGACGAGGGCTGGCTCGCCGAACACATGCTCATCCTCAAACTCACCTCGCCGCAGGGGAAGACGCACTACATCGCGGCGGCCTTCCCGTCCTCCTGCGGCAAGACCAACCTCGCCATGCTGGAACCCGCGCTGCCGGGCTGGCGGGCCGAAACCGTCGGCGACGACATCGCGTGGCTGCGGTTCGGGGCCGACGGCCGGCTGTACGCGGTGAATCCCGAGGCCGGATTCTTCGGCGTCGCACCGGGAACCGGCGCGCGCACCAATCCCAACGCCATGGCCACCATCGCGCGCGGCAACACCATCTTCACCAATGTGGCACGCACCGACGACGGGGAGGTGTGGTGGGAGGGCATGACCGACGAGCCGCCCGCCCATCTCGTCGACTGGCGCGGGCGGGACTGGACCCCGGAGAGCGAAACCCCGGCGGCCCATCCCAATTCGCGCTACTGCACGCCGATCGAACAGTGCCCCACGGTGGCACCCGAGTGGGACGATCCGGCGGGGGTGCCCATCTCGGCCATCTTCTTCGGCGGGCGGCGCGCGAGCACCGTGCCGCTGGTGACCGAATCGTTCGACTGGACGCACGGGGTCTTCCTCGCCTCGGTGCTGTCGTCGGAGACCACCGCGGCGGCCACCGGCGCCATCGGCGTGGTGCGCCGCGACCCCATGGCCATGCTGCCGTTCCTCGGCTACCACGTGGGTGACTACTTCGCGCACTGGCTGTCGCTGGCGCAGCGGGACGGGGCGCGGCTGCCGAAGATCTTCCAGGTCAACTGGTTCCGGCGCAGCGACGAAGGAGCTTTCCTCTGGCCGGGGTTCGGCGACAACGTGCGGGTGTTGCAGTGGGCGCTGGAACGTCTCGACGGCACCGCCGAGGCGGTGACCACGCCCATCGGCTACGTGCCCGCCGCCGAGGTGCTGAACCTGGACGGCCTCGACGCGGTGCACCGCGACCGGGTGCCCGCCGCGCTGGCCGTCGACAAGCGGGAGTGGGTGGCCGAGCTACGGCTGATCGACGAGTGGTACGCGACCATCGGCGGCAACCGGCTGCCCGAGCCGTTGCGTGAACAACTCGCGGCGCTGAAGCTGCGCCTGGCCGATTATCGCGGCGACGACGCCACGGTGAACTGACCGTGCGGTCGCTGCTCCCGGTCCGATCGGATTGGGCTCCGGCCGTGAAAGCTCCCGGTGCGGACCTGCTGGCGGGATTGATCGTCGCGCTGGTGGCATTGCCGTTGGCGCTGGGGTTCGGGATCAGCTCCGGACTCGGCGCGGCGGCGGGGCTGGCCACCGCGGTCATCGCGGGCGCACTCGCCGCGGTATTCGGCGGCTCCCGCTTCCAGGTATCGGGTCCCACCGGGGCCATGACCGTCGTGCTGGTGCCCATCGCGCACCAGCACGGCGCGTCGGGCGTCCTCATGGTCGGCCTGCTGGCGGGCCTGCTGTTGGTCGCCATGGCCGCGGCCGGGGTGGGGCGGGCGGTGCGCTTCGTCCCGGCACCGGTGATCGAGGGCTTCACCGCCGGAATCGCGGTGGTGATCGCATTGCAGCAGGTGCCCGCCGCATTCGGCGTCGGCGAACTCGACGGTGAGCGGGTGTGGCAGGTCGCCGTCGCGGCGGTGCGCGCGTTCGCCGCGCATCCGGTGGCGGCCGCGCCGGTGACGGCGGTGGTGGTCGCGGCGGTGATCCTGCTGGGCGGCCGGTATCTGCCCAAGCTGCCGTTCGCTCTGGCCGCGGTCGGCGCGGCGACGCTGGTGGCCGAGTGGACGCACCTGGACATCGTCCGCATCGGTGCGCTGCCCACTGGATTGCCCGCTCCCACGCTCGAATTCGTCGATCCGGACCGGCTCGGCGCACTGCTCGCGCCCGCCTTGGCGGTCGCCGCGCTCGCGGCGCTGGAATCGCTGCTGTCGGCGACCGCCGCCGACGCCATGGCGGTCGGCACCCGGCACGATCCGGATCGCGAACTGCTCGGGCAGGGGCTCGCCAATATCGCGGCCCCGCTGTTCGGCGGCGTCCCGGCCACCGGGGCCATCGCCCGGACGGCGGTGAACGTGCGCTCCGGGGCGCGGACCCGGCTGGCCGCGCTCACCCACGCGCTCATCCTGGCGGGCATCGTGTACGCCGCCGCGCCGCTGGTGGCGCGAATTCCGGTGGCGGCCTTGGCCGGAGTGCTGCTGGCCACCACCGTGCGCATGGTGGAGACCGCCTCGCTGGCCGCCATCGCCCGCGCCTCGCGCGGCGACGCGGTCATCATGGCGGCCACCTTCGCGGTGACGGTCGCACTCGATCTGATCACCGCCGTGGCGGTCGGCGTCGGCATCGCCGCGATACTGGCACTGCGGTCGATCGCCCGCGAGGCCCGGCTGTCGCAGGTGCCGCTGGACGACTCCGACCATCTCGCGGAGGAGCACGCGCTGCTGCACGACCACATCGTCGCCTACCGCCTGGAGGGGCCGCTGTTCTTCGCGACCGCGCACCGCTTCCTACTGGAGCTGGCCGAGGTCGCCGACGTCCAGGTGGTGGTGCTCCGGATGGCGCATCTGACCTCGCTGGACAGCACCGGCGCGCTGGTGCTCGCCGATGCCGTCGGGAAGCTCGAGCACCGCGGCATCACCGTACTGCTGTCGGGGCTGCGCCCCGATCACCGGCGTCGGCTGGCGGCGGTGGGGGCGCTGCCCGCCGGTGAACGGATCTTCGACACCACCACGGCCGCCATCGATTACGCCCGAGCGCGGGTGACGGCGTGACCGGTGTGCCGCGCCCGGGTCAGCGGTTGTCGCCCATGACCGCGCCCTCGCGGCGGGGGTCGGCGCCGCCGATCCAGCCGTCGCCGTCGCGGGTCAGCGCGGACAGGCCGCTGGTCTGCGGTGCCACCGAGACGGTGTGGCCGAGTTCGCGCAGGCGTTGGACGAGCGGATCGTTGTCGCCGTCGGCGTCGGCGTCGACGGCCGGATGCTCGCCGCCGACATTGGTGGTGGGGGTGTTGCCCGCGCCGAAATCGACCGCCGAGACGGCCTGCTGCGGATCCAGGCCCCAATCCAGCATGGCCACCAGGGTTTTCACCACGAACTGGATGATGAGGGAGCCGCCGGGGGAGCCGGTGACGTGGGTGAGCCGCCCGCGCTCGCCGTCGGCGGCGCGGTCGAAGACCAGGGTGGGGGCCATGGAGCTGCGGGGGCGCTTCCCGGCGTCGATGCCGTTGGCCACCGGGAGACCGTCCTCGCCGAGCGGGTCGGCGGCGAAGTCGGTGAGCTGGTTGTTGAGGATGAAGCCGTCGACGAGATGGAAAGAGCCGAAAGCGGATTCGACCGTGGTGGTCATGGACGCGGCATTGCCGTAGCTGTCGATGACGGAGATGTGACTGGTGCCGTGCTCGGGCGGCTGGGGGCCGGTGCCGAGCGGGACCGGCCCGAAATCGCCGGGCTGCGCGGTGCCCATGCTGCGGCCCGGATCGATGAGACCGGCCCGCTGCCGCAGGTAGTCCGGATTCACCAGGGTCTGCGGGGTATTGCCGGGCAGCGGCACGAAATCCGAATCCGCGATGTACTTGTTCCGGTCGGCGTAGGCGAGTCGTTCGGCCTCGGAGATCAGGTGCACCGCTTCGGCTTTCGGCTTGCCGCCGTCGAGCGCGGCATCCCCGCCGTCGAGCTGGTCGGGCCGCAGGGCGGGCAGGTCGAAATTCGACAGGATGCCCAGGGTGGCGGCCACGGTGATGCCGCCCGAGGACGGATTGGGGAAACCGCACACGATGTGCTCGCGATAGGGCGCGCACAGGACGGTGCGCTTCTTCGGCTGATATCCGGCCAGATCCGCCAGCGACATCAAACCCGGGGTGCGGCCACCGTCGGTCGAGGCCACCGCGTCGACGATATCGGCGGCGATGGCACCGGTGTAGAACGCTTCCGCGCCATCGGCGGCAATCGCGTTGAGCGTCTTGGACATCGCGGGATTGGTGAGGTTGGTGCCCGCGGGTTTGGGGCTGCCGTCGGGCTGCAGGAAGTACGCGCGGGCATTCTCGTCGCGGGCCAGATCGTCCGCCGACTCCGCGATCTGGCCCGCCAACCGGGGGCTGATGGCGAAGCCCTGATCGGCCAGGGCGATGGCGGGATCGAACAGCTCCCGCCACGACTGTTTGCCGTGCTCGCGATGGGCGAGCTCCAGCATGCGCAGCACGCCCGGGGTGCCGATGGAACGTCCGCTGGCGCGGGTGGACGGCTGCGGTTCGGTGCGATCGGTGTCGCTGATCCAGCGCAGATAGTTCTCGGTGGCCGCGGCGGGCGCGGTCTCACGCCCGTCGTAGGCGTCCACGGCCCCGGTGGCGGCGTCGTAGTAGAGCAGGAACGCCCCGCCGCCGATCCCCGACGCCTGCGGTTCCACCAGCCCCAGCACGGTCTGTGCCGCGATCAGGGCATCGGCCGCGGTGCCGCCGTCACGCAGCACCCGGCAGGCCGCGTCGGTGGCGAGCGGATTGGCGGTGGAGACGGAGAACGTCGCCGTGCGCACCGGCGTCATCCCGGTGCGATAGCCGGAGGCGATCTCGGGATTGGTGCTCAGATTCGTGGTGGTCGTGCCGGGTGCGGCGCGGGCGGTCAGCGGGGTGCCGTTGGCACCCGTCACGCAGGTGCCGTCGGCCTCGTTCTCCGGGCCGGTCGTACAGGCCGTGACCAATCCGAGCAGGAGCAACAGGGCGGCGGCCGCGCCGCTCCAGTTCCGCGTACGCCTCATGATCGGACTCTAACGCCGGGCGACGCGGTGGACGGGGCTTTCGCGGCGGATGGCGAATAAGCGTGCCCTGTCGGGGAGGCCAAAGTTGAGCGTCCTCGAAGCAACCTGTAAGACAGGTAGGTGGCGAACCGTCGAAATGCCGCTGGAAACCATCATCCGCCCCGGTCGAGACAGCGATGTGGTTATCGGTAAATGGCAAGGTATCGTCACAACGCCTCACTACACGATTGCGGAGGGTTAACCGGCGTATGACCGAGATCCGGACACAGGCCACCAACCTCACGGCGGAGGACTCCGGCTATCACAAGAGCCTCAAGCCGCGGCAGTTGCAGATGATCGCCATCGGCGGCGCCATCGGCACCGGCCTGTTCCTCGGCGCGGGCGGTCGCCTGCACAGCGCCGGACCGTCGCTGTTCCTGGTCTACCTGATCTGCGGCATTTTCGTCTTCTTCATTCTGCGGGCGCTCGGCGAACTGGTGCTGCACCGACCGTCGTCGGGCTCCTTCGTCTCCTACGCGCGGGAATTCTTCGGCGAGAAGGCGGCTTTCGTCGCCGGGTGGATGTATTTCCTGAACTGGTCCATGACCGGCATCGTCGACACCACCGCCATCGCGACCTATCTGCACTACTGGGGACCGTTCCAGCCCGTCGCGCAGTGGGTGCTGGCGCTGGGCGCGCTGCTCATCGTGCTGGGCATCAATCTGGTGTCGGTGAAGTGGTTCGGCGAGATGGAGTTCTGGGCCGCCATGATCAAGGTGGCCGCCCTGGTCAGCTTCCTGGTGGTGGGCACCATCTTCTTCGCGGGTCGCTTCGAGGTCGACGGCCAGCCCACCGGGTTCGGCATGGTCGATGCCGCGGGCGGCTGGTTCCCGACCGGCGTGCTGCCGCTCATCACGGTCACCTCCGGCGTCGTATTCGCCTACGCCGCCGTGGAAATGGTGGGCATCGCCGCCGGTGAGACCGAGAATCCGGCCAAGATCATGCCGCGCGCGATCAATTCGGTCATCATGCGCATCGCGGTGTTCTACTGCGGTTCGGTGATTCTGCTGGCCCTGCTGCTGCCGTATACCGCCTACCAGGCGGGCGAGAGTCCGTTCGTCACGTTCTTCGGCAAACTCGGTGTGGCGCACATGGGTTCGATCATGAATTTCGTGGTGCTCACCGCCGCGCTGTCCTCGCTCAATGCCGGACTCTATTCGACCGGGCGCATTCTGCGTTCCATGGCCATGAACGGCAGTGCGCCGACTTTCACCGCGCGCATGTCCCGCAGCGGTGTGCCCTACGGCGGTATTCTGCTCACCAGTTGTATCGCGCTGTTCGGCATCTGGCTGAATTACGTCGTGCCGTCGCAGGCATTCGAAATCGTGCTGAATGTGGCGTCGCTGGGAATTCTGGCCTCGTGGGCCACCATCGTGCTGTGTCAGCTGAAGCTGTACCGCTGGTCGCAGGAGGGGCGCGCCGAGCGCCCGGCGTTCCGGATGATCGGCGCGCCCTGGACCGGCATCCTCACCCTGGCCTTCCTGGTCGGTGTGCTGGTGCTCATGGCCTTCGACTACCCGGTCGGCACCTGGACCGTCGCCAGTCTCGCCATCATCGTCCCGGCGCTCGCCGTCGGCTGGCTCGTCGCTCGCAAGCGGGTGCTGGCCATCGCCGCGGAGCGGGCCGGTTACACCGGTGAATATCCGGTGCTGCCACCGATTCCGCTGGACGACAAGTAATCTCGCCGATTTACGGCAGGCCGGGCGAAAACAGCTCGGGACCAGTGCTTTTCGCGGCCGCGCACGATAATCGTGCGCGGCCGTGCTGTGTGCTGGGACACAGTGGGGGCGGGCTGTGGCCATGGTCATAACTTGGCCGCCGCGATTGTCGGATATCGAAACGGTTGGTTAGCGTCGGATTGCGCGTTCGCAGGGGGCGCGCAATGGATGGATGCTCGATGAGGAGTAGCTGTGACTGCGCATTCGGCTGTCGTCGATGAGGTGGAAGCCGATTCGACCGATGCGGACAAGGGTACTCCCGCAGCGTTTTTCGAACGTGTCTCCGGCGCACTGGGGATCGCGCTCCGTGATCGTTCCGAGATCGGCGACGCATTGCGCGCCGAGGTGCCCGCGAAGGTGCGTGAGGCCCGCTACGCGGCCTGGGCCACGGCCGGTTTCGCCGTGCTGCACTGCCTGCTCGCCATTCCCGACGGCGTGCTCTCGGTACTCGGCAGCGGCGGGCACTTCTTCGCCGCCTGGCTGACCGGGGCGATGGCGGTGCTGTTCGGCATTCGCTCGCGCTGGGTCTGGATCGGTGCGCTGGCGGTATCGAGCCTGCAGACCTTCCTGGGGGTGTTCACGCTGTTCTCGACCGAATTGCCCACGGGGGTGGGGCCGTTCATCGTGCTCGCCGGCATCATGGCCTCGGGCGTCGTACTCGCGCTGCTGCTGCGGCGCGACGTCTACGCCTGGTTCGCCGCCACATCCTGAGTCGACCCCGGTGCGCCGGACGGCGCGCCCAACCGTGATCGGGTCGCGCCGTCGCTCGATCGGCTGTGCGGCGGCCGATTCGGGGCATCGGCCGCGACGATCAGGACAGGGTGCGGGCCAGTGCCCGCCCGGCGGCGCGGCCCGAGAAGATGCAGCCGCCGAGGAAGGTGCCCTCCAGGGCGTTGTATCCGTGCACGCCGCCGCCTCCGAAGCCCGCCACCTCACCGGCCGCGTACAGCCCGGGGAACGGGGTGCCGTCCGGGCGAACGACCTGTGAGTCGAGATTGGTCTGCAAGCCGCCCAACGTCTTTCGGGTGAGGATGTTCAACCGCACCGCGATGAGCGGGCCGTGCGCGGGATCGAGGATGCGGTGCGGGGTCGCCACTCGACCCAGTTTGTCGCCGAGGTAGCGCCGCGCATTGCCGATCGCCATCAGCTGGGCGTCCTTGCTGAACTTGTGCTCGATATCCCGGTCGCGGGCGACGATCTGGCGTTCCAGGTCGGCGAGATCGAGCTGCGGTCCCCGGGCGATCTTGTTCATACCCTGCACGAGTTCGGCCAGGGTGTCGGCGACGACGAAGTCCGCGCCGTGTCGTTTGAACGCTTCCACCGGCCCCGGTGCGCCCTTGGCGACCCGGCTTTTGAGGGTGAGTTTGAGATCCTTGCCGGTGATGTCGGGGTTCTGCTCGGAGCCGGAGAGCGCGAACTCCTTCTCGATGATCGACTGGGTGAGGATGAACCAGGAGTAGTCGTAGCCGGTGGACAGGATCTCCTTCATGGTGGCATTGGTGTCGAAACCGGGGAAACACGGTGCGGGCAGCCGCTTTCCGGTGGCGTCGAACCACAGCGAGGAGGGGCCGGGGATGATGCGGATGGCGTGATCGGGCCAGACCGGATCCCAGTTGTGGATGCCCTCGGTGTAGTGCCACATGCGATCCCGGTTCACGATGCGGCCGCCCGCGGCCTCGGCGATGGCCAGCATGCGACCGTCCACATGCGCCGGGACGCCGGAGATCATGTGCTCCGGGCAGGGCCCGAGCCGATCGGTGGGCCAGTTGCGGCGGATCAGTTCGTGATTGTGGCCGATGCCGCCGGAGGTGACGACCACCGCCTTGGCGTGGAACTCGAACTCGCCCACCACCTCTCGTGACGAGGCCACGCCGCGCTCGGCATCGCTCGGGGCGAGCAGGCTGCCGCGCACGCCGGTGACGGCGTCGTCGCTCACCACGAGGTCGTCCACCCGGTGCCGGAAGGCGAATCCCACCTGGCCGCGGCGCTCGGCCGCCAGCACCGGTTCGGCGAAGACACGCACCACTTCGGGGCCGGTGCCCCAGGTGAGATGGAAGCGCGGCACCGAATTGCCGTGGCCGTCGGCGGTCGCGCCGCCGCGTTCGGCCCAACCCACCAGCGGCGTCACCCGCAGGCCGAGGTCGTGCAGGTACTGGCGTTTCTCGGTGGCCGCGAACTCGACGTAGGCGCGCGCCCACTGCCGGGCCCAGTGGTCCTCGTCCTCGCGGTCGAATCCGGCCGCGCCCTGCCAGTCCTGCCAGGCCAGTTCGAGTGAATCCTTGACCCCGAGCCGTCGCTGCTCGGGGGTGTCCACCAGGAACAGTCCGCCCAGCGACCAGAACGCCTGTCCGCCCAGATTGGCTCGGTTCTCCTGGTCCAGCACCAGCACCCGGCGGCCCGCCTGGACCAGCTCGTAGGTGGCCACGAGGCCGGCCAGCCCGGCGCCGACCACGATCACATCCGGATTCTCGATCATGCCCTGTCCTCGGTCGTAGAAGTTCGATACACGACTGTATCGAACCAGGTTAGCCCCGGTGATAGGGATGCGGGTAGGGATTGCCGGAGCGAAGATGTCGGTGGGGCGTGGCAAGGTGGCGATCTGTGCCCATGACCGTCGCCACCGCCCGCCGCATCGCCCTCGCCGCACAGGGTTTCGCCGCCACCCGGCCCACCGGCGCGCCCACCCGCCGTACCGTGCTGCGCGCCCTGGAGCACACGCGACTGCTGCAACTGGATTCGGTGTCGGCGGCCGTGCGCGCCCACTACACCCCGGTGTTCAGCCGGATCGGCGGCTACGACCGGGACCTGTTGGACGCGACGGCGTGGAGCCACTCCGCCCGCAGGCCGCGGCGGCTGGTCGAGTACTGGGCGCACGAGGCCGCGCTGCTGCCGGTCGAGGACTGGACGCTCCTGCGGTGGCGGATGGAGCAGTACCGCAGCGGCCGCTGGGGCGGGGCGCAGCAGGTGTTCGCACGCAATCCGACCCTGGCCGACGACGTGCTCGGGGTTCTGCGCGAATTCGGGGCGTGCACGGCCGGTGAGGTGGAGAAGCATCTGGAGCTGGATCGTCCACGGGCCAAGGATCATTGGGGCTGGAACTACAGCGACACCAAGGTGGTCTGCGAGGCGCTGTTCGCCGCCGGCGAGGTGTCGGTGGACAAGCGCGTCGGCTTCCAGCGCTACTACGATCTCACCGAACGCGTCCTCCCCGCCGATGTGCTCGCGCGGCGGATCGACGAGGCCGACGCGGTGCGCGAACTCGTGCGCCGGGCCGCCGCCGCACACGGCATCGGCACCGAAACCGACCTACGCGACTACTACCGCCTCACCCGTCGCCAGACCGAACCCGCCATCGCCGATCTCCTCGACGCGGGCGAACTCGAACAGGTCACGGTCGCGGGGTGGGACAAACCGGCCTACCTGCACCACACCGCCCGCACCCCGCGCCGCGTCACCGGCGCGGCCCTGCTGTGCCCCTTCGACCCGCTCATCTTCTTCCGCCCCCGCACCGAACGCCTCTTCGACTTCCACTACCGCATCGAGATCTACACCCCGGCCCACAAGCGCGTACACGGCTACTACGTCTTCCCCTTCCTCCTGGACGGCGAACTCGTCGGCCGCGTCGACCTGCGCGCCGAGCGCGCCACCGGCCGCCTCCTGGCCCCCGGCGCCTTCACCGAACCCGGCCGCGACACCGCGCGCATCGCGGCCGAACTCGCCAAATCACTGCGCGAGATGGCCGACTGGCTCGAACTCGACACGATCGAGGTGGGGGAGCGCGGCGACCTCGCGCCCGCACTCGCCGCGGCTGTGCGTTAGGCCGGTGGCGCGGCCGTCGACGTCGGGCGGCCACAGCCGGTGCCGTCGTCCTTTCGGATCGCCGACCGCGGCGGCGCACCCGCTCCGGCCATCGGCTGATTCGGCGTGGCCACGACGGGCGTGGACGGGCGAGCGTCTGTCGCCGGGGCAGCGTGCGGCGGTCAGACGCCGTCGGTCCAGGCGTCGAGGGCGATGCCGCGCTTGGATTCGCCGTTGCAGGTGAGGGTCATGGGGGCGAACGGGCGGGCGGAATCGCTGACGATGAAGGTGGGTGCCTGCTGTCCGTGGCCGACGGCGCGGGAACCGAGGCAGCGCACGATGCCCACGTACCAGACGTCGTCCGGGCAGGTGAAGGTGACGCTGTCGATACTCGGCCGGTCGATCCGGCATCCCACGCCCGCGGCCGAGGCGGGCGCGGCCATGGCGGCCAGTCCCGCGGCGGTGAGCAGGACCGCGGAGCCGATGGACAGCGTCCGGCGGTGCGGGCGAAGACGGTTCATCATGGTGAAACTCCCTCGAATCGACCGGTGGTGCTCTGGAACTCCCACCCCATACTGACGTCGGTCGGTACTTCGGAGTGGGAGCCACGGCGGATGCGTCACTCGGCGCGCCGCGCTCACTCGGCGCGCTCACCCACCTTGCGCACCCGGGTGGTCGCCGCGGACACCGGGACGCCCGCCGCGTTCTCCGCCCGCAGCGGCGCGATCGCCCCACCGTCGAGGTCCACCAGTGTCGAGCGGGCTTCCCCGGTGTCGAAGGCGTGCCGCTCGCCCCACTGCCGCAGCGCCACCACGAGGGTGAACAGATCCTGTCCGGCGGGGGTGAGCGCATAGCTGTGCCGCTTGCCGCCCGGCGCGGTGCTCGTGGTGAGAACGCCGTGGTCGACCAGTCTGCGCAGGCGGTCGGTGAGGATGTTGCGGGCGATGCCGAGGCGTCGCTGGAATTCGGTGAAGGTCGCGGCGCCGTCCATGGCGTCGCGCACGATGAGCAGACTCCACCGATCACCCACCAGGTCGACGGTGCGGGCGACGGGGCAGGTGGGATCGGTCCAGCGGTGGTCGGAACGCGGCGTCGCGGTCATGAACCCTCCCAATCGGTTGCAATGTGAAACCAATGATACCTATGCTCGAACGGTTTCAAATTGCTACTAATCGAGGAGGCGTGGTGGCCGTAGGAGGAGTGACGAGGGAGCGACGTTTCGTCCTGGCACTGGTATGCGCGGTGGCCGTATCCACCGTCTACGCGATACAGCCGGTGCTGGAGTCGGCGGGCGCCGACCTCGGCATGTCGCACGAGTCGGTGGGTGCGCTGGTCGCGGCCGGGCAGATCGGCTACTTCGCCGGTCTCGTCCTGCTGGTTCCGCTCGGCGACATGATGAATCGTCGTCGGCTCATCACCGGTCAGCTGCTGCTCACTGCGATCGGGACCGCCGTCGTGGCCGTCGCCCCGACCGGCGTCGTCGCATTGGCGGGGCTGGCGTTCGCGGGTCTGTTCGCGGTGGTGGTGCAGGTGACCGTCGCGTACGCCGCGGCGGTCTCCGCGCCGGACGAGCGCGGCCGCACCATCGGGGCGGTCACCTCGGGCGTGGTGATCGGCATCCTCGGCGTCCGCGTCCTCGCGGGCGCGCTGGGCGACACCGTCGGCTGGCGGGCCGTCTACGCGGTGCTCGCCGTCCTGTGCGCGACGCTGGCGATCGTCGTCCGCGCCACCCTCGACGCCGATCGCCCCGCTCTCGCGGCGCGCTACGGGCAGGTGCTGGCCTCGTTGGGACGGCTCGCCCGCACCGATCGGCTGTTCCTGAGCCGGGGGCTCATCGCACTGTTCCTCTTCGCCTCCTTCGGCACCCTGTGGAGCGGACTGGCGCTGCCGCTGGGCGCGGCGCCCTGGCACCTCGGCACCACGCAGATCGGTCTGTTCGGGCTGGCCGGACTGGCCGGTGCGCTCGGCGCCGCCCGCGCGGGCCGGTGGGCCGATTCCGGTCACGCGCCGGCGATCACCGGAGGGGCGCTGGTGCTGCTGGCCGCCTCCTGGCTGCTCATCGCCCGTACGGAGGCGACGCTGTGGCCGCTCGTCGTCGGTGTGGTCGTGCTCGACTTCGCCGTGCAGGTCGTCCATGTCGGCAACCAGCACCTGCTGACCGCGGCGCGGCCGGATCGGACCGGCGTCGTCATCGGCGGCTACATGGCCTGCTATTCCCTGGGCTCCGCACTGGGAGCGGTAACGACCACCTGGGCGTACGGCACCTGGGGCTGGTCCGCCTCCTGCGGTCTCGGTGCGGCCTACACGCTCTGCGCTCTGGTCGTCTGGGCGCTGGCCCGGCCGGTGGCGGGGTCGGGCGCTGTCGCGACCGCCCCGGTTCGGGCCGAGGCGTCGTGTGCTGTCGGACCGGATCAGTAACCTTGGTGCCGTGGCAGATCCCGCGACGTACCGGCCCGCCCCGGGCACCATTCCTGTCGAACCCGGCGTGTACAAGTTCCGGGACGCGCACAAGCGGGTCATCTACGTCGGCAAGGCCAAGAGTCTGCGCAGTCGGCTCAACTCCTATTTCGCCGATGTGGCGTCGCTGCATCCGCGCACCCGGCAGATGGTCACCACCGCCGCCAGCGTGGAGTGGACGGTGGTCTCCACGGAGGTGGAAGCCCTTCAGCTGGAATACAACTGGATCAAGGAGTTCGATCCGCGCTTCAATGTGCGCTACCGGGACGACAAGTCGTATCCGGTGCTGGCGGTCAGCCTGAACGAGGAGTACCCGCGGGTCTTCGTGTACCGGGGCGCGCGCAAGAAGGGGGTGCGCTATTTCGGGCCCTACGCACACGCCTGGGCCATTCGCGAGACGCTGGATCTGCTGCTGCGGGTGTTCCCGGTGCGCACCTGCTCGAATGGAGTCTTCAAGCGGCACAACCAGATCGGGCGGCCCTGCCTGCTCGGCTACATCGACAAGTGTTCCGCGCCGTGCATCGGCCGGGTGAATGCGGCCGAGCACCGGCAGATCGTGGAGGACTTCTGCGACTTCCTCTCCGGCAAGACCGACAAACTCGTCAAGGACCTCGAGAAGCGCATGCACGCCGCGGCCGAGGAGCTCGACTTCGAGACCGCCGCCCGGCTGCGTGACGACGTGCAGGCGCTGCGGCGGGCGCTGGAGAAGCAGGCCGTGGTGCTCGGCACCGGCACCGACGCCGACGTCGTCAACTTCGCCCTCGACGAACTCGAGGTCGCGGTGCAGATCTTCCACGTGCGCGACGGGCGGGTGCGCGGGCAGCGCGGCTGGGTGGTGGACAAATCGGGTGACGCCCTCGACCTGAGTTGGTCGGGCCCGGAGGCGGCAGCTCGCGCAACCACGGAGGCCTCCGACTCGGGTCGTAGCGGACACGGCGGTGCGGCGGCCGGGGGAGAGCTGCCGGCGCTGGTCGAGCAGTTCCTCACCCAGTTCTACGGTGAGCAGTCGGCGGTGGCCGCCCAGTCCGGTGACGAGCATCCCGGTGCCGTGGTCCCGCGCGAGGTGCTGGTTCCGGCCCTGCCCGGCGATGCCGAACAGGTGCAGCAGTGGCTGTCGGGCCTGCGCGGTTCGGCGGTGCAGCTGCGGGTGCCCCAGCGTGGCGACAAGAAGGCCCTGGCGGAGACCGTGCAGCGCAATGCCATGGAAGCGCTGGCCCAGCACAAGCTCAAGCGCGCCGGCGACCTGACCGCCCGCTCGGCGGCATTGCAGGGCATTCAGGACGCCCTCGATCTGGACAGCGCCCCGCTGCGCATCGAGTGCGTGGACATCTCCCATGTGCAGGGCACCGATGTGGTGGCCTCGCTGGTGGTGTTCGAGGACGGGCTGCCCCGCAAGTCGGAGTACCGCCACTACGCCATCAAGGAGGCGGCCGGGGAGGGGCGCTCCGACGATGTGGCCAGCATCGCCGAGGTGACCCGGCGGCGTTTCGCCAAACTGCGTCGGGACCTCGATGCCGCAGCCGCGTCCGAACTCGAATCCAGCACCGAGACAATCGATTCCAGCTTGCCCGGCATCGACCCGAAGACCGGTAGGCCGCGCCGCTTCGCCTACCCGCCCAACCTGTACGTGGTCGACGGCGGCGCCCCCCAGGTCAACGCCGCCGCCGAGGTGCTCGACGAACTCGGCATCACCGACGTCGCGGTGATCGGTCTGGCCAAACGCCTCGAGGAGGTGTGGGTGCCGAACGAGCCCGACCCGGTGATCATGCCGCGCACCAGTGAATCGCTGTACCTGCTGCAGCGCGTGCGCGACGAGGCGCACCGCTTCGCCATCACCTTTCACCGCAGCAAGCGCTCCCGCCGCATGACCGAATCCGCCCTCGACGCGGTGCCGGGTCTCGGTTCGACCCGCAAAACGGCGCTGGTGACCCACTTCGGATCGGTCGCCAAACTGAAGCAGGCTACGGTGGAGGAGATCATCGAGGTCCCGGGCATCGGTGTGGCGACGGCCACGGCGGTGCTGTCCGCCCTGCGCGGCGACCGCGACCAGGAGGTCGGCGACCAGGATGGGTCCGACCAGGAACGGTCTGGCAGGGAACGGCGTGACCGGGAAATACGAGTCGGCGACGCGGAATAACCCGCCCGAAAGGGACACGCCCGGCGTGACGGTTGCCGCACATCGGCGTGTCGCGATGTCGGATCGGTGATCGGTGCAGCATGATCGAGGCAACGCCCAGACACGAACCCCGGTAGGACATGACGCGCGTCGAATCCAGTAGTACAGCGGACAGTGCCCCGACGACAGCAACTCCCGACGATGTTCCCGCCGCGCCCGTCGAGGTCGTCATCGTCACCGGACTATCCGGTGCGGGTCGCGGCACCGCGGCCCGCGTGCTCGAGGATCTCGGCTGGTACGTGGCCGACAATCTGCCTCCCGAGCTGATCGCCCGGCTGGTCGAACTCGGCGCCTCGGCCGAACCCCCCATTCGCAAGCTGGCCCTGGTCATGGATGTGCGCAGCCGGTTCTTCACCGGTGACCTCTCGGCCGTGACCGAGCAGTTGCGCGGCGCGGGCGTGCGCACCCGCATCCTGTTCCTCGAAGCGTCCGATGATGTGCTGATTCGACGTTTCGGCTTCGCCCGCCGGCGGCATCCTCTACAGAGTGAGAGCGCTGACGGCACGCTGTCCGAGGGCATCGCCGCGGAACGGCGTCGGCTGGCCTCGGTCAAGACCGCCGCCGACGTGGTCATCGACACCACCGCGCTGTCGGTGCACCAGTTGCACCGGCGGCTCGAGGAGGTCTACGGCGGCGGTACGCCCACCGCCCTGCAACTGACCGTCCAATCGTTCGGTTTCAAGTACGGAGTTCCCCTGGACGCGGACATGGTGTTGGATGTGCGTTTTCTGCCCAATCCGCATTGGGTGCCGGAACTCCGCGAACAGACCGGACAGGACGCCGAGGTGAGCGAGTATGTGTTGGCGCAGCGGGGCGCGCGGGACTACCTGAGCACCTGCCGGCACCTCATCGACCTCACCACCGACGGCTACCGTCAAGAGGGGAAGCGATACATGACCGTGGCAGTGGGCTGCACCGGCGGCAAGCACCGCAGCGTGGCGATAGCGGAGGCGCTGGGCGGACTGCTCGGTGACGACGTCGACAACGGTTCGGTGGACGTGGTCCGCGTGGTGCATCGGGACCTGGGGCGAGAATGAGCGGGCGGGAGACGAACCCGGCGATCGTCGCGCTGGGTGGTGGACACGGGCTGTACGCGACCCTGACGGCGGTCCGTCGGCTCACTCGCAAGATCACGGCGGTGGTGACGGTCTCCGACGACGGCGGTTCGTCGGGCCGATTGCGCGCCGAACTGGGCATGTTGCCCCCGGGTGATCTGCGCATGGCCCTGGCGGCGCTGGCGGAGGAGACCGATGGCATCTGGGCGCGCACCGTGCAACATCGCTTCGGCGGGACGGGCGCGCTGGCCGGGCATTCGGTGGGCAATCTGATCCTGGCGGGCCTCACCGAGGAGCTCGGTGATCCGGTCGCGGCGCTCGACGAGGCGGGAAGAATTCTGCGCATCACAGGCAGAGTGCTACCGATGTCGCCGCTCGCGCTCACCATCGAGGCGGATGTTGCGGGGTTGGAGGCCGATCCGCGCGTGAGTCGCTGCATTCGCGGTCAGGTGGCGGTGGCGACCACGCCGGGCAAGGTGCGACGTGTCCGATTGATCCCGTCCGACCCGCCCGCGTGCCCGGAGGCGACCTCCGCGATCGAGCACGCGGATGTCGTCGTTCTGGGCCCCGGCAGCTGGTTCACCAGCGTGATTCCGCATGTGCTGGTGCCGGAACTGCACGATGCGCTGGTGTACACGCGGGGTCGGAAGATCTTGGTACTCAACCTCGCCGCCGAACCGGGCGAAACGGCCGGATTCTCCGCGGAGCGGCACCTGCATGTATTGTCCCAGCACGCACCGGATTTCACAGTCGACGATATTGTGGTCGATTCCGGCTCCGTACCGGAGGGTAGGGAACGCGAACATGTGGCAAGAGCTGCCGAACAGCTGCGAGCACGAGTAACCTTCGCTGATGTCGCCGAGGCGGGGACGGACCGGCACCACCCCGGAAAGCTTGCCGCCGCATTGGATCAGGTGATCCGGCAGCCTCGGCCGGAACTGGCAGGGCTTCGAAGCGAAGGACGGCGTATGGGCCAGCACGTGCGGTCCGGGTTGGGTGGAAAGGAGCGCGTCTCGTGGCGATGACAGCGGAAGTGAAGGACGAGCTGAGCCGACTCACCGTGTCACAGGTGAGCTCGCGCAAGGCCGAGTTGTCCGCACTACTCCGGTTCGCCGGTGGACTGCACATCGTGGGCGGTCGGGTGATCGTCGAAGCGGAGGTGGACATGGGTTCCATCGCGCGTCGGCTGCGCCGCGAGATCTTCGAGCTGTACGGCTACGGCTCGGATGTGCACGTGCTCGGCGCGGGCGGACTGCGCAAAACCTCCCGGTATGTGGTACGAGTTTCCAAGGAGGGCGAGGCGCTCGCCCGGCAGACCGGATTGCTGGATGTGCGCGGTCGGCCGGTGCGGGGTTTGCCCGCACAGGTGGTCGGCGGCAGCATCTCCGATGCCGAAGCGGCCTGGCGCGGAGCGTTTCTCGCGCACGGGTCGCTCACCGAACCGGGGCGCTCCTCGGCCCTCGAGGTGAGCTGCCCGGGACCGGAGGCGGCGCTGGCGCTGGTGGGCGCGGCCCGGCGGATGGGCATCTCCGCGAAGGCGCGCGAGGTGCGCGGCACCGATCGCGTGGTGGTGCGCGACGGTGAGGCCATCGGCGCGCTGCTCACCCGGATGGGCGCACAGGACACCCGGTTGACCTGGGAGGAGCGGCGGATGCGCCGCGAGGTCCGGGCCACCGCCAATCGCCTGGCGAATTTCGACGACGCCAATCTGCGCCGCTCGGCCCGCGCGGCCGTGGCCGCCGCGGCGCGGGTGGAACGCGCGCTGGAGATCCTCGGCGACGACGTGCCGGACCATCTGGCCGCCGCGGGCAAGCTGCGCGTGCTGCACCGGCAGGCATCGCTGGAGGAATTGGGCCAGCTCGCCGATCCGCCCATGACGAAAGACGCTGTGGCGGGCCGGATTCGCCGACTGCTGTCGATGGCCGACCGCCGCGCCAAGGAGCTGGGCGTCCCCGATACCGAATCCGCCGTCACCGCCGAACTGCTCGAGGACGCGTGAGACGGACCGTTCGGTAGCCGGTGCGTTCGCCGAACACCCCCGGTCGGGATGGGAGTTCACATCCCCGGGGGTGTTTCTGTGATGTTCCCCGCCGGGTTTAGGGTTAGTAGGCAACGGAAAAGATTCCGCGACACAACTGAGGAGCGATAACGTGACTGTCCGGGTAGGCATCAACGGCTTCGGCCGCATCGGACGTAACTTCTTCAGGGCGGTCGAAGCGCAGAAGGCGCTCGGCACCACCGACATCGAAATCGTCGCGGTCAACGACCTCACCGACAACGCGACGCTGGCCACCCTGCTGAAGTACGACTCGATCCTCGGCCGGCTGCCGCAGGACGTCTCGCTCGACGGCGATGACACCATCGTGGTGGGCGACCAGCGCATCAAGGCGCTGGCCATCAAGGAGGGCCCGGCGGCGCTGCCGTGGGGCGACCTGGGCGTCGACGTGGTCGTGGAGTCCACCGGCATCTTCACCGACGCCACCAAGGCCAAGGGGCACCTGGCCGCGGGCGCGAAGAAGGTCATCATCTCCGCCCCGGCCAAGGGCGAGGACATCACCATCGTCATGGGCGTCAACGACGACAAGTACGACGGTTCGCAGAACATCATCTCCAACGCGTCCTGCACCACCAACTGCCTCGGCCCGATCGCGAAGGTGCTGCACGACTCCTTCGGTATCGAGCGCGGTCTGATGACCACCGTGCACGCCTACACCCAGGACCAGAACCTCCAGGACGGCCCGCACAGCGACCTGCGTCGCGCCCGTGCCGCCGCGCTGAACATCGTTCCGACCGGCACCGGTGCCGCCAAGGCCATCGGCCTGGTGCTGCCCGAGCTGCTCGGCAAGCTGAACGGCTACGCGCTGCGGGTGCCGGTCCCGACCGGCTCGCTCACCGACCTCACCGTGGACCTGGCCAAGGCCGCTTCGGTCGACGAGGTCAACGCTGCCATGAAGGCGGCCGCCGAGGGCCCGATGAAGGGCATCCTGAAGTACAACACCGATCCGATCGTCTCCTCCGACATCGTGACCGACCCGCACTCCTCCATCTACGACGCGCCGCTGACCCAGGTCATCGACAATCAGGTCAAGGTCGCCTCGTGGTACGACAACGAGTGGGGCTACTCCAACCGTCTGGCCGACCTGATCGGCCTCGTCGGCAAGTCGCTGTAAACCTATGGCGATCAAGACACTCCAGGATCTGCTGAACGAGGGTGTCGAGGGTCGGGGCGTGCTGGTGCGCTCCGACCTGAACGTTCCCCTCGACAACGGCGTCATTACCGATCCGGGCCGCATCATCGCGTCGGCGCCGACCATCGCCGCGCTCGCCGAGGCGGGCGCGAAGGTGGTCGTCACCGCGCATCTGGGCCGCCCGAAGGGTGAGCCGGACCCGAAGTTCTCCCTCGCCCCGGTCGCCGAGCGGCTGGCGCAGGAGCTGGGCCGCAATGTGCAGCTCGCCGGTGACGTGGTGGGCCAGGACGCCCTCGCGCGCTCCGAGGGCCTCACCGACGGCGATGTGCTGCTGCTGGAGAACGTGCGCTTCGACGCCCGCGAGACCAGCAAGGACGACGCGCAGCGGGCCAAGCTGGCGGCGGCACTGGTCGAGTTGGTCGGCGACGACGGTGCTTTCGTCTCCGACGGTTTCGGCGTGGTGCACCGCAAGCAGGCGTCGGTGTACGACGTGGCGAAGCTGCTGCCGCATTACGCCGGTGGTCTGGTCGCGGCCGAGACCGAGGTGCTGAAGAAGCTCACGGAGAACGCCGAGCGGCCGTACGCGGTCGTACTGGGCGGCTCCAAGGTCTCCGACAAGCTGGCGGTCATCGAGGCGCTCGCGCCCAAGGTCGACACCCTGGTGATCGGCGGCGGCATGTGCTTCACCTTCCTTGCCGCACAGGGCCTCCCGGTGGGCTCCTCGCTGCTGCAGGAGGAGATGGTCGACACCTGCAAGAAGCTGCTGGAGACCTACGCCGACGTCATCCACCTGCCGATGGATATCGTCGTCGCGGACTCCTTCGCAGCCGATGCCGAGTCGAAGGTGGTGCCCGCCAACGAGATTCCCGAGGGCTGGATGGGCCTGGACATCGGTCCGGAGTCGGTGAACCGCTTCGCGGCGCTGCTCACCGAGGCCAAGACGGTGTTCTGGAACGGTCCCATGGGCGTCTTCGAGTTCGAGAAGTTCGCCGCGGGTACGCGCGGAGTTGCCGAGGCGATTGCCACGGCGACCGGCAAGGGCGCGTTCACCGTGGTCGGCGGTGGCGACTCGGCCGCGGCCGTGCGCACCCTGGGGCTGCCGGACGACGGTTTCTCGCACATCTCCACCGGCGGCGGCGCGTCGCTGGAATACCTGGAGGGCAAGGAACTTCCCGGTATCGCCGTGCTCGACGACGCCGCGGAGGGCTGAGCCATGGCGCGTAAACCGCTCATCGCGGGCAACTGGAAGATGAACCTCAATCACCTCGAGGCCATCGCCCTGGTGCAGAAGATCGCGTTCGCCCTGCCGGAGAAGTACTTCGCGAAGGTCGACGTGACGGTGATCCCGCCGTTCACCGACATCCGCAGCGTGCAGACGCTGGTGGAGGGAGACAAGCTGCTCGTCACCTACGGCGCGCAGGACGTCTCCACCCACGACGCGGGTGCGTACACCGGCGAGATCAGCGCGGCCATGCTGGCCAAGCTGGGCTGCACCTACGTGGTGGTCGGCCACTCCGAGCGCCGCCAGTACCACCTGGAGGACGACGCCACCGTGCTCGCCAAGGCCAAGAAGGCTCTGGAGCACGGCCTGACCCCGATCGTCTGCATCGGTGAGGGCCTTGGTGTGCGGGAGGCGCAGACGCACGTCGAGTACAACCTCGAGCAGCTGCGCGGTTCGCTCAAGGGGCTGTCGGCCGAGGACATCGCCAAGGTCGTCATCGCCTACGAGCCGGTGTGGGCCATCGGCACCGGCAAGGTCGCCACTCCCGCCGACGCCCAGGAGGTGTGCGGGGCCATCCGCGCCGAACTGGCCGAACTGGCGAATCCGGAGGTCGCGGCGTCGGTGCGCGTCCTCTACGGCGGTTCGGTGAACGCCAAGAACGTCGGCGAGCTGGTCTCCCAGACCGATATCGACGGCGCGCTGGTCGGTGGTGCCTCGCTCAAGGGTGACGAATTCGCCACCCTGTCGGCCATCGCCGCGGGCGGCCCGCTGCCGTAGGGCACGTCCGCCGAGACGAGCAGGGCCGGACATCCGATGGATGTCCGGCCCTTGCCGTTGGATCGCGGGTGACTAGATGAGGATGTTGTACAGCACCAGCGCGACGATGAAGACCACCGTGAAGGCCAGGTCGATCTGCAGGCCGCCTGCCCGGATCGGCGGCAGCACCTTGCGGACCGGAGCCAGCACCGGTTCGGAGAAGCGGTGGGTGAACTCGCGTGCCTTGTAGATTCCCGGCGACGGGCTCTGCGAGAGGGTGACAATCCAATCCAGCACCAGGCGGGCCAGTAGGAGCAGCAGGAACACCCCTACGACCAGGCCGAGCAGGGTTCCGATGGCGCCCATGGCGTAACTCCCTTCCTGACGGCCGACTCGGCCGTTCTACTCGATCAACGCGCGGATAGCGATCAGAGTGCCGGATTTGCCGTGCTTTCAGGTGATTATCAGGTGAGCGTCCCGCGTGTCGGGTGCCGGAATGCTCACATTCCGTTGGGACTGGTCGGCACGTAGGCTCGGGCTGTGCGAGATTCGGTCACGGTCCAGATGGCGGCTCCCCCCGAACGAATCTGGGAGGTGATCAGCGATGTCACCGATGTCGGGCGGTTCAGCCCCGAAACCTACGGCGCGGAATGGCTCGGCGGGGCGACCGGCCCCGCGGTGGGTGCGAAGTTCCGCGGTCGCGTCAATCGCAACGGCTGGGGGCTGAAGTACTCCACCGTCTGCCGCATCATCGACTGCGAACCCGGGCGGGAATTCGCCTTCACCGTGCTCGGTCCCGGCGGTATGCCGATCAATACCTGGCGCTATCACCTGGAGCCCGCCGACGGCGGCACCGCGGTCACGGAATCCTTCCAGTTGCACGACTCACCGGTGCTGCGGCTGTACTGGCTGCTGGCGGGCCGGGCCCGCGGCAAGACCAACCGCGACGGCATGCTCGAGACGCTGACCCGGATCAAGCAGTACGTCGAGACCGCGAACCGGTAGCGAATATCGAGGCCCGCCGGGGCGTTTCAGCGCGGCCCGGCGGCATCGGTGTCCGGCCCCGCGTCGGTATCGGGTTCGGCCGGGTCCGGAGCATCGGGCCGCCACGCCTGCACGACTCCGGGAATGTCGTTCTGCACCACATAGGTGGCTCGCGTGTGGATGGGGGCGTCGGGGCGGCGGACATAGGGCAGGACGCGGAAGTCGCTGCGCCACAGGTCGTGATCGAGTTCGACGCGGACATAGCCGCGCTGAGAGTTGCTGAACTTCAGATCGGGATTGGCCGCCATCAGACGGCGGACACCGGGGCTCGCATCGCTGCCGTCGCCACCGCTGGT
Source organism: Nocardia otitidiscaviarum NBRC 14405 (assembly GCF_000308635.1). Lineage (GTDB taxonomy): Bacteria > Actinomycetota > Actinomycetes > Mycobacteriales > Mycobacteriaceae > Nocardia > Nocardia otitidiscaviarum. Next base: position 204,995 of record NZ_BAGD01000081.1, on the reverse strand, counting down.
GATCGAGGTGCCGATGAATTCCGAGGCCACCACCGGCGAGTCCGGATCGCCGTGGTCGCGGCGCAGATCGGAGGCGCAGTGCTGGTGGCGGTCGCCGGTGATGACCACCAGATTGCCGGCCCCGCGCGCGGCGGCCGCACCCAGCACCGCGGCGCGGTCGGCCAGATAGCCGTCCCAGGCATCGGTGCCCATGGCAACCTCCGGACCCGGATCGGTGTCGGTGCGGCTCATGGACACCTGATTGCCCAGCACCTGCCAGCGGGCCCGGGAGCCGGACAGGCCGTCCAGTAGCCAATCACGTTGCCGTGCACCGAGTATGGTGCGATCTGGGGCAGCGCGCTCATCGCATCCGACGACCACGTCGCCGTCGCCACACGCCAGCGGCGTTCGATACGAACGGGTATCCAGCATGGTGATATCCGCCAGATCCCCATAGTGGAACCGTCTGTGCAGCAGGATGTTCGGACCACTCGGCAGCTGTTCGATACGCAGCGGCTGATGTTCGTACATGGCCTGGAAGGCGGCGGCCTTACGGCGGCGGAACAGGAACGGCAGCCGGTAGATGTCGAATCCGAGGCCGGGGGAGTCGCCCGCCCAGTTGTTGTCGACCTCGTGGTCGTCCATGGTGGTCAGCCACGGGAAGGCGGCGTGCGCGGCGCGTAGCGGTGCCTCGGCCTTGACCTGGGCATAGCGCAACCGGTAGTCGGTCAGGTCGACGGCCTCGGTCCGGAACACCGCGCTGGCCGGAACCCCTTCGCGACCGTTGGTCCAACTGCGCTCGTAGATGTAGTCGCCGAGATGGACGACCAGGTCCAGATCCTCCCGGCTCATGTGCTGGTAGGCGGTGAAGTAGCCGGAACTCCAGGACTGGCACGAGGCGAAGGCGAACCGCAGCCGCGCGGTGGCCCGCCCGAACGGGGGAGCGGTGCGGGTGCGGCCGACCGGTGACAGGGCCGACCCGGCGCGAAATCGGTAGTAGTACCAGCGATCCGGCTCCAGCCCCCGCACCTCCGGGTGCACGCTGTGCGCGAGTTCGCGGGTCGCGACGGCACTGCCGCGCGCCACCACCTGTCGGAAACCCTCGTCGTGCGCGACCTCGTAGTCCACGGTCACCGGATCGAACGCCATCCCGCCGTGACCGTCCGGTGCCAGCGGGTCGGGTGCCAGCCGCGTCCACAGCACCACACCGTCCGGCGTCGGATCACCCGAGGCCACCCCCAACGCGAACGGATCGCCGCCGATCCAGCGCGGCGCGCGCAGCCGCCCGCTGCTCACCGCCGAGGTTCCCACCAGCACGGCGGCCGAACCCGCGGCCCCGATCCGCAACAACCGCCGACGAGACACGCCCATAAGACACGGTAATCACTTCCCGGTTCGTCCGTCGTTAACGGTCGCCCTGACCTGGCGAAACATTCGATGACGGTTAGGCGTCGGCGGCCGCGAACCGGGCGGTGAAGGCCGCCCGATTGGCCGAGTCCGGGGTGCGATCCCACACCGCGAAGACCACCCGCTCGAAGGCGGCCCCGTGACACGTCAGCGCGCCTTCGAACGCCGCCGCGACCTCGGCGGGATCATTGCGGAACACTCCGCATCCCCACGCCCCGAGCACCAGATCGCGCACCTCGTGCCGAGCCGCGACCGCGAGTACACGTGTCGCGCGCTCCGTCAGGATCGCGCGGACCGGCACCGGCGCGCCGGACCGCCGCGCCAGCTCACCCGCGTTCGGCGCGGGCGAGGCAGGAACGACGCCGAATGCGGCGTGGCAAGCAGGTCGCCGCGATCATCGCGCACGCCGGATCCACGGCCGCGCCTACGATGTCGCCATGACCGGCAGCCAGCGCCTGAGCGTCGTCCCCTCCCAGTTCGTCATCGAACACCTGCCGAACTCGACCTTCCCCGAGGACGACGAGTGGATCGCGCTGGTTCGAGCCCCCGAGGGGCTCACCGTGATCCGCGAGGCCCCGCCCTGGGCGGACGGCGAGATCTGGAAGGGCATCTACGGCGACGGCTCCCACGCCCTCGACGCCCCCGGCATGCTCGCCGCCCTCGTGGCCCCGCTCGCGGCCGCCGCCATCCCGGTCTTCGTGGCCTCCACCTACCACGCCGACCTGGTCCTGGTCCCGTCCCACCGCCTGCCGGACGCCACGGCGGCCCTGCGGGACGCCGGTCACCGCATCGCCGAGTAGCCGGGGCAGGCGGCCGCACGGCCCGGTGGCTAGACGGGTTCGACGCAGACGGTGATATCGCGCTTGGGCCAGACCACGGCGTCGTTCCCCATGCCGTGGCAGCGAGGGGCATCCGTGACACCCAGGAAAATCGCCGTCAATCGGTCGGCTCCCGGCTCGGGAGCGGTGCAGTCGACACGATGTCGCAGCTTCATGTCGGTGAAGTTCCAGCAGTCGCCGACCCGGAAGTTCTCGACGAAGCAGTACAGGGAGAGCCGGTAGCCGTCGTCGGTGCGGTGGTGGTAGGAGAGCGCGGCCAGTGGATCGCCGCACGCGAGATCCTGGGTCTCCGGGGTGAGCTGATGGATCTCCACGAGTCGGTAGCTCGCCTGTGTCGCATCGCAATCGGCCGGGCCGCTCACCTTGCTGGCAGCGTCGTACCAGGCGCAACCGCCGACCTGCACACCGTCGTAGACATTCGGATAGGCGGCGGCGGCACCGGAGCCGACGACGCTCAGCATCGTGGTCGCCGCAGCGACAACGCTTCCTGTCAGACGTGCACGCATACTGGGTTCTCCCCCTTGGTGATTCGCGGTAGCGCGGATGAGACTACCGGGGAGCGGGGGACACGGTGGGCTGATCCGGACACGTCAGTCCACGTACGACAGCTCCGCCATCATGCCCGCCTCACCGTGATAGATGTTGTGGCAGTGGGTCATCCAGCGGCCTGGGTTGTTCGCGTCGAAATCCACCTCGACGGTGCGCATGGGAAGGACGAGTGAGGTGTCCTTGCGGGGGCCCGTGCCGGTCGCGGTCACCACCTGATAGGTGTGGCCGTGCAGGTGCATGGGGTGGGCCATCATGGTGCGGTTGACGAAGCGCAGTCGGACCCGTTCTCCCTCGGTCACGTCCAAGGGGTCGGTGTCGGGGAAGGCCTTGCCGTTGACGGTCCAGGTGTACTCGCGCATATCGGAGCCGAGTACGACGTCCAGGATGCGGTCGGGAGTGCGGCGCGCCGGACGGACCGCCTCGGCCGCGCTCAGCGCGTCGGCGGTGAGTGGTGGTGAATTCAGTTCCGCGGGGCGGACGTTCGGCGGGGGAGGGCTGCCGCCGCCGGTGCGGATCAGGGCGAAGGCCTGACCCGTCTTGCCCTCCGCGCCGGCGACGAGGGGGAAGACGCCGTCGGCCAGGTCGATGATCGCGTCGTAGCGTTCCCCCATGCCGACGAGCACGCTGTCGGTGGTGACGGGCTGTACCCGGAAGCCGTCGCTGTGGGTGATCCGCAGCCGGTGGCCGCCGACCGCGACGCGAAACGCGGTATCGGAGCCCGCGTTCACGATGCGCAGCCGCATGCGCTGTCCGGGCCTGCCGGTGAAGGTCACCGGATCGTCGCCGACTCGCCCGTTGAGCAGGTAGTACGGATACTCGACATCCCCGCCGTCGGCGCCGAGCGGTAGGTTCGGGTCACCGCCCATACCCATTCCGTCCATGCTCGTTTCACCCATGCCCCCGTGCCCGCCGTCGCCCATGTGCATTCCGGCCATGCCGCCGTCGCGGAGCCGTCTCAGCTCCTGGTCCGGATCGCGGCCGTCCACGCCGTCCAACCAGTCGTCCAGCACCACAACGGCTTCCAGGTCGTAATCGCTGCCGTCGGCGGGGTCCTCGACGATGAGCGGCCCGTAGAGCCCGCGATCGAGCTGGACGCCGACGTGTGGGTGGAAGAAGTAGGTCCCGGCATCGGGCACGGCGAACTCGTAGCGGAACGAGGAGCCCGGGGCGATGGGAGCCTGGGTCATGTCCGGCACCCCGTCCATATCGTTGCGCAGGGCGATACCGTGCCAGTGCACGGTGGTGGGCGCGGGCAGTTGGTTGATCACCTCGGCGCGCAACACCTCACCCTGGCGTACCCGGATCTCGGCGGCGGGGAGCGGTCCGTAGCTCCAGGTCCGCGCGCGTACCCCGGCGAGGTCGATCGTCTGTGGCTCGGCGCGCAGCGTCACCTCCCGCACGGGTGCGCCCGCGACGCGCCGGCGGCCCTCCGCTGCCCGCACAGCGTCGGAATCGGGTTGCACGACGGTGCGGCTCGTCGCTGTCTCCCGGGTGCACGCGGCGAGGGTGAGCGCGCTGCCCAGGACGAGGAATCCGCGTCTGCTGAGGGCGGGATTCGGGAGGCGGCTGGATGACATCTGGTTTCTCCTGGTTTCGGCCACGCGAAGTCGGCCCATCATGAGAGTCTACTAAGTACGTACGTAGATCGTATGAATACCATGTTTCCGCTCGCAGGTTCCGGTTGAGGGGGTTTCCCGCGACCCTTACGATCGAGATCTACGCAACTGGACAGTAGGTTGAGGTTCCGGCGGACGCCGTGACGTGAGGAGGTGTCGGCACCATGGCTGGGCGAGGCTTCGGGGATTTGGAAGCGGTCGTCATGGACCGTGTCTGGACGCGCACCGAGCGGACGAGCGTTCGCGAGGTGTACGACGAGCTCGCCGCCACGCGTGACATCGCCTACACGACGGTCATGTCCACCATGGACAACCTGCACCGCAAGGGGTGGCTGGATCGAGTGCGGGTGGGCAAGGCGTATCACTACTGGGCCACCCTGAGCCGTGAGCAGTACAGTGCCCGGCTCATGCGTGACGCGCTGGGTGCGGGCGGGCGATCGGAATTGGTGCTCGCGCACTTCGTGGAGCAGATGAGTCCGGAGGAGTCGGAGGGGCTGCGGGCCGCCCTGCGCAAGTTCACCCGCGGTAAGCGCGCCTGAAGTACCGGATTCCCGCATCGGAGATCGATTGTGTCTACTATCTACGTACGTAGCTAGTAGATAGTTGGTTCCGGTAAGGAAAGGCGTCGATAGCCGGTGAGGTCGAGCGGGCGGCTGCGCTCTCGCGGACATCTGCCCGCGGTGATCGCCATCCTGCTGCTGATCGTGCCGTTGATCGATTGCGCACTGGTCGAGACGACCGGGCACACGCATTCACCCGCCGACACCGCGGCCGTGTCGGCCGCGGACACCTCCGGCACCGCCTTCGCGCCCCTCGACTACCTGACGGCACGGTGTCTTCCCGATACCGAGCACTGCGAGAAGGCGCTGCCGCCGTTGCTCGCGGCGAGTGCCCCGCAGCTCCCGGCGCTCCCGGACGGCATGGCGGTCGCCCTGCTGGCCGTCGTGGCGCTGTACCCGGGCGGGGGAGTGCGAGGCCCGCCCCCGCTACCCGCACTCGCCGGTCGCTCGCTGTTGACCCGCTTCTGTATCTCCCGACGCTGATCGGTCAGCGCCAGGCCGATCACCGCATCGGCCGGTGTCCGCTGCCCGCATCAGTCTCGCCGCCCCCGGGCGGATACAGAAAGCGACAGTCATGGACAAGGTTGTGCTCGACCGGTCGGCCGCGGCTCCCGGAGCCGCCCGCCAACCGCGCGCCCTGGTGGGCAATACGCCCGTGCTCTGGGTGGGGGAGCCGCTGGCTCCCGCCGGGCGCGGGTTCTGGGCGAAGTTGGAGGGATGCAATCCCGGCGGGATGAAGGACCGCCCGGCGCTGCACATGGTGCGCCGGGCGCGCGAGCGCGGTGACCTCGCCCCGGGCGCGCGGATCATCGAATCCACCAGCGGCACTCTCGGTTTGGGGCTGGCGCTGGCGGGAATGGTGTATCGGCACCCGGTGACGGTGGTCACCGATCCGGGTTTGGAGCCGATCGTGGCGAATATGCTCGCCGCCTACGGAGCCCGGGTGGAACTCGTCCCGGACCCGCATCCGGTGGGCGGTTGGCAGCAGGCGCGGCGCGATCGGGTGGCGGAGCTGCTCGATCGTGAGCCGGGAGCCTGGTGCCCGGACCAGTACGGCAACCCCGATAATGTGGATGGATACCGTTCCCTGGCAATGGAACTGGCCGATCAACTGGGCCGGATCGACGTGCTGGTGTGCGCGGTCGGCACCGGTGGGCACTCGGCCGGGGTGGCGCGGGTGCTGCGGCGGTTCAATCCGGACCTGACCCTCATCGGCGTGGATACGGTGTCCTCCACCATCTTCGGCCAACCCGCTGGGCCGCGGCTCATGCGCGGCCTCGGCTCCAGCATCCACCCGCGCAATGTGGACTACGCCGCCTTCGACGAAATCCATTGGGTGGCACCGGCCGAGGCCGTGTGGGCCTGTCGCGCCCTGGCCGCCACCTACCACGCCAGCGGCGGCTGGAGTGTCGGCGCGGCGGCTCTGGTGGCGGGCTGGGCGGCCCGCACCCGACCGCCGGGGACCCGGATCGCGGCGGTCTTCCCCGACGGTCCGCACCGCTACTTCGACACGGTCTACAACGACAGCTATTGCGAGGAGCACGGTTTGCTCGACACCCCACCCACCGAGCCGCGGACCATCGACCATCCGAGCCGGTGCGTGGTGCGGTCCTGGACCCGCTGCACCACCGTGGTCGATCCGCGGGAGGCGCTGTCGTGAGCGCCGTGGCGACCTTCCGCGGCTTCGACGCCGCGGCCCGACTGTTGATGGTCAACCAGTTCGGTATCAATCTGGGCTTCTACATGCTCATGCCGTATCTGGCCGGATACCTGGCCGGCCCACTGGGTTTGGCGGCGTGGGCGGTGGGCCTGGTGCTCGGGGTGCGCAACTTCTCCCAGCAGGGCATGTTTCTGCTCGGCGGGACCCTCGCCGACCGGCTCGGATACAAACCGCTCATCGTGGCCGGATGTCTCTTGCGCACCGTGGGATTCGCCCTGCTGGTCTTCGCGACCTCGCTGCCCGCCCTGTTGATCGCCTCGGCGGCGACCGGGTTCGCGGGCGCGCTGTTCAATCCGGCGGTGCGCGCCTACCTCGCGGCGGAGGCCGGTGAGCGGCGCGTGGAGGCGTTCGCGGTGTTCAACATCTTCTATCAGGCGGGCATTCTGGCCGGACCGCTGGTCGGACTCGCGCTGTTGGCCTTGGACTTCCGCCTGGTCGCGGGCGCTTCGGCGGTGGTGTTCGCGGTGTTGACGGTGGCGCAGCTGTTCGCGCTGCCCGCCCGCGCGGCGGTGCGCACCGAGCGCTCCTCCGTGCTCGAGGACTGGCGGGTGGTCGTGCGCAACCGCCGGTTCCTGGCCTTCGCGCTGGCCATGATCGGCTCCTACGTACTGTCGTTCCAGGTGTACCTGGCGCTCCCGCTGCAGGCGGAGTTCGTGGCGGGGGACCGGGCGCAGACCCTCACCTCGGCCATCTTCGTGATCTCGGGTGTGGTCGCGGTGGCGGGCCAACTGCGCATCACGGCCTGGTTCCGGACCCGCTGGGGCACTGGTCGCGGCCTGGCCGTGGGAATGGGTCTGCTGGCGGTGGCCTTTCTGCCGTTGGCGCTGGTGCCCGGTCCCGGCCGACTCGGCTCGGTGGCTGCCGTGGCGGCCCTGCTGGTCGCGGCCGCGGTACTCGCCGTCGGCACCGCGGCGGTCTTTCCCTTCGAAATGGATACCGTCGTATCGCTGTCGGGAGATCGCCTGGTGGCCACCCACTACGGCTTCTACAACACGGTGGTCGGTGTGGGCATTCTGGTCGGCAATCTGGCCACCGGCGCGGTGGTGGGTGCGGCCCGTGCGGCGGGCGTGGACTGGGCGGTCTGGGTCGGACTCATGGTGATTGGCGCGCTGTCGGCCCTGGCGCTCTACCGACTGGACCGCGGCGCGGTGCGGGTGGCGGCGCGTGACGGCGCGGAACCGGCGACTCAGGCGGTGCGGCGCGGCGTGGCGAGCTGAGCCAGGAACTCGGCGTTGGTCTGCGTCTGCCGCAGCCCCTCGAGCAGCAGTTCCGTGCGCTGCGTATCGACCGCGGCCAGGGTGCGGCGCAGCAGATCGGTGGCGGTCAGCTCATCGGCGGTGAGCAGGAGTTCGTCTCGGCGCGTGGACGATCGGGCGATGTCGATGGCCGGGAACACGCGGCGGTCGGCGGTGGCGCGGTCGAGTTTGAGTTCGGCGTTGCCGGTGCCCTTGTACTCCTCGAAGATCACCGAATCGGCGGTGGAACCGGTTTCGACGAGGGCGGTGGCGACAATGGTGAGCGACCCGCCCTCCTCGAAGTTGCGGGCCGCGCCCAGGAAGCGCTTGGGATGCGCCAGGGCGGCGGCGTCCACGCCGCCGGACAGCACCCGGCCCGAGGACGGCGCGGCGAGGTTGTAGGCGCGGGCCAGCCGGGTCAGGGAGTCGAGCAGGACCACCACGTCGCGACCGGTTTCGGCCAGTCGCTTCGCATGCTCGATGGCGAGCTCGGCCAGGGCCACATGCTCGCGCGGCGCGCGATCGAAGGTGGCGGCGGCGATATCGGCGGGCACCGAACGGGCCAGGTCGGTGACCTCCTCGGGGCGTTCGCCGACCAGGACGAGCATGAGCTCACACTCCGGGTGGTTCTTGGCGATACCGTGCGCGATCGATTGCAGCACAGAGGTTTTGCCCGCCTTGGGTGGTGCCACGATCAGTGCGCGCTGGCCCTTGCCGATGGGCATGACCAGATCGGTGACGCGCGTGGTGAGTTCGTGCGGTTCGGTTTCCAGGCGTAGGCGCTGATTCGGGTGGATCGGGGTCAGGTCCGCGAAACGTGGCCGGTGCGCGGCCTGGCGCGGGTCCTGCCCGTTCACCGCCGTCACCGCGGTGAGGCGGTCGTATTTGCCGTTGCCGCTCGGCGGTGCGGCGATACCGGTGACGAAATCGCCACGCCGAAGCTGTGTTTCGCGAATCAGCCGGTTCGGCACGTGGATATCCGCGGCGTCGGGGAGATATCCCCGCACCCGCAGTCCGGCGTGCTGGTCGGTGCTGTCGAGGATTCCGGATACGGTGCGTCCGGTCTCGCTCGGCTGCTGAGATATGTTGTTGTTCATGGGCTTTCCTCACGGGGAGTACGGGAGACGAGCCGGCGGCGCGTGCGATGCGGCGCTACGACAGAGATGTCGCCGAAGGTCTCCGGTGAAGGGATGTCGACCGCCGGTGGGAGAAATTCCTACAACCACCCGGAGCGGATATGGGTCAGGGTACGCCCCCTGTCCCGGATCATGCAACGGTGGGCGCGGTCACCGTATTCCGCTCAGTCGCCGAATCCGGCGGTCGAGCCCGGTGTCGGCGGCTCCCGCGGCACCCTCCGGACCGTCCTCGGTCTCGGCGAGGGCGAGCAGTGCGCGCAGCACGGTGCCGCGCCCGTGACTGCGGACCGCCGCGTCGTCGGCGATCAGTTCGAGCAGTCGAGCCACCTCACGCGCACCCGTCGTGAACAGGCCGATGCGGGGCAGTGCCGTCGCCAGTCCGCGCGTCACCGCGAGCAGCAGGTGGTGGTGTCCGTCCAGATGGGCCCGCTCGTGCGCCAGCACCGCCTCGACCTGGCGGTCGTCCAGCGCGCTGAGTGCGCCGCGGGTCACCACCACCGTATGCGGCTTGCCCGCCACGCAGTACGCCGCGGGCTCGTCCACATCCAGGACCACCGCGTCGAGTTCACGGCTGTGCCGGCCCGCGATCCGTGCCATGCGCGCGTGGGTGAAGGTGGTGCGCCGCGCCTCCCACAGCGACCGGCCCAGTCGGACCGTCAGGACCGTACCCGCCAGCACCGTGAGCGCCGCGAGGGTGAACGCGCCGACTCGTACCGCATCGCCGTAGCCGCCGACGGCGGCATCGTGCAGCTGGCTGACGCAGGCGTCCATCATCGGCTGGTTCAGCGGGAACAGGCGGTGGTGGAGGAAATCCACGATCAGGGCGATCACGGCGGCGGCCCAGGACAGCGCCGTGAGCCCGATGGCGACGAGCCACACCATCAGGGCCACGCGCGGTGACGCCGCCGTGCGGGTGATCCGGAGCAGTAGCGGCGGGGCCAGGACGGCGATGACGAAGCCGAACACGATCGAACAGACCGCGGCGCTCACCCACACCTCCCATCCACCGTCTCGAGTGTACGTGCGCTCGCGGAGTACGTGGTTGCGCGTTCCGCCGCGATCTGTTTACTATCTACGTACGTACTACGTAGATAGTGCACTGCGAAGTACGTAGAACTTGTGCCGCCCCCTCATCGGCACAGGGGACGCCGTCCGGCAAGCGGCGTCGACGATCGGCGGGCGTGGGCCACCCCCTCATCGGCCCACTCCCGCCGATTCGGGATGACTGCTATCGGCCCAGCAGCGCGGTGGCCGCCTCCTCGATTCGAATCTCGTCCAGCAGAACGAGATTCGCGGCGGGGCCGAGCGGTATGAAACTGTCCGCACTGGTGACGCGGGCGATGGGTCCGTCGAAGCCGCCGTCGAGCAGGGCCGCGTACACCGCCTCGGAAATGCCGCCGCTGCGCCGGGTTTCGTCGGCGATGAGCACCCGCCCGCTGGCGCGGGCATGGTCGAGCAGATCGTCCACGGGCAGCGGTGCGAGCCAGCGCAGATCCACGACCCGGGCATGGATACCGCGCTCGGACAGGCGGCGCGCCACGCGCAGGCTCATGGGCACGCCATTGGCGAAACTGACGATGGTGAGATGCGTTCCGGTGCCGTGCGCCCGCGCCCGCCCGATCTCCGCGTGCCGCGGATTCGTGATCGGGGCCGCCCAGCCGCCGTCGCCGTCCCGGTAGAGGTCGCGGGTGTGGTAGAGCGCGATGGGTTCCAGGAAGACGCAGACGCGGCCGTCCACCCGCGCGGCCGAGACGCAGGTGCGCAGCATGGCGGCCGCGTCGTCGGCGCGCGATGGCGACGCGATGACGACGCCGGGGATATCGCGCAGTGCCGCAATGGAATTGTCATTGTGGAAATGTCCGCCGAAGCCCTTCTGATAGGCGTATCCGGCAATGCGGACCACGAGCGGATTGCGGTAGCGGCCCGCGGAGAAGAACGACAGCGTCGCCGCCTCGCCGCGCAGCTGGTCGGCGGCATTGTGGACGTAGGCGAGGTACTGGATCTCCGGGATCGGCACGAATCCGGCCAGGCCCGCGCCGAGCGCGGTGCCGAGTACGGACTGCTCGTCGAGCAGCGTGTCGAAAACCCGACGCGCGCCGAAGGACTGCTGCAAACCCTTGGTCACGCCGTACACACCGCCCTTGCGGCCCACGTCCTCGCCGAATACCAGGATGTCCGGATCGCGGGCCAGCAGATCGGCGAGCGTACGATTCACCGCCTGCGCCAAGGTCATCGGGTGCCCGCCGTCGGCCGCGGCCGACGGCGCAGGCCGCGAGACCGGGCGCGCGACCCCGGTGCGCGGGCGGGCTCCGGGGGTCGACGGGGCGGCCGTACGCAGCGCGTCGGTGCGGACCACGGTGGGGCGGGTGGGAGCCAGCGGCTCCATGACCATCTCCGCGGTCAGCAGTTTCGGTTCGTGCCGGACCTTGTCGGCGGTCTCGGCCACCCGTGCGCCGATCTCGTCGTAGCGGCGCATCACCTCGCTCGCCGTGGCCACGCCCGCGGCCACCAGCAGTCGCCCGGTCGCCGTCACGGGGTCGCGTCGCAGCTCGGCCGCCAGTTCGGCGGGCCGCCGATAGGCCGTCTCCACATCCGATCCGGCGTGCCCGAGCAGCCGCACCGTGCGCAGGTGCAGGAAGGCGGGCCGCCGCCGCTCCCGCACCCAGTCCACGGCCGCGGTCGCGGTGTCCAGGGCCTGCGGCAGATCCGAACCGTCGGCGGCGAAATACCGCAGCCCGGGCCGGGATCCGTAGGCGTGCTCGATCCAGCGGCCGGGGGTGGGGACGCTGATGCCGATGCCGTTGTCCTCGCACAGGAACAGGATGGGCATGGCGATGCCCTGCTGGGCGGTGTGCACGGCGGCATTGACGGCACCCGTCGCCGTGGAGTGATTGGCCGAGGCGTCGCCGAAGCTGCACAGCACCACCGCATCCGCCGGCCACTCGCACGCCACCCCCAGCTTGGCCGCCCGCTCGAGGGCGAAGGCCAACCCCACCGCGCGCGGCAGCTGGGAGGCGATGGTCGAGGTCTGCGGGATCACCGCGGCGGCCTTGCTGCCGAAAACCTTGTGCCGCCCACCGGAAATCGGATCGGCCGCCGCGGCCACGACACCGAGCAGCACATCGCGGACGGGATCGGTCCCCGCCACCTGTCCGGCCCGGTGCACGAAGAAGGCCCCCGATCGGTAGTGCAGCAGCGCCGGATCGTCGACCCGTGTCGCCGCCGCCAGCACCACATTGCCCTCGTGCCCGGCGGACCCGATGCTGTAGTACCCGTTGCCGTCCCGGCCGAGTCGGCGCGCCGCCAGGTCCAGGTGGCGACTGGTCGCCTGGGCGTCGAACAGCTCCAGACACCGTGCGCCGCTGAGGGTTCCGGTCGGCGTCAGCGGTTCGTCGCGGGCTCGGGTCGCCCCCGGCGTCGTCGCGGTGAGCTCCGCGCGAAACCACTGGTCCAACTCCGCTTCCCGCTCGCCGATGACCCGCCCGCCTCTCTCTTCGGTCCTGCGGTATGTGTCCCGTTCTGCGGTGTTTCAGATTAGTGGTGTGCCGCGTTCCCCGGGGAGAATCACGGTACGCGCCCGCGAGTCACGCGGGCCAGGAATCGCGCCGCATCATGTCGATCACGAGTGCGGCGATATTCCAGGCGTCGTCGCCACCACGATGATGGGTGCCCTCCAGGGCGATCCCCGCCAGCCGCAGCGCACCCGCCATTCCGTAGCGCCGCGAGGTGTCCCGGGACGCGGAGAAGGCGAGCTTGGCATTGGTGTGCCGAGCGCCGAACGGGTACGGCACCCCGGTGGCCCCGCACTGCCGCTGGAACTGCACGCGGTCGTAGTCGCCCCAACTGGCCCACGGCCGCGCATCGGTGTGGAACCGCTCCCGCAGCAGCGCGCACGCCTCGGCGAAGGGGATGCCCGTCGCCACCTGTTCCGGTGTGAGAGTGGTGAGCCGGGTGCAGAATTCGCTCACCGTGGAGCGCTCCGGCCGCACCAGGATACTGTGCTTCGCCACCTGCTCCCGGGTCTCGGTGTCGAGGACGCACAGGCCGATCTCGATGATCTCGCTCGGCTGGCCGGGCGGAGTGTCCCCCTCCCAACAGGTGGCCTCGACGTCCACCACATTGAGGAATCGTTCGTTCATGGCGGCGGACGCTACCGGCGGTTCCCGATGGGCGACACCGATTTTCGTCCGCGTGCTACTCGGCGCGCAGCTTCAATCCGCTGCCGTCGGCCTGGTTGCGCAGCGTGAGCGTGTCGGCCTCGACGGTGGCGGTCACCGTGCCGTTCAGCGCGCTGAGCACCTGCTGCTCCAGCTCCATGACCTGCGGATCGCACAGCTTCTTGGTGGTGCCGATCTGGAAGGTGACATCGGTGCCGGAGATCTCGGCGGTGCCGATCATCCCATTGCACCCGGCGCTGCCCGAGACCGCGCCGTCGGCGGCGATGAGCAGTGTCGGCCGCACTTCGTCGATGGTCTGCGAACGGATCTCCGCCTCGGGTGTCAGCACGGCGGTCACCACCCAGGTGGTGCCGGTGAGCGGCTTGTCCGGATGCGCGACCTCGCGATCCAGCAGGGTGACGGTACTGCCGTTGCCGCTGACGACCAGCGTGTCGCCGTCCAGCTTCCAGGTCGGCTCGGACTTCAGCAGGCCCTCCTGCCAGGCGTCGGCCTGCGCCCGGTCGTCCGGGCAGCCCATGAGCGTGGTGGCGAGTTGACCGGCGTTGAGCACGCCGCCGTCGAGATTCACCGGGCCGGTAGCGGTATTGCAGCCCGCGTTGGCCGTCACCCGGCCTTCCCGGAAACTGAGCGTCAAGGGCCCGCCGCCCGGGATCGGCAGGCCCTCGACCTCGGTGGAGACGAAGTCGCGGCCCATCGGAGTGGCTGCCGGGGTGGCGCCGTCGTCGCCGCCGGAGGAACATCCGGCGACGGCGATCGCGGCGGCCGCGACGAGGAGCCCGCCCCATAGTCGAGTAGCTGGCATGGGGCCGATCGTACGGAGATCAGACGGGCATGCCCAGTGCCGACGCGAGTGTCTGCCCGATCGCATCGGCGAAGGCGGCGAGCGCGCCGGGGTCCAGCAGCTGGGTGACGACATCGCGGTTCGAGCATCCGGCCGCAGCCGGGATGCCGTTGAGCCGGTCGTTGAGCCACAGCGCCGCGCTGGCGGTCCCGCTCACCGCGGCGATGCCGTGCTCGCTGAGCAGGTCGCGGGTGTAGAACACCTGGGCGTCGGGATCGGTGCAGTAGGTGTCGTAGAGGCGGTTGACCGCATTGATCGGCATCACCTCGTCCAGTGGCGCTTCGTAGATGTGCAGCGGCGCGGTCGGCGTGCCGCGTCGCCCGAGCTGGAGGTCGTCGATTACCGGCCGCACTTCCGGTGCGAGCAGGGGATCACCCGGATAGTCGAACAGCCCCTTGATGTTCACGAACGGGAATCCCGCGAACTGAAGCGCCACGCACTGGCCCTCGTGGACCACCCGCACGGCCTTGCCGAGCGGATTCATGTACCGGTCGATGAACTCGTTCAGCGCCGGATACTCGCGGGCGACGCCGAACAGCCCGCCCAGCACCGCGCCGCCGAAGACCGAGGTGCCGTTGTTGTATTCGATGGCCGCGTGAATATCGGCCATGAGTCCGCCCGTCGAGGAGCCCACCAGGTTGATCTCCGGGGCGTACTCGGGCTGCAGTTCGGCGGCGTGGGCGGTGGGTATGGCGCCGCCGGAGTAGCCCCACATGGCGACCCGGGTGTCGGTGCCGGACAGTCCGGCGGGTTCGAAGCGCTCGGCGGCGCGAATACCGTCCAGGGTGATGCGCCCGCCCAGTGGACCGGCGGCGTAGGCGGCGTTGGGCCCCTGGTGGTCGGGCACCACCACGGCGTGCCCGAGTTGCAGCATGGCCTGCACCTCGATGAACTCCGCCCCGATCACGGGATTGAGCGGATTGGGCAGCGACCCCATCTGGAGGGTGTAGGACGGCGCGCAGTTGATGGACAGGGAATCCTCCGCCTTGTCGTCGCCACCGGGAACACCGCCACGGTCAGTCCCGCCGCCACCGCCATGCACGCCTGGGCCACCGCCCGTGTCCGCGCTGTCATATCGCTGCCTCCACACCCCGCGCCCTGGGGCGCGCGCCTCTACCAAAATAGAGAGCGATTGCTATCTAAGTGGCGCAAACTGTATGGGACAGTTCAAGCGGGTGTCAACGGTCACGTGTGGCCCGGGTCGGCCGACCCGATCGGGAAGGCGGGATGATCGGACCGTGAGCGAAGTCCCCCCTCCGCGCCGGACCCAGGAGCAGCGCCGTGCCGCCACGGTGGCCAAACTCGTCGATGCCACCATCGCCGCCATCGGTGAAGTGGGCTATCAGCGCGCCACCGTGCAGGAGATCTGCGGCCGCGCCGGACTGTCGGCCGGGGCCATGTTCCGGCAGTTCGACACCCGCCTCGATCTCATCGTGCGCACCGCCGACGAGGTGTTCGGTCGGCAGCTCGCGGGCTTTCGGGTGGTCATGGATCATCTGAGCGCGCAGGAGAACGCGATCGACGTGGCGCTGCGATTTCTGCGGCAGGCGCAGCAGTCGAATCCCGCCCATGCCCTGCGCGAGATCTACCTGGCCGCACGGTCGGATGCCGAACTGCGCGAACGTATTTCACCCATCGCGGACAACTACTATCGCGCAATCGTGGCGGAACTGAACCGGGCGCGATTGCTCGACGACTTCCCGGCCGAGGTGCGCGAGCCGCTGTTCTTCATGATGTTGCACATGTTCTCCGGTGAAGCGGTGGTGCGCGGCGTCTACTCGCGCCCCGATCTCGATGCCGCCGTTCTCACCCTGGTGGAGGACATGTTGGCGGCCTATGCCGCTCGGGCGGCGGCCGCGCCGGAGGGTTGATCGGCGTCGCGGCGATGTGAGTCGGGCCGCTTCGGGCGTCCGCGCTGACGCCGCGTATGGCCATCTCTATACCCCCTGGGGTATTCTCGCTCGGGTAAATACCCCAGGGGGTATAGAAGGAGTGAGAGTATGCCGAATCGCGACGGTCGCACCGCCACGGAGGTGCTCAGGTGACGGACACGATGATCACGACCGGATCGGAGGAGGCCGGAACGCGCGCGGGCGGGCCGCTGGCGCGGCTCGGCGCGGCCATGGCCGGGCACACCCGCTGGGTGTTCGGCGCGTGGTTGGTGGTGCTGATCGCGCTGGGCGCCGCCGCGCCGAGCGTGTTCACCTCCCTCGCCGGCGCGGGCTGGCAGGCGAACGGATCGGAGTCGGTGCGAGTCCGCGAGCTGGCGCAGCAGCACTTCGGCGGCAATTCCTCGGCGGCCGTGCAGGTGGTGGTGCACTCCGACACCGAGACCGTCGACAGCCCCGCCGTACAGCGGGTGATCGGTGCGGTCACCGCACAGCTGGCCGGGGACGACCGGTTCGGCGCGGTGATCGCACCGCGGCCGGGCATGACGATCAGTCCCGACAACCACACCGGAATCCTGATCGCGGGCGCCGATGCCTCGACCGATGACATGGTGCGCGCCGTGGACGAGCACAAGCAGGCGCTGACCGCGCTCTCCGGTGACGGCATCGAGGTCTACCCGACCGGGGCCTCAGCCCTCTGGAGCGACTTCAACAAGGCCAATCACGACGCCATGATCAAGGCCGAATTGTTCTCCTGGCCGGTCACTCTGGCGATCATGGTGCTGGCCTTCGGATCACTGGTGGCGGCCGGGCTGCCGCTGCTGCTGACGGTCGCCGGGCTGGTGGCGTCCGCAGGCGGGCTGGTGCTGTTGAACCAGGTCACGCCGATCTCGGTGTGGGCCATGAACTTCGCCATGATGTTCGCCCTGGCGCTGGGCATCGACTACGCGCTGTTCATCGTCGCGCGTTTCCGCGACGCACTGGCCAAGGCCGGCGACACGCGCGCCGCGGTGGCCGAGACCATGGACACCGCGGGCAAGGCCGTCGTGCTGTCCGGGCTCACCGTGCTGGTGAGTCTGTCGGCGGTGCTGTTGGTTCCCGCACCGGCGGTGCGCACCATGGCGGTCGGCATCATGCTGGCGGTGGTCTTCGTGCTCGCGGCGACCCTGACGCTGCTGCCCGCCGCACTGGGTGCGCTCGGCAGCCGGATCAATGCCGGCGCGCTGCCGTACGCCACGCGGCAGCGGCATCGGTCACCGCGGTTCGCGCGGTGGGGCGAGCTGCTGCACGCGCATCCCGTGCCCTTCGCGGTCGCCGGTCTGGCGGTGCTGATCGGATTGTCGATTCCGGTGCTCGGGCTGCGGGTCGCGATGCCCTCGATCCAGGTCGTCCCGGCCGACGCGCCGGTGCGGCAGGGGTATGAACTCGTGCAACGGCAGTTGGGCGCCGGTGCGCCGGGGGCTTTGCAGATCGTCGTCCCCGCCGAGGCGGCCGCCGAGACCGCGCGCCTGGCCACCGAGACCGAAGGCATCGCCATGGTCACGCCCGCACAGGCGGCCGGGGACGGATCGGGTCTGGCGATGCTGCAGGCGCTGCCCGACGTCGACCCCTCCGACGCACGGCTGGGGGAGACCCTGGAACGGCTGCGCGACCGGCTGCCGGAAGCGGCGCTGGTGGGTGGCGCGCCCGCGGAGAATCTGGATCTGCAGCAGGCCCTCGATGACTATCTGCCGATCATCGTCGGCGTGATCCTCGTGCTCGGTTTCGTCCTGTTGCTGGTCGCCCTGCAGGCCCCGCTCATCGCGGCGCTGGGCACGCTGGTCAGTCTGCTGTCGACCGCGGCGGCGTTCGGGGTCGCGAAGCTGATCTTCCAGGACGGTCACGGTGCGAGTCTGCTCGGCTTCACCCCGCAGGGCTTCCTGGACGGGTGGGGTCCGGTGTTCTTCTTCGCCATGATCTTCGCGATCGCCATGGACTACACCGTGTTCCTGCTCGCCACCGCCAAGGAGCACTACGAGCGGTCCGGAGACGCCAGGGTCGCGCAGGTGGACGGCCTGGCCCACTCCGGGCGGGTGATTCTCGCCGCCGCGGCGGTCATGGTGGCGGTGTTCTTCACCTTCGCGCTGGCCGAGCCGCTGCCACCGAAGGAGATGGGCATCATTCTCGGTGTCGCGGTGCTGCTCGACGCCGTCGTGGTGCGCCTGGTGCTGCTGCCGGTCACGCTGCGGCTGACCGGGCACGGCGCGTGGTGGTCGCCGCGCTGGCTGCGCGCGGTGCTGTCCACCATCACTTTCGCCCACCACTGAGGGTGGGCGGCAGCCCGTCCCGCGATACCCCGCCGGGTATCGTGGGACGGGGTTCGATCGAGGAGGAGACATCATGGTCGGCGACGAGAACAGCATCGCACCGGTGCTCAACCGGTTGCGTCGCGCGCACGGACAGCTGGCGGGGGTGATCTCGATGATCGAACAGGGGCGCGACTGCAAGGAGGTCGTCACCCAGCTCGCGGCGGTGTCCCGCGCCCTGGACCGGGCCGGGTTCAAGATCGTCGCCACCGGGTTGCGCGAGTGTCTGACCGAGGAGCGGGCCGAGGGTTCCGATCCGATGACCGTGGACGAGCTGGAGAAGTTGTTCCTGGCGCTGGCCTGATTCCCGGACAGCGTGGCGTTCGCACCGACCGGTAGGTGGGAAATACGCTCGTGCCAGTGAGCGAGGTTGTTGCGAAACGCGGTGATTCGGCCTGGGCGCCGCTGGCGTCCAAGGTCTTCCGGGCGCTCTGGATCGCCCAGTTGGTCTCCAATCTGGGCACCTGGATGCAGACCGTCGGCGCGCAGTGGGTGCTGGTCGACAATCCGAATGCCGCCACCCTGGTGTCACTGGTACAGACGGCCACCACGCTGCCGGTCATGCTGTTGGCCGTCCCCTCGGGGGTATTGGCCGATCTGGTGGACCGGCGGCGGCTGCTCATCGCCGCGCAGTCGACCATGGCCGGATTCGCGGCCCTGCTGGCCGTGCTCACCGCGACCGGGCACACCACGCCCGCGGTGCTGCTGCTCCTGCTGTTCGTGCTCGGCTGCGGACAGGCGCTCACCGGTCCGGCCTGGCAGGCCATCCAACCGGATCTGGTGCCGCGCAATCAGATTCCGGCCGCGGCGGCCCTGGGCAGCATGGGCATGAATATCGGTCGCGCGGTCGGCCCGGCACTGGCTGGAGCGCTGGTGGCGGTGTCCGGGCCGAGTTGGGTCTTCGCCCTCAACGCCCTGTCGTTCACCGGGATTCTGGTGGTGCTGGTGCGCTGGCGGCGACCGACGGCCGACCGGGATCTGCCGACCGAGCGGCCGATCGCCGCCCTGCAGGCCGGGCTGCGCTACATCCAGGCGTCGCCCGCCGTGCGCCGGGTGCTGGTGCGCTGCCTGCTCTTCGTCGGTCCCGGCAGCGCGCTGTGGGCGCTGCTGCCGGTGGTCGCGCACGACCGGTTGGGACTGTCCTCCTCCGGTTACGGACTGCTGCTCGGCGCGCTCGGCCTGGGTGCGATCATCGGCGCCACTCAGCTCGCGCGGCTGCGAAAGTCCATGCGGCCCACCGGATTGCTGGCCGTGGGCGCGATCGCCTTCGGCCTCGCCACTCTCGCCGCCGCCCAACTGCGCAACGAGGTCGTCGTCCTCGTGCTGCTGGTGCTCGGTGGGTTCGGCTGGATCACCGCCATGTCCACCCTGAACGCCACCATGCAGTTGCTGCTGCCGGGGTGGGTGCGGGCGCGCGGCCTGTCGGTCTATCTGTTGGTGTTCATGGGTGGCCAAGCTCTCGGCTCGCTGCTGTGGGGCCTGGTCGCGGGCTGGTTCGGGATGGAGTCCGCCCTACTCGCGGCCGCCGCGCTGCTCGCACTGTGCGCCGTGAGTACCCGCTGGCTGCCGGTCAAGGTGGCCTCGGTGGACACCACGCCGTCCGCCCATTGGCCCGAACCGACATTGGTCTTCGAACCCGCACCCACCGACGGCCCCGTGCTGGTCCTGGAAACGTACAAGGTCCCCGAGGAACTCGCCCCCGACTTCGTCCGGGCCATGTCGCGGGTGGGTCGCTCCCGGCAGCGCACCGGCGCGATGGAATGGCGGCTCTTCCGCGATGTGGGCTCCACCGATCGCTACATCGAGGCGTTCGTGGTCCGCTCCTGGGCCGAGCATATGCTCCAGCACCAACTCCGCCTGACCGCCCAGGATCAGGCCGCCGAGGCCCGCGTCGCCCAGTTCACCATCGGCGAGAGTCATACCTTGCACCTGGTCGCGGTGCCGCCGCGGATCCCACCGCGGACGTGAGGAATCGCCGCCATGGGTCACGAGACCGACTCGGTGGTGTCGCTCCGGGTTTACCCAGCGGTGAGTGGGCATACCTCCACCATTCCGGCGATTATCCAGCGACCGAGAATCGAGGCAGTCATGTCAGGGAAGTTCGAGATCTTCTGTGACACCTCCGGCAAGTTCCGGTGGCGGCTCGAGGCGGGTAACGGCGAGATCGTCGCCCAGAGTCAGGCGTACACGAGCAAGGATGCCGCGAAGAAGGGCATCGCGTCGGTGCAGAGCACGGCGGCGGCGGCCCCGGTGGTCGACCTGGCCGCGGCATCCTGACGCGGTGCGACACAACCGATCGGATTGCTAACAGCGGCCCGGCATTCCCGACAAACCTATCGAGGCCCCGGTCACTCCCTTCGCGCCGGGGCCTCGCACATGCTCCACCAGGGGTGATGTCCACGGCCGATGTTTCGGCGAATCTTCCACGCGCGCGGGCGGACAGGCGCATACTGATGCGAGAAGCCCCGACGTGACCCCCTGTACGTCGGGGCTTCGCGATGCTCGGACCAGGCTCGGCGGGTGGAACATTCGCCGCCGTCGTCGGCTGCCGATCTCGTGTGCCGAGTGGTGACCGCCCGGCGGAACTCGCACACGTCCACACCGAGTGACCGACGAACAGAGTCGGAATGTCGCGCAATTCTCGGCGCGGCACACCACCGCCGAATGTGTGATCTCCAACCGATCTCGCGGCCGCTGTTCACAATTCGCCGTCCACAGGACCGACCATCGGTCGCATGTCGCACAGTCGCGGTTCACCTGCCGTCTGTCCGCCCTTTACGCAGGTACGCAACGGTCGGCACCGGCCGTGCGATCCGGTTCGACCGGTCGGTCGGGGGTACCCCATCCGTCGGGACACGCGACCGGTCGGTTGGGAATAGCGGCTATCCTCAGCAACTTGATCTACACGATAAGGACGTGCAGAAGGGGGCATGTAGTGAAACGAACCGTGGGTACGGCAATCGCCGCGACCGCTGTTCTACTGTTCAACGTGGGATCGACGGGAGGGGCGAACGCCGCGACCGACGAGTTCGATCGTACCGAACTGGGTGCGAACTGGATCACCGCCGGCGGCGGCACGCTGCATATCGTCGAGGGACGGCTCTCGGCCGATGGGACACCCAGCGAACCGGTATCGTTGGCGTTCCACGCGGTGCCGGCCGCTGGCGAGACGCAAGAGGTCCAGGCCACCATTCGCTGGAACGGCCGCAACCCCGAACATTCCGCGATGTCGATCGCCTTGCGCGCGGACCCCGCCACCCAGCACGCGGGCGTGCACTTCTGGTTCACCGCCACCTCGATGGGCCTCTCGCTGCTGAGCTGGGACGGAACGACGTTCACCCCCGCCGCGGGCACCGACAAATACATCCCGGTGTGGTTCAAGTGGCCCGACGGGACCACGGTCCGCCTGCGCGCCGAGGGCGACTCCTACGCGGCATACCTGGGCGATTCCCCGCACCCGGTATTGTCCGGAACCTTCACCGAAGAGCAGGTCCCGCACACCAACCGCTACGGCGGCGTGCACGGCCAGGACGATTCCGAGGCCCCCGGCGGCGGCGAACCCCCAGCCGTCCTGGACGACTTCCGCTTCTTCACCCCGGTAAACGACTGATCACCTTCGCCGCCGATCCCGGCCGTCGCGACACGGTCGGGATCGCAGCGCGCAACCACCAGCGGAACCGCAAGAAATCGGTGTGTCGCAATCTGCCTGGGAGCAGCTTGCCCGTCCGTGACCGACTCACCGTCGAACCCACATGACGCCTACTTCCGGCACGTGATGTCGCGCCCCGCCGACGTCGCCGGTGAGCTACGGGCGATGCTGCCGGAATCAGTGGTGGCCCGGTTGGATTGGGACGCGCTGGTGCTGCAGCCGTGCAGCTTCGTCTCTCAGCGGTTGCGTTCGCGCTACAGCGACCTACTGTTCGGCACTCGGCTGGACGGTGGGCGACCACTCGCAGGCCAGGACGCTGCCGGTGGTGATCCCGTTGGTCGTGCACGCCAGCCCGGACGGCCGTCGCTGGGAGGTTCCGACGGAGCTGTCGGAGGTGATCGACATCGATCCGGCCACCCGTGACGCGCTCGGTGCGTGCCTGCCACGGTTCCGGTTTCTGCTCGACGACCTCACCGCGCAGTCGGTGCCGGCTTTGTGTGCGCGGGAGTTGACGCCCGCGGCACGGGTTCTCTTGGTGTTGTTGAAGCTCGCTGGGAACGGACCTGTTGCCGCTGGTTGCGGATCTGAACGCGCTGGTGGCCGCGCCCGGTGGTGTCGATGACCTGGAGTGTGTGGTGACGTACATTCTTACTGTCGGCAATACCAGTGATTCCGATCTGGGGCCGGTGGTCGACCGGCTCGGTCCCGAGGTCAAGGAGGTCATCGTGACGGCTGCGGAACAGCTTCGCGCGGAGGGTGAAGCCCGGGGTGAAGCCCGCGGGGAGGCGCGGGGGCGTGCCGAGTTGCTGCTCGAGCAGCTTACGTTCAAGTTCGGGCCGCTGGCGGCGGAGGTCGAGGTGGCGGTGCGGGGTGCGGAGGCGGCTCGGTTGCGGGTGTGGGCGGCGCGAGTGCTGACCGCCGACCGCATCGACGCGGTATTCGAGTAATCCTTTGACCGGTGTGATGCCTACCCCGCGGTTCGCTGCGGCGGGATGGCTCTGCCTAGAGGATCCCCGGGGTGGGAAAGTCGGTTGTTGCCGCGCGGCCTTTTCTGCGAACGTGGTTGTACCGCAAGTTTCGATCGTGCGCAGGGAAAGCTCCGGCCTGTGGAGACCAGCCGGTATTGAAAACCGGAGGCGGGCATCGCGTCCCGGGGGTTCGAGTCCTCTGCCTTCCGCACGGACCGGGGGCGGTTGGAACGTACCGGTGACATGCGCATATACTCCGTGAAATGCGCATGTTCCTGGACATCCTGCTGATCGTCACCAGCGTGCTGCTGGTGCTGCTGGTGCTGCTGCACCGGGCCAAGGGTGGAGGTCTGTCCAGCCTGTTCGGTGGCGGCGTGCAGTCCAGCCTTTCCGGGTCGACCGTGGTCGAGAAGAACCTGGATCGCATCACCATCTTCACGGGGATCGTCTGGTTGATCGCCATTCTCGGGATCGGCCTGGAGATCAAGTTCTCGTAAGCTGACGGGCTTCGAATCACCCGGGTGCCGCCACGGCGGCACCCGGGTGATTCGCGCTGGGCGGACCGGTTCGTGGCGATCGTGTGTAGACACTGTGGGGTCTGTGAGAGCGGCGGCCGATCGGGCCGATCCGTGGGCAAGATGAGCGCATGGATATTGTCGATGCGGTCGGGCCCAGCCTGACGGGGGTGCTGCACCGAAACCTGTTCTGGATGGGGTGGAACACGGTATTGGCTTGGGTCCCGGTGGTTTTGGCGCTGCTGGTGTTCCGGATGGCGAAACCGCGGGAGCGGCGTTTGCTGGTGTCGCCGGTGTGGTGGGCGGGAGCGGTGCTGTTGCTGCTGTTCCTGCCGAACGCGCCGTACGTGGTGACCGATCTGGTGCATCTGCGCGATGACATCCGGTGGGCGGGGGACGGGCCGGTCGTGACCACCGTACTGCCGGTGTACGCGGCCTTCATCGCCTCCGGGTTCGTGGCCTACTACCTGGTGCTCGGTGAGATGAACCGCTTCCTGGAGCGGTCCGGCCTCGGGGCCTGGCGGACCCCGCTGACGCTGCTGACGCATCTGCTGTGCGCGATCGGCGTCTTTCTGGGGCGCTGGGTGCGGCTCAATTCGTGGGAGCCGGTGGTGCAGCCGCGCGACACGTTCGAACGCACGCTGCTGGCACTCGGCTGGGAATGGGCACCGCTCCTCATTTCCGCCGTCTTCGTGGCAACGGCGTTGGGGCACTTCGTGACTCGCGCTGTGGTCGAGGCGGCGACCGACAGTGTGCGCAGAGGAGCGCTGTTGCTGCGCACACTGGGGGCCGCGCGCCCGACCACCGGCCGGGCCTAGAACGTCAGACGGCCGGGCCGATCACGAGATACCCAGTCGCTCCTGGGCGATCACCCGTACCGCCTTCTTGTCGGGCTTGCCGAGCCCGGTCAGCGGCAGTTTGTCGATGACCACGACATTCTTCGGCACCTGCACCGAACCCTTGCGCTGTTTCACGGTGGCCTGGATCTCGGCGGTCACCGTGTCCACCGCGGCGGTGTCGGCGGCCGTGGCGGCGTCGAGCACCACGACCGCGGTCACCGCCTCGCCCCACTGCGGATCCGGCACGCCGACCACCGCGACATCGAGTACGGCGGGATGTTCGGACACCACGTCCTCGACCTCGCGCGGGAACACATTGAACCCTCCGGTCACGACCATGTCCTTGCTGCGGCCGACGATGTGCAGGAAGCCGTCCTCGTCCTCGCGGGCGAGGTCGCCGGTGTGCAGCCAGCCGTTCTTGAACGTCTCGGCCGTCACCTCGGGCAGGTTCAGGTATCCGGCCGCCAGTAGCGGCCCGGATACGCAGATCTCGCCCACCTCACCCTGCGGTACGACCTCGCCCTTGTCGTCGATGAGTGCGACGCGCAGTGCGACCGAGGGCCGTCCGCAGGAGCTCAGCCGCGCTTTGTCGTGCTCGTCCTTGGCCAGGTAGCTGATGGCCATGGGCGCCTCGGACTGCCCGAAGTACTGCGCGAAGATCGGTCCGAACCGTTCGATGGCCTGGGTCAGCCGGTTCGGGTCGATGGCGGATGCCCCGTAGTAGACGGTTTCCAGCGACGAGAGATCCCGTGTCTTGACATCCGGGTGGTCGAGCAGCGCGTAGATCATGGACGGCACCAGCATGGTGGCGCTGATCCGGTGTTCCTCGATGGCCTTCAGCACCTCACCGGCGTCGAAGCGCGGCAGTACGATGCATTCGCCGCCCAGCAGTACCACCGGCACGAAGAAGGCCGCGCCAGCATGGGAGAGCGGCGTGCAGATGAGGAACTTCGGACGCTTCGGCCACTCCCATTCCGACAGCTGGATCTGCGTCATGGTGGCCATGGTGAGCGCGGTCCCGACCACGCCCTTGGGTTTGCCGGTGGTGCCGCCGGTGTAGCTCACCGAGATGACATCGTCGGGCCGCAGTTCGGTGGCCTCGATCGGTTCGGGTTCGAACTTCTCCACCTCGGCGAGGAAGTCCACACCGACGTCGGCCAATTCGTCCGGTACGGGGCCGAGGACGAGCACCTTGGTCAGGTTCGGTACCCGGTCGACCAGTGCGCGGGCGCGCTGCACGAAGGCGGGCACCGGATCGAGGATCAGGGTGGTGATACCGGCGTCGGCGAGGACGTACGCGTGATCGTCGAGTCCGCCGATGGGGTGCAGTGCGGTCCGCCGCTGCCCGCGGACCTGCCCGGCCGCGATGGTGAACAGCACCTCGGGACGGTTGAGCGCGAGAATGCCGACCGGCGTTCCGGTGCTCACGCCATTGGCCTCGAACGCGGCCACGTACCGGCTGATGGCGTCCAGTACGTCCGCGCCGGTGAGTACGGTATCGCCTAGTGTCACAACGGGATTGCGCTTGTGGCGGCGCAGTCCGGCGAGCAGGCTGTGGCCGTTGTGCACCGGCATCCGCAGGCGGGTGTCGGGATCGATGGCAGTCATGGGTAATTCAACTCCCGTTCCGGTCAGGCGCTGGGCGCGGCGTAGAGGGTGACGACGGTGGCACCGCCGAGTCCGAGGTTGTGGGCGAGGGCGATCCGGGCATCGGGTACCTGCCGCTCACCGGCGAGACCCCGCAGCTGCCAGGACAATTCGGTGGCCTGCGCCAGTCCGGTGGCGCCCAGCGGGTGGCCCTTGGAGATGAGGCCGCCGGAGGGGTTCACCACCCAGGTGCCGCCGTAGGTGGTGGCCCCGGATTCGGCCAGCGCACCGGATTCGCCTTCGCCACAGAGTCCGAGGGCTTCGTAGGTGATGAGTTCGTTGATGGAGAAGCAGTCGTGCAGTTCGATCACGTCGACATCGCCGATGCCGATTCCGGCGGAGTCGAACACCCGCTGTGCGGCGCGACGGGTCATACCCGAGCCCACCACATCGATCATCGATCCGGAGGCGAAAGCGGCGGAATCGTCGGTGGCCAGCTCCTGGGCGAGGATCTCCACGGCCTGCGCCTCGAGCCCGTGCTCCCGCACGAACTCCTCGCTCACCACCACCGCGGCCGCCGCCCCGTCGGACATGGGGGAGCACTGCGAGCGGGTGAGCGGTCCGTGCACCGGCTTGTCGGTCAGCACCTCGTCGAGGGTGTACGCGTTCTGGAACTGCGCCAGCGGATTCCGGGTCGAATGTTCGTGGTTCTTCACCGCCACCCGCGCCAGCTGCTCGGGCGTGGTGCCGTACCGCTTCATGTGCTCGATGGCGGCATTGCCGAAGAACTGCGTGGTGATGGGCGCGTTCCCGAAGTCGAACTGCCCGCGTATGACGGTCAGGTGGTGGTCGACGGTGGTCGCCTTGGGCTTGCTGGCCGGTCCGGCCATGGCCTCCTTGGTCATCTGCTCGAACCCGACCGCCAGCGCCACGTCGGCGAGGCCGGCACCGACCCATTCCCGGGCCAGCATGAGCGCGGTGGAGCCGGTGGCGCAGTTGTTGTTGACGTTCACCATCGGAATGCCGGTGAGTCCGATGTCGTAGAGGGCGCGCTGCCCGGCCGCGGACGGCTGGAAGACGTAGCCGACGGCGGCGCGCTGGATCCGGTCGTAGCCGATGCCCGCGTCGCCGAGCGCCCCGCGTACCGCCTCCGCGACCATCTCCGGATAGGTCCATTCGCGGGAGCCGATCTTGACGAACGGCGTCATGGCGACACCCACGATGAATACGCGTCGCATACTTGGCACTCCTTCTGTCGGAAAACTGCTGCGAATTGGTGCGGTGCGCTAGTCGGCGCGCGGAATACGGCCGTCGATATCGGTGAATCCGTACTCGTCCGCGAGATCGGCCACCCGCCAGGCTTTTCCGGTCCGCTTGCGGCGTTCGGGATCGGCGGCCAGCGCGACCACGGCACGGCCCGGGAAGCGCGGCGACTCGGCGGCGTCGAGGTCGAAGGTGCCCTCACCGGGCAGCGTGACCATTCGGCGGCCGTGTTCGTCGGCCGGAACCATCTGCAGTAGTTCGGTATTCACGATGCCGGGCCAGATGGACACCGCCGTGACCTCGGTGTCGGCGAGATCGTGCGCGAAGTCGGCGGTCATCCGGTCCAGGGCGGTCTTGCCGACGCCGTAGACGGCATTGTGCATGTGCCGCTGCGCGCCGGGCGAGGACACGTTCACGATCAGTCCGCCCGCCTCGATGAGCAGGGGAGCAGCGAAAACGCTTGCCACGTAATGGGATCGCACCCCGATATCGAAGGTCTCGTCCCAGGCTTTCGGCGGCACGTCCCAGAACTTGCGTCCGAGCCAGCGCGCCGCCGACGGCGAGTTGTAGACGTTGTTCACCAGCACGTCGAGTCGCCCGTGGTCGGCGCGCACCTGGGCGAAGAGGCGTTCCACCGCCGCGTCGTCGTGGTGATCGCACACCACCGCCACTCCCGCGCCGCCGAGTTCGGTGATCTCGGCGGCGGTGGCGTGCACGGTTCCGGGCAGCTGTCCGGCCGTGGTGCTGCGGCCGGTGACATACACGGTGGCACCCGCCGCGCCCAGCTCCAGGGCGATGCCCTTGCCGATACCGCGACTCGCGCCGGTGACCACCGCGACCCGGCCGTCGAGAATCTTGGGTATTTCGCTCACAACCGCTGGACACTACCTTGAAATAAGAACGTGTTCTAGAAGTTGGAGGCGGTAGTGGACAACAGCCATCGCACGGTGCGGACCAGCGGCATCGATATGCATGTCACCGAGCGGGGGCAGGGGCACCCGGTGGTGTTCTGTCACGGGTTCCCGCACACCGGCTTCGTGTGGCACCACCAGGTCGAGGCGCTGGCCGCGGCGGGCTACCGGGCACTGGCCCCCGACCTGCGCGGATACGGCCGCACCGACGCTCCCGCCGATCCCGAGGCGTACACCAACGCGGTCGTCATCGGGGATCTGCTCGCCCTGCTCGACGACATCGGAGCCGAGCGGGCCGTCTTCGTCGGCCTGGATTTCGGGGCGCAGCTGGTGTGGGAGCTGGCGCTGCGCGCCCCCGAGCGGGTGGACGGCGTCATGGTGTTGAACAATCCGTTCGCCCCGCGCCCGCCCAAGCCGCCGTCGGCGTTCTGGACCAAGGCCGCGCAGCGGCACTTCCTGCACCTGTCGTACTTCCAGGAGCCGGGTGTGGCCGATGCCGAACTCGCCGCCCGCCCACGGGAATTCCTGGCCCGGGTGTACTACTCGCTCAGCGGCGCCTACCACTACCTCGATACCTGGAAGAATCCGCCCGGCCTCGGCTACCTGGACGTACTGCCGGATGCCCCCGCACTGCCGTGGTCCTGGCTCACCCAGGAGGAATTCGACACTCTCGCTGTCGATTTCGAGCGCACCGGATTCACCGGCGGGCTCAACTGGTACCGCAATCTGGACCGCAACTGGGAACTGACCGCCGACTTCGCCGACGCGACGGTGAGCGTGCCCGCCTATTTCCTCTACGGTGAGCACGATCCCGATATGGAGGGCTTCAGCGGCCGCGATCCGCTGGCCACCATGCGGGCCGCGGTCCCGGACCTGCGCGCGGTGGTGGAGGTGCCCGGCGCGGGTCACCTGGTGCAGCTGGAGAACCCCACCGCGGTGAACGACTTCCTGCTCACCAGCCTCGACAGCCTCGGAGTGAAACCCGCCGCGACATCGGCTTGACGGTCGGCTCACGGGGCCGATCCGCGTCCCGGTGCTGCGGTCACGGCGTCGCCGTCGATGCGCGGGGGTGACGCGGCTCGCTCTCGTCGCTGCCGGGCGGCTAGGCGCCACGCGGATACGGTGACCGCATGGCAATCGAACAGGGGAGCCGAATCGGCTTTCCGGGCGGCCCCACCGCGCTGGTGCTGCTCAGCGCCGGGGCCGGGGCCACGGACGCGCTGGTGTTCACCGAGCTGGGCAAGGTGTTCGCCAGCGTCCTGACCGGCAATCTGGTGCTGCTCGGCGTGGCCGCGGCACTGCCGTGGACGGATGTCGCGGGCCCGCTCACCGTGCTGGGCGGCTATGCGGTGGGAGTCGTGGTGGCGGCCCGCTGGTGTCGTGCGGAGCGCGGGCGCCGCGAGCGCCGTGTACTCGAATGTCTCGTCGCCGAAGCCGTTCTCGTCGGCGCGCTCGCCGCACTGGCCGTGGTCTGCGGCGACGGGTTCGGCCGGGCGCCGCTGCTGGTGCTGGCTTCGCTGGCCATGGGCATGCAGTCCGCGACGGTGATGGCGGCCGATCCGAATTCCCCCACCACCTATCTGACGAGCACCTTCACCCGCTTCTGTAGCGATCTCGCCGCGACCGGCAAGGCGGACCCGTGGTCACCGGCCCGCATCGCCGGACTGGTGGTCGGTGCGGGAGGCGCTGTGGCGCTGGGCAGGGCGACGGGCTGGTGGGCATTCCTGGTACCTGCGGCATTGATTGTCGCGGCACTGGTCTGCGTCGGACGCGGAGTCCGTGCCGCAGTGTCGACGTAGCCGGTGCCGCGCCCACCGACCCCTCGGTTCCGTGGCGGGATCGGCGGGCGCGGACTCCCTAGCGCTCGCGGTTCGGATCGTCCTCGACGCCTTCGGTTTCGAAGCGTTCCTTGCGGACGATGCCGGAGACGGTCCGGCTGTCCTCGACCTCGTCGACGGCCAAGCGGGCGCGCTCGACCGGGACGGCCTCCGTGTCGACGGTCAACCGGTCCTCGTGCAGGGTGACCTCGCGCTCCTCGTCGCCGATATCCGCGTGCTCCGCCGCGCGCGGATCGGTGATCGGCTCGCGTTCGATGCGGACCTCCTCGTGGGTGGTCGGCACCGTGACGGTCTGCTCCTCGGTCACCACGTACTTGCGCAACCTGGCGCGGCCCGTGGTGGTTCGCTCCCTGTCGATCTCGAGGCGTTCCTCGGAGCGGATCATCTCGTCGTCGGCTCGGCGGTCGTAGCCGGGTCCGCCGCCGGCGTCCCAGCCCGCACCGCGCGGGTCCAGGTGGTAGTGGGTGAACAGTTCGCGCTCGTCGTCGACGCTGATCTCGGGTTCGAGGTCGACGTGCGGGGCGGATTTCACCTCGTCCTTGGCGACCTGCACCTGGAGGGCGTCCGAGCCGGGCTCGTGCCGGGCCCCGGCCAGCGGCACCAGGGAGTCGTCATGGAAGAAGCCGGTGGAGACCGCAGCCCAGGTGGGCGCGCCCGAGGTGTTGTCGATGTAGATCTGCTTGACCTTGCCGATCTTGTCGCCACCGCGGTCGTACACGGAATTGCCGATGATCTCGTCGAGCAGTCCAGTCATGGTAGTGCTCCTCGAATTCTCGGAATCGAATGACCTTGGTTCAGCTATGTTTCGGCAACTACCCGGCTCGATCGAGGGCAAACATGATCTCGGATTTCACCACGGCGTGTTCCACTCCCTGGATACCTCGGGCGGGTCCACGGCCGGTGCCAGTGGCGCGGGCGTGCGCGTGACCGGCCAGCCCGCAGCGCGCGCGAATGCGGCGAAGCGAACGGCATTGTGGATCGCCGCACCGCCCGGATCGTTGTTGAAGTACACGTACACGTCTCGGTCGGTGCCCCAGGTATCGCCGATCCGCCGCACCCAGGCGGCCAGCACCTCGTCCGAATAGCGCGGCCACGGCTCGGCCGTACCCTCGTGGAAGCGGACGTACGCCCAGTCCGTGGTCCGCCACAGCGGCGTGACCGGCTCGTTCAGCCGATCGGCCCAGCACAGTGCCGCCCGATGCGCCGCCAGCACGGCGCGCACCTCATCGCTCCACCAACTCTCGTGGCGCGGCTCCACGACCACCCGCAGGGCGGTGGGAATCAGCCGCAGCACCGCATCCAGCCGATTCGGTGCCGCGGTCAGATTCGGCGGCAGTTGCAGCAGGATCGGACCCAGTTTGTCGCCCAGTCCGGATGCCGCCGCGAGTGACCGCTCCAGCGGAAGGTCGACATCGACCAGCCGCCGATAGTGGGTGACCACCCGGCTGGCCTTCACCGCCATGGTGAAGTCGGCCGGGGTGCGCTCCCGCCAGCCTTCGAAGGTCGATCGGGTCACCGGCCGATAGAACGCGGCATTCAATTCCACGGTGGCGAACGAGGCGGCATAGTGCTCGAGCCACCGCCGTTGCGCGACGCCCCTCGGGTAGAACACCGCACGCCAATCCGCGTACTGCCAGCCCGAGGTGCCGACGATCATCGTCATAACCGTGGTGGTTCCCGCGCATCGCGACGGCAATCACACGGTGGGGGCGCGGGTACGCCCGCCCTGGTTCACCGCTTCCCGGGTTGGGGTTCGGGACGAATCGTGTCGAGGCGGTCCGCGCAGCGGGTGAGCAGGTCCAGCAGGGTTTGCCGTTCGGCGGCGGTGAACTCCTCGGCCAGGGCGCGTTCGACGCGGACGGCGCGGGCGTCGGCATCGTGCATCACCTGCTCGCCCTGTTCGGTCAGACGGGTTTCCAAGACATTTCGATGCCAGGCGTGCGGGGTGCGCTCGATGAGCCCGCGGTCCTGGAGGTTGGTGAGGATCGTATTCATTGTCGGCGGGGTGACGCCGCACAGCCGGGCGAGGGCGGCGGCGGAGATGCCGGGATTCTCGGTGAGGAAGAGCAGGGCGGCGTACTGCGCGACTGTCACCCTGGCCGGTTTGAGGGCGGCGTTCTTGGCCGCGTTGAGAGCCTGCTCGGCGCGTTTGACATAGGAGCCGATCCGCTCGGCGGCAGGCATGGCGGTCATGCAGGCATGGTATCCGGTCGTCCCATGATTAGTGTCTTGACGATTATTAGACCTCTAATCTACATTCGTGACCACTCAATGATGAGTAGTCACTCATTCGTGCTGTCGAGAAGAGAAACCCATGCTCACCGCACCCCGCCGCATGCCGACGTTCATCGCGACCCTGGCGGCGGCACTCGTCCTCACCGCCTGCGGGCAGTCCGACGAACCGGCCGCGAGCTCGAACGATCCCGAGACGCGGGTCGCCACCGCCTACGCGCTGCCGGATGACCGCGCCTATCCCGAGGGCATCGCCCTCGACGCCCGCACCGGCGACACCTATGTCGGCTCCTACACCAATGGCGCGGTCTACCGGGCCGCCGCCGGTGCGACCGCGGCGGAGGTCTTCCTGCCCGCCGGAACCGACGGCCGGGCCACGGCCAACGGCATGAAGGTCGACGACCGCGGTCGGCTGTGGGTCACCGATTCCACCGCCGGGGTAGCCGTCTACGACATCGCCACCCGGGCGCTGGTCGCGCGCTTCGACGTGCCGGGCGATGCGCCGCGTTTCGTCAACGATCTCGACTTCGCGCC
Source organism: Nocardia otitidiscaviarum NBRC 14405 (assembly GCF_000308635.1). Lineage (GTDB taxonomy): Bacteria > Actinomycetota > Actinomycetes > Mycobacteriales > Mycobacteriaceae > Nocardia > Nocardia otitidiscaviarum. The sequence continues at coordinate 172,365 of NZ_BAGD01000081.1, read as the reverse complement.
CGACGGCACCGCCTACCTGACCGACAGCATCCGCTCGGTCGTCTACCGCGTGACCCCCGAGCAAGTCGTCGCCGGCGGAAATGCCGAACTCGCACCGGTATTCGATCTCGCGCCGCATCTCGAACCACTCCCGGAGGATGCCTTCGGCATCAACGGCATCGTGGTCGATCCGACGGGCCGGTATCTGCTGATCGTCGATATGACCGGCGGGGATCTGTACCGCATCGCGACCGCGCCCGACGCGGCGGAGCCGGTGCGCAAGGTGGTCCTGAACGGTGGCGACGTGGCTCACGGTGACGGCCTGGACCTGGTGGATCACACGCTGCGGGTCGCCCACAACACCACCAACACGCTGAGCCGCTGGACCATGTCCGACGACTACGCCACCGCCACCCTCGCCGAGCAGTTCACCGACGAATCCCTCGCCATCCCGACGACTCTGGTGCGTGTGGGAGATCGAACGCTGGTCGTGGCCTCCCAGTTCGACAAGGGTGGGCCGATGGCTCCGGGGACGCCCACGACGCCTTTCCGGATTGTCGCTGTACGTATCTGACGGGATCGGGCCCCGCGCACCCCTAGTGCATCAAACTGGTTTGATGTATTTTCGAGACATGGTGGTCGATCGGGTCCCACTCCTCATGCGGATGGCCTCGCACCCGTTGCGCTGGGCGCTGCTCACCGAACTGGCGGGCAGTGATCGGCGCGTGCGGGAACTGGTCACCGCGACCGGGGAGCCGCAGAATCTGGTCTCCTACCATTTGCGACTGCTGCGCTCGGCCGGTCTGGTGACGGTGCGGCGCAGTAGTTTCGACGGCCGCGACAGCTACTACCACCTCGATCTGGCCCGCTGCGGCACGGCCTTCGCCGCGGCATCGGCGGCGCTGCATCCCGCCCTGGCTCCCACCGTCGACGCCGCCGGGGAGCCGTCCGGCGCGGTGCTGTTCCTGTGCACCGGAAACAGCGCCCGCTCACCGATGGCGGAGGCGCTGTTGCGTCGGCGGGGTGGCGGTGCCCTCGAGGTGGCCAGTGCGGGCAGTCATCCCAAGTCCGCACTGCATCCGAACACCGTGCGCGTCATGCGGGAGCGGTACGGCATCGACCTCAGCGGCCACGGCACCGTGGGGCTGTCGGCCGTCGCCGACCGCCACTTCGACTACGTGATCACGTTATGCGACAAGGTCCGTGAGGTACCCCGTGACCACGGGGCGGCCGTCAGCATGCACTGGAGCATGCCGGACCCGGCGGCCGCCGGGTCCACTCCGCAGGCCGAATACGCCGAGTTCTGCCGTGTCGCGGCTGAACTCGACACCCGTATCCGATTCCTGTCGACCGCTATGGAACCCACATTCACTCCCAGGAGTGTCGATTATGTCGAACACCGCAACTGACCAGATCAGCGTCCGCTATATGGTCGACGATGTCGCCGCCGCGCTCGCCTTCTACACCGACAACTTCGGCTTCAGCGTCGATCTCGACGCCGCCCCGGTTTTCGCCGGAATCAGCCGTGGCCCACTGCGACTGCTGCTCTCCGGGCCGAAGAGTTCCGCCGGCCGCCCCATGCCGGACGGCGAGGTCCCGCACCCGGGTGGATGGAACCGCGTCCAGCTCATCGTCGACGATATCGCCGCCGAGGTCGAGCGACTGCGTGCCGCCGGGGTGCCGTTCCGCAACGACATCGTGAAAGGCCCCGGCGGACAACAGATCCTGCTGCTCGATCCGGCGGGTAATGTCGTCGAACTCTTCCAACCGGCGGCAGGCTGACCCGCGCGGAGCTACTCGCTTTCGGCGAGGGCGGCCAGACGGTCGATGGAGGCCAGTAGCTTGTCCGGGGTCGTCGCACGGGCTCGGGGGAGGCGCTTCTCGTCGGTCAGGTTCGACCAGTCGTAGGTGTGGGTGACCCGAGTCCGGTTGTCGCCCAGGGGATCCAGTTCCCAGCGCCACAGGTGGCCGGGGGAGTCCTTACCGGGTTCCGAGGGCAGCCAGGCGATGCGGCGGCCCTCCTCGAACTCGACGATGTGGTTCTCGCGGACATGGCCGTTGGTGAGCGTCATCGTGAACACCGCACCCGCCGCGCGCACGCGCTGCCCGTCCGGTGCGCGATCGAGATTCTCGTTGCCGTCCCAGCGCGGCTGCTGTGCCGGATCGGCGATGAGGTCGAAGATCCGCTCCGCGTTCGCGGCGACCTCCCGGCTGGCGCTCACGACCCGTGCGACATCAATGCTGTCCGTCATGTCTCGATCGAAGCATATGACCGGTGCACAACCAATGCCGCCGCCGCGGCGGCGAGCAGGACCGCGGTGGCGATACCGAAGGCCGCGGTGTACCCGCTCCCGAGCACCGGTGCGACGACCAGCGGGCCGAGCATCTGCCCGAAACCGTAGCCCGCGGTCAGGGTGGCGGCCGCCGGGCCGTCGACCAGATCGTCACCGATCTCCATGGCCAACATGACGATGCCCATGAACGTCGCGCCGAACAGGACGGCCGAGACCAGCGCGGCGGCGGTGCCGGACGATACGGCGGGCAGGGCGGCCGAGATCGCCTGCAGTATCAGGGCGAGGACGAGCATGCGGGAGGCCGACCACCGGCGCGCGCCCGCACCCCACAGCACCGTCGATGGAACCGCCGCCGATCCCACCAGAATCCACATCAGCGTGCTCTCGGCCTGTCGGCCCGGCCCAGCGACGGCCGCGACGAGGAAGGTGCCGATCACGATATAGCCGAGTCCCTCCAGGAGGTACGACACACGCAGCGCCAGCCAGGCACGCCCCGGGCGGGGCGGGCCGTCCGCTCGGGGTGCCGTGATCTCGCCGTGCCCCACCTGAGACGCGATGATCTCGCCCTGGCCCACCCGGCATACGGCCTCCTCGGCGGCGACACGGGGCCGGATTCGTGCGGCCATCGGGCGGCCCACCACGCGGTGCCCGGCCGGATCGCCATCCGGTGGCGGGGCGCTCGCACCGGTCCGTGCCCCCGTGCCGGGCCGGGTGCCCGGTCGGATGTCGAGGCGTCGCGTAGGCGCGAGCAGCGCGGCGGTGACCGCGGCCGACACCAGCCACAGCGCCTGCCAGGACAGCACGTGCTGGGTGAGGAGCACCAGCAGCCCGGCCGCGGCGATGCCGGCCCCGACACCGGAGAAGACGATCCCGGCCGCACGCCTGCGGTTCTCGTGTCGGGCCGCGATGGCGGCGCAGCCGATGAACAGTGCCGCACTGGCGATCCCGGCCACGAACCGCAGCACCGCCGCAACGGCCGGTGCGGCCGGGATCGCCATGAGCAGGTCACTGACGATCAGGGCCATGGCGGCGAGCCGAAAGATCGAGCGCCCGTTCCATTCCGGACGCCGAGCCAGCGCCACCGCGCCGAGTAGATAGCCCGCGTAGTTCGCGGCGGCCACCAGCGCGCCGCTGTGCGCGTCTAGCCGACCGGCATCGACCATGATCGGCAGCAGCGGCGTGTAGACGAACCGCCCGACCCCGACGGCGGCCGCCAAGCCCGCGGCCGCGGCGACCGCCGTGCCCAGTCCCAGTCGTCGAGTCGCCACGATCGTCACACCCGCCGACGCTACGGACCGTGAACGCACCTGGGAAATGCTTCCTACGCGGTATGTATACGCTGGACGCATGGATCTGGAGCTTCGCCACCTGCGCGCCTACCTCGCCCTGTGCGACGAGGCCAATTACACGCGGGCGGCCCGGCGACTGCACGTCACCCAGCCCTCACTCACCCGCACCATCCAGCAGTTGGAGCGCATACTCGACACCCGCCTCATCGAGCGCACCTCGCGCCGCTTCGACCTGACCGAGGACGGCGCGACCTTCCTCGCGCACACCCGCCGCATCCTCGCCGACCTGGACACCGTGTGCGCCGACCTGCAACTGCGTGCGGCGGTGGCCCTCGGCTTCTCCTGGCTGCTGCCCGACACCTGGTTCGCGGCCGCACGCACCCGCTTCGAGGCGGTCGGCGGGCATATCGAGATCCACCGCGTGGACGACCCGCTCGCGGCGCTGACCGCACGCACCATCGATATCGCGCTGTACCGCAAACAGATTCGCCTCCCCCGAGGATTCGCTTCGAAGCAGATCGCCACCGAGCGGCGTGTGCTGGCCGTCGCGGCCACCTCGCCACTGGCTCAGGGCGATGCGCCGAGCTGGCGTGATCTCGCCGATCTCCCGTTGGTGGTCAACACCATCTCCGGCACCACCGACGAGAACTCCTGGCCCGCACCCAACGCGGAGCGTCAGATCATCACCTGCGCCAATTTCGACGAGTGGATCGAACTGGTGGCGGCCGGCCGGGGCATCGGCGCGGTCCCCGAACTGGCCCGCACGCGCGCACCCCACCCGGGCGTGGTCTACCGCGATGTGCCGGACGCCCCGCCATCGCACCTGTATCTGGTCTGGCGCACCGGCCCGGCCCCGTCGCGCTCGGTACAGCGGTTCCTCGAAACCGCCTGAGCGACTCCGGCGTTCGATCGTCAGCTCGGCTGTCGCGCGGCCGATCGCGTGAGCGCCGCGTCCGCGTTGGGCGTGAGCGGCCCTCGCCCGATGCGGCGACCCGCCTGGTGCGGCGGCATGGCAGGCGCGACGGTAGGGCATGTGCGGCGAGACCCCTGGCGACATTCACGGCCCCGATCGACATCGCCAATGGCATCGCCGTCCGCCGACCGCCCCCGAGTGGAATGCCAACGCCCGCCGAGTGGTCCGGGCAAGCGTGGGCGGCAATCCGCACCGCCCTACATCAGCCGGACGCGATCAGCGCGGCAGATCGGCGGCGGCGGCCTCGTCGAGCAGCCAGGTGGTGGACTCCGCGCCGACCGCACCGGCCGACGGAATCTCCAGGGGCGAAGCGCCATTGAGAGCCGCGGCCACCGCGGCGGCCTTGGCCGCGCCGGAGACCACCAGCAGCACGTGGCGGGCGCGATGCACCGCAGGCAGCGTCAACGTCACCCGCACCGGCGGGGGTTTCGGCGAATCCGTCACCGCCACCACGAGTTCGTGCTCCTCGCGCACGGCATCGGTATGGGGGAACAGCGAATTGACGTGTCCCTCACCGCCCATGCCGAGCAGGTGCAGGTCGAAAGAGTCATGCTCGGTGAGATGGGCGTGCACGGCGGCCGAGTACTCGGCGGCGGCCTCGACCGGATCCGGGTACTCGCCATCGGAGGTGGCCACCGGATGTACGCGGGAGGGGTCCACCGGCACATGATCCAGCAGCGCCCGCCGGGCTTGCAGGTCATTGCGTTCCGGATCGTCGGCGGGCAGGAATCGTTCGTCACCCCAGTAGATGTCGATACGCGACCAGTCGATCTCCCCGGGTGCCCGGCGCACCACCTCGAGCAGGCCGATGCCGGTGCCGCCGCCGGTCAGCACCACCGATGCCGACCCGCGCAGCCGCTGGGCCTCGACCACCTGGGCGACGAACCGCGCGGCGGCGGCCTCGACCAGATCCTCGGTGCCGGTGAAGGTTTCGACGGCGGGCTTACTCATAGGTCACCCTTTCGATGCCGGTGAGGGCTTCGGCGTAGATGTCGTCGGCTTCCAGGTGCCGCAGCTCCTCCGCCAGACAGTCCCGGGTCTCCCGGCGCGCCAGTGCGAAGCGCTGCGACGGCTCCCCGGTGCGGGCCAGGGTCGCGGTGCGACCCTCCTGCGGGCGCGAGATCGCGATCGATACCGTGGGCCTGCGGATCTCGACCTTCAGGTCACCGGACCGGCGCACCACCGGGCAGGACAGCCGCGCGGCCAACCAGCCCGCCAGCATGTCCAGGGCCGGTTCGTCCCGCAGACCCGACACGGTCACGGACTCCACGGGTTCGAACGGGGCCTCGTCGAGCGCGGCGGCCAGCAGCGCCCGCCAGTAGGTGACCCGGCTCCACGCCAGATCGGTATCGCCGGGTGCGTAGGCGTTGCGCCGCTTCTTGATCGTGGCCTGCGGATCCGGTGCGAAGGTGGCGTCGGTGATGCGACGGGTCGCCAGGCGGCCCACCGCGTCCTTGGACGGGAACTCCGGTGCGCCGCGCGGCCACCACGCCACCACCGGGGTGTCCGGCAGCAGGAACGGGGTGACCACGCTGGCCTCGTGGGAGACCAGATCGCCCTGCAGCCGCAGTACTATCACCTCGGCCGCGCCCGCGTCACCGCCGACCCGGATCTGCGCGTCCAGCCGGGTCGCCGCGGTGCGATCCCCGCGCGCCAGCACGATGACGCGGCAGGGGTGTTCGCGGCTGGCGTCGTTGGCCGCCTCGATGGCGTCCTCGGCCTCGGAGCTGTCCAGGGTGCACACCACCAGGGTGAGCACCCGGCCCACGGTGATCACGCCATTGGCCTCGCGCAGCGAGATGAGGCGTTTGGATACCTCGCGGGTATCCGTATCCGGCATATCGATGATCACGGCCGCCGCCATTCCCGCCCGCTGCGTGCGAGCATCTCGTCGGCCGATTCCGGACCCCAGGTGCCCGCCTCGTACGGTTCGGGCCGCCCGTCGGCCGCCCAGCGTTCGAGAACGGGATCGAGGATGCGCCAGGACAATTCGACCTCCTCGTTGACCGGGAACAGCGAGGGCACCCCGAGCAGCACATCGAGGATGAGCCGCTCGTACGCCTCGGGGGAGTCCTCGGTGAACGCCTCGCCGTAGGAGAAGTCCATGTTCACGTCGCGGACCTCCATGCTGGAGCCGGGCACCTTGGACCCGAACCGCATGGTGATGCCCTCATCCGGCTGCACCCGGATGACCAGCGCGTTCTGGCCGAGCTCCTCGGTCATGGTCTGGTCGAAGGGCAGATGCGGAGCCCGTTTGAACACCACCGCGATCTCGGTCACCCTGCGGCCCAGGCGTTTTCCGGTGCGCAGATAGAACGGCACACCGGCCCAGCGGCGGGTCTCCACGGCGAGGGTGATGGCGGCGTAGGTCTCGGTCTTGGAGTTGGGGTCGAAGCCCTCCTCCTGCAGCAGTCCGGCCACGGGCTCACTGCCCTGCCAGCCCGCCGTGTACTGCCCGCGCGCGGTCGTCTCGTCCAGGGGTTCGACGAGTTTGGTCGCCGAGAGCACCTTGATCTTCTCGATCTGCAGCTGCTTGGGCTGGAAGCTCACCGGTTCCTCCATGGCGGTGAGCGCCAGCAGTTGCAGCAGATGGTTCTGGATGACGTCGCGGGCGGCCCCGATACCGTCGTAATACCCGGCGCGACCGCCCAATCCGATGTCCTCGGCCATGGTGATCTGCACATGGTCGACGTAGTTGGCATTCCAGATCGGATCGAACAGCTGGTTCGCGAAGCGCAGCGCCAGGATGTTCTGCACCGTCTCCTTGCCCAGGTAGTGGTCGATGCGGAACACCGTCTGCTCCGGGAACACCCGGTTCACCAGGGCGTTGAGCTCCTGCGCGCTGTCCAGGTCGTGTCCGAACGGCTTCTCGATCACCACCCGTCGCCAGGGTGCGGGATCGCCCGCCCCCGGAGCCGGTTGGGCCAGCCCGTTCTTCGACAGCTGATCCAGTACGACCGGGAACTCGGTTGGTGGAATCGCCAGGTAGAAGGCGTGATTGCCGCCCGTCCCGCGATCCCGGTCGAGATCCTTGAGGGTGGTGGCCAGCCGATGGAAGGCGCCGTCGTCCTCGAAAGTGCCCTGGACGAACCGCAATCCCTCGCGCAGCTGTTGCCACACCTCCTCGCGGAAGGTGGTGCGAGCGGAGGATTTGATCGATTCGTGGACGAGATCGGCGAATTCGTCGTCGCTCATATCCCGTCGGGCGAAGCCGACCAGAGCGAAACCGGGAGGCAGCAGCCCCCGGTTCGCCAGGTCGTAGATGGCCGGCAGCAACTTGCGCCGCGACAGGTCACCGGTCACCCCGAAGATCACCATGCTGCACGGTCCAGCGATCCGGGGAACCCGGCTGTCCCGCTCGTCGCGGAGCGGATTCCCCGTCGTGACCGTCGTCGGCGCGCCGGTCACGTTCAGTTGCCTCCGGCCGCCGTGAGCTGTTCGGTTGTCGCCGTGAGCAGTTCGTTCCACGAGGTGACGAACTTGTCCACGCCCTCGGTCTCCAGCACCCGGAACACATCGTCGAGGTCGATGCCGACGGCCGCGAGTTCGTCGAAGACCTGCGCGGCGTCGGCGGCGGTGCCGGAGACGGTGTCGCCTCGGATCTCCGCGTGGTCGGCCACGGCCTCGAGGGTCTTCTCCGGCAGCGTGTTCACCGTGTTCGGGGCCACCAGTTCGGTGACGTACATGGTGTCGGAGTACTCCGGGTTCTTCACCCCGGTCGACGCCCACAGCGCGCGCTGCTTGTTCGCGCCCGCCGAGGCCAGGTGGTTGTAGGTGGAGGTGTGCTTGCCGCCGTCGAACACGTCCTGGTAGGCGGCATACGCCAAGCGCGCGTTGGCGATTCCGGCCTTGCCGCGCAGGGCGAGGGCCTCCGGGGTGCCGATGGCCTCGAGCCGCTTGTCGATCTCGGTGTCCACGCGGGAGACGAAGAACGAGGCGACGGACTGGATCTTGGCCAGATCTCGGCCCTGCACCTTCGCGTTGCGCAGACCGTCGAGGTAGGCGCCCATGACCGACTTGTACCGCGCCACCGAGAAGATGAGGGTGACGTTCACACTGATGCCCTCGCCGATCACGCGCGTGATGGCGGGCAGTCCCGCTTCGGTGGCCGGAATCTTGATGAACAGATTGGGCCGGTCCACGATCTTCCACAGCTCCACGGCCTGCGCCACGGTGCCGTCGGTGTCGAAGGCCAGCCGCGGATCGACCTCGATGGAGACGCGGCCGTCCAGTCCGCCGGTGTGCTCGTACACCTCGGCCAGCACGTCGCAGGCGGCGCGCACGTCGTCGGTGGTGATGACGCGCACGGCCTGATCGGCGTCCGCGCGCTGGGCGGCGAGCTCGCGCACCTGGGCGTCGTAGGCGTGGCCCTTGCTGAGCGCGCCCTGGAAGATGGTCGGATTGGTGGTGACACCGACGACATTGCGGGTCGCGATCAGTTCGGCGAGATTGCCGGATTGGATGCGGTCGCGCGACAGATCGTCGAGCCACACCGAGACACCCGCGGCGTACAGCGCCGCGGTGTTCGGGTTCTGGGTCATGGTGGCTATCCCTTCACCTTGTCGAGGGAGCGGGTTGCGGCTGCGACAACGGCCTCGGAGGTGATGCCGAACTCGCGGAACAGTGTTTTGTAGTCGGCCGACGCGCCGAAGTGCTCGATGGAGACGATCTCCCCGGCCTCGCCGACGAAGCGGTACCACGGCATCGCGATCCCGGCCTCCACGACCACCCGTGCGCGCACCGAGGGCGGCAGCACGGAGTCGCGGTACGCCTGATCCTGCGCGTCGAACCATTCCACGCACGGCATGGACACCACGCGGGTACCGATGCCCTGCGCCTCCAGCGTAGTGCGCGCCTCGACCGCGAGGTGCAGCTCCGAGCCGGTGGCGATGAGGATCACCTGCGGTGTGCCGGTGGAGGATTCGGCCAGGATGTAGCCGCCCTTGGCGACACCCTCGTAGGAGGTGCCCTCCAGGACCGGCAGGTTCTGGCGGGTCAGCGCCAGCGCGGACGGGCCGTCCTGGTGTGCGGGCTCGGACACCAGGAAGTGCGAGTCGCGCTCGGCGGAATCGCGCTCCAAGATGGTGCGCCAGGCGTAGGTGGTCTCGTTGGCGTCACCCGGGCGCACCACGTTCAGGCCCGGAATGGCGCGCAGCGCGGCCAGGTGCTCGATCGGCTGGTGGGTGGGGCCGTCCTCGCCGAGGCCGATGGAGTCGTGGGTCCACACGTAGGTGACCGGGGTGCGCATGAGCGCGCCCAGACGCACGGCGGGCCGCATGTAGTCGGAGAACACCAGGAAGGTGCCGCCGTACGGACGGGTCGGTCCGTGCAGGGCGATGCCGTTCAGGATCGAGCCCATGGCGTGCTCACGCACACCGAAGTGCAGGGTGCGGCCGTACGGATCGGCCTTCCACATCCCGGTGGAGATGGACTCCGGGCCGAAGGACGGCACGTCCGGCATGGTCGTGTTGTTGGATTCGGCGAGGTCGGCCGAACCGCCCCACAGCTCCGGCAGCACCGGCGCGAGCGCCGCGAGGACCTTGCCGGACGCCTTGCGGGTGGCCATACCGCTCGCATCGGGCGCGTGCACCGGCAGCACGTCGGTCCAGCCCGCGGGCAGGCGACGCTCCTGGAGCCGGTCGAACAGCGCCTTGTTCTCCGGATTGGCGGCGGCCCAGGCGTCGAACCGCTCCTGCCAGGCGGCCTTGGCCGTCTTGGCGCGGTCGGCGGCATTGCCGCGGGTGTGCGCGATCACGGCCGCGTCGACGTCGAAGGTCTTGTCCGGATCGAAGCCGAGCACCTTCTTGGTGGCCGCGACCTCGTCCGCGCCCAGCGCCGCGCCGTGCGAGGCCCCGGTGTTCATCTTGTTCGGGGCCGGGTAGCCGATGATGGTGCGCAGCAGGACGATCGACGGCTTGTCGGTCACGCTCTGGGCGTGCGCCACGGCCGCCTCCAGGGCGACCACGTCTTCGCCGCCCTCGACCACCTGCACGTCCCAGCCGTAGGCGCGGTAGCGCGCGGCGACGTCCTCGGTGAAGGCGATGCGGGTGTCGTCCTCGATGGAGATGCGGTTGTCGTCGTAGAAGACGATGAGGTTGCCCAGCTGCTGGGTGCCGGCGAGCGAGGACGCCTCGGAGGTGACGCCCTCCTCCATGTCGCCGTCGGAGGCCACCACGTAGATGTAGTGGTCGAAGGCGCTCTCACCCTGCGCGGCGGACGGATCGAACAGGCCGCGCTCGCGCCGGGCCGCCATGGCCATGCCCACCGCGGAGGCCAGGCCCTGGCCGAGCGGGCCGGTGGTGATCTCGACGCCGTCGGTGTGCCGGTACTCCGGGTGGCCCGGGGTGAGCGAACCCCACTTGCGCAGGTTGACCAGATCGTCCAGCTCCAGGCCGAAACCGGCCAGGTACAGCTGGATGTAGAGGGTCAGGCTGGAATGCCCGCAGGACAGGACGAAACGGTCGCGCCCCACCCACTTCGGATCGCTCGGATCGTGCCGCATCACACGCTGGAACAGCGTGTACGCCAGCGGGGCGAGGCTCATCGCGGTGCCGGGATGGCCGTTGCCCGCGTTCTGCACCGCGTCGGCGGCGAGGACCCGGGCGGTGTCGACGGCCCTGGTGTCGACGTCGGTCCAGTCGGCGGGGTGGCGGGGCTGGGTGAGGGCGCGGATGTCGTCTGTGACTGACACGACCGAGGTTCTCCTGACCTTTTCGTCAACGATGCGGTTGTGGGTTCGCTGCGGGGCGCTGCGGTGCGAAGCTCCGCACCGACACCCACCACCCTAAGGGTGACCGTTTCGGCGCCGTACAAGAACCCGCGTTCACCGGCCGCCGTGTCGTATGTTCGTTGCTTCGCGCGGACCCGTTCGTGACCGCTCGGGACCCGAGTCGCGATGCGGTCTCGGGCAACCCACGCCCATACCTGGGCGAGAGTGCTGTCGCCCACGGTCTACCATGCTGTGTAGTAGTGGCCGCGCCGCACTGGGCTCCAGTCGTCGTCGATGTTCGAGCGCGCTGCTAGTTCCACGACCGGATCAACATGCACGTTGTGCGAGGAGAAACAGTGCGGATTGGGCAACAACCGGGTGGGGCGCACGGCTCCTCCGGCACGGTGCTGGCCGACCGCGTGACGGGCAGTGGCCCGCTGTCGGCGGCGGCGCGGCGTGTACTCGCCTATATCGCGCTGACCAAGCCGCGCGTGATCGAGCTGCTGCTCGTCGCCACCATTCCCACCATGCTGCTGGCCGACCGCGGTCACGTCGACATCCGCCTCATTCTGGCCACGCTGTTCGGCGGCTGGATGGGTGCGGCGAGTGCGAACACCCTCAACTGTGTCGCCGACGCCGATATCGACAAGGTGATGAAGCGGACCTCCAAGCGGCCGCTGGCGCGCGAGGCGGTACCGACCCGCAATGCCGCGATCTTCGGCATCACGCTGGGGTTGGCGTCCTTCGCGTGGCTGTGGTGGCAGGCGAATCTGCTCAGCGGTGCGCTGGTGGTGGCGACGATCCTGTTCTACGTCTTCGTCTACACCCTCGGTCTCAAGCGTCGGACCTCGCAGAATGTGGTGTGGGGCGGTGCGGCCGGCTGTATGCCCGCGCTGGTCGGCTGGTCCGCGGTCACGGGTTCGGTGGGGTGGCCGGCCATCGTGCTGTTCTTGGTGATCTTCTTCTGGACGCCGCCGCACACCTGGGCGCTGGCCATGCGCTACAAGGAGGACTACCGGGCGGCCGGGGTGCCCATGCTGCCGGTGGTGGCCACCGAGCAGGCGGTCACCAAGCAGATCGTCATCTACACCTGGCTCACGGTGCTGGCCACCTTCGCGCTGGTGCCCGCCGCCGGTGTGATCTACGCCGCGACCGCGCTGGTGGCGGGCGCGTGGTTCCTGCTCATGGCACATCAGCTGTATTCCGGTGTGCGGCGCGGGGAATCGGTCAAACCGCTGCGACTGTTCCTGCAGTCCAACAACTATCTGGCCGTGGTGTTCTGCGGCCTGGCGGTGGACTCGGTACTGGGGTGGACCACCCTCGGCGAGACCCTGTTCGGCTGAGCCGGATTCCGAACGTCCCGAGCCCGTCGCGCGAGCGGCGGGCTCGTCTCGTTCCCGATCGGAATTGCCCCGCCCCCGCGCCCTGTTCTACTATCACGACGCGATCTTCATCGCCGTAAGCGTTAACGCCAATCAACGCACCCGCTCCGTCCCATGCGGAGCGATCGCTATTGGTATTCCTACGCTTTCGGAGGACATGATGAATTCTTCGGCATCGCACACCACGTCCCGCAAACTCCCCGCACGCTACGCGTCGGTCGTCTTGCCGCTCCTGCTGTCGATCCTGATGACACTGGTGGTGTCGTTCATCAGCACCGTGAACGGCCGCGGCTTCGACGCCGGTTTCCTCGGCATCTGGCTGCGCGCCTGGGGAGTGTCCTGGCTCATCGCCTTCCCGACCCTACTGCTGGTGCTGCCCCTGGTCCGCCGTGTCACGGCCGCGGTGGTGCAGATGGGCTGACAGCGCGGTTGCGCTGTCAGCACCCGGGCTGGAACGGGAAGCAGGCCGGGCCGACGGTGGTCGCCGGGATGGTCGGATCGGTGCTGGTCGGGGTGGTGGTGCGGACCGTGGTCGTCCGTTCGGGGGTGCGGTCCTCGCCGGTGCTGCTGCCGATGCTGCCCGTGCACATGACGGCCACGGACAGGATCAGGAAGACCAGGACCAGGGCCGCTACCGTGGGGAGGTCTCGCCGGCGGCGGCGTGATGCCGTGGGCTGCGCGTTCTCCCACAGCGGGAAGCCCTGGCCCGAGGGCGGGGGACCGGAGGGGGCGCGACCGGGCTCCCCGGAACGCGCGCCCGGCGCGCCCACGGGCATCGGGCTGCCCGGCGGCGGTTGCCCGCCCGAGCTCGACGTCTGTCCCGCTCGGCCCCGGCCCGCGGCGGCTGCGCCCGCCGCACCGGTCAGCAGCGCCCCAGCCGCACCCATCGGTGCGGTACCGGATCGGCCCGACCCTGACGCGCCACCACCGGCGTGGCCGGAACCCGCAGCGGTGCCGCCGGGCTGGCCGGAGCCAGAGGCTGTACCGGGTTGGCCGGAACCTGCAGCGGTGCTGCCGGGGTGGCCGGAGCCGGATGCAGTACCGGGTTGGCCGGAACTTGCAGCGGTGCCGGGGTGGCCGGAGCCCGAGGCGGTACCACCGGCGTGGCCGGGGTCCGAGGTGGTGCCGCCGGGGTGGTCGAAGCCTTGGGTGGCACTGCCCGGTTGATCGAAACCTGGTGCAGCGCCGCCGGGTTGGTGGTATCCGCTGGGATCGTGGCCTGTGGTTCCTGTCGGGCCGCGATCCAGGTCTCCGGTGGCCGGGCGGCCCTGCCCGGATCGGCCGGGATCGCCCGCCGCCGATCGTCCACCCATGGACTCGGCACCGTGGGCGGCTGTCTCGGACCGAGGGTAGTCGGAGGATTCGGTGGAAGATCCCATACCGCCCTCGGGCCCGTATGGGTCACTTCCGGTGCGGCCGGGTGGCTGGGAAGTTCCCGACCGGCCGTATGTTTCGGCTCCCGCGTCCGGGCTCGACGCGCCCGCGGTGGAATCGCCTGCGGCGGTGCCCGAATCCCGTGATCCCGCACCGGCCGTGTCCGTGTCGTTTCCCCGGTCGCGCGAGCCGCGCAGCGCGGCGGCGGCCGCTCCGGCGGCGGCTGCTGCCGCGGCGGCACCGCTCGCGATCTTCCCCTTCTTGCCGGAGCCGGATTCGCGCTGTGCGCCGCCGCGTCCTTCCGGAGCCATGCCGGTTGCGCTGGACGCGCCGTGCGGCCCCGGGCGACCTCCCGGCATGCCCACGGTTCCGGATTCCTGCCACGAGCCCTGCTGCCCGCCCGATGCGGTGCCGGGGATGGGGTGTTGTCCGCCCGGCGCGGTGCCGGGGACAGGTTGCTGTCCGCCCGGCGCGGTGCCGGGGACAGGTTGCTGTCCGCCCGGCGCGGTGCCGGGGGCGGGGTGTTGTCCGCCCGGCGCGGTGCCGGGGATGGGGTTGCGCACCGGTACGGCCGCCGGGCCGGGTACGACTCCGGTCACGGTGCCTTCACCGTGTGGTGGCTCCGGGGGTTCGGGCGCGGCGACGGGCACGGATGGTACGGAGCGGGCGGGTACCGAGGTGGGTGGTGGCGGGGTGCGGTTGGCGGCCGGGGGATCGAAGCCCTCGAGGACCAGGTCCGAGTGGGTGGCCGCGGCGGCGAAACCGAGCGCGCCCAGGGCCTGCCCGACCTGGGCGGCATCCCAGGCCGGGTCCGCGCCGTCGGCCAGGCCGGTGAAGTAGGCGCGCAGCGAGGACGGGCCGTCGCCGAGCAGCACGTCGATACCGGGCGGCATGGCGCCCTTGGTCAGCTTCAGCCGGCTGCCCAGCTGCGGCACCAGCAGCACCAGCCCGCTGACCGGCACATGTTCGCGTCCGGGGGCGGCGCGCAGCTGCCGGGCGAGTTCGGTGGTCTGCCGTCGCACCCGTTCCAGGGGATTGCCGTCACCGTCGACCGGGGCGGGGTCGTCGTCCACCGTCCACGGTTCGTCCTCGGCGCAGTGCAGGGTGCCGTTCACGCGTTCGGTGAACCCGTGCACCGCGATCACCACGCAGGTCTGCGGCGTCCACACCACCACGTCGGCGTCCTGGCACTGCACCACCGCGATCCCGGGTACGGCATGCGGCCCGCTCCACGATTTGAGCCAATTGACGACGGTCCGTTCGGTGCTCGAAAGGCGCGACGGATCGTCGTTCCGGACCTTCACCAACAATGCAGACTCACCTCTGACCGATGCCTCATCCCGTGTCGGCCGCACCCACGGTCGCCGAGACCCACCATACGGGCTCGTCCGAATGGTCGCGGCGAATCGTCTTGTGCGGCAGCAAGATCATCCAGCATGTCGCCGGCCTTGTCGCGCGCGGGAGGTGATCACGGGCGAACCGCCCGGGATGTCCGGCTCGGGAGGTGACGGCGGCAGGGGTGGCCGAGGCGGCATTTCAGACGAACCGGTCGGTCGAGGACGTGGTTGCCGAGGCGTGCGCGCAGCGTTCAACCCACGCGATCGGCGACATACCCGTCGGGACGGACGAGCACCCGGGTCCCGTCCACGGCATCGTAAGCGCGGAACGCATCCCCGTCGGGGTCGCCGAGCGCGTCGCCGACCCCGTGCTCGCGCACGATGGGCACGACCCGCACCCCCGCCTCGGCGGCCGGAGCCCGGTCCGCCCCGAACAGCAGCAGCGTCGAGTGCGGACCCCGGAAGAGTTCGAACAGCCGAACCCGTCGCCGCGCCGCGTCCACCAGCGGAGCGTCGGGCGCGCGATCGCCCGCCCGCAGTGCGCGATCGGTCGAGTTGTGCGCCATCAGGTCTCGATAGGAGATATCGAGCTGATGAGTTTCCTCGCCCCGGTTCATGGCGTCCGCGGCCCCGTCCATGGTCTTGTCGAGCAGTTCGGTGCTCACCCCCAACACCCGCGCCGCCACCGCGCGCCGCTCGGCCTGGTAGCTGTCCAGCAGCGCCTCCGCCTCGGCGCCCGGACCGCGCAGCGCCGCCGCGAGCTTCCAGCCCAGGTTGTAGGCATCCTGGACGCCGGTGTTCAACCCTTGCCCACCGGTCGGCGGGTGCACGTGGGCGGCATCGCCCGCGAGGAACACCCGTCCCTCCCGGAACCGCTGGGCGAGACGGATATTCGGCCGCCACACCGTCGACCAGGCGAGGTCGCTCAGCACCACCTCGGGCCGGTGGGCGAGCCGGTCGACGTAGCCCTGCAAGACCTCCAGGCTCGGTGCGGCGTCACCGTGCAGCCGCGTCCCGAACTGGAAGTGCCGCCCACCGGGCAAGGGGGACAGCACGATTCCGTCCATGGGCGCGTCCGCCTCGGCGAACCAGTAGCCGAAGTCGTGGTCGAGGGCATCGGCGCGCACGTCGCCGAGCAGCATGCGCACCGATTCGTCGGTGCTGCCCTCGAAGGGGATGCCGAGTCGCTTGCGTACCGTGCTGCGTCCGCCGTCCGCGCCGATCAGATAGTCCACCCGCACGGTTTCGGTCCCGGCCGGAGCCGACAGCGTGGCGGTCACGCCGTCTCCGTCCTGGGTGAAATCGACGAGCGCCGTGGACAGTTCGACCACCACCCCGAGCCGCGCCAGCCGGTCCCGCAGGATGCCTTCGGTATCGGACTGTCCGAGCACCCACGGATTCGGGTAGGGCACAGCGGAAC
Organism: Nocardia otitidiscaviarum NBRC 14405; assembly: GCF_000308635.1. GTDB lineage: Bacteria > Actinomycetota > Actinomycetes > Mycobacteriales > Mycobacteriaceae > Nocardia > Nocardia otitidiscaviarum. The sequence goes on along the minus strand of NZ_BAGD01000081.1, from coordinate 155,608 downwards.
TCGGCTCCCGCCACTCGCTCATCCGCCGCTCGGCCACCAGCTCCCCGCCGAAATAGGCGCGCACGAGCGGTTGCGGCATCCCGGCGGCGAGGACGGCGTCCAGGACGCCGAGGTCGTCGAACACCTCGAGGGTGCGCGGCTGGATGCCGTCGCCACGGGAACCGGCGAAGAACCGCTCGGCCTGCTCGACCACCCGCACGGCGATGCCGCGCCGGGCCAGGTCGATGGCGAGGGTGAGGCCGGTCGGACCGGCTCCGGCGATCAATACCTGTGCTGACATGCTGACTCCGTATAATGAACTCAGTTTCACTGAATGTGAATTCAGTATCGATCCTGGTACGTTCCGCTGTCAAGGAGGTGGTGCGAATGGGTGGCAAACGCCAGGAGAAGGCGGCCGAGACCGAACAGGCGCTCAAGGCCGCCGCCCGCAAACTCTTCGCCGAGCGCGGCTATCTCAACACCAAGATCACCGACATCACCGCGGTGGCCGGACGCGCGGCGGGCTCGTTCTACAACCACTTCGCCAGCAAGGAGGAGCTGCTCCAATCCCTGCTGAAAGACCTTGCCGACGAGGGTGATTCACGCGCCGAGGGCCCGGACCACAATCCGGACTTCACCGACCCGGAGGCGGTGCGCTACCACATTCGGGGCTACTGGACCGCCGCGCGCGAGCATTGGCCGGTATTCCGGGCCGTGAGTCAGGCGGCCCTGGTGAACGAGGACTTCGCCCGCATGATGGGCCGCTTCTCCGCCGAACAGCGCGAGGACGTGCTCGATCACCTCGACGGTTTTCCCGCCGCGGGCCTGCGCCTGCCCAGCACCCCCGACGCCAGTCTCACCATGATGTTCCTGGTGGCCTCCGGCCTGCTCCAAGCCGTCGAGGACGGTACCGTCGACCTCACCGACGAACAGGCGGTGGAGGGCATCACCCGTTTCGTCTACCGGGGACTCACCGGCCGGGACTACTGAGCGGCCGGGACTGTTCGAGCACGCGCGACTGTCGGGCTCTGTCGCGACACCGGCGGTGCCGCGCCGCCGGTCGGGCCCGCGTCAGCGCGGCAGCAGCACGATCGAACCGGTTGTCTTGCGCCCCTCCAGATCCCGGTGGGCTCGCTCGGCCTCGGCCAGCGGGTAGGTCGCGCCGACGCGGATGCGCAGCGTGCCGTCGGCGATCGCGTTCATGACATCGCGGGCGCGCCAGAGCAGTTCGGCCCGGTCGCGGGTGTAGTGAGCCAGCGTCGGCCGGGTGACGAACAGGGAACCGAGAGCGTTGAGGCGTTGCAGGTCGAACGGTGGCACCGGCCCGCTGGCCGCGCCGAACAGCGCGAGCATGCCGCGCACGCGCAGCGAGGCCAGACTGGCCTCGAACGTGCTCGCGCCCACGCCGTCGTACACCGCGGCCACGCCCACGCCGCCGGTGAGTTCCCGCACCCGCGAGGCCAGTTCGTCGTCGTAGCGCAGCACCTCGGCGGCCCCGGCCTCGCGCGAGAGCTTCTCCTTCTCATCGGAGGAGACCGTGGTGAGGACCCGCACCCCGCGCTTGGCCAGCAGTTGGGTGATGATCAGCCCGACGCCGCCCGCCCCGGCGTGCACGAGCACCGCCTCGCCCGGTTCGGGCTTGTAGATCGACTCGACCAGGTAGTGCGCCGTCATACCCTGCAGCAGCGCCGAGGCCGCGACCGGTGCGTCGATGCCCTCGGGCACCGGAATCGCCACCGCCTCGTCCACCGCGACCCGCTCTGCGTAGCTGCCGGGTGCGGCCGCCCACGCCACCCGGTCACCGGCCTGGAACTCGGTGACCTCGGCCCCCACCGCCGCCACCACGCCGGTGCCCTCCGCGCCCGGAACGTACGGCACGTTCTGCGGATACCGCCCGGTGCGAATGTAGGTGTCGATGAAGTTGATCCCGATGGCCTCGGTGTCGACCAGCAGCTGTTTCGGCCCGATGACCGGGTCCGGCACCTCCGTGTACCGCAGGACCTCGGGACCCCCGTGCTCGGAAACCTGGATGGCGCGCATGGTTACCAGTTGTACACCCGCGCGGCCGTGCAGTGGGCAGTGGCACATCAACTCGGTCTTACCGATGGGTAAACTGCTCGGCATGAGCGCTACCGCCGCCCCGGCTTCCGTCAAACTGTCGCCGTCCGTCGTCGATTCGGTGAAGGGATTCGTCGCCGACAACGGCGGCTCCGCCACGGCGGTGTTGCAGCCGCTCGGGCGCATCGGCGTCCGTGTCACGCTGGTCGGTGACGAGGGTGTGCTCGGTGACCGCGTGGTGCCCGATATGGCCGCCGCCAAGGCGCTCGTCGAGGCCGTGAACGGACTGTCGGAGGCGCAGGAGTGGGAGCGTGAGCTCGTCGCCAAGGTGACCCCGGCCAAGGGGCACTGGGCGCGCATGGCGGGCTGGGTCGCCAAGCAGAAGCGATTCCCCAAGGCCCGCAACGAGAAGTAAGAGGAGCGCATGAGCCCGGCGGACCAGGCGCACCCGGGGACCACGTGGCCGGGCGCGTAACCAAACAGGCCCAGCTGCGGTCCGCGTTGACCACCCTGTGCGCGACGCTGCGCCCGGGGGAGATGCTGCCCAGTGAGCGGCAGCTGTGCGACGACTATCGCGTGAGCCGGATGACGGTGCGAGAGGTGTTGAGTCAGCTCGAATCCGAGGGCGTCATCACCCGCATCCCCGGCAAGGGCACCTTCGTCGCCGAACGGGTGGCGCGCTCGCGGCTGCACATGGCCTCGTTCAGCGACGATATGCGCCGCCTCGGCCGCACCCCGAGCACGGTGGTGCTGCACAGCGATTACGCGGTGCCGCCGCCCGCCTCCGTCACGGCACTGGGTCTGACCGCGACCGCGAAGGCGTTCCATCTGGTGCGGTTGCGGCTGGCCGACGGGCTGCCCATGTCCATCGACGACGGTTGGTACCGCGCCGATCTGCTGCCCGGCCTGCTGGAACGCGATCTCACCCAGTCGCTGTACGCGCTGCTGGCCAAGGAATACGACTGCCCGATCGACCGCGCCGAGCAGAGCGTGCGCGCGGTGGCCGCCGATGAGCGGCACGCGGGCTGGCTCGGCACCGAACTCGGTTCTCCGCTACTGGCTTTCGACCGCATGTCCTACTCGCGGGATCGCTGTGTGGAGCATGCGCAGTCTTGGTATCGCGCCGATCGGTACCAGGTCTATATGACGGTGTCGGCGGAGGACAACGGAAATCAGACTTCGGGCTGAGACGCCCGGAAAGCGGTTCGCGGGCACTCGATTCGAGTGCCCGCGAGCGAATTGCCCTGTGGACGGTTGGTTCTCAGATGGAGAACAGCACCGCGCCCGCCGCGATCGGACCGCTGGCCGGTTCGAGCGCGGAGCCCGGGGCGGTATCCATCACCACCACGGGGACGGCGGCGCTCAGGTCCAGGCGGCGAATGGCATTGGGGGAGAAGGTGATCAGGGCATCACCCTGGTTCACCGCCGCGCCCTCCTCGACATGCACCTGGAACAGGTCGGCCTTGCCGACGGTGTCGATGCCGACGTGCAGCAGCACGCCCGCGCCCGAGTCGGAGACGATGACCGCGGCATGCGGGTGCAGTTTCACCAGGGTGCCGGCGATGGGGGCGACCACGGTGGTCGGCTCATCGGTGTCGAGGGGTTCCACCGCCACGCCGGCTCCCACCATCTCGGCGGAGAATACCGGGTCGGGGACCTCGGACAGCGGCATGGCGGTGCCCGCGAGGGGCGAGAGGATCTGGGTGCTCATGTGATTCAGAGCAGATCGTTGATGTCTTCGGCCAGTGCGTCGGCGGTCGGTCCCACCACGACCTGAACCGCGGCGCCCGCCTTGACGACACCGTGCGCGCCGGCGGCCTTGAGCGCCTTCTCGTCGACCTTGGTGGCGTCCTTGATCTCGACGCGCAACCGCGTGATGCAGCCTTCGACCTCGACGATGTTGTCGGTGCCGCCTAGCCCGGCGACGATCTGATCGGCCTTGGACATTCTTCCTCCGTGCGTGTCGGGGTGGACAAAACTGGTTATAACCAGTATATCTCTGGTTATAACCAGTCACCGTCACCATACACGCGTGTGACTCGATTCACGGACTGAAGGACCCCGCTATGGCCGACGTCGCCGCAAGCGAGCGTAAGAAGCTGGATCTATCCGGCCTGCAGAAACTGGGTCGGAGCTTGATGCTGCCGATCGCCACCCTTCCCGCGGCGGGTCTGCTGCTGCGGCTCGGCCAAGACGATATGCTCGGCCGCTTCTCACCACTGGAATCGGTGGCCGCCGTCCTCGCGGGGGCGGGCGGCGCGCTGCTCGACAATCTCCCGCTGCTGTTCGCGGTCGGTATCGCCATCGGCTGGGCCAAGAAGGCCGACGGCTCGACCGCGCTCGCGGGCGTTGTCGGCTATCTGGCCTTCCAGGGTGTGGAGAAGGCCATGTCTCCGGTCGTGCTGGAGGGTAAGACCACTGCCGACGGGGATCAGGCACTGGTGAACTTCGGTGTCCTCGGCGGCATCGTCATGGGCATCACCGCCGCCGTGCTGTGGCAGCGCTACCACCGCACCCAACTGCCCGACTACCTGGGCTTCTTCTCCGGCCGCCGACTGGTGCCGATCCTCACCGCCTGTGCCGCCGTGCTCATCGGCGTGGCCATGTCCTTCATCTACCCGGCGTTCAACGCGGGCCTGACCTGGCTCGGCGAGGCGGTCGCGGACAACGACGTCGCCGGTGGCGGCATCTTCGGCTTCGCCAACCGGCTGCTGATCCCGCTGGGCCTGCACCACATCCTGAACTCGGTGGTGTGGTTCGTGATCGGCGACTACGACGGCGCACACGGCGACATCCCGCGCTTCCTGGCCGGTGACCCGACCGCGGGCACCTTCATGACCGGCTTCTTCCCGATCATGATGTTCGGTCTGCCCGCCGCCGCGCTGGCCATCTGGCGCAATGCCAAGCCCGAGAACCGCAAGCTGGTCGGCGGCATCATGCTCTCGACCGGTCTGACCGCCTTCGTCACCGGGATCACCGAACCGCTGGAGTTCGCCTTCATCTTCGTGGCGTGGCCGCTGCTGCTCATCCACGCGCTGTTCACCGGTTCGGCGCTGGCACTGACCAATGCGCTCGGTATCCACGACGGCTTCACCTTCTCGGCGGGAGCCATCGACTACCTGCTCAACTTCGGCAAGGCGACTCATCCGCTGCTGTTGATTCCGATCGGTCTCGGCTACGCGGTGCTGTACTACGTCACCTTCAGCTTCATCATCCGGCGCTGGAACCTGCCGACCCCCGGACGTGAACCCGACGAGGCAGACATCGAGAAGGAGAACACCGCCCAATGATCAACCGCACCGCCGTCGTTGCGTCGAAGTCCGGCTTACACGCCCGTCCGGCCGCTCTTTTCGTCAAGGCCGCCGCGGAATCCGCGGTGCCGGTGATGATCTCGGTGGACGGCAAGGCCCCGGTGGCCGCGGCCTCCATGCTCCAGGTCATGACCCTGGGCGTGAAACAGGGTGACACCGTCGTCCTGAGCGCCGAGGATGGAGCCGAGACGAGTCTGGACGCGCTCGTCGAGCTGCTGGAGACCGATCTTGACGCGTGAGATTCGCGGTGTCGCGGCCGCACCGGGGGTGGCCGTCGGGCCGGTGCTGTGGTTGGCGTCCGCGCCGACCACCAGCGCCACCGATGCCCCCGGCGCGGACGTCGATGCCGAAATCGCGCGGGTGGAGGCCGCTTTCGACACCGTCGCCGCGCGCTACGCCGCCCAGGCGGAGACCGCTCGGGGTACGGCGGCCGACATCTTGACCATGACGGCGGCGCTGGCCGCCGATCCGGCGCTGCTGGATCAGGTGCGTGCCGGGATCCGAGCGGGCGGCCCCACCGCGCATGCGGTGACCGAGGCGGTCGACCACTTCGCCGAGCAGCTGACCGCGCTCGGCGGCATGATGGCCGAGCGCGCCGCCGACCTGCGCGATGTGGGGCAACGCGTCGTCGCCGAACTGCTCGGCGTCGACCCGCCCGGCATCCCGGACAGCGCGGTGCCGTTCATTCTCGCGGCGCGCGACCTCGCGCCCGCCGATACCGCGACACTCGATCCGAACACGGTGGTCGGGCTGCTCACGGTGGCCGGTGGACCGACTTCGCACACCGCGATTCTGGCCAAGGCGCTGGGTATTCCGGCCGTGGTCGCCTGTCCGGGCGCGGTCGAGATCGCCGAGGGCACCGAGGTGGTGGTCGACGGGACGGCGGGCACGGTGGAGATCGCGCCCGCACCGGGGCGGCGCACGGAGGTGCTGGCGGCTCGGGCGCGACAGCAGGACGCGCCGACCGGACCGGGGCGAACGGCCGACGGGTACGCGGTACCGCTGTTGGCGAATGTGGGCAGCGCGGCCGACGCCCGGCTCGCGGTGGAACTCGGCGCCGAGGGTGTCGGACTCTTCCGCACCGAATTCCTGTTCCTGGGACGGCATTCCGCACCGACCATCGACGAGCAGACGGCCCGGTACCGGGAGATCTTCGAGATCCTGGGGGAGCGTCCGGTCACCGTGCGCACCCTGGACGCCGGATCGGACAAGCCGCTGCCGTTTCTGAAGCTGTCCGAGGAGGAGAATCCGGCTCTCGGCGTGCGCGGTATCCGGTTGGCCAGTGTCGATGAGGGGACATTGGACGACCAGCTCACCGCCATCGAGGCCGCCCGCGCCGCCACCGGGACCCCCGTGAAGGTGATGGCCCCCATGGTGGCCACCGTGGAGGAGGCGCGGGCCTTCGCCGCTCGCGCCCGGGAACTGGGCGTGACCAGCCGCGGCATCATGGTGGAGGTTCCGGCCGCGGCGCTGCGCGCCGATCGGCTCGGCGCGGAGGTGGACTTCTTCTCCATCGGCACCAACGACCTGTCGCAGTATCTGTTCGGGGCCGATCGCATGTCCTCGGCCCTGGCGGAGCTGCACAATCCGTGGCAACCCGCGCTGGCGGAGACGATCGCGGCCGTGGTGGCGGGCGCACGACGGCACGAGGTGGCGGTCGGCGTCTGCGGCGAGGCCGCGTCCCATCCCGAATTCGCCTGCGTGCTGGTGGGTCTGGGGGTGGAGACGCTGTCGATGGCGCCTCGGTCGCTGGCCGGGGTGCGGGCCGCGCTGGCGGCGGTCACCCGCGAGCAATGCGAGCAGGCGGCCTCGGCGGTGCTGGCCGCCGCCACCGCCGAGGAGGCCGCGCGGGCTGCGCGGTCGGTGTTGCGGGGAGGGGACCGATGAGCCGGGGGCGGGCGGGTTGAGGACGACACTGCGCGGGCGGGTCGTCACCCTCACGGAGGCGGGCGAACTCGCCGACGGCGTGGTGTCGTTCGACGGTCCGCTCCTCGACTTCGTCGGCCCGGCGGCCGAATTCGACGGTGAGCTGCCCACACTCGCGGGTGAGCCGCCGATCGTGCTGCCGGGGCTCATCGATGTGCACTGCCACGGCGGCGGCGGATTCGGTTTCCCGGAAACGGATTTCGACGGCATCGTGAGCGCCGTCGGCTTCCACCGCGGCCGCGGCACGACGACGCTGGTCGCCTCCCTGGTCTCGGCGACCCAGGACGAACTGCTGGAGCGGATCGACCTGCTCGGCAAGGCCGTCGATGCCGGACTGCTCGCGGGCATTCACCTGGAGGGGCCGTTCATCAGCGAACATCGCTGTGGCGCACACGATCCGGCGCGCATCGTGCCCGGTGACCCGGCCATGCTGCGGCGGCTGCTGCGGCACGGCGACGGGCGCATCGTCTCGGTCACCGTCGCCCCCGAGACCGCGCGTTTCGACGAACTCGCGGATCTGCTGAACGAGGCGGGCGTGCTGCTGTCGCTCGGGCACACCGTGGCCGACTACGAGCGCTCGGTGCGGGCCATGCGCCGCGGTGAACGGGTGTCCATCACTCATCTGTTCAACGCCATGCCCGCACTGGCGCACCGCGACGCCAATTTCCTGACGGCGGCGATGGCGGCGGCCGGGCGCGGTGACGTGGTGGCCGAACTCATCGCCGACGGTGTGCATCTGGCCGACGGGACCGTGCGCATGGTGTTCGACACCCTCGGCGCGGACAATCTCGCGCTCATCACCGACGCCATGGCGGCGGCCGGAATGCCGGACGGTCGCTACCACCTCGGCATCCTGGACGTGATCGTGGCGGACGGGGTGTCGCGGCTCTACGACCCGCACGGGCCGGGCACCATCGCGGGCGGCACCGCCTGCGCCTCGGATGTGCTGCGGCGCACCGTCTTCCACGCCGGGGTGGATCTCACCAGCGCCGCCACCGCGGCCTGCGCCACCCCGGCCCGCCTGCTCGGCATCGACGATCGCGTCGGCGCGCTGCGCGCGGGCATGCGCGCCGATGTGCTCGTCACCGATAGCCAACTGACCCCTGTGACCGTGTACAAGGACGGACTGCCATGGAACTCGTGATCACCGACAACGCGACCGAAGCCGGTGTGCTCGCCGGCCGCATCATGGCCGACCATGTGCGGCGCGGTGCGCGCGCCATCGGTCTGGCCACCGGCTCCTCGCCGCTGGGCGCCTATCAGGAGCTCATTCGCCAGCATCGGGAGGAGGGCCTGAGTTTCGCCGGGGTGCAGGCGTTCCTGCTCGACGAGTACATCGGGCTGCCCGCCGGGCACCCGCAGTCCTACGCCCAGTTCATTCGGGACGAGTTCACCGCGCAGGTGGACTTCGCGGACGCCGACGTGCACAGCCCCGACGGCCGCGCCGACGACATTCCGGCCGCCGCGGCCGATTACGAGCGCATGATCGCGGTGAGCGGACCGGTCTCGGTGCAGATTCTCGGTATCGGCGCGAACGGGCACCTGGGCTTCAACGAGCCCGGCTCGTCGCTGCGCTCACGTACCCGCGTGAAGACGCTGACGCCGAAGACCCGCGAGGACAACGCCCGGTTCTTCGAGGGTGACCTGTCGCAGGTGCCCACCCATGTGCTCACCCAGGGGCTCGGAACCATCAGTGACGCCGACCATCTCGTCATGATCGCGACCGGCGAGGGTAAGGCCGATGCCGTGGCCGCCGCCGTGGAGGGTCCGGTGTCGGCCTTCTGCCCGGCCTCCATCCTCCAGATGCACCCGCACGTCACGGTCATCGTCGACCCGGCCGCGGCCGTCAACCTGAAGGCCGTGGACTACTACCGGTTCGCCGTGGAGAACAAGCCGTCGTGGCAGCGCTTCTGACCGTTCACGCCGTCAGGTATTCGGCGTAGAAGAGCATCAGTCCGATGGCGGCGGATATGCCGCCCAGCAGCCAGAATCGGATGATGACGGTGGTCTCGGCCCATCCGGCGAGTTCGAAGTGGTGGTGGAACGGAGCCATCTTGAACAGGCGCTGGCGGGTCGTCTTGAACACGACGATCTGTAGCAGCACCGACAGGATCTCCACGAAGAACAGCGCGCCGACGACGACCATGAGCAGTTCGGTGCGGGTGGTGACGGCGAGTCCGGCGAGCAGGCCGCCCAGTGTCATGGAGCCGGTATCGCCCATGAATATCTTGGCGGGGGCGGCATTCCACCACAGGAACCCGATACAGGCGGCGGCTCCGGCGGCGCACACCAGCGCCAGGTCCAGCGGGTCGCGCACGTGGTAGCAGCCAGCGCTGGGGCGCGGTGTGCACGCGTTCGAGTACTGCCAGAACGTGATCAGCATGTACGCGCCCAGCGCCCAGCTCATCGCGCCCGCCGCCAACCCGTCCAGGCCGTCGGTGAAGTTCACGGCATTGGACCAGGCCACCACGAGAAAACAGACCCAGACCAGAAAGAAGACGGTGCCCAGGGTGATGATCGACGTGTCGCGCACATAGGACAGCGCCCGGCTGCCCGGCGTCAACCCGGTGCTGTTCGGAAATCGCAGTACCAGCACCCCGAAGATGATCGCGGCGGTGAGCTGCCCGATGTACTTCCCGGTCGCCGTCAAGCCCAGGTTCCGCCGCTGCCGCAACTTGATGTAGTCGTCGAGGAAGCCCACCACGCCGAGGGCGGTGGCCAATCCGAGCACCAGCAGCGCCGAGGCCGAAACACCTTCGGCCCCATAACCGATGCCGATCAGATGGGATCCCAGATATCCCGTCCACATCGCGACCAGAATGGCGATTCCGCCCATGGTCGGCGTGCCCCGCTTCTGCTGATGACTGGCCGGACCCTCGATCCGGATCTCCTGCCCCCAGCGCCGCCGCGAGAACACCTTGATCAACACCGGTGTCAGCGAGATCGACACCATCAGCGCGATCAACGCCGCCACGAGAATCTGCCGCACAACGCCCCCACTTCACCGAATTCGTCCGGCCCGACTTGCTGTTCCGGCGCGACACACCAAGCTCAGATGCTAGCCGCCGACACCCGGTTCCGCTGCCTTCGGACCCGACCCCGAACCGCTCACCGCCACGGCAAGACCGCAGTTCTTCGGGCAACCGTCGTCGCGGAAACGACCACGAAGGTCACGGCGGTCTGGGTAGGGTGCGTTTCGCAATTTCGTTCGCACACAAGGAGTTTCTGTGGCGATCCCTGTTTCCCAGCGTGTGGCCGCCGTGATCGGCGCGTGCTGCGCGGCATTTTCACTCATAGTCTCCACTGCGGGTGCCGCCGCTGCCGACGAAGAACTGTACGAGGACCCCGAGGGGCTGGCTGTCGCGTGCTCTACGACGCCGACCACCAAACGGGTCGACTTCGGCGGCAGGTACTACCGCGTCCATGTTCCGGCCGGAATCCCCAGCGGTGGGGCGCCGTTGGTGGTCGCACTGCACGGCGGCCGGGGCACGCCCGAGAGCATGGAAGGTGGATCGGGCTGGAACGCGGTCGCCGATCGGACCAAATCCATTGTCGTCTATCCACGCGGTAGCAAACCGGAGGGATCGGGGTGGGGCTGGGAAGCCGGTGACAACGCCGTGGACCTCAACCATATCCGTAGTGTGGTTGCGAACGTGCGTGCCCAGTGGTGTGTGAACCCGAAACGCATCCACCTGTTGGGCCACTCCAACGGTGGGCAGATGGCATCCCGGGTCGGATGCGTGGATTCGACCTTCTACGCCTCCGGGGCTGTATACGCTCCCGCGCCCCCTCCGGCGGGCTGCGACCCGGCCCGCGCGATCTCCTGGGCGGTCTTCGCGTCCGCCAACGACACCACGGTGCCCGAGCCCATCGCCTACAGCCATGTCATGTACTGGAGCTGGGAGAACCGACCGTGTCAGAACGAGCGGCCCGACGGTGGTACGGATGTGAAGGATTCCAAGCGCTGGGACTGCGCGTCCGGCACGCAGGTGGTGTGGCGGGTGTACAACGGCGGTAGCCATTCGTGGCCGACCGGTGCCCGCCGCACCGAGATCCAGAACCGGATGTGGCAGCTGTTCCAGGCGTACCCACGCCCATAGCCGGGCCGGTGTGCTGGCCGGTCGCCGTCGAGCCTGGATTCGGCGGCTTCGGACACGGCCCGGAACAGCGGCCGAAGCGACCGGTGGGCGGCTCGTTAGAGCCGCCCACCGGTCCGCGATGTATCCGTTCGCGTACTACTTGTCCTGATATCCGGACTCACGCGCCTTCGCGACCTCGGCCTCGGCACGAGCCTTCTCGGCGGCCGCCTCCTTGGTTGCCACCTCCCGCTGCGCCTCGGCCTTGTCCTGCTGGGCGCGGCCCTCACCCTTGAGATCCTCATCCCCGGTGATCACACCCGCGACCTCCTTGGCCTTACCCTTGGCGTCCTCGACGACGCCCTCGATACCCTGACGCGCGCTCTCTCCCTTGTCGGACATGAGTACCTCCCGTAGTCGTTTGGGCTCACTGCTGCCGACATACCCGGCACCGTCCGACCGAATCCGGCCAGGTCGCTGTCATGGCGAGAGTCACATTCATGGCAGGCTGAGCTCTGGACCGTGGAGCGGAGGATGCGATGGCCGAGGTGACGGTGACCGAGGTGATGGCCGAGTTGGCCGCGCTCGAGGATCCCCGGGTGCGTGCGGTGAACGAGAAGCACGGCGACGATCACGGCGTGAACCTGACCGCACTGCGCGCGGTCGCGAAGCGGCTGAGAACGCAGCCGGATCTGGCACGACAGCTCTGGGCGACCGACGACACGGCGGCGAAGCTGCTGGCAACGCTGATCTGTCGGCCGAAGGCGTTCGATCGTGGCGAACTGGACCGCATGCTGCGTACGGCGCGCACCCCCAAGGCGCACGACTGGCTGGTGAACTACGTGGTGCGGAAGAGCCCTCACGCCGAGGAGCTCCGCACGGCCTGGATGGCAGACCCCGATCCGGTGGTGGCGAGCGCCGGCTGGGCGCTGACCACCGAACGCGTAGCGAAGCGACCCGACGGCCTCGACCTCCCCGGCCTGCTCGACACCATCGAGTCGGAGATGAAGGACGCCCCGGACCGTCTGCAATGGGCGATGAACCACTGCTTGGCGCAGATCGGCATCGTGCACGTCACCCACCGCCCCCGCGCCATCGACATCGGCGAACGCCTCGGGGTCCTCGAGGATTACCCCACCCCGCCCGGCTGCACCTCGCCGTACGCACCCACCTGGATCACCGAAATGGTCCGTCGACAGCAGGGCGGGTAGGCGGGTCGTGTCGGTCGGAACCCGCGTACCGCGAGCCATGTGGGCGACGGTGATGGTGAGGGCACAGCCCTCGGTACCGGGCGTCAGATCGATGAGCAGTGGCTCGCCGCCGCCCACGACGCGCTGGGCACTGCCCGGCGTCCAGCCGAGCCCTGCTCCAGGATCGCGAGCGTGCCCTCCGACACGCCGCGCACACCTACGCCTCCGGTCACACCATCTTCGACGCCATCGCCAGCGGGGGCGGTGGCCTCGTCGCCACCCTCGTCATCGAGGCCGCCTTCCTTGCCCTATTGCGGCGGTAGTCCCGCCGGTTCGGGCATTGCTCACAGGGTGCAGCGCCGTTCGGTGATCGGGCGCTGTGGATCGAGCAGATACTGTGCGACGGCATCGTTCACGCAGTCACTGGCACCGGAGAGGGCGATGGTGTGTTGCTCGCCGTCGACGGTGAGCAGTGTGCCGCCGAGTGTTTCGGCGAGGCTGACGCCGCCTTCGTAGGGGGTGGATGGATCGCCGGTCACCGAGATGGTGAGGGTTGGGGGGAGGCCCTCGATATCGGTGGCGTAGGGGAAGCCGAGAGTTGGTTGGGCGGGCCAGAATTCGCACATGTCCCGGGCGCCGTCGGCACCGCGCCCGGAGTCGAGGAAGGGGGCCACCTCTTGGATTCGGCGTTTGAGCTCGACCTCTTGGGCGGCGGTGTGGCGTTGTTCGTCCATGCAGTTGATCGCGTAGACGGCCTCGGTGAAGTTGGGGTAGCGCCCGTCCGGGCCGCGTCCGGCGAAGATTTCGCCGATCGCGCTCAGGGTGTCGCCGCGTCCGGCCGCTATCTCGGTCAGCCCCTTCTCGATGGCGGGCCAGGCGGCCGAGTTGTACAGCCCGGCGACCACCGCGCCCCACGCGCCGTTGTAATCCAGTTCCGTGCGGTCGGTGACGGGGACCGGCCGATCGATCAACGGCCGTAACAGATTCTGAAAGTTCCGGGTGGCCGCGCCGGGATCGGTGCCCAGTGGGCAGTCCGGTCGGGTGGCGCAGGCGGCGGCCATCTTGTCGAAGGCTCGCTGGAAGCCGGTCCACTGAGTGATGCGGCGTTCATCGGTCCCCGTATGCGGGTCGATGGCTCCGTCGAGCACCATCGCGCGCACATGGTGAGGGAACGTTTCGGCGTAGACCGCACCGAGCCGGGTGCCATAGCTCTGGCCGAGGAAGCTCAGCCGCTCGTCACCGAGCACCGCGCGCAGTATGTCCATGTCGCGCACCGCATCCCGGGTGCCGACATGAGCGAGGACATCCATACCCCCCGACCGCTCGGCGCACCGGTCGACCAGTCGACGACTGTCCGCCGCGGTCACCGTTCCCGAGCCGACCGTCACCGAGGTGATCGCCGTCCCGGCATCGAGCTCCGCATCGGTGAAGCAGTCGATGGCGGGTTTCGAGGCCCCGACGCCGCGGGGGTCGAACCCGATGAGGTCGAACCGCTCGGCTATCGGGCTGTCCGCCCAGTTCTCTGCGGCGACGGCGGCCATGCTCATGCCAGCGCCACCCGGACCGCCGGGATTGAGCAGCAGGGACCCGATCCGCTCGCCGCGCGCGGGAACCCGCAGGAGCGCGATGGATGCGGTGCGGCCGCCGGGGTTGTCGTAGTTCAGCGGAACTTCCACTCGGGCGCAGCGGAATTCGGGATCGACGGCGAAAGCCTGCGCGTCGGCCGCGGTGGTGGCGTACCCGTCGCAGCTCGCGAAGGACGGCTGCTGATCGTAGAACTGCCGCAGTTCGGGTCCCGGCTGCCCTGGTTCGACGGACTCGACCCGCCCACACGCGCTGAGCAACAGCGCGAGCAGGAAGATCGGCGACATGATCCGGCGGACCGGTTCGTGTCCGGTTGCGGACAAGATCACTGTGGAATCAACTCCCATCGGTAACGGTCTGTGAGGGTCGGTGCTGCGGCGGGCGGTATCGATCCCGAAGCGCGGCGCTGCATCCACTCGGACCGGCCCGTGCTCACCGGTGCGCCGTCGGTGAAGGGTTCCGGGTACCGGGTCGCCTCGGGCACCTCACCCCAGGCGTAGGTTGACGATGAACGCGTCCGGGTATCAGCGGTGGGAACAGGAATTCACTCGCCCCGACGCCACTGCGAATCTACGCTGCCCACATGTGCATCTACCCGAACCGGACACATCTGGTGTGCCTGCGCTGCCGGGTGTCCTTCAAATACCCGACCAAGCACGGCCCCGTCCCGTGCCCGCACTGCCGGGCGGATCTCATCGACGCGGGTCCGCACCTCGCGGTACCCGGAAAGCTGGACAAGGCCGGTTGGCGCACCCTGACAACAGTTCTCGACTCCGGCCTCACCTTCCACGGCGGCTGCTGCGGCACCGGCCCCGGCTACCGCCCCCGCACACCCCGCGAGGTACGCGAACGGATACTCCTCGCCGAACGCACGGGCATGCCGCTCGCTGAGGCCCTGGCCACGGCCGATCCGACAGTCATCGCGGGATCGCGGCTCGATGCGCGGGTGTAGCAGTTCGTGATGCGGCGCAGCCCCCACATCGGGACGCCCCTTTGGGGGAGGTCGTCATGCGCACCCTGGCACGCAGGGCCGAACAGTAGATGAACCGCTAAGCCAACTCGACTTCTTCGAAGCTCACGGTCAGCCCATGCCGCCGCTCACGCAGCACATTGCCTTCACGCCGCGCCATCCCCTCACCGAAGTCGATACGCAGCTTGGCATTCCGTGCGTCCACCTCCCGCACCACCCCGCAGATCCCACTGAACGGACCTTCCGGAAACCACACGACATCACCCGGTGCGTATTCACTGAAACCCACGGGGCCACAGTAATTCACGGCGGAGACATGTGCGCTCGGCCGAACCGATGCCGATCGGATGTCCCGTAGCTCCGTTCATTCCTCTGTGAGCGGGGCCTGACTGGAACCGGCGGGGACACCCGCAGTGTCTCACCGGGCAAATATCGGCCCCTTTCGGTCGGTGGCGGCAGACTTGTGGGCATGGAGATCACAGCGGCCGTCGCGGCGGTGCTCGGTGCGTTCGGGCTGTCGGGGGCGGCGGGGCTGAACGCGTAGTTGCCCCTGTTGGCGGTGGGTGTCGCCGATCGGATGGGGTGGATCGATCTGGGCAGTTCGTACGGGTGGTTGTCCTCGACGCCCGTGCTGATCGGGATCGCGGTGGTGTTCGTTCTCGATCTCATCGGCGACAAGATTCCGGCGATCGATTCGGTGGTGCACGGTATCGGGGTGCTCGTGGCTCCGGCGTCCGGGGCGATCCTCTTCGCCGCCGAGACCAGCCTGTCCTCGAACCTGCCGCCCGCGGTCGCCGCCGTGCTCGGCGCGATCACCGCGGGCAGTGTGCACGCCGGTCGTACGGCGGCGCGACCGTTCGTCACGGGAACGACAGCGGGGGTGGGCAATCCGGTCGTCTCCACCGCCGAGGACGGCACTTCGCTGGCGCTCACCATTCTGGCGTTGGCCGTCCCGGTCGTGGCGTTCATCGCGGTGGTGCTGCTGCTGATCGGGCTGGGCTGGCTGGCGGTGCGGGCCGGTCGGTGGCTTCGCCGGGGGCGCGGGAGGGAGCGGCCCGGGCCGGGTGGAGAGCGACGATGATGCCGGGCTCCCGGTAGTCTGCGATGGCGAGGCGGCGGAAGAGGATGGACCTGTGAGCACATTCGTTCTGGTGCACGGGGCGGGGGACGGCGGCTGGAGTTGGCATCTGGTGGCAGCGGAATTGCGACGCCGCGGCCACGATGTCGTCGCTCCCGATCTCCCGGCCGACGACGATGCGGCGGGGTTGGATCGGTACACCGAGGTCGTGGTGGAGGCGGTCGGCGATCGCACGGACCTGGTGGTGGTCGGTCATTCGTTCGGGGCGTTCACCGCGCCGCTCGCGGCCGCCCGACTCTCGGCAGATCTGCTGATCCTGGTGGCGGGGATGGTGCCGAAGCCGGGGGAGCGGCCGGACGAGTGGTGGGATGCCACCGGTTACCGATCCAGTACGGAGTACGTCGACGACGACGCGATCTACTACCACGACGTACCCCACGAACTAGCCGCCGAGGCGCGCCGCCGCGAACGCAACCACCCCTCCACCGCGGCCGGTGCGACACCGTGGCCCTTGCCGAACTGGCCGGACATCCCCACGAAGTTCGTCCTGTGCACCGAAGACCGTTTGTTCCCAGCCGATTTCCAGCGCCGCGTGGTAGCCGACAGACTGGCCATCACCCCGGACGAACTCACGGCAGGCCACTACGCCGCCCTGGCCCGCCCCACCCAACTGGCGGACCTGCTCGACAGCTACCTCCCGGCCCGGTAACAGCAGGTCGGCGAGGCCGGCCGGCGCGAACCTAGCCGAGCCGCATCTCGGCGAAAACCAGCATCGCGTCGTGGTAGTACCGGGCGAGCCCCGCCGCGATCCGATCGAAGTTCGCACTGTAGGCCGGGTCGAGATAGGACCGGGCCAGTGTCCGGAGGATGTCGGCGTTCGGGCTCCAGTTTGTTTCGACGAGCCGATAGGCGGCGTCGATCTCGGCCTGTACCGCAGGTGCGTCGACCGGTGTGCCGGATGCCATGAACTCAGCCATGCGGACCATCGCGGCGGTGGTTTCCCGCTGCATCCGCTCGGTTTCCTCGGCGGACAACGAATCGGCCCACTGCTTCGACCGCTCCCACGCGGTTTGCTGGTCGGGCCAGTGTTCCAGAACCTCGGCGTCGTAGCGGCTCGGGTCCAGACCTTCGAAAAGGTTTTCCGGCCTGTTGATTTCGACCATGTCGGATGATACTTCCTGCGCTTCGAGTTCGGCGATGGTGCGAGCGACCGTATGCGCCACCCGCGCCAACCGATCGCGTTCGCGTAGCAGTCGCGCATGGTGGTCTCGCAGTGTCCGTACCCGACTCCACCGGTATCTCCGGTACTCGGACGCTAAACGTTCACACAGCGTGAACGTCAAAGCCTGCGTTCCCGGAATGGGCTGCCGAGCTACCGGCAGCCCTTATCGCCGGCGATGCGGAAGGATCGGTGACCGGTGTCCCGGTCGTTGCCGCGCTAACTCGCCTCGGTGGCGATGGGTTCGGCCTCTTCCGGTCGATCGTCGCGTGAGTCACCCTGCGGCACGGTGAAAATGGCGACGGCGGCCGCGATGGCGATCACGAAGCAGGCGATCGTGTACCAGAGGTTGCCGATGGGGTCGCCGTTGGCGGTGACACCGTCCTCCGCGGCGAGGAAGTCGGGGAGGGCGGTGATCCAGAGCAGCGCCATGACGGCCAGATAGATCACGGCATACGACTGCACGAAGCGGTTTCGGTAGCCGGGTGGTGTGGCGGTGCCGTTGCGCAGCGTGGACCACTGGCGGGCAAGTAGCACCACCGCCACCACCGACAGCACGAAAAGCTCGGCGGCGTAGAGGAATCCGCGCACGGTGTCACTGCCCATGCCGAAAATCGTCGCGGGCAGTGGCAGGACGAAGGTGCCGACCGACGCCAGCAGGCCGATAACCACGGTGCGCCAGACCAATTGGGGGCCGCTGAAGTGCTTCCCGGAATCGACGTGGCGGCCGACGAAGTAGTGCACGCACAGTGCCAGCGACATCGGCCACAGCGCAGCGAAGACGACCACACTGGGCAGCGGCACCGAATCGAACATCGGCTGGTTGATCGGATTGTCGACCGCCCACTCCCACCAGCGCAGCTGCGGGCCGATCTGATCGAACAGCTCGTAATAGGCATGGTGGACGAACCCCACGCAGGCCGCGCCGAGGAAAACCCCGTAGCGCCGGAAAACGCCCAGCATTCTGACGGTTTCGTAGGCGAGCGTGGCCATCAGCGGATAGATCGCGATGATATAGAGCGGCAGCCGTCCCCACAGGAACTCCACCGTGAACAGGTTGTGCGCGAACATCGTATCGACGTGTTCGGCGATGCCGAAGGCCGACGGGAAGTACAGCGGCGGTTCGATGATGAACAGGTAGGCGGTCGCACCGAACC
Source organism: Nocardia otitidiscaviarum NBRC 14405 (assembly GCF_000308635.1). Taxonomy (GTDB): domain Bacteria; phylum Actinomycetota; class Actinomycetes; order Mycobacteriales; family Mycobacteriaceae; genus Nocardia; species Nocardia otitidiscaviarum. The sequence continues at coordinate 137,060 of NZ_BAGD01000081.1, read as the reverse complement.
AGAGCACCAGGTTGGTGGGGTCACCGTGTCGGCGCAGCCGGACGACCGCGTACACGAGTGCGAGTGCCGATCCGAGCACGATGAGGAGCTCGAGTACCGGCAGCGTCCAGTTCTCCAGTGCGGCGGGATTGCGGAATTCGATCAGCCCGCCGGTCTCGTCGCAGGAGAAGCCCATCCGCGCGGCGAGATCGGCGAAGGTGGGCGTGCACAGGTCTGCCATCAGTTCACCTCCGAAGCGGTCAGCGCCTCGGCGGTGTACCAGCGGGTGCAGTCGTACCCGGCGTCGTAGCGCTCGAACCAGCGGTCGGCCAGCTCGGGCAGCTTCTCATGTGCCGGATCGTGTTTGGGCAGCTGGCTGCGGATCACACCGGCGAGGGCGGTGAGCTGTTCCCGCCGCGACAGACCGTCGAAGGCGCGCGGCATCGGACCCTTGGTCAGATACGGCGCGAAGTACTCCAGCACCCGCTGCTTGGCGCGGTGCCGGGCGAACATGGACAGCGAGTCGACCTGCCGGTCGGCCAGCGGGACGTGCTGGTTGAAACCGGCGCACGCGATCCGGATCACCTTCATCACATGCGCGAAGATCGACGGCGCCATCCGCATGCGGTAGAGCTCGTCGCCGACGAGGGCGTTGAACAGGATCAGCGCGGAGCTGCGATGTTCGACCTCCTCCACGAAATGCCAGATGAACAGCGACGCGACCCGGTCGTCACCCGGCCGGAACAGTGTGTCCTCGTTGTCGAGCATGAGCTTGAACACCGGCGTGAAGGTCGCCTCCAGGTCGGCGGTGTAGGCCAGCCGGTAGTTGTGCGAGGTGGCCTCGGTGAGCAGATCGAATTCGCCGATCACCGCGTCGAGGGTGTTCTGCAGCCCGGGATACCGCTTGATGAGCGCCTTGACGTGCTGCCGGTGCGCGGTCGAGTGGTGGCCTTCCTGCCGCATGAACGCGTTGGCCTCGGCGGCCACCTCCGGATCGGTCAGCACCGGCTTGAGCTGCATGATCAGCTTCACGATCATCTTCTCGAAGCCGACGGCCAGGAACGAGACCGCGTTGGACATGCTCGACCAGGCCGGATTCTGCGGATTCCACAGGAAGGGGACGTCGGCGTCTTCGAAGCCGAAATCCATCTTTCGGGGTTGCACATGGGTCACAGGGCGTACCTCGCCTCGGGATATGGGGTCGATCGGGTGTCGCGCCCGGTAGACGCGATACGACAACCATACAAGTGCTTGTCTCACTGTATGATCACTTTCCGGGAATCCGCTACACCTGCGCGGATGCGGAGCGGCGCTGTGATACTGTCCGCCCGGTGGCGCGTAGACGCGGATGGGGCGGGAGTCCGCCCGCGAATGACCAAGAGGCGCATAGTCGTATCGTCGCCACCGCGGTCGAATTGATCGGGGAGACCGGCGCGGCGATCAGCATCGCCGATGTCGCGGAGGCGCTCGGCGTCATCCGGCAGACCGTGTACCGGTATTTTCCCAGCGCCGACGCATTGATGACGGCGGCGGCCATCGCTTCGGTCGACGGTTTTCTGGACCGGTTGACCGCGCACGTCGCGGGGCTCGGCGACCCCGTCGAAGCCATGACCGAGGGCGTGATCTACACCCTCGCCGAGGTCCGCCGCACCCCGCACCTGGGCATTCTGCTGTCCAACTCCTACTCCAACGTCGACCCCGACAGCCTCACCTCCGAACAGGCCAAAGCCTTCGGCATGTCGATGATCCGACGCTTCGACGTGGACTGGGAGAAGTACGGCTACGACGATGCGGCGCTGCTGGAACTGGTCGAGTACGTGCTGCGCACCATGCACTCGTTCTTCGTGTCCCCGGGCAATCCGCCGCGCACCGAGGAGCAGTTGCGCGCCTATCTGCGCCGCTGGATGGGTTCCGCGATCGCGGCCCAGAGCGAATACGCCAAGGGCGGGCTCTGACGCACTGACATCGTGAGACGTGTGCCGCCCGTGGAATCGCTCGGTGGGCTCGATCGGCAAACAGGGCGGAAACCGGGTCGTGTCGGCTGTGCCGGAGTTTGCGGAATGTTCGACTGTCCGCGCGTGAGCACGTATCGTTGTCGGTGTTCCCCCTGGAGTCCTGAAGCGTGGCTGGGGATGGGTCCACGCTGACAGGAGGAGTGTCGTGGTATTCGCAGCAGTGGCATCGGCAAGCGCCGCACGAACTTCCGCAGCCATCGCGGAATCGCTGCTATCACCTGTTCGGCTGGATCACCCGCACATCCTGCTCTGTGAACGCTGGTGGGCGGACTCCGCCGACGCCGATCGTCTGCGCGCCGAGGACGACCACCGACGATATCGGACCTAGCACATTCAGAGCATGGTCGCTCGCTGTTCCTTCCGGTCATAACCGTGCCCGGTTGCTTCGGAAGATCAACGGCCAGAGACAATCCGAGTGGTTCGCCGACCCTGGCGTGGGTCGGCGGGAAGCGAAACCACGAGGAGGATCATGAGGTTCGGGCTCGAGACGCTGATCGATGCGGAGCTGACCGCCTACGCGGAGGAGAGTCGACAGCACAATGCCGCCAGGCCCGCCGCCTCCGGCCCAGCCGATTTCGAGGAACTCCGGCAAGCGCGTGACCGGCAGGCTGATTCGGGGCCGCCGCCGAGTAGTCGTGCGGTCGAGCGGCTCGCCGAGGCGGGCGGACGCAGTGTGCCCGTACGAATCATCGCCCCGCGGGCGACCACGGTCCGGGGTGTCCATCTCGACGTCCACGCCGGCGGGTTCTACATGGGTTCGGCGGCCAGGGACGATGTGCGCAACGAACGTTTGGCCGATGCGCTCGGTGCCGTCGTGGTGAGCGTCGATTACCGTCTGGCCCCGGAACATCCGTGGCCGGCGGCTCCCGACGACTGTGAAATCGCCGCCCGCTGGCTCGTCGAGCAAGCGGAAACAGTGTTCGGAACAAGCAATCTGACGCTGGGTGGAGCGTCGGCGGGCGCGAACCTGGCCATGGCGACCCTGCTCCGGCTGCGCGACAGCGGTCTCGTCGACCGCTTCGCCGGTGCCGCACTGCAATACGGTGCTTACGACCTCAGCGGTCAGACTCCCGGCGGCCGCCTGTACGCCGACGAGTACTTCATCCCGGCATATGTCGGCCACGTCACCGACCGAACCCACCCCGACATCTCACCGCTGTTCGGCGACCTCCGCGACCTGCCGCCAACCCTGCTGGTCGTCGGAGCCTCGGACATCCTGCTCGAAGACAACCTGGCCATGGCGGCCCGGCTCTGCGCCGCCGGTAACGACCCCGACGTGCGTGTGTACCCCGAATCCGTGCACGGTTTCACATCATCGCCGACGACCATGGCGGCCAAGGCGATCGAGCATGTGGGAGCCTGGCTCACGAAGCGGTTGGGTCAAGACTAGACAGGTGGTGTCGCGGGCATTCCGGGGTTGGATTCGAGTCAGGCACATTCGCTACCGGATCGCTGCCTGGCTCGCCCTGTCCGGTGCGTTCGTGTGGGCGCTGATGGCATTCGCTGCCTGGATGCAGTCGCAGGAAGGCAAGTGGCAAGACGCCGAGTACCTGGCGCTCGGTCATTCGACAATCACCGCGGACACTCTGCTCGCCCTGCTGTCCTGGGCATTTCTCCTCGTCGCGGGACTATTGGGCAGCGGTTCGGTACTTCTATTGCGTGGCAAGGGGACTGGAATGCCCTTGGTGCTGACCGGCGCCGTAGTGGTGGTTCTCGGGCAGATTTTCGCGGCGATACTCGCGGGGATCCCGATCGATGCGTTCCGATACTCGACACCACCGCACGTCGTGTTCGCGACGCCGTTGGTGATCTTTCCGCTGATGACGATCCTCTGCATGGCCGAGTACACGTGGTTCGGTGGGATCGAGGCCATACCGCACGCAGGGCGCAAGTCATTACCGCGGTCGACTGAGGGCCGCCGATAGTACCGCGCCGACCGGGACGGTGGGGCGTCGCAGCAGGGATTCGAGAGTGCCCGCGGTAGTGGAGAATTCACCGCGTCGTGCCGCCCGGAACATGCCCAGCAGCAGTTCGGCGCGTTCGGGAGGAACGCCGCTGGCTACCAGTGTCTCGGTCCACTCGCAGTCCTCGATGACAACGCGCCGGATCGTTCGGCCGGTGAGATCGGTGAGGTGCGTGGCGATGTCATCGAGATCGAGTGCGTGTGGGGCGGTGAGCGGTGCGGTCGGGCCATCGAATCGGCTCTCGTCGGCGAGGATGATCGCGGCCGCTTCGGCGAGGTCGGCGTGGGCGGTCCAGGACACGGGACCGTCCGCCGGTGCGCACAGTTCGCCGGTCTCCAGCGCCGAGCCCAGCAGGAGTGGGATGGTGCTGGCGTAGAAGCCGTTTCGCAAGGCGGTGAACGGTGCGCCGGTGCTGGCCAGGTAGTGCTCCGTGGCGGCGTGATCGGGCATCGGCGCGAACACCGAATCCGCCGCGGCGGCTTGGTGACTCGTGTAGAGAATTCGCTCGGCCCCGGCCATGCGAGCGGCGTCGACGGCCGCCCGATGTGCGGCGGCGGCCGCCTCGCCGGTCTGGTTGGTCGAGACGATCAGCACCTGCGTCGCGCCGTCGAAGGAGGTGCGCAGGGACCGCGGGTCGGTGAAGTCGCCGCGCCGTACCCGGATGCCGCGCTCGGCCCATCCGGTGGCGCGATCGGGATCCCGAACGCTGATTCCGACTCGGTCGGCGGGCACTCGCTTCAGTAACTGCTCGACGATCTGGGATCCGAGTAGGCCGGTACCGCCGGTGACGATGATCATCACAACTCCTTATCAATGGAAATAACGGTGATAGCAACGGCGATACTAGCATCGGTTACGATGTCCGCATGGCGGAGGCGAAATCGAGCAGGCACGAGACCCGGGAGCGCATCGTCGAGGTGGCGGCACGGCTGCTGCGTGACAAGGGCACGCATGCCGTCACCACCCGCGCCGTAGCGCAGGCGGCTGGAATGCAGGCGCCGACCATCTACCGGTTCTTCGAAGACAAGGACGCGCTGCTCGACGCCGTCGCCGAACACGTCTTCGCCGCCTACGTGGCCGACAAGGAACGCGTCGATCGCGAGGACGACCCGGTGGCGGATCTGCGTGCCGGCTGGGAGATGCATCTCGACTTCGCCTTGGCCAATCCAGCGGTCTTCTCGTTGCTCACCGACCCGCATCGTGGGGTCGCATCGCCAGCCGCGGCGGCGGGGTTGAGGGTGCTGCGCGAGCGGGTGCACCGCGTCGCGGCGACGGGCCGGCTTCGGGTCGGTGAAAGCCGGGCCGTCGAACTCATCCATGCCGCCGGCACTGGTGTCGCCCTGTCGCTGCTGTCCGTCCCGCAGCAGCAGCGCGACCCCGGCCTGGCAGTGTCGATGTTCGAGGCGGTGACGCATGCGATCCTCACCGACGCGCAGGGCGCGACACCGCGAGACGCCCGGGTCGCACTGCTGGCAGCCGTGCCGGAACTACCGCTCACCGACAGCGAACGGGCACTGCTGGTGGAATGGCTGCGGCGAACCGAAGAGAATCGCACCGACACCAGTTCGAAGCGGACCTCGAATCCCCAGTGATGTCCCCGCACCTTCGTTCGAAGGTTCTGTCGTGCTGAGTTCGATTCTTTGCGGAAAAGTCTCCACCGAGTGTTCAACGATACGGTTGAATGCTATGGCTACGACGGACAGCGATCTGACGATCGAACTCAGCATGGCCGAGCTTCGCGAGGTCACGGCCTATGCGGTGGCCTGTGCGGAGCGCGTGCAGGCGATCTTCGAGCGGGATCGCCCGGACGACAGGCGACCGCGGATCGTTCTCGACGAGGCACGCCGCTTCGTCGACGGCGGTCGGCGCACACAGGCGTTGCGCGTGGCCGCTCTCGACGCTCACCGGGCCGCGCGAGACGCCGGGGAGTTGCGTGCCGCGGCCGAGGCGGCGCGCGCGGCCGCCCATGCAGGTGGTGCCGCGTATCTGCATCCGCTGGCGAAGGCGACCCAGGGTGGGCACATCCTCATGTCGGCCGCCTGCGCGGCTCATGCCTTGGAACTGGACGCCGGTGACGATCACGCCGTCGGTGCCGCCCACGTCGCCGAGGCGGTAGCGCTGGCGGGTCCGACCGTGGTCAGGGTGCTGCGACGGTATCCGCCCGCCCCGAGCGGGCGTGGGCGCGTCGGCGAATTGTGGCGAGAGCTGGACGCGTCGCTGCGGCGGGCAGCGGCGAACGAGTGAGATTCAGTTCGTGGACAGGGCGGGATCGGGTGGCTTCGAGGTGGGATCGGTGGCGATACGGAGCAGCGCGCGTGTGGCCAGGTGCGCGGCGAGGCGGTAGGCCAGGATCGCCGGGACGGCGACCAGCAGGACCATGCGCAAGCACACCAGCACGCTGGTGACGGTCGGATAGGCGATGCCGATGCCATCGGGTGAGCCGAACCCGTGCCGCGCCGACAATGCCGCCGCGATCGGATACAGGGCGAGGTACAGCGCGATCAGGATCAGCGGTATGCGCAGCGGTTTCCATACGGCGCGGAGTCGCGAACTGTCGGGGGCGCTCATGACGCGAGCTCCGGGCCGGAGGTGAGGAAGGCAAGCAGGAGGGCATTGCCGATCGCGCCGCCGGTGGCGAAGCGCAGGCGGGAGCCGCTGCGCAGCGGCAGACCGAAGAGGTTCGCGGTGCGGTACAGGCGGGTGAAGGTATCCCGGTGGCCGAACGCGCGGGCCGGGGCGAGCGCGAAACCGGTTGCCGAGATGGAGGTTCCGAGGATCAGAGGGCCGCTGTCCATATCGCCGGGACCGTCGTAGCCGTCGCCGTACTCGTCGATTGCACTGAAGCCCAGAATGGTTCGCTCCTGGCGGAACAGCGCCGTTGTCAGCTCTGCGGCGAGTGCCCGGTCCGCGAATCCGGCGAAGTAGGCCCCCAACCCGGTCCCGGATGCGCGCGGGGCGTCATGGGCCCGGCCGTCGACCCCCATGCGCTGCACGATCAGGCCGGTGGCTCGATCGATCTGCACCTCGCGTACCCGCCGCGCCCAATGCGACAGCACCGCGGTGTGATCGGTACCGGTCGCACGGCCGTGCACCGCGATCGCGGCGGCCACTGCGGCCACGTCGGTGGGGTACGCCTCACCGGGAAACGTATCCAGTAGGCCGGTAGGGGAGGCGAGCAGTCGGCGCGCGAGCGCGGCGACCACCGCGTCGTGTCGGACCGCGAGGTCGGCCGGGAACGCCGGATCGACCACGCGCGCCATACCGAGCGCGAGAGCGGGATAGGACAGGTAGGCGTGCCCGTCCCCGCTGTCGAGCTCGGCCATCCCGTCCCGGCCGTGCCAGGCCGCGGTGAACTCCGCGCGCATCTCGGGCAGCAGACTCTTGGCCGCCGCGCGAGTCACAATGGGCGCGTAGCGTTCCCGCCACTCCGGATACTCCAGACACACCTGTGCCAGCCCCAACGCGGTCATCTGATGAACGAGCAACCCCCACATCTCGGCGAGCCCCACCAACCCGGCACCCCGCCCCGCATCGTCATCTGCCTCGAAAGCCACCAGCTCCTCGGCGAGCCCACGCACCCGCCCCGCATCCCCGCGATACCACTGGTCGGCATCCCGCCCACACCACCAACCCGGCAGCACGCCCGCGACGGCCACCGCCACCACGAGGCCGATCGCGATCGCGAGTGGACGGTGGAATCTGTTCGCCAGACGCAGGATTGAGATCGGTCTCCCCATGACCCGAACCTACCGTCCGCCCAACGGCAACAGCCTGGACCCGAGTGGCCCGCATCGGAGAAGCACGCCGAACTTTTCGATGTACAGGAATTCAGAGCCCGCACAATGCCCTGAGTAGCGAGTCGACCTCGGCCATCTCGTTGGGCGTGGCCCGGCCCGCCAGTTCGCGTCGACAAAGCTGTCAGTCAACCAGCACTTGCAGATAGCGACGGCGGTAGAAGCGCTGGGCGAGCAGGAGAACCGGGAAGGCCGGTCGCCAGACGCCCGCGGGTGCGGGTCGCGTCAGTGAACGCAGCGTGAGATGAACCGTGCCGTTCGGTCCCCGGTGGACGATGAACGCCTCCTCACCCGATACAGGATGCCCGGGGAGGGTGCCGTAGGCGAATCCCCGTCGGTCGGGTAGGTCGACTACCTCTACCACCCGCACCGGCTCATGCAGCGATACCGGTCCGAGCCCGACCGAGATACGGTACTCCGCTCCCTCGGCGACACGATCGGCAGCACTGCTGCACGGGCTGACCCGGAACCCACTGCGCCGCTTGACTCCCCAGCGCAACAGATCCTCGGACACGTTCTCCCAGAACTCGTCGCCGTGTCCGATGGCGACGGACTTCGCGAACCACCGAAACCCAGACGGGTGCTCCTGCCAGTGTGGATCGGCGGGGCGGGTCGCTCCGACCGGCTGGTAGGTGACGGCGGTAGTCATCAAGACCTCGCTGAAGAGTGGTTGCGGCCGGGTGCAGCGTGGGATTCTGAGCGCTCGCCGCCAACACGGCGTGCCGGACCTTACCGTAGCGCTCCATCTTGACGCCTCGCGGCGCTGGGTGACGGTTTCCCGGTCGTGCTGGCTGACTGGACTGTCGTCCATTGAGATCGGTCGCATTGCTGAGTGCCGATGAGCGGCGTACGTGCCAGGCGCGAGAACGAGTTGGTTGAGCAGGCGAGGTGTTCGCGATTCCGATGGTCGAGTAGACGCCTGGGATGGCTCCGGCACACGCCGGCTCCCCGCAGGACCGGTACTTCGCCGCAGGGGTGTGCGGGGGTTTTTCGAAGCAGTTCCGCGGCGGTGCCCTCGGCGAGGATGCTCCCGGCGTCCAGCATCGCTGCACTATTCGCGCGCGCGGTGGGGTTCCCGAGGACGATATCCATGACGGGATCCGTCTAGGTGGGCGGCCGGGCGATTGTGCGAGTCGCGGCGCTGATGCGCACGGCCGGAGCGGGACTCGCCAGGATTGCCCTCGCTCGTGTGGCCGGACTCGTATCCGTGGCGAGACCGATCGTGCTGGCGAGCCTCGCTGTGGTGGGACTCCTGCGCGTGGCAGGGATCCTGGCCGTCACGGGACTCTTGGCCATGGCGCGATTCGCCGGTTGGAGCAGTGCCGTGCCGGGATTCGCTCGGGCGGGCGGTGCTGCGCCGGGATTCGCCCATGCGGTCGGTGCTTCGCCGGGGTTCGGCTGTGCGGTCGGCCAGTAGCCGGGCGCGGCGGCGTTTCACACTCTCGGCGAGCACTTGTTCGGGGTGATGGAACCGATTCACCCGCAGCCTACGGTACGGATCCACCGAGACCGGTGGACAGAACGCCGTCCGCCCCGCATCCGCGCTCCCCGCCGGGAGGCGGTGGGTGGCCCACCCGCTCGGATCATCCGGGTCGGCGGTGATCTGTGCGTGATGGGCATCGCACACCAGGGTGAGGTTGTCGATATCGGTCGGTCCGTGCGCGGCCCACGGGATCAGGTGATGCATGGCGCACATGGTCGCCGGAGCCGAGCAGTCGGGGTGGGTGCAGCCGCGGTCGCGGGCGATGGCGGCCAACCGCTGCCACGGCGACGCGATCCTTGCGCCTTCTCCCAAATACAGGGGTTTGCCTTGGGTTTCGTCGAAGAGCAGCAACAGTGGGATCGAGCCCTGCGCCATCCGCCATGCTTCCCGCACCGGGATTGTCGTCCCCGACGCCGCCCGCGCGACCCCCGCACCGCGCAGCAGGTCGGTGACCGACATGGTGAGCACGATCGACACCGGCAGGCCGCGATGCGCACCGAGGTTGTCCGGGCCGCTGGCGGACAGGAACGCTTTCAACGCGTCGTGGCGCCGCTGCGCCGGAGTACGCCCATCTCGCCCGACCGCCGCCGCCAACCGGTTCGGGTCGAACCCCTCAGGGTCGTGCACGCCGAGTTGAGGGCTGTCGGGGTCGTCGGACATGCACATACCCGGCCGCGCCCACTTCGCGAACACGGTATCGACCATCGCACGCAGTTCCGGATCGAAACAGCCCTGGAACGGGCTCATCCCGTCCAGGCGTTGTTCCCCGAACGTCGCTGCCCGCACCCGGGCGCGGTCCTTGTCGGTGGTCAGCGTCCCGTCGGGGTCGAGGTAGCCCAGGATGCGGTCGCCGACCTTGCCCACCATTTCCGGCGTTCCGGTGCGGGCGGCGTCGGCGAGGTGTTCCTCGGCGATGGCGCGGTGTTCGGTGTCGACCGCGTCGGGGATGCGGTCCATCACCCGCATCACCGCCCGCGCATGATCCCCCGAGATCGCCCCCGCGGCCTGCGCGGCCGCCGTGGCGGGCAAACGGGGTTCGCACTTCTCCCCGTAGGCGCTGGTCATCACTCCCAGGTGCGCGGCACCCTTCACTCGGGCGACGGCGTCGGCTTTGGCCAGCCGCAGGGTTTCCACCAGGTACCGGTACAGCCCCACCGATCCGGTGGTGGTCCACAACTGTCGGTCGTTGATCTCGATCACGTGTCGATGCCCGACCGTTTCGAGGCGACGGCGACACGCTTCCAGTCCTTGCACGCGGGCGGTGAATGCGGTGTCGGTGAATCCGGTCAGGTCCTCGGCCAACAGTGTGTCGATCGCGGTCGCCAGTGCGGCGAGCGTGGGGTCACGCTGCTGGATTTCCCCCTCCGAATTCGTACAGCTATTCTACCGCGAAATATGTTGCGGCAGAATCGGAAAGAGAATGTGAACTGAATATCTTCAGTTAAGTCGGGAATCGGATTGATCGGTCGGAGCGCGATGAGTGCTTGTGGGACGCGGTCTTTCTTCATGGAAGCGTGTCGAGAGGTGGACGAGGCTAATCATTCGAACCGACGAAAGAATCGCTCGATCGGTGGCCGCGGTCCGCAAAGCCCGGAGCGACGGACCTTGGGGTGCACCCGGACACGTTTGTCCGGCGGGATGGCAGCGCGCGCCGTAGCCGATTCTTTGCCTCGAGCGGCCTGGTTAGCGCCGACGTTCGATCGCCGACGACAGTCGGTGACGCGCCGTCCTGGTTTCGCCCGTGAGTTCGTTCGAGCGTGCGGGGGTGTCAGGTCACGTGCGTCAGGCCGCCGGCGTCCCGACAGTCGGCAACCGGCCGCTGCTTCCACGGTCCGTTCGGTCGGGTAGGTCTAATCCGTGCGGGCGTAGCGGACGGCGGAAATCACCGCTTCCATGTCGATCTGGAGTTCGGGGTTCTGTTGTTGGACCTCGCGGAGTTCGAGGACCACGTCGTCGATCGAGGTGCGGCGGGCGAGGGTGAGGAGTTCTCGGTGGATGTAGTCGGGGAGGGGGATGCCGGTGGCGTTCGCGCGGCGGGTGAGGACCTGCACGGTTTCCGGAGGGAGGTTGTATTCGGCGCTCAATGCTGTTGTGGTGGCATCGAATTCGGCGGAATCACTGGGCGGATTGTCCGATTCGAGGAAATCGACGATGGCGTCTACCGGCACGCGGGTACGGGCGAGGCGGGTCAGTTCCGCGCGGAGGTAGTCGGGGAGGGGCTGGCCGGCCGCTCGAGCTCGTCGGCGCAGGACATTCGCAGCCGGGGCGGGCAGATCGTCGATTGCGAGCGTTGCCATGGGGGATACCGTAGGTGGGATGGGCTGAAGCGACAAAGTTCGGACGTTCGTTGCGGTTTGGGCAAAGCTGTGTGTGCATACCGGGTTACATGAAGGGAGAGCTTCGTTTCGCGGTGCTCGGCAGCACGAATGCGTCCCCACCGGCGAACCTCCCCGGTGGCGGTGTCGGATCGCGGGCGGCGTTGAAGCCGCGGCATCGAAGTCCCGACGCGGGGGATCGAGACCTTCGCACACCCCGGTTCGTCCGGACCGGACAACTTGGCACAACCTGATACACCGGCTCTGAACAGCGCGTTCATCCTGGGATGCCGGGCTGTCGCACGAGTTCCGCAAGCCCGACCGGTGTTCGTCCGCCTAGCGTTCGGAGCGTCGGAGGAGTGAACGACTCGATCGGGAGGAAAGCGTATGTACAGATATCTGCGGCGTGCGGTATTGGCGGCTGCGGCAATGGGATTGGTGGCAGGCGTGGTAGCGCCGGAGGCGGCGGCCGCGCCCAATCTGATCTATCACAAGGTGATGGGTCCGAATCTCGCACTGTGGGGCTTCAGCGATCAAGCGTCCTGCTGGCAGCATTTGAGCGAAACCCCTGGGCCGCACCTCAGTTCGGTCACCGATTGCGAATGGCGTCCCAACAGCGGGCAGGGGCCCGATGCGCGCGGTAAGGACCCCGCCGGGTTCTACATCTACACTGCCAATCCTTCGCCGGTCTGAGTTCCGGGAGCGCGCGGAGAAACCGAAGCCGAACCCCCGCCCAAATCACCGGGCGGGGGTGAGGCGGAATTCGAGAAGGCAGCGTTGCTCGGAGAGGTCGGTGACCGTTTCCAGGGTGAGGTCGTGCGGTGCTGCGAGAGAGCGGAATTCGTCGATCCGACGTTCCCGGCTACCGAAGATCGCGAGCATGGCAAGATTGAATTCGGTACCGGCGCAGCGGTCCCCGACCGGTTCGATAACGATGATGCGGCTGTCCGGAGTGGCCGCTTCGACGCAGCGGGCCAGGATGCGGTCGGCGTTCTCATCGTCCCAGTCGTGCAGGATGTCGACCAGGAGGTAGGCGTCACCGCCTGCGGGGAGCGGATCGAAGAAGCTGGCGGCCGTCACCCGGGCGCGCTGCTCGAGGTGGTGTTCGGCGAAGGTACGGCGCGCCTGCGTGGCGGTCGGTTCGAGGTCGATCAGGTGGCCGTTGATGTGCGGGTGGGCGGTGAGGATGGCGGCCAACAGCGTGCCGGTACCGCCGCCGACATCGATGATGGTGGCGAAGCGCGACCATTCGAAACCCGTGACCATGCGCGGGATTTGAGCGTGCAGACGGTGGGCCATCTGGCGGTCGAACGATTCGCGTAGCGCTGTGTGCTGGGCCAGGTCGGACCAGAAGTCCCGGCCGTATCGGCGGGGGTAGGCGGCGCGGCCGCCTGCGGAATCGAGGTGGAGAAGGTCGACCAGGCCGGTGTCGGCGGCGGCGGAAAGGTTCGCGCCGTAGGCGGTGGTGCGGTAGCCGGTGGCGGTTCGCTCCATGACGCCGAGCGTGGTGAGGTGGGCCAGTAGCAGGTCGAGTGCGATCGGGGAGATGGTGAGGTCGGCCGCGAGGGCGGTGACGGACGCGCCGTTGCCCAGTAGCCGATCGGGCAGGCCCAGAGTCACCGCGACACGGAGTGCCATGGGTGTGGCCAGACCGGCCAGGCGGTGCAGCGTCTTCGTATCGTCGTCGTGTTCCACGAATATCCACTGTGCCCCGCGTCGCATCGGCGGCGGTAACTATGTCGGCCGATTTCCGCCGGACGTGGGGTGATGCGATTTCTAGCGTCGAGGCATGGAAATCGATGTCATGCGGACAACCCGTGCCACGACGCTGCCGATCGCGGTGGTGTGGTTCATGGCGCTCGCGGCGGCGCTGGGCACCGCGAGTATCTATCCGCTGCAACCGGCCATCGCGGAGGTCGCTGGCACGCTGCAGGTTTCGGTGGCGGTCATCGGGACGGCCCTGGCCTGCGGGCCGATCGGATACCTGGTGGGGTTGGCGTTGCTGGTTCCGCTGGTCGACCAGTATTCGCCACGCACGGTGGTGTCTGTGCAATTCGCTGCTCTCGCGGTGACTTTGGCGGCGAATGCGGTGGCCGGATCGGCGTGGCTGCTCGGACTGGTCGTCGGAGTGATCGGCGTCGGGTCCGCGGTGGGGGCGCAATTGAGTTCGGTGGCAGGACGATTCACGCGACCGGAACGGCGAGCGACAGTGCTGGGAATCGTCACCGCCGGTATTTCGGGTGGGATCATCGCGGGACGGTTCGTGGGCGGGTGGTTGGCGGACGGCATGGGCTGGCGGGGAATGCTGCTCGTCTTCGCGGGAGCGTGTGCGGTCGTCGCGGTCATCGCTCACTTCGTGCTGCCCGCGGCGGCCGGATCAGCGACCGCGGGCTATCTCACGACATTGCGCGGGCTTCCCACGCTCTACGTCCGGTACCCGCTGCTGCGGCTGGCGGCAGGCCGGGGCGCGCTGTGGTTCTTCGCGTTCTGCGCGATCTGGGCCGGGCTCGCGGTGGCGCTGTCGCAGCCGCCGTTCTCGTACTCGCCCGAACGGATCGGCTGGTACGCGGTCGCGGGACTGCTCGGTGTCGCCGCCACCCGGATCGCCGGAGTATGGACCGATCGGATCGGCGCGCGGCGGGTGATCCTGGTGGGGTTGGTCTTGGCGGTCGTCAGTGCGGTGGGACTGGCCGCGTTCCTGTCCAATACCGTTGTGACTCTTGTCTGTCTGGGGCTTTTCGACGCCGGGCTGTTCGCGGCCCAGGTCGCCAATCAGAGCACGGTGCTCGCGATCGACCCGGATGCGCCCGCGCGGTTCAACAGCGCCTATATGATCGTCTACTTCATCGGGGGCAGTCTCGGCACCGCCTTCGGAGCCGCCGCCGTCGGCTGGTTCGGGTGGGCCGCGACCGCCGCGCTCGCCGCCGCCGCGACGACACTGGCCGCCGCGATGACCGCTCTGCGCGGGGAGACAGGCCGGGCGTAGCGAGGGGCCGCGCGCCCACCCCGATCATCGGTTCAGTACGAGGGCGGCGCGGATCGGGAAGGCGGCGCGGCGGTCTGGATTGCGGCGGCCCGACTTGCCGTCGTGCAGAACGCCGGGTCGCAATCGCGGTGCAGGGCTTGGGTATCGCGGGCTTCGAGGGGGTTCATGGGGCCGGTGAAGTCGCAGCCCGCCAGTTGCAGGGCACGCGGAGAGATGTACTCGGTCATGGTTATCGGGCCTCGGGGTGGGCGGGGCTGGCGAGTCGGACTCGCACACCGGGCAGGAAGGAGTTGGGGCGGGTGAAGGTCCCTGATGCGGATCGGCGGCGGGGCGCATGGAGTCGCGGAGGTACTTCTTGCCGCACCAGAGCTCGATATGGGTGGGGGTGATGTTGCGGATCTTGGTGTGGGTCAGAACGATTCCGCGGGTGGCGGACAACTCGACGACCGGGTCGTCGACTCGCACCCAGATGGGGAGAACATCCGCGTCGAAGTGTCGGGCAGTTGCCGAACGTGTCGATTCGGCTCGTGCCACACAGTGTGGGGGAGCTACCTCGGGCTGATCGCGCAATCGTTCATTCTGCTGGAGTTTCCGCCGTTGCAGCAGCGGGGTCTGGTCGAGCCGCCGATCGTCTTCGTCGAGCTGCGAGAAGGCTCGCTGTTTCTGGAGGAGACCGCCGTGATCGAGCGCTATCGGGCGGCGATCGCGGACATCAGCCGCGTAGCATTGGACGAAACCGCCAGCAGGCGACTGGTTCTCGATCTCGCGAAGGAGATGTAAGCGTGAGTCTCGACCTATCCGGTGCCAGTTGGTTCAAGAGCAGCTACAGCCAGCCGAGCGGAGAATGCGTCGAGGCTGCGTATCTCCCGGACGGCGGGATCGGCGTGCGCGACTCCAAGAACGTGCCCGGCCCCGCGCTGGTTTTCGGCGGTGCCGCGTGGGACGCCTTCACCGCCGCGGTCCGGGCCGGACACTTCGACCTGCCCGGGCGGTAGGGATCAGGCCGCGTTGGCGGCGGGTTCTCGGAGGTCGGCGGGGAGGGGCTCGCGGGTGCGCATGGCGGCCCAGAGGGCGGCGGTGGCGGCTACCGAGGCGGCCGCGCCGCCGACGTGCAGGGCGACCAGGGCGGCGGGGACGTCGGTGAGGTATTGGACGATGCCGACCAGGGCCTGGGCGCAGACGATGGCGATGACCACGGTCAGGCGCAGGCGGATGGCGCGGGTCATGCCGACCGCTGCCAAGCCGAAGCCGAGACCCACCAGCAGGGCGAGGTAGGCGACCAGCAGTTCCGCGTGCAGGTGGACCAGCGGGACGATCTCGACTTCCAGGCGCTCGACCGGACGTTCCAGGCTCTTGTCACCCGCGTGCGGACCCGCACCGGTGACCAGGGTTCCGGCGACCAGCGTGCCGGACATGAGCACGGCGCTCAACGCCGTGAGCATCCGCAGCGGGCGCGGGGCCTGGACGGTGGCGACCCCCTCGTCGGGTTCGCCGATCTTGGCGTACAGCAGCACCGCCAGCCACACCATCACCATGGACGCCAGCAGATGCACCGCGACCGTCCACCACAGCAGACCGGTCAACACGGTGACGCCGCCGATCACGGCCTGCACCACCGTGCCCGCGGGCATGAGCCACGCGTACACCAGCACCTCCCGCCGCCGCCGGGCGCGCGTCACCGCCAACACCACCGCACCGGCGAACAGGCACACCACGAAGGTGAGCAGCCGGTTGCCGAACTCCACCGCCTGGTGGATCACCGGCACCTCGGCCACGGTGACCGGCACGAAGCTGCCCGGGAAGCACTGCGGCCAGGTGGGACAGCCCAGACCGGACGCGGTGACGCGAACGATGGCACCGGTGACGGAGATACCGGCCTGGGAGAGGATCACCGCGAAGGCGATGATGCGCTGCACCCGCAGGGAGGGCAGCGGGAACAGGTCGGCTAGTCGCTGGAATGCGCGTGAGAGCACGCACCGATGGTAGCGGGAGCGAATTCCGGCCCGTCAACCGGTCTACTACGAATTGTCGTTAGCGGTGGGGGCGGCGTAGCGGGCCGTGAGCTCGGCACCGATGCGCGCCAGCTCGGCGCGGACCTCCGGCGGGTCGAGCACCTCGATATCGGCACCCCAACCGGCCAGGTGGCGGGCGATGTCCAGGGCGGTGGGCGCACCCACCCGGACGCGGCTGCGACCGTCGTCGAGATCGGCCTCGGTCTCACAGTGCCGCCCGAACTGGTCGTGCAGCACGTACGCCAGCCGGGTGTCCACCAGCAGGGTCGCCCGGACCCGGGAGCGGATGCGCTCCATCTCGCCGACGACCTCGTTCCACGCGGCGGTGAGGGTGAAATCGTCGGGGCGCTCGAAGGTTTCGTCGGTGGGTTCGGCAGCCACGATGCGGTCGACGCGAAAGGTGCGCTGCCCCTTCTCGGTTCCGGCGACGAGATACCAGGTGTCGTCCTTGTCGACCAGGCCCCACGGGTCGACCGTGCGCTCCGAACGCCGCCCGGTGGCGCTCGCGTAGGTGAGTCGCACCCGGCGGCGGCGCACCACCGAGGCTTGCAGCCGAGACACCGGTTCCGGGCGCTCGCGCACCGGCTCACCCCACCGCGAGGAGTCGATGAGGGTGGCGTCGGCGGCGGCCTGTGCCTCCGCGCGGAAGGTCTGGGGGAGCGCCCGAACCAGTTTGCGCAGTGCGGCTTTCGCCTCACCGGAGACGGTCGCGGCGGGGCCGACCAGCAGGAACAGCGCCTGTGCCTCGGTGGCGGACAGTCCGCTGAGATCGGTGCGCGCACCACCCAGCAGCGACCAGCCGCCGCCGCGTCCGGCCTGCGGATACACCGGGATGCCCGCGGTGGAGAGGGCCTCCAGATCGCGGCGGGCCGTGGCCACCGACACCTCCAGCTCCTCGGCCAGTTCGGCGGCGGTCACCCGGCCCCGCGCTTGCATGAGCAGCAGGGTGGCAACGAGACGGTCGGCGCGCATGAATTCAGAATTCCAGAAAAAGTGCTCAATCGGTGAGCACTTTACGGCGGAGACTTGTTCTCATCACCGCCGAGAGCGGTACCACCGAGAGAAGGAAGAACCTCATGTTGCGCGGACTCACCACCGTCAATCACTTCGCCGCCGACGTCCCGGCCGCCGTGCGCTGGTACACCGAGGTCTTCGGCGTGCAGCCGTACTTCGAGAAGGACTTCGCCGGGCAGCTGGCCTACGTCGAATTCCGCATCGGCGACTACCAGCACGAATTCGGCATCCTCGACAGCCGCTACGCGCCGCACCCGATTTCCGAGCAGCCGTCGGGCACCATGACCTACTGGGCCGTCGACGATGTGGAGGACGCGTTCACCCGCCTGCTCGCCCTCGGCGCGACCGAACACGCCAAGCCGACCGAACACGGCCCCGGCTTCGTCACCGCCTCGGTGGTCGACCCCTTCGGCAATGTGCTCGGCGTGATGTTCAACCAGCACTACCTGGACATGGTGCGGCTGATCAAAGGCGAGTGACCGGTTGCGACGGGCCCCGGTGGCAGCCGGGGCAGGCCGCGACCATCTAGCGGCGGGGGTCAGTCGAAGCGGAAGAACTTGGTGGCGAGCCAGCCGCTCACGCCACCCCAGACGGCGAGCACCGCGACTCCGTACCAGTCGATCCCGCCCGCCAGGGCCCGCGTCAGCGCCTCCGACAGCGCACCCGACGGCACCGCGCGCGCCAGCAGGCTCACCGCCGACGGCAGATCGTCGGACATGAGCACCAGGCTCGCGACGCCCAGCATGACGAACCAGAGGATATTGGCCAGGGCCAGCACGATCTCGGCCTTGAGGGTGCCGCCGAGCAGCAGCCCCAGCGCGCCGAAGGTCGCCGTACCCAGCCCGATGACGATCGCGCCCAGCACCAGTCCGACCGGGGTGGGCCGCCAGCCCAGCGCGAATCCGATGGCCCCCAGCAGAATCGACTGCAACACCACCACGATGAGCACCGCCGCGCACTTGCCCGCCACGATGCCCCAGCGCGGTAACGGCGTCGCCCCGAGGCGTTTCAGCGCACCGTAGCGCCGGTCGAAGCCGACGGCGATGGCCTGCCCGGTGAAGGCGGTGGACATGATCGCCACCATCATGACGGCGGGCACCACGCGGTCGACCCGGGTATCGCCCAGACCGTTCAGCGGCAGCAGCGTCAACCCGATCAGCAGCGTGATCGGAATGAACATGGTCAGCAAAAGCTGTTCGCCGTTGCGCAGCAACAGGATCAGCTCGAGCCGGGTCTGCGCCGCCAGCATGGCGCCCCGGGTGGTGGGCCTGGGGGCGGGCGCGAAGGTCCCGGGCGCGAAACGATTGGCGGTGTCGATCATCCCCGTAGGTCCCGTCCGGTCAGTTCGAGGAATACGTCTTCCAGTCGGCGCTGGTCGATGCGGATATCGGTGGGCAGCACGTCGATACGGGCGCACCAGGCGGTCAGCGTGGCCAGCACCTGCGGGGTGATGTCGCCCTGGAGCAGATAGGAGCCGGGGGACATCTCGCGCGGCGAGAAGCCTTCGGGCAGGGCTGCTTCCAGCAGTTTCAGGTTGAGATTCGGTGGGGCCGTGAAGCACAGCCGACCCTCGGCCCCGTGTGAGGTGACCTCGCTGGGGGTGCCCTGGGCGACGATGCGGCCGTGGTCGATGATGACCAGCTGATCGGCGAGCTGTTCGGCCTCGTCCATGAGATGGGTGGTGAGCAGCACGCTCACCCCGTCGCGGCGCAGCGCGTCGATGAGCTCCCACACCAGGTGTCGCGCCTGCGCGTCCAATCCGGCGGTGGGCTCGTCGAGGAATACGATCTCGGGCCGCCCTACCAGCGCGCACGCCAGCGAAAGCCGTTGCTGCTGACCGCCGGACAGTCGCCGGTAGGGCGTGCGCCGCGCGTCCTGGAGGCCGAGGGTGCGCAGCAGCCAGTCGGGGTCGAGCGGATCGGCGGAATAGGAGGCCACCAGGTCCAGCATCTCCCCGGCCCGCGAACCCGGATACGCGCCACCGCCCTGGAGCATGACGCCGATGCGCGGCCGCAGCCGGTCGGAGTCGGCGATGGGATCCAGGCCCAGCACCCGCACCCGTCCGGTGTCGGGGACGACGAAGCCCTCGCACATCTCGGTGGTCGTGGTCTTGCCCGCGCCGTTGGGTCCGAGCAGCGCCAGCACCTGCGCCCGTTCGAGCTCGAAGCTGATGCCGTCGACCGCGGTGGTGTCGCCGTAGCGTTTCACGACGCCGTCGACGCGCACGGCGGGTCCGGAGGGGGCTGCGGTCACGATCTGACACCGTATGCCGTGGCCTCCTGTGACGGAGCCGACACCCCCGGCTGATTGCGCCACGGCAGCGCGTTGCGGGTGAGGAAGATGAACGCCAGCCCCACGATGACGGTGGCGATGGCGGACTGCACGATCTGGAAGACGTAGAAGTCCGCGCCGCGCGGCATGACCAGCAGGCTCACCACGACCGAGAGGGCGATGGCGGGTACCCGGAAGGCCGGTCGGTTCGCCCAGGCGGCCAGCGGCACGATGGCCCACAGCAGATACCACGGCTGCACCACCGGGAACAGCAGCACCAGAGCGCCGAGGGAGACACCGAGCGCGCCGACCGCGTGCAGGCGGCCGGTCCAGGTCGCGAAGAGCATGCGCACGATCACGACGGCCGCCAGCGTGGCCGCGATGGGCCGGGTGATGCTGAGCACCGCGGTGGTGTGGTCGCCCAATCCGAGCAGGACCCCGCCGAAACCGGTGGCGATACCGATGGCGGTCGGCAGCGACAGGTAGCTGCGCACGGCGCTGGCGGTGTTCAGCGTGTACAGCCAGCCGAATCCGAGTCCGCTGGCGGTGGTGACGAACAGGATGGTCACACCGGCGACCACACCCAGTATCAACCCGACCTTGACGACCATCCGGAAGCCGCCGCCCAGCCTGCGGGCCAGCGCCATGCCGACGAAGCCCAGCGCCAGCAGCGAGACGATCTTGATCGTGGACGACAGCGCGATCAGCCCCGCGCCGCCCAGCAGTATCGCCCAGGCCCGCTGATCGAACGGGTACGCGTCCTCGATGGCGCGCAGGCAGATCTCCAGACCGGCCAGCATGAGCCCGAGCATGAGCGCGTCATTGTGCACGCCGCCGACCAGATGCAGCAGTACGAGCGGATTGGCCGCACCCAACCAGAGCGCGCTCACCGCCGCCACCCCGCAGCGGCGGGCCAGCCGCGGCAGCGCCCACACGATCAACGCCAGCGCCCCGAGCACCAGCAGCCGGTGCAGCCACACCCCGGCGATGATGTTGTCCCCGGTGACGACGGCGATACCCTTGCCCATCCACAGGAACAGCGGCCCATACGGCGCGGGCGTCTCCCGCCAGATGTTCGGGACATTGTTGGTGAGCACATTGTTGAGTCCGAGCCCGTCGGCCGGACCCACTTCGTACGGATCCAGGCCCCGTACCGCGATCTCGCTCTGCGCCAGATACGAGTACACGTCATTGCTGAACATGGGCGGCGCGACGCTGAGCGGGATGATCCACAGCAGCAGCGTGCGATCCATCTGCGAGCGGCTCAGCCGATGTCGCGGATTGCCGCCCCAGCCGCCGATGGCGAAGCGGCCGAGCAGCAGCCACGCCATCACCACCAACACCGTGCCGATCATGCACATGGCGAGGGTGGAGGTGTGCGCGCGAGCGAAGAAACCGATGATGCGCAGCCCGGAGGTGGGATTCTGGCGCACCGGCTGCGCGCCCACCCCCAGCGCCGAAATGGCCATGATGACCGCGCCGGTGGCACCGAGCAGCCGGATGCGGGCCAGCTGCAGCGTCTCCCGCTTGTCCAGACCCGGCACATCGGTCTCGACGGAGTGCAGGGCGGCGGCGGTGTGGTCCGACGGCGGGACGTCCAGGCCCAGTGCCCGGCGTCCCCACTCGATGATCCTGCGCCGCGCGCTTTCCGATACCGCCACGATCGGTAGCCTAATTCGCCGTGCCGTCGAGCACCGCCACGGGCATATTCGTGCCGTGCCCGGCGGTGTGGCGCGCGAGCCTCCCCGCCGCCGCGCCGAATCGGTTGCCACTCGCCGAACACGAGGTGAATCCCCAGATCAGGTAGCGCGCTACTCGTGCCGGACGCCGCGCGCCGGGTGATGATCGACGGACGGTAACCGGTCGGGGCGGCGCGGCGGTCGCGTCGACAGCGCTTTGTCGGAGGGCGTCATGGCGAAAGCAGTGGAGCAGACCAGGGCCGGGTTCATCATCGCCCACGCCGGTCTCGGCTTGGGGTCCGACGGCACCGCGATGAGCGTGGCGCGGGCCGTGCACGACGGTGACACCGTCACCGTGCACCCCAAGGGCAATATCAGTACACGATTCCTCGGGATGGACACCCCGGAGGTCAGTTTCACGCTGCCCGCCGATCCGGATCGGTTCCATTCCATCGGGTCTCCCGCGTGGGAGGGGTTTCTCACCGATCCGTTCGCGGCCGGACTGCCGCCCTTCGATCCACCGCTGCCCGCGGCGCTGGAGGCCGGATTGCGGGCGCGCACCGGACCGGACTGCGCCGCCAACCACATTCGGCACGCCCGCGCCGCCACCAAGGCGCTGGAGGGCCTCATCGAGACCGACCGCACCGCCAGCGGGGCGAGCACGGCGGACTTCCGATTCTTCCTCGCCTTCGCCGCGGACATCTTCGACCGGTACGGACGGTTCCTCACCTATCTCAATATGGATGTGCCGAATCCGCCGCGGCCACCGAGCTACAACGAGCGCATGCTCGCGGGCGGCTGGGCGGTGCCGTATTTCATCTGGCCCAATACCAATCCCTTCCGGAAGCAGCCGAGCACGGTCGCGGCGGTGCCCGAGCCGGGACAGCCGATCACGGACCCCGGCCTGGACCGGGCGCGGCAGGCGGTGGCCGCCGCCCGCGCGGCACGGATCGGGATATTCCAGGAGGCGGATCCGTTGGCGCTCTTGCCATCGGAGCTGCGGTTCCTGGGCCGCAGCGTGGTGGGGCCGACGGGGTTGTCCCGGCCGGGCCCGGATCGCTGGGTCATCGACCTGCGCGCCGGAGACGATCGGCTGCTCGCGCCCGCGCGCTATCACGAGATCCCGTTCGCGGAGGACCGGTTGTTCGTTCCGGTCGAGTTCGTGCCGCTGTTCGTCGAGCGGGGGTGGGTGCGGGACTGACCGCGCCATCCCGTGCGATTTCGGGCGGGCAGGCGGCGGCCCGTGGTGCGAGGCGGTAGCGTCGAGGGACGAACACCGACGTACGCCGTTCCCGAGGAGGCCCGATGACCGCCGCGGACAGCCTGCCGCTCGACACCGGGTACAACCGGTCGTCCTTCTCCGACTATCTGCGCAGACACGCACCGGAGCTGCTGCCCGGCAACGGTTTCGGCGGCGAGCCGCTCGGGCGGGAGATCGCCGTGCACGGGACGACGATCGTGGCCGTGTCGTTCCACGGCGGGGTGCTGATCGCCGGGGACCGGCGCGGCACCATGGGAAATCTGCTGGCCACCCGGGATATGGAGAAGGTCTTCATCACCGACACCTATTCGGCCGCCGGATTCGCGGGCACGGTCGGGGTGGCGCTGGAGATGATTCGGCTGTTCGCCGTCGAATTGGAGCATTACGAGAAGATCGAGGGCGTGGCCCTGACCTTCGACGGCAAGGCCACCAAACTGTCGAAGATGGTGCGGGACAACCTGCCCGCCGCCCTCCAGGATCTGGCGGTGGTGCCGGTGCTGGTCGGTTACGACCCGTCGATCGTCGACCCGGACCGGGCCGGGCGCATCGTGTCCTACGACGTGGCGGGCGGGCGCAGTGAGGAGCGGTTCGGGTACGCCGCCGTCGGATCCGGTTCGGTCTTCGCGAAATCCTCGCTGAAGAAGACCTACAGCGCCGGACTGGACGAGGAGCGGGCGCTGCGCATCGCCGTGGAAGCGTTGTTCGACGCGGCCGACGACGACACCGCGACCGGCGGACCGGACGTGGTGCGCGGGATCTACCCCACCTCGGTGGTGGTGGATGCCGAAGGGGCGCGGGAGATTCCCGACGATCGGCTGATGGGCATCGCCCGCGACCTGGTGGACGAGCGTGTGGTCGCCAACGGGGGCTGAGAGCTCACCCCAGGGATGGGGCGCTACAACCGCACCGTCAACGCCGTGGCCTTCGGAATGATCAAGACTCGGCTCACCGAAGCGCCCGTCGACTCCGGCGGGACCATCGACATCCAGAGCAGGAGATCAAGGCGGGGGTCTGCGGTGGCGGATTCGATATCTGCTTCCGGGGGTGATCTGATTCCGGTGCGATTTCGGCTTCCCGCTGTCGTGGACGGCTGCCGCGAAACGGACTGGAACCGACAGCGCACACGGATGATCGCTCTGCGCCCCGGGGATCCGCCCGCCGCCCGCCATTCGGGCGACGAAGCGGATCGTGGTGGGAATCAGCCCGCCGAACCGGTGCTCGGCGCGGTGGTGAGGGGAGCCGCCGGGGCGATCGCGCCCGGCAGCGCGGGGACGACTGCGCCGGGGACGGTTGCGCCGGGGGCGGCGGGCAGCGCCGGGACGCCGACGATATCCGGTGCGCCCTGACGCTTGATGATCACCTTGTCGCCGTCGCGCTGCACGATGACACCCTCGTCGTCGAGGGGCAGCGGAACTCGGTTGCCGTCACGGTCGATCACCACCCGTTCACCGTCGCGGTGCACGGTGACATTCGGCCCGGGGGACAGTTCGGCCGGATGCGCGGCCGCCACGGCCATCCCGCCCAGACCGGCGGTGAGCAGGGCCGCCGCGCCCACGGTCACGGCGGCGGCACGGGTGGAAAGCTTGGAACGCATATCGTCTCCCTCGAATCGTCGCTCCGGACCATCCGGAACGTTGACGACTCTGGCCGGGTACGGCTGAGGACTTCCTGAAGGAAGCTGAAGACGTCTTCAGGTTGGCCTGTCAGGATCGCCGCGTGCGAGTACTGGTGGTGGAAGACGAGACGCGACTGGCCGGAGCTCTGCGCTCCGGGCTGGAGGCCGAGGGGTGGGCGGTCGATCTGGCCGGGGACGGCCGGGTGGGGCTGGAGATGGCCCAGACCGCCGACTACGACGTGATCGTGCTCGACATCATGTTGCCGGAACTCAATGGCTACCGCGTGTGCGCGCTGCTGCGCGAAGCGGGGGACTGGACGCCCATCCTCATGCTCACCGCCAAGGACGGCGAACACGACGAGGCCGAAGCGCTGGACTCCGGCGCGGACGACTACGTGACCAAACCGTTCTCGTTCGTGGTGCTGCTGGCCCGGCTGCGGAACCTGGTGCGCCGCCGCCCCGCGCCACGGCCGACACTGCTGCGCGTCGGTGACCTCACCCTCGACCCGGCCACCCGCATCTGCACCCGTGCGGGCAGCGATATCGCCCTCACCAGCAAGGAATTCTCGGTGCTGGAAATCCTGGCGCGCCGACCCGGCCAACTGGTGTCCAAGCGTGAACTGCTCAGCAGCGGCTGGGATTTCGCCTTCGACGGCGATTCCAACGTGGTCGAAGTGCATATCAGCGCGCTGCGCCGCAAGATCGACGCGCCGTTCGGGCGCAACAGCATTCGCACCGTGCGCGGGCACGGATACCGACTCGTCGCGGAAGGCGGCACCCATGATCGACCGTGACCCCGTGACCGACCGCAGGTGGCGCTGGCGACCGGTATCGGTGCGCGCCCGCACCACCGCGGCGGCGACACTGGTGGTGGCCATCGCCCTGCTGGCCGCGGGCTGGGCGACCGTGCACTACGTGGAAACCAGCCTCACCGCCCGGGTCGACGACATGCTGCACCGCCAGTTGGGGGTGGCCGCCATGGCATTGCGCGACGGTGCCCCCCTACCGCTGGTGGATCGGGCCGTCACCATCCGCGTCGACGCACCGGACGGGGAGGTGCTGGCAGCCCCGGCCATGACCTCGCCCGGATCTGAGCCGTCCCAGTCCGAGCCGGGTGTGACCGCGTCGGGTGCGACGTCGGACTCGGCCTCGCAGGGTGCGGCGATACTGGGTACAGCCGAGCCGGGTGCGACCGTATGGGGTCCGGTCGGGCCGAGTGCACCGCCCGGGGACGAGAAGATGCGTCGGATCGTCGTCGTCGGGCCCGCCCCGATGGCGACGCGCGCTCAGTCGGCGACGGTCGCCATGCGTGGGGAGGGCGACGTCACCGTCACCGCGGACGCATCGACGCAGTCCATTCGGGAGGCGGCCACCGCCACCACGCGGCTGCTGCTGGTGGCCGCACCGCTGCTGTTACTGCTGGTGGCCGCGTCGACCTGGTTCGCCACCGGGCGGGCGCTGCGGCCCGTCGAGGCCATTCGCGGGGAGTTCGCGCGGCTCACCGCGCAGAATCTCGGCCGCCGGGTGCCGGTGCCGCGGACCGGTGACGAGATCGCGCGCCTCGCGGCCACCCTCAACGACACCCTGAGTCGGCTCGAGCAGGCCACCCGGCGGGAGCGGCAGTTCGTCGCCGATGCCTCGCACGAACTGCGCAGTCCGCTGGCCAATGTGCGGACGCCGTTGGAGGTGGCGGCCCGATATCCGGACCGCGCCGACTGGCCCGACGTGGCGGCCGGGGCGCTCGAGGATCTGGATCGGCTGGAAGCGCTCATCACCGATCTGCTCACCCTGGCGCGGCTCGACACCGGCCCCGAGATCCCGCTGACCCCAATGGATCTCGGTGAACTCGTCCGCGAGGTCACCGAGCGTCGACCACCCGGCCCGACCGCCTTGACGGTGGAGGTCGACGACGACACCGTGGTGGCTGGCCACCGCACCCACCTCGCCCGACTGCTCACCAACCTGCTCGACAATGCCGACGCCCACGCCGCATCGAGCGCCACCCTGCGCCTGCACGCGGCCGATGGGCACGCGGTGCTCGACGTCCGCGACGACGGCCCCGGCATACCGCCCGCCGAGCGCGAACGCGTATTCGAACGCTTCGCCCGACTCGACACCGCCCGCACCCGAGCGGCCGGCGGCACCGGCCTCGGCCTGGCCCTCGCACGGGATATCGCCACCCTGCACGGCGGCACCCTCACCGTCGCCGACTCCGAACGCGGCGCACACATCCGCCTCCGGCTGCCCTTGTCTGCACCGGACCCGGCGTCCGGTCCGCGCGGTCAGTTCTCGCGCGGGTAGACCTTCACGACGGTGCCGTCCAGATCGGCGGCGAGATAGGCGGAGCCGCCGTAGTCGTCGCTCAGATAGACCATGATCGTCGGGCGGTCGCTGTTGAAGGTCCAGGCCGGATCGATGATCAGATAGCGCGAGGTCGGGTCGGCCACACCGAGTTGCGCATCGGCGGCACGCAGCAGATCCGGAAGGATGTCCCAGTTGATCGAACTCAGCCGCACCGTGGTCTCGGTGCCGGTGAGGGTTCCGCCCGGCCCCTGACGGCTGGCCACGCCGTCACGGTAGGTGTAGGCGTCGTAGCGTCTGGACTGGTCGCCCAGCAGAATGCCGGTGCTGGCGTAGGTCGGGTAGAAGGTGGCCTCGGTGAATTCCTCTCCGCCGCTGGCCTGTTCGAATGCGGCGATGGCCTGACGAATGCCGTCGGGGGTCAGCAGGTCCACCGACGGCCCCGGCTGCGACGGCTGCGGTTCGGTGGTGAGCGGTTCCGTGGCGGGAATCGAAGGTACGGGCGTACCCGGGGCATCCGCGCCGGGTGTGGAAGATCCGGGTCGCACCACGAGCGCGGCGACCACGAGCGCGACCACCGCCGCCGCACCGAGGCCGACTCGGCTCCAGCGGCCGCCGCGCCGAGGTGCCGGGGCAGCGCCGGCACCGTTGGTCTGGAGCGTGGCCGTGCCCGCGGCCGCTGCGGCCGCAGGGGAGCCCAGCCCGGGTGCGATCGGCGGCGAATGATGCTGCCGGGGAACCGATCCCCGTGCGAAGTGCGGTGGGTTCGCATGCTGTGGTGGGGAGTCGGATCCCGATGCGAACAGCGGATCGGGCGTGACCGGGGTTGGATACGAACCGGGCCGCCCTGCGTGCGAGCCGAAGAGCTGTGGGCTCGGTCCGGCTGCTCGAGCGTGCGGGTCGGACGGCTGCGCGGGCTGGCCGGTGCGCGATGCGTTCGGTGCGGCCGGTGGTGCCTGCGTCGCGGGTCGGGCTGTGGTCGGCGGTAGATGTGTTGCGGCGGGCGGCGGGTACGGCAGCGAGTCCGGGCCCGTGGCCTGGGCCAGCAGCCAGTCCAGCTGTTCGGCGCTCGGCCGCCGGTGCGGGTCGGGGACGAGCAGGGCGGCCAGGGCCGTGGTGAGCGCCCCCGCCCGTTGCGGCGGCGGCACTTCGCCTTTCAGCACGGCCGCGAGTGTGCCGACCGTGCTCTCCCGGCGCAGCGGGTGATAGCCCTCCACGGCCACGTAGAGCAGCAGGCCCAGCGACCACAGATCGGAAGCGGGATACCCCTCCTGGCCGTCGAGGCGCTCCGGGGCGACGTAATCCAGCGAGCCGACCACATTGCCGGTGGCGGTGAGCCCGTCCAGTCCGTCGATGGCCGCGATGCCGAAATCCGTGAGCACCGGTGAACCATCTTCGCGCAGCAGCACATTCGCGGGTTTGATATCGCGGTGCAGGACTCCGACGGCATGCGCGGCCCGCAGCGCCGCGAGAATCCCGCGACCCAGCCGCGCCGCCTGCTCGGGACTCATCGTCCCCTGGGCGAGTCGATCGGCCAGACTGCGGCCGCGCACCAACTCCATCACGATCCACGGATGCGCGCTCGGGGCATCCACGATGTGATGGATCGCCACTACGTTCGGATGCCCGATGCGGGCCAGCGCCCGCGCCTCGCGCAACACCCGCTCTCGTTGCGCGCCGCCGGAACTCGCGGTGCCGTCGGACGCGTCGGTGCGCACCTCCTTCAGCGCCACCTCACGATGCAGCGCGATGTCGTAGGCCCGCCACACGGTGCCCATCCCGCCGCTGCCGAGCGGCTCGAGCAACTCGAATCGCCCGTCGACCACTGTCCGCCCGGAATTCACCGCGACAGCCTACGACCACCGTCCGCGCGTCGCGCCCCGGGGACGGCGATTCCCGAAACAGGTTCAGCGTTTGCGGCTCCCACGGTGTCGGCGCCGCTCGATGGCCGTACCGAGACCGGTGACGACCGCGAGGGCGGTCACCGCCAGCCCCGCCACCATCCAGCCGTGGGCATCGGCGTCGGAGGCGGTGAGCGTCCAGGCGAGACCGATGGCACCCATCAGCAACAGTGCCAGTCTCGAACCGTCGACATTGTCGATGAGAACGTGTTCGTCGGGACGCGCGCGGGTAGGGATCGTGCGGGTCATCGAATACTCCTCGATCCTGCGTGGGGAGGTATGTCCCAGCGATTCCCTTGTGCTCAGAATTTCAAACGCGCCACACCCGTCCATCCTGTAACACGGGCGTGTCGCAAGATCGATGAACCATCCGAATGAGTTTCGCGTAGAACTGTCGCGGCCGCCCGATTCGTGTAGTATCTGGCGGCATTGAAAGGCGTTGCACTGCAATTCTTTTGGTATGTGTTTCGACAGTGGGGGTGCACGGGCGCGGAACCGCAGGACTGCATCGAGAACTCGTAGCGCAGGGGATCTCGTCGACACGGTGTGGGTGTCGACCGGGGGGACGAGTCGACCGACGCTGAAATGCCCATTCTTCGCGTGCTCACACGCGCCGCGGATCGTTCACGCGATGGATGTCACCGCTCTCATCGGCGAGGCGGTGACCATGCCGATTCCGCAGAACCGGATGTCGCTCGCACAAAGGAATCCCGAGTGTTCGACCAATTCCCCGACCAACCCGCCGATCTGTCCTCCGCCCCAACGGATTTGTCGCTGCTGCTGCGACCGGCCCCGCCCGGATCGCCCACCGACCTGGTGCGCGTGCACGGCGGAGACGGATTCCTGCTGTGGGCCACCATCCCCGCCGTGCTCGTCATGGGCAGCTCCGGCGGTGCCGGAACCACCACCACCGCCATCGGACTCGCGGCCGCCGCGGCCTCCGACTACGGCGAACGCTCACCCATCGTGGTCGACGCCACGCCCACCGGCGGCGACCTCGCCCGGCGCGGATGCGACACCATCGATCCGGCGGGCACCGTGCAGACCTGGCTCAATATGAGCCCGCGTGGCCTCGCGCCGTCGGTGCTCGACAGTTCGGGGGAGAACAGCGCCCGCTTCGGGGTGCTGCCCCGGGGGCCGGAACCACTACCCCGGCGGGAGAGTTACGCCTCGGTGCACCGCGACCTGTGCTCGGCCGGATGTCTGCCCGTCTACGACGGCGGATCGCCGGTCAGCAATCGCATGCTCGCGCCGCTGCTCTCCGATTCCCGGATCGCGCTGGTCATCACGCTGGCCGCGCGGGCCGACGCGGTGAATCGGCTCAAACCCGCGCTGATCTGGCTCGACGACAATTACAGCCAGTACCACCTGGCCGAATCCGTCATCGTCGTCACCCGGCAGCATCCGCACGACGGGCCCTCGGTGGCCGAGCACGCCCGCCGCTATCTGGGCAAATTCGTGCGGGCGGTCACCGAGATCCCGTACGACACCCATCTGGCCACCGGCGGACCCGTCACCTGGTCGCGGCTGTCACCGCAGACCCGCGCCGCCTACCGGAAGATCATCAATCTGCTGCGCTGAGTCGCGG
The DNA here is from genome assembly GCF_000308635.1 of Nocardia otitidiscaviarum NBRC 14405. GTDB lineage: Bacteria > Actinomycetota > Actinomycetes > Mycobacteriales > Mycobacteriaceae > Nocardia > Nocardia otitidiscaviarum. The sequence continues at coordinate 106,882 of NZ_BAGD01000081.1, read as the reverse complement.
TGCTGTGCCGATGGAGTGCTGTGTGACGGGCTGTGCGGTGTGACGGCTTTGTGCGGTGTGACGGCGTCGAGTCGATCGGCGATGCCGCGCTGTGTCACCGTGCGGTGCCGAGTTCGAGAGTGATTGCGCCGCTGAGCAGTTCGCGGGCGCGGTCGAGGGTGAGCGAGCCGCTGTGCCAGCGTTCGCTGAGGCCCTCCGTGAGGGCGGTCAGGCGTTCGGCCGTGGCGGCGGCGTCGATTCCGGCGTGCAGATCGCCGGAGCCCTGGGCGTCGCGGATGAGGGTGTCGATATCGGCGTTCCAGGAGTCCGTGGTGGCGCGCAGGGGGTCGCGCAGGTCGGGGTTGAATACCGCGCTGGCGCGCAATTCGCCCCAGGCGACACTGGTTTCGCGGACCTCGTCGATGTCCTGGAGTTCGAGCAGCAGCAACTGTTCGAGTCGGCGGCGCGGATCGGTCTCGGCGAGTGCGCGCTCGGTGTAATCCACGGCGCGGTGGTTGATGTGTTCGAGGGCGGCGTGCAGGATCCCGGCGCGATCGGTGAAATGGTAGTAGATCAATGCCGTCGAGACGCCCGCCGCGGCGGCGAGTTTTTCAACGCGCAATCCTCGCACGCCGTCCTGTGCTATTACCCGCACCGCGGCTTCCAGAATCTGAATTCGACGCTCCGACACGGGACCTCACTGTAAGGGTAGGGGAGTGGGCGACCGCTCAGGCGGGTTCCTGCTGGGTGGTGCAGTGGATGCCGCCGCCGCTCGCGGCGATGGCGTCGATGGCGATCTGGACCACCTCGCGGTCCGGATACAGCCGTCGTAGCGTCGATCGGGCGGCCGAATCCGTGCGCGGGTCACCGAATTCCGGCGCGATCACCGCGCCGTTGCAGACATAGAAGTTGATGTACCCGGCGGCGAAATCGTCGTCCTCCCACTCTTCTCGGATGGTCGACGGGCCTTCCAGCACCTCGACGTCCAGCGGGCGACCGCGCGCGTCGGTGGCCGTGCGCAGGATCTCCAGGTGGCGGCGGGTGACGTCGTAGTCGAAGGAATCCGGGTCGTTGTCGAGCCCGGCGACCACCACACCCGGTCGGGCGAAGCGCGCGTAGAAGTCGGTGTGCCCGTCGGTGATATCCGCGCCCGCGATCCCCGGCAGCCAGATCACCTTCGCGATCCCGAGCACGGCGGCCAACTCCCGCTCGACCTCCCGCTTCGACCACCCCGGATTCCGGTTGTCGTTGAGCACGCAACTCTCGGTGATGATCGCCGTCCCCTCCCCGTCGACCTCCAGCCCGCCGCCCTCGAGCACGAGCTCGCTACGCAGCGTCGCCACCCCGGCCCGCTCCGCCACGGCCCCGGCCACCCGCGCGTCCCGCCGATGCTCCTGCTTCCCGCCCCACCCGTTGAAGTTGAAATCGACCCCCGCCCGCCCCCGATCCCCCGACACGAACACGGGCCCCATATCCCGCATCCAGAGATCATCCAGCTCCGCCTCGATCAACTCGATATCCCCCCCGCCCAGCAACCCCCGCGCCAGCTCCATCTCCTCGGCCCGCACCAGCATCGACACCGGCTCGAACCGGGCGATGGTGGTGGCGATGGTCGCCAGATCCCGCCGCACCAGCGGCAACAACTCCGCCCCGTACACCCGCTCATCGGCACCGAACGACATCCACGTCCGAACATGCCGCCGCCCCTCCTCGGGCATCGTCCACCCACCGCCCGCCTCGGACCCCACGTCGTTCCCATCCATCCCGCAACCTCCCACCACGAACCCGCCGACCGCGCCAACGGCCGCCCGAACGAACTCACGCCGCCGCATCGCCATCTCCTCGAACTGGGATTTCTCGTCTGAATACACAGCCACCCTACGCCCTGACTGAAATTTCAGTCAAAGACTGAGTCGTCGCGACCTGCGAGCAGTTGCTGCCACCGCCGCGGCACCGGCTCGGTGCACGGGCGGTGGATGCGCTTGACGGTGTAGTACTCGACCGGGATCTCGCGCCGCCGCAGTCCCGTCTCCAGCAGCGACTCCTCGTGGCGGAGTGGGCCTTTGCCGGAATGCTGGAGGAATGCGGTGGTGAACAGCGGCCATCTTGGCCGAGTGGGAGCGGGGTGGTGGGGCTACGTTCCGAGGAATTCGTCGATGAGGGGCCAGGTGGTGGTGGCGGCTTGGGGGCCGGCGATGAGAGCGAGGTGGTTGAGGCCGGGGAGGTCGGCGAAGCGGGCTTCGGCGGCTCCGGTGAGGATGTCCAGGCCGGGTTCGATGGTGGCGGCCGGGGCCAGGGTGTCGGAGCGGCTGCCCAGGAGTAGGACGCGGCAGGTGAGTTTGGCCAGGTCGATCACGCGGTCGGAGGTCAGGTGGACGCGGCCGTGGGCGAGCTGGTTGTCGACGATGATGCGGCGGTACAGCTGGCGGTAGAGGCGTCCGGGGTAGCCGGGCATGGCGGCGATGAAGCGGTCGATGGCCTCCATGCGGGCCAGCGCCTCGGTGTGCCCTGCATTGCGGGCGATGAACAGCGGGCGGGTGAGCTCCCGGCCGAGGGACATGCCGCGGAATCCGGCTTGGACGAAGAACGCCGGGATGCCGTCGAGAAGATGGGTGGCATAGGCGATCTCCCGCCCGCCGGTCAGCTTCGCGACCATGCGCACCGGTGCCAGCAGGCGGTTGCGGCCGAAGTCCATGGGCGAGCCCAGGGTGGTGACCGAGCCGATCGGCAGATCGGCGTGGTCGGCGGCGGTGAGCAGGCTGATGATGCCGCCCAGCGACCAGCCGATCAGGTCGACGTCCGCGCCGTCGTGCAGCTCGCTGATATGGGCGATGGCGGTCGGGACGATATCGTCCACCCACTCCTCCAACCCCAGGTCGCGGTCCGCGGCGGTGATGCGGCCGTAGTCGATCACGTACGGCTGCCGACCGCTGTCGCGTAGGAAGCGCGCGAGGCTCTGGCCCGGCCGCAGGTCGTAGCAGGAGGCGTCCACGGCCAGCGGCGGCACCAGCAGCACCGGATTCCCGTGGGCGGGGGTGTCGCGGTCGAAGCGGCGCAGCTGCCGGTGCGGCAGGTCGTAGAGCACGGTCGAGGGCGTGCGCGCGGGGGCTTCGATGCCGTCGCCGAAGGTCAGGGCCCAGCCGTTGCGCAGTGCGACGGGCAGGTTCGTGGTGATCACCGGATTCATGGCGCGGGTGTGGATCCCTCTCGATCGGCGGAGGTCGTACCGCCCGGAAAAGATGTAACTAACGATAACAGGCAACTGTTCGGGTGGTAGAACCCCCTGCGGGGCGTGCTATCGCCTTGTCCGCCACTGTAATTCACCGCACGCGGGCGTGCGGGTCGACGGCGTCGAACCCGCGCCGGGGCCTGAACCCGCGCCCGGGGGCGCGCCGGGCTGATAGCTGCGCGGGGTGAATCCCACGCGGGATGATCTGCACGGGGGTGAATCCGCAGGAGGTGAATCCGCGCGGGGTGAATCCGCGACGGGTCGATTTTTCTCGGCGTCGAATCCGCTCGCGGTGACGGGCTCGGGGCGGGAGCGGCGGTCGCGGGCGAATTGCTCGCAATCTTGGTCTATGCGCGGTCGGCTGAGCGTCGCCGCGATTCCCGGCCGGATCGCCCCCTTTTCCCGTGTGCGGAGGTTCACACTCCCGACCCCCTCCAAGTCAGGTGACCCTTACTAGAACCCGGGAAGGAATTCCGTCACACTGGTGTTGTGAAAACCATGGGTTTGCGGAATGCGGAAGCAGGCACCGGGCGCCAGCAGGGCGCCCGGTCTGCTGCGGTGTCCGAACCCGCAGGCGAGGGCCACACCCGCGAAGCCGTCGTGAAACTGCTGCTCGAGGAAGGACCGATCACCGCGACCGCCATCGGCAAGCGGCTCGGCCTCACCCCGGCGGGGGTGCGCAGGCACCTCGATGCCCTCATCGAGTCGGGGGAGGCGCGTGCCGCCCGCTCCGCGCCGTGGCAGCAGAAGGGGCGTGGCCGTCCGGCCAAGCAGTTCCAGCTGACGGCCCAGGGTCGAGGCCGGCTGGGGCATGCCTACGATGACCTCGCCGGTGCCGCGATGCGTCAGCTGCGGGAGATCGGCGGCGACAAGGCCATCGTCGACTTCGCGCGCAAGCGGGTCGGCACCATCGTCGCCGGTATCGACCGTCTGGCCCGGCACACACCGGAGGAGACGGCCGCCAAGGCCGACGAGATCGCGGAGGCGTTCAGCGCCGCCGGATTCGCGGCGTCTACCCGGGAGGTCGGCGCGGGCGTGCAGATCTGCCAGCACCACTGCCCGGTATCGCACGTGGCCGAGGAGTTCCCGGAGCTGTGCGCCGCCGAACTGGAGGCGTTCCGCGAACTGCTGGGCACTCATGTGCAGCGGCTGGCCACCATCGCCAACGGCGACTGCGCCTGCACCACCCACGTACCCCTCACCGTGCTGACATCCGGCACCGCCGGGGCGCTGACTCCCGGCACCGCCGGGGCCACACCGAATACCGCTGGAAAACCCGTCGCACAGCCCGCGACGACATCGACGAACGACTCCGGAAGGAGTGCCGAATGACGACGACCACCGACCAGGTGCAGCCGCTGACCCAGGAGGAGACCATCGCCTCCCTGGGCAAGTACGGCTACGGCTGGGCCGATACGGATGTCGCCGGTGCCAGTGCCAAGCGCGGCCTGTCCGAGGAGGTCGTGCGCGACATCTCGGCGAAGAAGAACGAGCCCGAATGGATGCTCGACTTCCGGCTCAAGGCCCTGCGCATCTTCGACAAGAAGCCCATGCCGAACTGGGGCTCCAACCTCGAGGGCATCGACTTCGACAACATCAAGTACTTCGTGCGGTCCAGCGAGAAGCAGGCCGCGTCCTGGGAAGACCTGCCCGAGGACATCAAGAACACCTACGACAAGCTCGGCATCCCGGAGGCGGAGAAGCAGCGCCTCGTCGCCGGTGTCGCCGCGCAGTACGAGTCCGAGGTCGTCTACCACTCCATCCGCGAGGATCTGGAGTCGCAGGGTGTCATCTTCCTCGACACCGACACCGGCCTGCGGGAGCACCCGGAGATCTTCCAGCAGTACTTCGGCTCGGTGATCCCGTCGGGTGACAACAAGTTCTCCGCGCTGAACTCGGCCGTGTGGTCGGGCGGCTCGTTCATCTACGTGCCGCCGGGCGTGCACGTCGACATTCCGCTGCAGGCCTACTTCCGGATCAACACCGAGAACATGGGCCAGTTCGAGCGCACGCTGATCATCGTCGACGAGGACGCCTACGTGCACTACGTCGAGGGCTGCACCGCGCCGATCTACAGCTCGGACTCGCTGCACTCCGCGGTCGTGGAGATCATCGTGAAGAAGGGCGGCCGCTGCCGCTACACCACCATCCAGAACTGGTCGAACAACGTCTACAACCTGGTCACCAAGCGGGCCAAGGCCGAGGCGGGCGCGACCATGGAGTGGGTCGACGGCAATATCGGCTCCAAGGTCACCATGAAGTACCCGGCGGTGTGGATGACCGGTGAGCACGCCAAGGGCGAGGTGCTCTCCATCGCCTTCGCGGGCGAGGGTCAGCACCAGGACACCGGCGCGAAGATGCTGCACCTGGCGCCGCACACCTCCTCCAACATCATCTCGAAGTCGGTGGCGCGCGGCGGCGGTCGCGCGTCCTACCGCGGGCTGGTGCAGGTGAACAAGGGCGCGTACGCGTCCAAGTCGACCGTGAAGTGCGATGCGCTGCTGGTGGACAACGTCTCCCGCTCCGACACCTACCCCTACGTCGACATCCGCGAGGACGACGTGACCATGGGCCACGAGGCCACGGTCTCCAAGGTGTCCGAGGACCAGCTGTTCTACCTGATGAGCCGCGGTCTGACCGAGGACGAGGCGATGGCCATGGTGGTGCGCGGCTTCGTGGAGCCCATCGCCAAGGAACTCCCCATGGAGTACGCCCTGGAACTGAACCGCCTGATCGAGCTGCAGATGGAAGGAGCCGTCGGCTGATGGCCGTCGAGAACGTTGCGGAGGCCGCGGAAGCCAGGACCCCCGCCGTCAACAAGGGTGAGGTGTTCGCGTCCTTCGACGTGGACGCCTTCGAGGTGCCCTCGGCCAAGGACGAGGCGTGGCGCTTCACCCCGCTGCGCCGCCTGGGCGGCCTGCACGACGGCAGTGCGGTGCGCGACGGCGCGGCCACCGTCGAGGTGAGCGAGGTCGCCGGTGTCACGGTGGAGACCGTGGACCGCACCGACAGCCGCCTCGGCCAGGGCGGCGTGCCCACCGACCGGGTCGCCGCGCAGGCGTACTCGGGCTTCGAACAGGCCACCGTCCTGTCGATCGGCGCGGAAACCGAAGTGACCGAGCCCGTCATGGTGACTGTCACCGGTCCGGGCGCGGGCAAGACCGACTTCGGACACGTGCAGATCCGGCTCGGCAATTTCGCCGCCGCCACCGTGGTGCTCGACTACCGGGGCAGCGGAACCTACGCCGACAACGTGGAATTCGTGCTCGGCGACAGCGCCCGGCTGACCGTGGTCGCGGTCCAGGACTGGGCCGACGACGCCATCCACGCCACCGCGCACCACCCCCGGCTGGGGCGCGACGCCGTCCTGCGCCACACCAATGTCACCATCGGTGGCGATCTGGTGCGGCTCACCGCGAATGTGCGCTACGACGGTCCCGGCGGCGACGCCGAACTGCTCGGCCTGTACTTCGCCGACGACGGCCAGCACTTCGAACAGCGCCTGCTGGTCGACCACTCGCAGCCCAACTGCAAGTCGAATGTGCAGTACAAGGGTGCGCTGCAGGGCGATCCGGCCTCGGCCAAGCCCGACGCGCACACCGTCTGGGTGGGCGATGTGCTCATCCGCGCCGCCGCCGAGGGCACCGACACCTACGAGGTGAACCGCAACCTGGTGCTCACCGACGGCGCGCGCGCCGACTCGGTGCCGAACCTGGAGATCGAGACCGGTGAGATCGTCGGCGCCGGACACGCCTCGGCCACCGGCCGTTTCGACGACGAGCAGCTGTTCTACCTGCGCGCTCGCGGCATTCCGGAGGAGACCGCGCGGCGCCTGGTGGTGCGCGGCTTCTTCCACGAGATCATCCAGAAGATCGCGGTCCCCGAGGTCCGGGAGCGGCTGGAGGCGGCCATCGAGGCCGAACTCGCCGCTGTCGGCGTATAAGACGAACTTCCCACCCCCGCAAAGGAATCCGAATTCGATGACCACCCTGGAAATCAAGGACCTGCACGTCGAGGTCACCACCCCCGAGGGCGAGGCCAAGACGATCCTCAACGGCGTCAACCTGACCGTCCGCTCGGGTGAGACCCACGCCATCATGGGCCCCAACGGCTCCGGCAAGTCGACGCTGTCCTACGCCATCGCCGGTCACCCCAAATACACCGTGACCTCCGGCTCCATCACCCTCGACGGTGAGGACGTGCTGGAGATGTCGGTGGACGAGCGGGCACGGGCGGGTCTGTTCCTGGCCATGCAGTACCCGGTCGAGGTTCCGGGTGTGTCCATGTCGAACTTCCTGCGCACCGCCGCCACCGCCGTGCGCGGCGAGGCCCCCAAGCTGCGCACGTGGGTCAAGGAAGTCAAGGAGAACATGGCCGAGCTGGAGATCGACGCGGCCTTCGGCGAGCGGTCGGTGAACGAGGGCTTCTCCGGCGGTGAGAAGAAGCGCCACGAGATCCTGCAGCTGGGCCTGCTCAAGCCGAAGATCGCCATCCTGGACGAGACCGACTCCGGTCTGGACGTGGACGCGCTGCGCATCGTCTCCGAGGGCGTGAACCGCTACAAGGAGCGGGAGGACGGCGGCGTTCTGCTGATCACCCACTACACCCGCATCCTGCGCTACATCAAGCCGGACTTCGTGCACGTGTTCGTGAACGGCCGCATCGTCGCCGAGGGCGGTCCGGAACTGGCCGAGGAACTCGACGCCAACGGCTACGTGCGCTTCACCTCCGCCGCTGTAGGAGCCTGATACCCATGACCGCCACGGGGCACGATTCCCGGCTCGCCGGGGCACACGACTCCCGGCCCGCCGGGATCCCCGCTCTGGACGTGGCCCGCATCCGGGCCGACTTCCCGATCCTGAGCCGCACGGTGCGCGACGGCAAACCCCTGGTCTACCTGGACTCGGGCGCGACCGCGCAGCGGCCGACGGCGGTTCTGGACGCGGAGCGTGACTTCCTGGTCCAGCGCAATGCGGCCGTGCACCGTGGCGCTCATCAGCTGGCGGAGGAGGCCACCGACGCCTACGAGGGCGCACGCGCCGATATCGCCCGCTTCGTGGGCGTGGACGCCGATGAGATCGTGTTCACCAAGAACGCGACCGAATCGCTGAACCTGGTCACCTACTCCTTCGCCGACAACCGCTTCCCCTACCGGGTGGGGCCGGGCGACGAGATCGTCGTAACCGAACTCGAGCATCACGCGAACCTGGTGCCGTGGCAGGAGCTGGCGCGGCGCACCGGGGCGACGCTGAAGTGGTACGGCGTCACCGACGACGGGCGCATCGACCTCGATTCGCTGGAACTGTCGCCCGCCACCAAGGTGGTCGCCTTCACCCACCAGTCCAATGTGACCGGTGCGGTCGCGCCCGTCGAGGAACTGGTGCGCCGGGCCAAGGCGGTCGGCGCACTGGTGGTGCTCGACGCCTGCCAGTCGGTGCCGCACATGCCGGTCGACTTCCGCGAACTGGGCATCGACTACGCCGCCTTCTCCGGGCACAAGATGCTCGGCCCGTCGGGCGTGGGCGTGCTGTACGGGCGGCGCGAGATCCTCGCCGACACACCGCCGTTCATCACCGGCGGCTCCATGATCGAGACCGTCTTCATGGAGGAGAGCACCTACGCGCCGCCGCCGCAGCGCTTCGAGGCGGGCGTGCCGATGACCTCGCAGGTCGTCGGATTGGGTGCGGCCGTGCGGTATCTCGACGCGGTCGGTATGGAAGCCGTTGCGGCGCACGAGCATGCGCTCACCGAGGCGGCCCTGCTCGGACTGGGTAAGCTGGACGGCGTCCGCATCATCGGACCGACCGAGAACGTGAACCGCGGTGGCGCGGTGGCCTTCGTGGTGGACGGTGTCCACGCCCACGACGTCGGCCAGATTCTCGACGACGAGGGTGTCGCCATCCGCGTCGGCCATCACTGCGCCTGGCCGCTGCACCGCCGCTTCGGCGTGGCCGCCACCGCGCGGGCCTCCTTCGCCGTCTACAACACTCTCGACGAGGTGGACGCGCTGGTGGCCGCGGTGCGGAAGGCCCAGACCTTCTTCGGAGTTGCATAAACCATGCGCATGGAGCAGATGTACCAGGAAGTCATCCTGGACCACTACAAGCACCCGCACCACCGCGGCCTTCGCGAGCCGTTCGGTGCGGAGGTGCACCACGTCAACCCCACCTGCGGTGACGAGGTGACGCTGCGCGTACACATCGACGAGAAGGGCGACGTCGCCGACGTCTCCTACGACGGCCAGGGCTGCTCCATCAGTCAGGCGTCGACCTCGGTGCTGGCCGACCAGGTCATCGGCCTGCCGGTGCAGCAGGCGCTGAAGGTGGTCGGATCCTTCGACGAGATGATCACCAGTCGCGGCACCGTCGAGGGCGATGAGGACGTGATCGGCGACGGCATCGCCTTCGCGGGCGTCGCCAAGTACCCGGCGCGGGTGAAATGCGCATTGCTGGGCTGGATGGCGTTCAAGGACGCGGTGGTGCGGATATCCTCCGCACAGGAGGCCACGAAGTCGATGGGTAACGGGGAGTAGGAAATGAGCGACACCGAACAGCAAGCCCCGACTGCCGAGGCGGAGGTCCAGTTGACCCCCGAGGAGGTGCAGCACCTCGAGGATCTCGAGGAGGCCATGCGCGATGTGGTCGACCCCGAACTCGGCATCAATGTGGTCGATCTCGGCCTGGTGTACGGCCTGAAGGTCGAGGAGTCCATCGCCAAGATCGACATGACGCTGACGTCCCCGGCGTGCCCGCTCACCGATGTGATCGAGGATCAGGCCCGCAATGCCCTGGTCCGCAGCGGCCTGGTGGAGGATCTCCAGATCAACTGGGTCTGGATGCCGCCGTGGGGTCCGGACAAGATCACCGATGACGGCCGGGAGCAGTTGCGCGCCTTGGGTTTCACCGTCTAGACGAGAATTCCGCCGACTCGGCCCGCCGACGACACGATGTCATCGGCGGGCCGTTGTCGTCGGTGCACCGCGATGCCACGCGGCCCATGGGCCATGATGGGCGAGTGACAGAGCGCATCGACACTCCGCTGATCCCGCTGCTGGCCGTCATGCTGTGGGGTGCGCTCGCCGCCGTTTTCGCGGCTCCGTTCACGGCCGCCCTGACGGCGCTGGCCTTCCGTTTCCCCATCCCGTTCGACGGCTACGCCGAAGGCGGCGGCGAGGCCCTCAACGCGGCCTTCGCGAGCGTCTTCTACCTCGTCTCCGGCGGTGGCTTCGTGCTGGCCGCCTGCGGAGCCGGAGCCGGCTATCTGCTCGCCCGACGCACCACCGCGGGCCTGTGGCCGCTGCTCCCACTGACCCTGCTGTCGGCCGGAGGGTGCGCTCTGGTCGGGACGCTGCTGCTGGCCGTGTTCTAGTCCGACCGCCACCGACCGCGCGATACGGGGGAATGTCGGCCTCGCGTGCCTCCTCCTCGTCAGTAGCTCGGACGATGCCGGATCACCTGCGCGTGTCGGACTTCGCTCGGCGCGGCCGCTATTCGACCTTGTTGTCGGTTCCGCTGTGCGCGTCGAGAGAAAGGACCCGAGGGGACCTTCGACCCTAGGAGACCCCGGGCCGCGGTGGTGGCATGGGTACGCCCAACCGGTTCACAGCTCAGGGGAAGGTGGTCGTCGTCCAGTGGAGGCACACGCGGTGGTGGTCGGGGATGCGCAGGTGGTGGTGAGTGCGGTGGGGGAGGTGTCGCTCGCCGAGATCGTCCGGGCGGAGCGGATGATCGGACAGGTTCTGCGGCGGCACCATGTGCAGGAACCGGCGCGGGTGCGGATGGTCGAACGGCCGGGTGCCGGTGTGACGACCGTGCAGACGAATGTGCGCACCGGGCACGGTGAGGTGCGCACCCAGATCGACGGGTCCGGTGGCTGGGCGCTGACCTTCGCCGCCGAGCGGTTGGATCTGCAACTGCGGCGGGCCGAGCGGTCGGTGGCGCGCCATATGGCGGATCGGCGGCGGGCCGTACTCGCGGGCGTCACCGACGACCGGCCGGTCACCCGGCGTAAGACGGTCGATGTGCGGACCTGCGACGCGGCCGCGGCGATCGCGACCATGGACGCCATGGACTACGACGCCCACCTGTTCACCGACGCCGAAACCGGTGAGGACGCGATCGTGTACTGGGCCGGGCCGCGCGGGGTGCGCTTCGCCCGGCAGTGGCGGCTGCGGCCGCCGCGCGGCATGGACGAGCTGCCCCTGACCATGAATCCGCATCGGGTGCCGGTGCTCGCCGAGCACCAGGCGGCGGCGCGGCTGTGCCGCTACGGGCTGCCGTTCCTGTTCTGCACCGATATCGCCGATCGGCGCGGGCGGCTGCTCTACCGCCGCTACGACGGGGATGTGGGCGTGGTGATCGCCCGGTAGCGCGGTGTCGGGCCATTAGGATGCCCCGGTGACCGGATACGACTACTCCGACGCGTTCGAGCATCTCGACACCTCGACGCTACCGCCGCGCCAGCACCACATCCTCGCCGTGATCCGGGACTGGGTGGTGCGGCACGGGTATCCGCCCAATACCCGCCAGATCGGCGACGAGGTCGGGCTGAAGTCCTCCTCCACGGTGTCCAAGCATCTGAACGCGCTGGAGGAGAAGGGGTTCCTGCGCCGCAGCGACACCATGTCGCGGCCCATCGACGTGCGCATGTTCCTGCACTCCGCGCCGCAGGGCCGCGCGGAGTCCGAGCAGCAGGTGCCGGTGCCGGTGGTCGGTGACATCGCCGCGGGTACGCCGATTCTGGCCGAGGAGCACACCGACGACGTGCTCTCGCTGCCGCGCGAACTGGTCGGGCGCGGAACCGTGTTCGGGCTGCGCGTGCGCGGCGACTCCATGGTCGACGCCGCCATCTGCGACGGCGATATCGTCGTGGTTCGCAAACAGCACGAGGCGCACAATGGCGAGATCGTGGCGGCGATGATCGACGGTGAGGCCACTGTCAAGGTGTATCGACGCACCGGCGGGCATGTCTATCTGGAACCCCGTAATCCGGCCTACCAGGTGATCGACGGAGACGAGGCCGTGATCCTGGGTAAGGTCGTCTCGGTAATGCGGCGGGTTTGACCCTGCTGTTCGCACTACCAGCCAACTGGACATAACGGTTGGTCTCGGCAAAGATTCCACCCGTTATTGCCTTTCTTCACGGGGAGAAGTGAATGTCGTTGCTGCGCAAGACCTGTTTGGGTCTCGCTGTCTCGTCGATGGCGACGCTCGGCGTCGTCGCCGCGGGTCCCGCGTCGGCGGTCGATGGCGGTTTCACCGCCACCGCCGGTGATCTGTACGGCGCCCTGGCGCTGTCCAAGAGCACCGGAAACGTCGCCTACGCGGTGAACTACGGCAGTTACGGTGCCGCGGACACGGCCGCGATCGCCGAATGCGGCGGTGGCGACTGCGAGGTCGTCGTGCACTTCGCCAATGCCTGCGGTGCGGTGTCCCAGGGCGCCGACACCCGTTTCGGCTGGGCGTGGGCGGCGACCAAGGTGGAGGCCGAGCAGGCCGCCATCGATGTGCTCGGTAAAAGCGCGCCGTCGTTCCCGGATGCGGGTTCGGCGTCGCCGCGGCAGGCGAAGGTGATCCTTTCCGCCTGCACCGATAACGCCAGGTGAGACAGCAATAACAAGCGAACGCCGCGGTCTTCCGGATCTTTCGGAAGGGCGCGGCGTTTCGCTTTCCCGGGCGGAATCGGGGGAGGGCAACCGGCAGTGATCGGCGTGTCCGCCGGCCGAATTCCCCGCCTCGCCCACGGTGCCCCGGAGATGATTTCGAGGTGGACGACATCACCTACGAGGACACCCGATTCGCGTTGCACGCGGCCGCGGAACTGCTGATCGCGGGACCGCAGTATCGGCGCTTCGGCACCATTCGAATGCGCATCGTGCTGGGTGGGTTCACCGGAATCAAATGGCCGGTCTCGGTGACGGGTACCGATCTGGTCTGGCCGCGGGGCCGCGCCGCGCTGCACGGCACCTACCGCGAACTGGCCGCGGCCGCCGGATTCGAACCGGACGGGCCGCCGGACGGTCTCTACAGCGACGGCACCAATATGGACCCCGACGAGCCGTTCAGTCTCGATTCCGGCGCGGCCGCGACCGTGCACGACTGGTTCGCCATCGGCGATACCGCACTACGCCGCTTCGCCGCCGAACAGCCGGTGCTGTGGCCGGAACACTTCGATCTGTCCGTCGCCATCGACGAGGTGAACTACGGGGTATCACCGGGCGACTGGGACAACCCCTGGCCCTACGCGTATGTCGGACCGTGGACCCGCCGTCGCGGCGAGTTCTGGAACGCACCCTTCGGCGCCATGCGCCCGCGCGCTGAGGTCGGCACCGTGGCGGGGCTGCTCGACTTCTTCCACGAGGGCCGGGCGCGCGCGGCGGAGAACTGAGCCGCCGCGACCGGCCGTGCCCGTGCCCGGCGAGCGTGGCTGTATCAGCCGCGCCAGTACCGATCGCGCCGCCGCAGCCGTGCCGGTACCCGGGGCGCGCCCGCACCGGTCACGCGGTAAACGGCCACGCCGCACCGGTCACGTCAACTACGGCCCACTCGTGCCGCTCGTGCCCGCACTGGTCATGTCACCACGGCCGTGCCCACGCTGGCCGCGTCTGCACCGGTCACGTCGCGATCGGTCGTGCCTGGACCCGCCCGTGCCGCGCCGGTCGGCCGGATATACCGGCCGTGAGGCGAGCCGTCGGTGTCAGTGTGTGGGTAGGCGCTCGGTGGATCCCTCGGCCAGGGCGGTCTCCACATGGGAGATGCCCGCGCGTACCCCCGCGCCGTAACCGTCGTCGTCCAGGGCGTCGAGGCGGGCGCGGGCCGCGTCCAGGTGCGTGTGGGCGGTGTCGAACGCTCCCAGGCGGCGGTAGTTGTCGGCGAGGTTCAGGTGCAGCGACGGGTAGAAGCCGCGCACGGTGAGGGCCGAGTTCTCCTGTTGGGCGCGTTCGTCGGTGAGCGAGGCGGCCGCGTCCAGGGCGCGCACGTCCCAGGTGAGCGCGTCGGCGGCGTGCTCGTGCAGGTCGGCCAGATAGTGGGCGATGGTGCAGCGGTGCAGGGCGTCGCCGGTGACGCCCACCGTCTCCCAGAGTGCGGTGAGCGCCTCCCGGGCGCGGGCGGTATCCCCTTGACGCCCAAGGGTTACCGCGTCGGTGATGGCGAGCATGGTCGGGTCCGCGACGGTCATGCCGACACCGTAGGGGAGGGGGCCGACAGATTCGGACGATCGACGACGGAGCCCCGCGCGAGCACTGATCGCGGCAGGCCGACCCCGACGCCCCGGATGTCGGCCCGCTCAACCCTTGGGACGGCCGTGCCTGCCGTCGCCGGTGATGCGGCCGCGCCGGATGAGGTCGCGTTTGGTGCCGGGGCCCAGGGTGATCTGGTCGTCGCCCGCGTCGTCGTCCGGATTGGGGCGGACGAACAGGGTGACCGTGGTGCCCTCGGTGAAGCCGTTCTTGCGCATCATGTTCGCCGAGGCGGTGTTGTGGTTCTCCACATCGGTGACGATGCGCCGCGCGCCGTGCTTGAACAGCGTGTCGCAGCAGGCGGTCATGAGCCGTCCCGCCACCCCGCGCCCCTGCATGTCCGGCGCGACCGCGATCCACTCCAGATAGGCCCAGTCGTCGCGCAGTTCGAACTCCATGGAGGCCAGCACGAATCCGACCACCCGATCCGAATCCACCGCCACCCAGCAGGAGCGCCCCGCGCTGTCGAGATGTTCGGCCACCGAGGTGAGCGACCAGGAGGTGTAGGGCTTGGCGGAGGTGTCGAACACCTGGTAGCCGAGGTCGATGACCTGGCGCAGATGGCCGAGTCCCATCGGGACGATGGCTATGTCGGATTCCATGCCCGCTAGTTTGCCAGGGGTGTGCCAGTGAATATCGAATCGCGCTGGTAGACGCGGGTGAGCGGCGCTGGAGCCGGATCACGCACCCTTGCGGGTCTGCTTGCTCGCGGTCTTCTTGGCGGCCTTGGCGGGAGCCTTCTTCGCGGGCTTCTTCTCGGCCTTGGCGGCCGACTTCTTCGCGGGCGCGGCCTTCTTCGCGGGCCGCTGCCCCGACGCCTCGAGACTGCGTTGCAGCGCCGCCACCAGATCGACCACCTCGGCGTCCATCTCCGGCGCGGCCGGTTCGGGAGCGCGGGTGACCTTGCTGCTGCCGCTGGCGATGGCCTCGTCCAGCATGCGCTTCAATTCGATCTGGTATTCGTCGGTGTAGAGGCTCGGATCGAAATCGTCGGACATGGTGTCCACCAGCGTCTCCGCCATGGACAGTTCCTGTTTCTTCGGCTCGGCCACCCCGTCGAGGGATTCGAATTCCACCGAACGCACCTCGTCGGGCCACAGCAGCGTTTGCAGCAGCAGCACGCCGTCGTGCACACGCAGCGCGGCCAGGCGGGTCTTCTGCCGCAGCGTGAAGTGCACCAGCGCGACCCGATTCACGTCCTCCAGGGTCTTGGCCAGCAGCACATAGGCTTTCGGCGTACTGGAATCGGGTTCGAGATAGTAGCTCTTCTCGTACAGGATCGGATCGATCTGTTCGGACGGCACGAATTGCAGGACCGGGATCTCGTGCTTCTCGGCCACCGGCAGTTTCGCGAAGTCCTCGTCGGTGAGAATCACGCGATCGCCCTCGGGCGATTCATACGCCTTGTCGATATCGGCGAAGGCCACCGATTTCCCGCACACGGTGCACACCCGGTCGTACTTGATTCGCCCACCGTCGGCCGCGTGGACCTGGTGGAACCGAATATCGTGGTCCTCGGTCGCGGTGTAGACCTTCACCGGTACATTGACCAGTCCGAACGCGATCGAGCCCTTCCAGATAGACCGCATGGCCTCCACTGTACGTTCGGTCCGATTCGCTGTCTCAGCGAATCGCCGCCGACCTGGGGAGACGGCAGGTCGGCGAGTTTCGCCCGGCCGCATCAGCGCAGCGGGCGCGCCGCAGCGGCACAGCCGGGTGCGCGCAGCATCAGCGTGGCGGGCGAGTGCCGATCGTCGCGCTCACCAGGGTGCGCCGCAGCCGCCACGGAAGGTTGGCGAACAACCATGACATGGCCGCGGTCGTGCCGGGCAGGTCGTCGCGACCGGAGAGGTACGCGCGCCGCAGGTGTGGCGGCAGCGCGAAGAAGGCATCGAAGAATACGGGCACATCCTGCGCGGGGAGGGCGAGCAGGGCGCGCAGGCCCGCCAGCCGCAGGGCATGGACCGCCCGCGCCGACGGCGACCAGAGCGAGTGCCCTGCGGCCAAGTCGTCGGCGGTGCGCAGGGCGGTGGCGACGCTGTACCCGGTGGCGGGGTGAGTGAGCGCACCGGCCGCGCCGAAGCCACGGCGGCTCGGTCTACCCCCCTGAACGGGAAATCGGACCCGCTCGACCGGCGCGTCCGCGCCGACGGTGATGCCCCGCGAACGTAAGCGGTGGTGCAGCCGGGTGCGGAGTTCGGCGGTGTCGAGGGCGGGGCGGCCCGCCAGACAGGTTTCCTCGAGCAGCATGCTGTGCTCGTTCAGCGGGATCGCGTAGAGGAACGACCGCGGTGCCGCCGCATCCGCGCCATTGTCCGGACGCCAGTCCATGAACAGGGTGTCGAATTCCGGATCGCGATCGACCACCACGCCGAAGGCGGTCTGCTCGGCGCGGGCGGGGGAGCGGGTGAGCCCGCGGGCGTCGACGACGCGTCCGGCGGTGCGGACCGAGCCCGAGGCGAGCCGGACGCTCTCGGGCCGATCACGATGGGCGGGAAGGATTTCCACGACGCTGTCGGCGACGATCTCCGCCCCGGTCAGGTCCAGGCAGTGTTGCAGGGCCGTCGTGTCGAACACGGTGTAGGCGCGGTGCAGGTCGACGCGGCGCAGCGCCCAGGCGGCGGGGTTCGCGACCGTCGCCGCGACGGCCGCGGACGGCAGCCAGGGCGGCAGCTCGTCGGCCCAGGCGGCGTAGGTGGCCGTCCATCGCCGGTCCGGATGCGGATCGACCACGGTGACCGACAGCCCGTGGGTCAGTGCCCGGTGGGCGAGGGCTCGCCCGGCGGGGCCGAGCCCGCAGACGAGGAGATCGCAGCTCACCCGGTGATTGCATCACGGCCCGCGCGGAGCGTTCGGTGCGGGCGCGTTTTGTCTGATTCGGTAGGGTCACGAGGTCAGCAGTGATCGGGGAGGAGCAACGCGATGACATACCCACCTGGGCAGGACCCGTACGGGTACGGCCAGCAACCGCAGCAGGACCCGGCCGGGTGGGGGCAGCCGGTGCCGCCGACCGGACCCCAGGCGAGTCAGCCGGGCTGGGAGCAGCAGGGGTGGCAGCAGCCGGATTACCAGCAACCGGGTTACCAGCAGCCGGGCTATCAACAACCGGGATACCAGCAGCCCGATCCGCATGCCGGGTACCAGCAGCCCGACTTCCAGCAGGGCTACCAGCCGCCCGGCTATCAGCCGATGCCGCCCAAGAAGAACAACGGCCTGCTCATCACCCTCGCGGTGGTCGTGGTGGCCGCGCTGGGCTTGGTCATCGGCGCGGTCGTGGTCGTCACCGGCAAGGATGACGACAAGCAGGCCGCCGCCACCACGACCACCGCCACGGCGACGACCTCCGCCGCCCCCACCACCACGACCCGCACCACCACGACCGCCGCCCCCACCACGAAACCGGCGGCGGGCGCGAAACTCAGCTACACCGAGTACGGCGGCGACTGGAACTTCCGGCTCGGTGATGTGGCCTTGCAGGCGCAGTGGGTGCAGGGCAAGGACGACACCAGTTGCGCTCCCATCGAGGAGAACGGCACGCTCACCAATCTCGGCTGCGAGTACGCGGCGGAGCTGACCTGGTCGGCCGAGGGTGGCGAACTCATCCTCACGCAGCTGATCCTGGGCATGGGCGATGCGGCCACCGCGACCGCGGCGGTCGACCAGTTCGACGACGGCGATGTGCGGCTCGGCCCGGGCATGTACGTCGAGCACTGGGAGACGGGTAAGTGGCGCAATGGCAGTGAGAAGGAGTTCCTGGTGATCACATTCGCCACCGCGACCGCCGCCGTGCCGACCGAGACCGTGGAGAAGTACCTGCGTTACCGCCACAGCGACACCACCGCCGCGCTGCTCTGGCGCTAGCCGCTCCGCACGCGTTTCAATCAATGATTGAAACGACGAATGTAACGTGTTTCACTTCTTCCATGGTCGAGAAGACATCCGCGCGGGCGGCTACCCGCGACCGGCTGCTGGCCGCCGCCGAAAAACTGCTGTTGACCGAGCGCTACGAGGATGTCTCGGTGCGCGGGATCTGCACGGCGGCGGGAGCGAATCCCGCTGCCGTGCACTACCACTTCGGTTCGAAGGAAGCCCTGGTCGCCGCGCTCATCGAAGATCGTCTCGGCCCGCTGTGGGCCGACCGGCTCGCCGCTCTGGACACCGAGCACGCCTCGGTGCCGACGGTGGTCGAAGCGGTGATCGCGCCCTTCGTGGAGCTGTCGGGCGATCCGGTCGGGCGGCTGCACCTGCGGCTGCTCGCGCAGCTGGTACTGGGCCGGTATCCGATGACGTGGACTCGCCATTGGTTCCACATGGATTCGTGGGTCGGCCTGCTACCCGAACTCACCCCGGCCGACAGTCGCCGTCGCTGGAGACTGGCCTTCGATCTCATCATCAGCCGCTTCGGCACCGACACCACCGTATCGCCGGAATCCGTGGCGGCTCTGCGCGATTTCGTCGTCGCCGGGCTGACAGCACCGGGAGGCCGGGCATGACCGAGATCTTCGCACCCGCCCGGCTCGGCCCGATCACCCTGCGCAACAGGGTGATCAAGGCCGCGACCTTCGAGGGCCGCACCCCCGACGCACTCGTCACCGATGAACTCATCGCCTTCCACCGCGAAATGGCCGCGGGCGGAGTCGGACTCACCACCGTCGCGTACTGCGCCACCGCACCCGGCGGCCGTACCGACCGGCATCAGATCTGGATGCGGCCCGAGGCGGTGCCGGGACTACGGCGGCTCACCGACGCCGTGCACGCCGCCGGTGCCCTGGCCAGCGCCCAGATCGGCCACGCCGGGCCGGTCGCCAACGCCGCCTCCAATCGCGCGCCCGCGCTCGCGCCCAGCCGCCTGTTCAGTCCGCTCGGCATGCGTCCCATGCACGTCCCGGACGACACCGAGATCCGGGGCATCATCGCCGAACACGCCACCGCGGCCCGGATCGCCGAGGAGGCCGGATTCGACGCGATCGAAATCCATTTCGGCCACAACTATCTGGTGAGTTCCTTCCTCAGCCCACTGCTCAACCGGCGCAAGGACGGTTACGGCGGCTCCCTCGTCAATCGGGCTCGGCTCGCACGCGAGATCGCCCGCGCGGTACGGGACGCCGTGGGCGACCGGCTCGCCGTCATCGCCAAACTGAATATGGAGGACGGGGTGCGCGCCGGTCTCCGGCTGCCCGAATCACTGCGGGTCGCGGCCTGGCTGGAACAGGACGGCGCGCTCGACGCCCTGGAGTTGACCGCGGGCAGCTCCCTGCTCAACCCCATGCTGTACTTCCACGGCGACGCACCGCGCCACGAGTTCGCCCAGGTGCTACCGCCCCCGGCACGCTGGGGATTCCGGCTCATCGGCCGCGGTTTCCTGCGGGAATACCCGTACCGGGAGGCGTATCTGCTCGACCGCGCCCGCCAGTTCCGGCGGGAGCTGACCATGCCGCTGATCCTGCTCGGTGGCATCACCAACCACGACACCATGCGGTTGGCCATGGCGGAGGGCTTCGACTTCGTCGCCCTGGGCCGGGCGCTGCTGCGGGAACCCGATCTGGTGCGCCGCATCGAGGCCGATCGGACGCGGCGGTCGGCCTGTATCCACTGCAATCAGTGCATGCCGACCATCTACTCCGGCACCCGCTGCGTGCTGCGGTTGGACAGCCCGGCAGCGCTGTAGAAAAAATCGCGAAAAAAATTCGCGGCCGTGTCGATTCGATGTCGCGCCCGTTCGACCTAGGGATGAGAGGGTTCGAGAGGGACCCGCGACACCGAGGAGACAACCATGAAGTACATGCTCATCATGCGCGCCACCGACGAGGGCTTCGCCCGGTTCGCCGACGTCGACTTCAACGAGATGCTCGAGACCATGGGCCGCTTCAACGACGAGCTCATCCGGGCGGGCGTACTGGTCGCCGCCGAGGGGCTCGACGACCCGGCGGAGAGCGTGGTCGTGGACTACTCGTCGGAGACCCCCGTGGTCACCGACGGGCCGTACGGCGAGACCAAGGAGCTGTTCGGCGGCTACTACATCCTGAACGTGACCTCCAAGCAGGAGGCTGTCGAATGGGCCAAGCGGATGCCCATGACCGGTCCGGGCATCAAGACCGAGATCCGCCGCGTGCCGACCATCGACGAATTCCCGCAGGACAACGAGTGGATCAAGCGCGAGCGGGCCTGGCGCGAAGAGACCGGTCAGCTCTGACGTCCGAGCGCATGAGTGAGGTCGCGAGCCGGGAGAGCGTCGCCGCGGTCTGGCGGATCGAATCCGCCCGGATCGTCGGCGCGCTCGCCCGCTACACCGGGGATTTCGCGCTGGCCGAGGACCTCGCGCAGGAGGCGCTGGCCGAGGCGCTGGTGAGCTGGCCGCGCGACGGCGCGCCGCGCAATCCGGCGGGCTGGCTGCTCACCGTCGGTCGTCGGCGCGCGATCGACACCTTCCGCCGCCGCGCCGCCCTCGACGATCGATACGCCGACCTCGCCCACGGGCTGGGGGAGGGCGGGATCGTCGCGGGCGCGACCCCCGTGGACTCGGAACCGGATATGCCGTGGGATCCCGATCAGATCGACGACGACGTGCTGGCGCTCATGTTCACCGCCTGTCATCCGGTGCTGTCGGCGGAAGCCCGGGTGGCCCTCACGCTGCGAGTGGTCGGCGGTCTCACCAGCGACGAGATCGCCAAGGCGTTCCTGGTGCCCACCGCCACCGTGCAGGCGCGCATCACCCGCGCCAAGAAAACCCTTGCGGCGGCGCGGGTTCCGTTCGAGGTGCCGCCCGCCGACAAACGGGCGGAACGCCTCGTCTCGGTGCTGTCGGTGGTCTACGTGATCTTCACCGAGGGCTCGTCGGCCAGCTCCGGTGACGACCTCATCAGACTCGATCTGGCCAGTGAGGCACGGCGTCTCGCACGGGTGCTGGCCCGGCTGGTACCCACCGAACCCGAAACCCACGGCTTGCTGGCCCTGCTCGAACTCACCGCGGCGCGCTTCCCGGCCCGCACCGGCCCCGACGGCGAACCGATCCTGCTCGAACACCAGGACCGCCGCCGCTGGGACCGGTCCGCCATCCGGCGCGGCCAGGCCGCCCTGGCCCGCGCCGCCGAGATCGGCAGGGGCCTGGGCGCTTTCGGCCTGCAAGCCGCCATCGCCGAATGTCACGCCGTCGCCCCCTCGGTCGAGGAGACCGACTGGGAGCGCATCGTCGTGCTCTACGAGGCGCTGGGCCGCCTGCGCCCGGCCCCCATCGTCGACCTCAACCGCGCGGTCGCGGTATCCATGGCGCACGGCCCCGCCGCCGCCCTCCCGATCGTCGATCAATTGGCTTCGAGCGGAAGTCTTTCCACCTCGCACCTGTTGCCGACCGTGCGCGCCGAACTCCTCGCCCGCCTGGGCCGCACCGCCGAAGCGCGCACCGAGTACAAGGACGCGATTCGACTGTGCGGCAACGACCGTGAGCGGGCGGTGCTGGAACGCAAACTCGCCGAACTGGTTTGATCCGCCGCCCTGCTCGGGGAGGCGAACCCTCAGATGCCGCCCGTGGACAGCAGCCCGCCGTCCACGCGCACGGTCTCACCGGTGATCCACGACGCCTGATCCGACACCAGGAACGCCACCAGCGCCGCCACATCCTCCGGCTTACCGAGCCGCTTCATCGGGTACACGTTGGCGGCAGCCTCCTCATCGGCCGAGTAGAGCGCGTCCGCGAACTTCGTCTTCACCACCCCCGGCGCGACCGCGTTCACCCGAATACGCGGCCCCAACTGCCACGCCAACTCCTCGGTGAGCCGGATGAGCGCCGCCTTGGACGCACCGTAGGCCGCGATCACCCCGGTGGAGCGAATCCCGGCCACACTGGCCAGATTCACCACCGCACCCCCGTTGTCCCGCATCCACGCCTTGTACGCCTCCTGGATATAACCCAGCGCCGCGACGACATTCACATCGAAGATCTTGCGCACGGCATCCAGATCGGCATCCATTAGCGCGCCGTACACCGGATTGATCCCCGTGTTGTTGACCAGAATGTCCAGCGACCCGAATTCGGCCACCGCCGCGGCCACCTGCTCCGCCCGCGCCCCCGCATCCCCGGAATTCCCCGCCACCGCGAGCACCTTCCCCGGATGTCCCAACGCCCGCAACTGCTCGGCGGCCTGCTCGAGCGGTTCCGGCTTACGCGCGGTGATCAGCACACTGGCCCCCCGCGACAACAACTCCGCCGCCACCGCATGCCCGATACCCCGGCTCGCCCCACTGACCAGCGCGCCTTTGCCCTTCAGATCATCACTCATGTGACGGCACGCTACTTCAGTCACAGATACGCGTCGAGCCTGGCCTGACTCTGACGCACTTGTCGGGAGCAACACAGTGTCAGGAGAGGGGAGCCCATGCGGTGGCCAATTGCAGGTGTTGACCGCTGGCGGCGATGTCCGACCATTCGGCGTAGTCGCCGAACGGCAGGTTCTGCTCCGCGTCGTCGGTGATCGTGGTGTACCAGTCTCCGTCGGGTCGCCCGTCGGTGCGGATGTTGATGGCTGCGATGTACTGTCGGTGGATCGTGAATCGGACGACAGCCAGGTATTCGCGTGTGCGGTGGTCGCCGTGGGGTTTGATCGGTTCCCATGCTGTCGCGATCTCGAATTCGCGGACGCGTGCGGCCAGGCGGGGCCACGACATGACCTCGTCGATCACGCCCCAATCTTGTGTGGCGGTGGTTTCCCACCGGTTTCCGCGGCGGACCGCGATGTAGTTGTAGCGGCGTCCCTTGGTGAAGCGAACGACCGATCCGTCGGCGGGTTCTGCCGGGATGGGTGGCGGCGGTGGTGGCGGGATGGGTGGCAGTGGCTGGAGTTTCGGTCGTAGCGCGGTGAGGTCGTAGTCGTGCGGATCCGGCATGGTGGCTCGGAGGATCGGGATGGTGGCCGGAGGCCCGTTCAGCACATCGTCGGTCGCTTCGTTGGCTTTGACGGCATCGATCCGGACTTTGGCCGCCACCGCCGAGCCGGTGATGTCGGCCCAGCAGGCCGCGACCAGAGCCCGTTGGTTCAGATGTCGAAGCATCGGCAGGAAGCGCTGGCTCATCTGCGGGGTCAGCTGACCGATCCGTTTCTCGTCGAGACGAACCTCGACATGGGGTTTGACTTTGTTCGTGGCGGCCGTGTTCTCGTGGAGGGTAGCGAACAGCAGGCCGTATCCCTTGTCCGGGACGTACTTTCGGAGGACATCGAAATGGTCGTCTTCCTTGGTGACCTGAATGATCGACGATCGGGGCAGCATCGCGTACGGCACCGCGGGCGGCTCGTTGAGAGGTAACGCCTCGTCCGGGTCTCCCAGCGCGATGTGCATGTAGGCGCTGAATTCGATGCCATCGAATCCGTCGTATTCTCGGGCCCAAATCCGGCTGGTGGTGGTCGGCACGAAACCCGAGGAGACGATACGTCTCAGCACACCTGCCCAACGCGGAGCATCCTCGTCGTTCAGGTACCCGACCGTGCGGCCGTCCGCCCGAACCGATACCGCCCATTCGCCTCGGTCGCCGTCGGGCTCGGGAACGAGCTCGACGATCGGTCGCAGCTCTTCGCCGTCTGTCAGGAAGTCCTGTGGGAACAGGCTACGAAGGGCGGGCAGAAGCGGGGGCTCGATGGTGAGCTCGTAATCGCAGAATGTCCTGGCCTGGGTCCACAGCCGGTATCGATCACCGACCTCGTGTCGCACGGTCTCGTCGATACGTTCGTGGTCGATGTCGTCGTCGAAGTTAAGGCCGAAATCCGTTGCCAGACCGGCGAGCCCGGAGTCCCAGCCCTGCCCGACCGCACGGATCTTCCAGCCGTCGCCACGGCGGTAGACCTCGCCGCAGAACAGGGCTGTCTCGGTGGTCGCATCGCTGGTGATGTACTCGGCCAGCACGCGGTTGTGTTCATCGGCGAAGGTGAGGGTCAGATCGCCGAGTTCGGCGAAACGACGGGATTCGAGGCTGGCGATCACGGCGATGGAGGCAACCGAGTCCGACAGCCTCGCCAGGTCGATCGAGATTCGTGCCTGCACACTGTCGTCGTCGGTAGGAGTGATGCCGAGGAAACGCACCGTACCGTCCGGCGAGGCGGGCTGGTTGAAGAAGATGAAATCGCTGTCGGCACCGACTTTCCCGCCACTGCCGAGCAGCAGGGCCGAGGCATCGACATCGATGTGCGGATCGGTCCATCCGATAGCGACCGTGATGCGGCGTGTATGCGGTGGCAACGGCTGATTCTGTCCCTTGCCCAGCCTCGGAGCGGACACAGCGATCCAACCTTTCTCTCGTGTGAACACACCAACTGCGCAGCGATCACGTGTGTCGGTCGGGTGGGGCGAAGATATTGCACCGGGGCGCCTCGAGCCCTCGTATCTGCCTGACGTGGCTCGATTTGTCACCAATCCCGTGCAACAGACCCCCTTGTCGGTGCGCTGGCTGATGATGGTGGTGGCATCTCGCTCATATTCCTTTGGTCACCACAGGAATACGGCGTGCTGTGCACCGCCGGAATCGGCACGATGCCTACGACGAATGTGAGGGGATTCGATGACTGTCACCGACCGCCCAGCCCGCCAAGGCCAACCCTGGACCGCCGAGGACTATGCGTTGCTGTTCGATGCGCTGGCGCGCGGCCTCGACGATGACGATATCGCCGATCTCTGCGAGCGCACGGTGACCGGTGTCCGAACGCGGGCTCGATGGCTGCTCGACAATGCGTATGCGGAGAGATCGGCGCTGGGGGCATTGGGCAGGATGGCGGCCGCGCCGGATTTCGAGTGGGAGGACTTCGTCTGGGAAACCCACCAGCGGCACAGGCTGCCGCTGTGGGGCGCGGCCGCCGATGAGGTACTGACCACGGGGTGGTCCGCGGCGCGGCCGCCGTCCATGGCCGAGTTGACCGAGCAGCTGGGTGTCGGCGAGCGCGATATCGCTCGCCGGTGTATCCGATTGCGGCTGGCCGAGCATTGCGGCGAGGTCGTCGATCGTTTCGGTGCGGCGAGTGGGGGAGAGTTGGAGGTCGTGGCGCGGCTGGCACGGTCGGCGGTCCCGATCGGCGTCTTGACCGTCACCGATGGCGGTGGAGCGGTAGTGCATCAGTCGCTGCATCCGAGCCTACGCGCCGCACTCGCTGCGCTACCCGGCCTGAACCTTGCCGAGGTGGTCGAACCGGCGGCGTGGACGGCTGCGCTGCGCGCTGTCGGGGAGGGGCATACTCGCGCCTTGCGTACCGGTGTGTGGGGTGAGTGGCCCGAGGACCTCGCCGCGAGCGCGGATCTGCACGATTCAGCGCAGTCGGCGCGGCGCGGATGACGCCGGGCGGGTGCGGTGTGTCCTAGCGCGTGATCCGGAAGACCGGGTAATCCGCGGCGATGCGCTGCCAGTCCGTGAGGGGCGCGTCGCGCCCGACCGGGATGTGCGGGCGCGCGCCCGGCGCTATCTGGACATAGCGCCGCAGGATGGGAGGTCTGTGCGCCGGTTCCACTTCCGTCAGTCGGACGTCCTCTCGGCGGCCGTGGCGCAGTACCGCCCGGCCGTGGGCCGCGGCCAGATTGCGCACCCAGTTGACGTTCGGACCGAGCATCGACACCACATACCGTTCGCCGTCGACCTCGGTCAGGACGATCGGAAACCAGATGAGCCGTCCGCTGCGCCGTCCCACGATGCCGAGCGCGGCTACCCTGCGCGGGGCGACGCCGAGCGCGAACACCCACGCCGAGGCTCGATTCTGCACCCGGGCAAACCAATTCGGTCGACCGGTTCGGTACAGCCAACGCAGATAATCGCTGTAGCTTCGCATCACAACCCCGTACGGCGGACTCGTCGCCACGGTAGCACGGTGCGGCGCACTCGACTCCGGAGTGATCACCGACGCGGCGGGCTGCCGTCTCGTCGGACGACAACCCGGCGAACGTCCTTGAACACTTACCGTTCGTGTGCTCTGGCGATGCGCGCACCGAGGATCATCGCGATGGCGATGACGAACCCGGCGACGGTGATCACCCGATTGACGTCGACGGCAGGCTGCCAGCGCAACTGCCCGTCCTGCAGCACGAACGCGCCGACCGGTTTGGCTCCGATGCCGTAGCCGCCGCCGGAGCCTTCCTGCCCCTCCTTGTCGTGGCCGCCACCGCCGCCCGCGCCGCCGGAGACTGCGGCGGCGGCGATCACCGTGATTCCGTCCCGCTCGACCGGTTCGGCGTAGACGCGCTTCACCGTGGCGTTGTCCTTCGCGGCCGCGAGGAGTTCTTCGACCTTCATGATGTTGCCTCCGTGATAGGTGTCGGGCACCTCCCAGTCTCGGCCGGTCCGGCATCCGGAACAGGGGCCGATGGACCCGCAAAGCTGCGCGAAAGACCCCAGCGTGGTCATCCGGAGCCCCCCGAACGAGACGGGTGGAAGTGAGAATCTTTCCGTCCCAAGGCTTACCGCTGAGCGTGACCCGATCTCGGGGCCGCCGAACCGGGTGGGCCGATTGGCGACCAGCTGGCCGAAAGACCGCGCGGAGCCACCGGTATCGCTACTGTTCTCGCTGTGCTGGTGATCTCGGTGCAGGCCATCCTGGAGGAGGCGACCTCCGACGCCCGCTTCGACGGAGGGAATGTCAGGCAGCTGTCCAGTTTGCTGGAGGCGGAGAACCTGGCGCGCCTGCGCAGGGACTATTCGACCGTGTGCTTCCTGGCATTCGATCCGGTCGCGGACCGGCCGGTCGCCGACTATGTACAGGGGTGCACGCTCGCCGACGACAGCGGGCCGGACATTCTGGTCATGTTCACGTGGCACCAGCCCGCGCCGATCGTGGTTCCGGTCTCGGGGAGCGTCGCCGGCGGGTGGGGAGAGATCCAGCGCGGAGTGAATCCGTCGTACGAGTTGCTGCGCACGCTGTTCGACGGCGGGCGACGCGTGCCGCGCCCACCGGGGCTGGTCGTGTTCGGCGACTTCGCCGAATCGACCGATGGCGTGTTTCTACCCCTGCCCCAGGAGAACTCGGACGCGGTCCGCAGCCATCTGCGCACGGTTTTCGCCGATATCGAGGAGATGGCCCAGCACACCAAGCCGCGAAAGTTCCTGGACGCTCTCGGTGTGCACTGGACCCAGGCGGGACTGGAATACGAGCGCACCAATGCGCGCCCCATTCGGGAATGGCTGCTCAAGGGATTTCAGGCGGCACGGCGAAACGGTGGTGACATCGTCGGGGTGGTCGGCGGGCTCGGGGTGCTGTGATGATCCCGATCGGGTTCACGGTCGATCGCGGTGTCCGGGGGTTGGACACCCTCGCGGAGGTTCTCGCCTTTCTGATGAAAGAGGCATTGCTCGTCAGTGCGTTCGAGGCGGTGACGCCGAACGCCGCCGACAGAGTGTCGGCGCGGCGCTCGCGGCACAGTGTCGTCTACTCTTTCGCCCAGGGCCTCGAGCAGGCGACCGGTCTGCGGTTCACCGCTATGCGGACACCGTTCCTGCGCCACGCGGTCGGCGGTTCACCCGACGTCGAACTGAGTGGCTACCTGTCCGAGCGCCCGCAGTACCCGCCGTCGGACTGGCTTCTCGACCTTTTCGTGCGCTGGGAGGCGCACACCGAGGTGCGCCGGAACTCGGGGTCGAGCCGGCAGTCCGACGGCGACAGCTATGTGTTGGAGTCGGCGCGCTTACAGCGAGCCGCGCTGCATCATGCTTGGAAGTGCGGAAGTCTCACCACCGCAACGGATTATGTTGTCGACCTGGTGGAGAGCGGCTTGTGCCGCGACGCTCGCGGGGCGGCGCGAGCGGTCACGTTGCTGCTGTGGGCGATACGTGATACCGACACTCCGGAGGATCTGGTTCGCCGCTACTTCGGCGGTCAGGTGCCGGCGACCAGGAACGACTGGGCGCACTCGCCGCTCACCGAACCCGACCGGCCCGCCCGCGTCTCCAGATCGGCATCGGCGGCACTGACCGCCCTCATTCAGCGTCCATGGTTGCGACTGGCGGACGCGCGCGGGGCATCCGATATCGACGGGTGGTTCATTGCCCTGACCCGCTCGGTTGGCGTCATTCAGTGCACACTGTATGTGCTGCAATGGATTTCCGATCGTATTCCGCTCGGCGCACGTGCCGTTCGCGGTCAACTCGCCGAACTCGACGCCGACTACGCCGTCCTCTGCGCGATGCTGCGGATCGACGGCACAGTGGACATGTCCCGAGTCGTCGCGCACCAACGCTCGAAGGCGGAGGTGTTCCGCCGTAAGGGCGACAGCACCGGCGACCGATTCGCGCACGAGCGAATGGTGGTGCCACGGTTGCTGCTGGAAAACGACGGTGAGCTGCCGCCGTCGTGGCGGTATCCCGGATGGCGCACCGCCACACTGCTGAATCCGCCGCAGGCTGTGCTGGCACACCTCTCGCCTACACAGGCTCTCGTCGTCGACCCCCTCGATCCCGGCCGCTGGCGAGTACTGGTACGACGATTCGAACAAGAGGGTGCGTCGTGGGCGGCGGCGATGTCGGAGCGCGTCGCCAAAGCCGCCGAGAACCCCCGATAGCCGGAGTGACGTGGCGCCGCTCGCCGGGACGCGGTTCCGGAGTTGGGGGTGGTGTCGGGTCGAGCACGGGTCTGCGCCACAGGACTCCGTACGTACCGTCCGAGGGGGTTGCTCAGAATGCGGCCTGCACCGCCGCGAGCAGGTCGTTGGCTGGCTGGGTCAGAGGACCCAGCGTGTCGGGGGCGAGCGGTGGCATCGCGTCGATCGCGGCGTCGAGCGAGGTGATGGCGGTGTTGTCGGGGCTGACCGCGGCGAAGGCGTCTACCGGCGCGGTAGTCGGCGAATCAGATAGGGGCGCTGGGCCGTTGGCGATGGGTGTGGGGGCGTCTGTGGGAGTCGGTTCGGTGCCGGAGCCCAACGCGCCACCGATGGTTCCGCCGATAACGGCCCCGCCGACCAGGCCGACCACATCCACCGGGATGGCCACCGCCAGCCCACCGAGCAGGCAGCCCGCCAGCCCGCCCACCGCCGCGCCGACCGGGACGCCCGCACCCACGGTCGGAAGCCCGCCGATGACGCCCCCGGCGATCGCGCCGACCGTCGCGCCGACTCCGCACCCCACGATCTCCAAGGGAAAGACGACGACCTTGGCGACCGCGGCGCCGATGACGGCACCGGCCACGGTGGACGCGGTGCGGCGGTCGGATTCGTTGCGGGGGAAGCCGATATCGTCGTAGGCGGTGGTGATCCGCCGTTGCGTGTCGTCCACGGAGTTCTGCGCTTGTTCCCGGAGACCGGGGTCGATCCCCTCGGGCAGAGGAATCGTCTGGGAACCGATCCGCAGGTGGTTGAGATCCCGCGCCGCGGTAGGTGTCTCGGCCGCGTCGAAGCTACCCGCGACGGGCCGGGGGAGGTCGGGATGCTGCGGTGCCGCGGTAGCGGTACCGGACCCGAATGCGAAAAGCGCGGGCACTGCGATCAAAACCGTGTAGGCGCGCGGGTCTGACATCGGCACATCCCCTCGATCCGGCGAACCACCGTCGGGCCTCTCGGGAGCGGACCCGAACCTGAGACGGCCACGCCGACCGTGATCCTACTCCGAACGCGGTGCCTTCCAGATCGATTCGCGATGTCGAGTCACGCCCCGTCGCATGCGCGACCTTGACGGCAGTGTTACGAGTTGACGACGGTGTGCAGCACCGGGCGTTCGGTTCGGCTGTCGTGACTAGCATCTCCGATACGCATTGATCGGAATCGAATGAGCGCTGGAGCGGGTGGGGATGACGATGGATCCACCGCGGCTGTCGGGCACCCGCCCCTTCACCGGGTGGTTTCTCGAACATCTGCTCGCCCGGCCGCAGGGGCACGATGTGGATTCTCCGATCGTGGTCGCGGTCGGCCCGCGAGGTACCGGAAAGACGGCGCTGCTGAGCGAGATTCGGTATCGGTGCCGGGAGATACCACACGTGTATGTGGATTTCGAGCATCGCGAGGCGGAGCCGAGTGAAGTGCTCGGTGAATTGGCGTTCGGGCTGAGTCGCCGTCGAGCGCAGTTCGGTCGGCTGGCGTTTCCGCGACTGTGGCTGTGCCTGTTGGTCGTCGGCAGTTCGATCCACACCGACGCCGACGATCGTCGGCGCGCCCTCGACGGGTTGCGACGAGTCGTTGCCGGCAGCCAGCCGATCGAACGCAACCACGGCGCCATCACGGACCTGGTGGAATTCGCTGACGGGGTGGTAGCGGGCGGATCGGGTCTGCCGCCCTGGATTTCGTCGGCGACGGGGTTACTGCTGCGAGGTCTGGGTTGGTTCGACCGGCGGCGGCTGCTACGGCACATCGGTCGGCTTTCCTCCGTCGAGGGCGGTCCCGAGGACGCCCTGATAGATCTGGCCCGGTGGTCGCACGGCGAGGGCGAAGCCGAGCGAAGCGAGGTCGACACCATCTTCTGCGAGGCGTTCCTCGGCGACCTGCGGCACGCCTACTCCGGGTTCAACCGGAGCAGGCGGACCCTCAATTGCGTTGTCCTGCTGGACAATGTGCACACATCCGCGGGCCGGAACTTTCTGTCCGCACTGGAGCGCAGCCGGTACCGGTCGGATGCGGAGAACGATCCGATGGTCGTGGTCGCTACCAGCCGGACCTGGATGCCGCGGTGGAGCGAGGGCTGGCACCATCCGGGCAGTCAGCTGCCCCGCGGCCCTCGGCATCCATCGACACAGCTCACCGGTGGGCTGAACATGCCCGCACCGCGCATGCTCACCGATATCGCCGCGGACTGGCATGAGCACCGCGAATCGGCCCCCTGCCCGTGGCTGCCCTGGTACCTCGTCGATCTCGGACGATTGGCACCCGAGCAGATCGCCGATGTGGCGGCCGCCCGTGGCATGCGTCCGGACGCGACCCTCGTCGGCTTCGTACATCGACTGACCGACGGCCATCCCGGCGGTGCGATCGATGTGCTCGGCGCAGCGTCGAATTGCGGCTACCAGGAGAGGCCGACGCGGCTGCGGCAGGTCATGACCCTGCGAGTGCCGCCCTCCACCCTGCCCGGTCCTACCTCCGAGCAGCCGCCGACGGTATCGGAGAAAGCCCGCGAACATCTGCTGCGGGATTTCGACCACGCCGCCGAACGTCGCGACCTCGTCACCGCGAGCGCGGCCCACACCATCGACATGCTGTACGAACCCGAGTTGCTGGACTCCGCCCGCCCGGACGCGGCCGCGCTGGTGGAGAAGTTACGAAACCACCTGTGGATCCGGGAACAGCCCGGTGTCGGCTTTCGCGTCAATCCGTGGCTGCGTCGAATCCTGTTGTCCGAGTTGTCCGAGCGAGCAGCGGACGATCCGCGCGACTGGGTCGCCACGCACTCGATCTGTCGCGACAGCCTCGTGCGGCGGGAGCGGACAGCGGAGGCGTGCTACCACGACCTGGCGTTGGAGAACGTGCCCGCCGTGGTCGGCTACCTGCGTCGGCCGTTCGACGCCCCGGGCACTGAATTCGATGTCGCGGCCGCCACGGCGTGGCTGGCGGACCTGGACCTCATCACCTCCGCGCCGAATCGGCTCGCGACCGATGTCGCGCCCATCGACCAGATCCAGCCGATTGTCGGTGAGCCGGAGGACGAATTGGGCAGCAGCCTGGGCTGGTTGACGGCCGCGCTCTGGATCACGAACGATCCGCTCGGTGATCCGGATGCGACGTTGCACGCCATGATCCGCAGCGAGCTCCAGCATCTGGCGATCGGGCGGGGCAGCGGGTCCATGGTGCTGTACGAGCGTGCGGAGAGGTATCGATGAGCGGTCGAAGCGAACCGATAGCGCCACCACGACCGCCGTGGCACCGGTGGGCGTGGATCGTCGGTGGCACCGTGCTGGTGGTGATCGCACTGGTCGCGGCGTTCGTCGTGATTCCGTCGGTGCGCGACGCGCTGCGCGCGTGCGGGGCGGGCGTGACCCGTACCGGCGAATCCGGTGAATGTACGGGCGTGACCGACGGCAGCTACGTCTTCGCTCCGGAACTCGACGACGTGCAGCGATTGATCCACGCGGAGAACCAGGACGTCGCACGCCGGGACGAGAACAACGTCAGCGTCGCGGTCCTGCTGCCGATGACGTTACGGCCGGGGGACGAGGTGACGATGCCCTGGGTACGTCATCAACTGCAGGGCGCCTACCTCGCCCAGCACGCTGTGAACCATGACGTCACCGCGAGCGGCGGTAGGCCGCTCATCCGGCTGCTGCTCGCCAATCCCGGGAGCGGACTGCGGGATTGGCCGCGGGTCGTCGACGAATTGCGTCGGCGCGCGGACAGCGATCGCATTGTCGCCGTCACCGGAATCGGGCTCAGCACCGAGAATGCCCGGGAGGCGATGGAACAGCTGTCCGAATCGCGGCTGCCGGTGTTCGCCTCCACCCTCACCGCGGACGACCTGACGGGCATCGGCGGTTTCGTCCGGGTGTCGCCGACCAACTCCGCCCAGGCGCGCGCCGTCGCGGACTATCTGAAACCACAGCACCGCACGGCTCTACTGGTACAGGACCGGAACCCCCGCGACCACTACCCGCAGACGCTCGCCACCGCGTTCTCGGAGGGCTTCGTCGATGCCGATCATCGACTCGCCGCTCCGACGGAGTGGTATCTGTCCGACGCCGGCAGTGTGGCCAACGCGTTCTCCCTCATGCTGCCCAATATCTGCGCGGCCCGTCCCGACGTGCTGTATTTCGCCGGTCGCGGAGCCCACGCGACCTTGCTGATCAAGGCACTGGCGGAGCGCCAGTGCACGGATTGGCCGATCACCGTGGCCACCGCCGACGATCTGTCGCAGTATGCCGCACAGGACGATGCGGTCAGCCGCACGCTGGGCAGCGGTGTGCGGGTGGTCTTCACCGGGCTGGCGCATCCGCAGGCGTGGCAGGTTCGGCCGGAAGCCTTCAGCGCGGGCTCGATCGCCAAGTTCACCGACTCCTGCGATACGTGCTACCCCACGCTGTTTCCGGGGGATTCGCTCGACGACGGAGTCGCCATCATCGCCTACGACGCGGTGCAGGCGGCCGCGTGGTCGATCCGGAGCGCGGCGGGCGACACCGTCGCCGACGTCGGCGCGACCGATGTGCTGCAGGTCATGAACAGGTTGCACGGCCGGTCCGCGATCAGCGGTGCCAGCGGTTCGATCGCCTTCGACGAGATGGGAAACCCGATAGGCAAGCCGATTCCCGTGCTCGAACTCCGATCGGACGCGGTTCCGGGGTTCGCGGGGCTGAGCTGGCCCGACAGCTGAGCCGGCCGACACGTTTCGCGCGAACGGGATGGCCGCGTCGATCAGAGCCTCATTGATATTGCGCGCCAGTGGAATTCGCTTGGGTTGCCGGATCGTGTCGCGGTGTATGCTGCTGAGGTTCGTCAGCTCGAAGGGGAACTTCTGTGCAGTTCGTCGCCACGCTCGGCGTATCCGCGATCACCGCTCTCGGATTCGTTCTGGTCGCACCCGCCACCGCATCGGCCGCCCCCGCGCGTGCCTCGCAATGCCACGCCTCCTACGACCCATGCCTGCCCATCACCAGTGATGTCGACTGCGAGGGCGGCAGTGGCAACGGTCCGGTCTATACCGGCCGGGTTCGCGTCATCGGTCCGGACGAGTACGGCCTCGACCGTGACGGTGACGGCATCGGCTGCGAATAGCGCTCGCCCCCGACGGGCGTCTGCTTCCGCCGCACAGTGCGGTCGGCGGAGTGGGAGGGATGGTCCGTGCACGACGACTACGTTGTTCCGCCGGGCGTTTCCGCGTCGAACGACAGTGGAGAGCCGTTCGGCCCCACCGGTTCTGCACGCGCAGCGGCTACGCGACCCGCAGCTGATCGCGGTGCTGTCCGGCGTCTGACTCGGGGCCGCGGCCCTCGATAACGGGCTGCACGGCGGGGGCGGAACCCAGGTGCGCGAATTCCCTTGGAACGACATCGAAGACGTAGAACTGGCCTAGCGCCCGTGGGCGTCGCGGGAAGCATCACTGAAATTCACCTGCCGAACGGCCCGGTCCGAGCTGCACCACAACGGGCCGATCGAACGCTCCGGCGCCTGGGGACGGCAGCTACGCCCCACTATCTGGATCATCAACACCCTGAGCTGGTCCGTCGACCCCAACGCCCTGCTCTCGACCTTCCGCTACTTCCTCGACAATCCCGACCGGCGCACGATCGACGCTGGGGAACTGGCATCGATGCTCGAATCGGACGAGCCGGAATTCGAGCTGTGGTGAGCGGATCATCGGACGGCCGAAGATAGGGCGGGAACCAGTGGATCTGCTCGGTCACCAGCACCGGCAGCGGCTGGATCCGCTAAGCCACATGCATTTCGGCTGCGGACCGCGGTGATCAGTTGGCGTGCAGGACGAAGAACAGGAAGCACAGGAATCTGTTGTCGATGCTCTCGCCCAAGACCTCGGGGATCAGGTCGCGGGCGGCGGGCAGGGCCGGAGGTTCGCTGATAACGCTGATGCGGAACCCAGCTGCGGTGAAGGCGTCGGTCATCGCGTGTAAAGGCCGGTCCCAGAAACTCAGGCGGGCGGTCTGACCGCCCATGGTCCATTCGTCGATCCGGTTGCGGGTCTGGAAATAGTCGGTCGTGTCCCCAGCCAGCCGCTGGGCGAGGAAGTTGGCGAATGGATGCTCGACCGAGACGAGGAGCCGGCCGCCGGAAGCCAGCACGCGTCGCAGCTCGGCCAATGGTGGTGCCCAGTCTTGCAGGTAGTGCAGCACCAGGGAGGCAACGACGTCGTCGAACGCGGCGTCCGGAAACGGCAGCGGGTCAGCCAGGTCGGCGCGCAGTAGGTTTGCCTCGCCCCCGAGGCGCCGCCGGGCGTGCTCCAGCATTCGGGCGCTGCTGTCGATTCCGGTCAAGGTAGCGCCCCGATCGCGCAGTGCGGCGAACAGTGGTCCTGAGCCGCAGCCGACGTCGAGGATTCGCCGCCCGGCGACGTCCCCAGCGAGTTCCAGGATCGCGGGCCGGTTGTAGTACGCGTGCAGGAGGCCGGTCTCGTTTTCGGCCGTGTAGCCGTCGGCGATTGTGTCGTAGCCGCTCGGCTGAGTGGGAATTGGGTGGCCTGCTGGGACCGGAGTCATGTGCCCGATTCTGTCACGATCGGTACGGCTGCGGGGTAAAGCCTTGTCAGGCAACCATTCCGGCTGATTCGACCCGTTGATCTTCCATTGGAACCAGCTCCGCTGCTGTAGTCTTCCACCAGCATGACCCCGCACTGCCGCCCAATCGTCTTTCTCGATGTCGACGGTCCGGTCATACCCTTCCGTGCGAAGCCCAAAGGCGACCAAGAGGGCCCGCCTCTACGAGAAGCGCAGCACACCGTGAACCCCCTCATCGAACGAGTCGACCCCACTCTGGGTCCGCTGCTGTCGGGCCTGCCCGGTGATCTGGTCTGGGCGACCACTTGGGGGAACGAGGCCAATCGTTCCATCGGTCCACTGCTGGGTCTCCCCGAACTGCCGGTGGTCGAATGGCCCGACCGCACTGACGATCGAATCGACGAATGGTTCGGATTGCACTGGAAGACACGCACTCTGGTCGAGCGGTCCGCCGGAGGGGCGTTCATCTGGATCGACGACGAGATCGGCGACGACGACCGGGCATGGGTAGCCGAACATCACCCCGGTGAGGCACTCCTGTACCGCGTCGATCCGCGAGTCGGTCTGTGGCACAGCGACTTCGTCGCGCTCCGCGCCTGGTTCGCCATAGCCTAGCCACGATTCGGTTGTCGACGGGCCGCGTGTCGGAGTGCTACCGCTGGCCGCTTCGAGCCGTGCGGGCGCGGGAAGTCGCGCACGTAGGTCATCGGCGATTGCACCTCACCTGGCCGGTGCATGAGACTTCGCGGAGCAAACCTGCTGCGTGATCACCCCGACCGACGCGAATTCGAGGCGAGCTTGTCTCAGGACGCTCGTGGGGGATTCGCCGTGATCGGTCAGCCGACAGCTATCTGGTTCCGTCGGCCCGGTTCAACGTCGCTGCGGCCTACCGGTAGGGGTCACAGCTGGGTCCAGTGATGTAGCCCTCTTCGCAGCCGTGCTGTGTCTGTATATCACCACTGGTCGGTGGGTCGCCGCAGAGAACCCCGCAACGTTCGTACCCGTTGACGACGCCGTCGTCGTTGCGGTCCTCCTCGGGGTTGTACTGATAACCGCCCCCGGGATTCGGGTTGGAGTTCGGCTCGTCGGCGAGGTATGAGCAGCGCGGGTCGGTCGCCGAGTATGAGCCATCCGTATACACGGCGGCGCCGCCGATATCGCAGTGCAGCAGTGTACGTTCTGGTGGCGGAACGTACGTGTCGCAGCTTGGTTCGTAGCCCGTGGAGCCGTCGGAGTACAGGGCCGTGCCGGACTGATACAGCGAGGTGTCCCCGCATTCGAAGGTGATCTGGCCAGGCGGTGCCGTCACTTCGACCGTGGTTTGCGGTGTGGCGGGTGTCGGTGGCGAATCGTCTGACGGAGAAACTGTTGTCGGCGCCGATGACGATGGAGTCGGCGGTGCCGGGGACGTGTCGTCCGCGCTGCAGCCGGCGACGAGAAGTACTGATACCGCCGACGCGGCGATGAGGGGCAGCCGGAGATTCATCTCTTCCTCCGCATCGCAAAACCGTCGATGAGTACCGTCGAACGCAACCACGCTATCGCCTACATCGCAGATTTCGACGGTGCCGTTGCATCCTCGATCTCGAGCCATGGTTCAGCTCGAGAGTTGGTTTCTTGGCTCTGCCCGTCGCGCTGATCGGGCGGCGTGGCTGCCATCGGCCAGAAGACACCCCGCAGTGCGATCGGCGTCGGTACGTGGGAGATGGAATTGAGTGACACCCGACTTCACCGACCTGCTCGAGTTCTTGCTCGAGCAGGTCATCATCGGTGCCTGGCCGGCTTCCGTCATCACCCACGACGATGAGGAAGAGGACGACCGCGAACCCACCCCGTGGTTCGGCGATCCGAGGGAGTCCTTCTTCAACGCGCTCTATGACCGTTTCGAGACCCGACCACGTCACTGAATCAAGCCAGCAGCCGTATCCACCGATGGTGACAACACCGACATCGGGATGTCAGTGCATCGGACAAGCGTCGGGGACGGCCACTACGCCGGTATGGACAGCGCCCGCACGATCGACCGCACATTCTGGAGATTGCGTCCGTAGTCGATGGTCGTGATCGGAAGGCGCGGACGACTGGAGATGTCCACCGTGCTGCCCTCGGGCCGCTCCGTCACCACCACCCGCAGGTTCTCACCCCAGCTCGTCCACGACACCTTCGTTCGGGCGGTGAGTACGCCAGTGGCGGGGTCGCGCTGCGTGATAGTCGCCGGTACCTCGGCCAGGACCCGTTCGGCCACGGCGAACGCCTCCTCGGCGGGCCGCTCCGCCTCTATCGAGACCTGCTGGCGCACAGCGGCTCCGAGCTCGTGGCCGGTGCCATCGCGCGGTGCCCGCATGATGGACAACCCGGTGATGACCGCACCGAACAGCAGCCCGCCGGTCAATCCGGCGATCACCCCGGCCCACACGGAGCCGGAGGTCAATCCCAGATAGAGCGCATGACTATGCCGAAGATCAGGCCGCTGCGCAGAAATATCAGGGTGGCCCCGCGCCGGAGAGAACTCCTGGTCGGCAGCCTACTGACTCGTCGTGGCCATGTCGTCTTGTCGCACGTCATCAGGTCTGTAGCCGACCCCTTCTGATCGGCCTCATGTCAGGTGCCGGACGAAGAACCGATTCGCCTCATCCGCCGCGTATCGGGGGACGCCGGTGTGCCCACCCATATTGGCGTGCAGTGTCTTCTCTTCGGATCCGAAGGCGTCGAACAGGTCCAGGGCCATCTGTCTGTCGTTTCCCGCGTCGTCCCACTGCAACAGGACGTGCAGCGGGATGGTGACCTGGCGGGCCTCCTCGATGATCGCGCGGGGTGCGAAGCTTCCCGCGTACAGGACGGCGGCCTGGATGCGTGGCTCGACTGCCGCCAGGCGGGTGCCGATGGAGATCAATCCGCCCGAATATCCGACCGCGCCGTTGAGTTCGGGGAGTGCGAGCAGGGCGTCGAGTGTGGTTCGCCATTCCGGGACCGACTGGTCGACCAGGGGGAGGATCAGGCGGTCGATGATGTCGTCGGTGATCGGTGCGCCTGCGCGCTGTGCATCCCGCATATCGGCGCGGGCCTGGTCGACGGCCGTGAAGCGGGGGCGTACACCGCTGCCGGGGAGTTCGATGGTGGCCGTGGCGAAGCCCGCCGCTGCGGCGTGCCGGGCCCGGGTCAGCAGTCGCGGGTACATCTGGTGCAGGCCCAGAGGAGGGTGGCCGAGCAGGAGCAGCGGCAACGGTGTGGTTGCGGAACCGGGGGTCCACAGGATGCCGGGGATCCCGCCGAGGGTGAATTCGCGCTCGCGGACGATATCGTCGAGGCGCTGGTCGGAAATGAATTGCACAGTCGTGCCTTTCGGGAGTGCTGCTGAACGGCGCTCCCGAACGACCTATCGTCCGACCGTGACCCCGGAGGGGAGCACCCACGTCGATACTGCGTTCACGGGTACCACCTCCTCGTTCTCCGGCACGGCCGCTGGCAGGTTAACAGTGGTGATCGTGGTCCGCCAAAGGGTTTTCGCGGCGCACGTCCCGACTACTTTCCGGCGAGTTCGGCGACGATCGGAGCGAACCGTTCGGCGACGTCCGCGCCGAAGACGAAGTAGGAGAAGCCGAGTTCCTCGCGTCGTCGCTGAATCTCCTCGGTGGCGGCCGCCGGGTCGTCCGGGAGGACGGTCATCGCATCGGCCGCGTGCAGGGCGGCGGTGTCGGTGTCGGGTGGTGCCATGTGCGGTGCGACGGTGTCGCCGACGACCGGTACGGCGAGTGCGAGTTCGATGGCGTTGTTGGAGCGGAACTCTCGTGTCATCCGCTCGACCTCGCCGCGCGGCTGATCGCCCAGCACCAGGGTGACCGTATCCGCTACCTCCGCCGCCAATGCGCGGGCCTTCGGGCCGTAGACGGCCATCGCCACCGGCGTGTGACGGTCGGGTCCGTCGAGTTCCCGCAGCCTGGTGATGGTTTCGCGGATCTGTGTCAGCCGCTCACGCGGCGGCGGGACGTCGGGTATGCCCTTGTCGCGTAGCTCTGCTTCGATTCCGGGCCTGCCGGTGCCGATACCCATCTCGAAGCGGCCCTCGGTCAGCAGCGTCAGCGAGTGCGCCTCCCACGCGGTCAGCCAGGCGGGGCGGAACGGGGAGGCGTACACCCAGCTGCCCACGCGCAGGTCGGTCAGCGCCGCGGCGGTGGCGAGCAGGGTAGCGGGCGCCGGTTGCAGTTGCGGGAAGTCGGGTACCAGCAGCGTCGAATAGCCGCTGTCGGCGATGCGGCGCACCCGATCTCGCCAGGTCGGCACGTCACTGCGGAGCGGGGCGACGACCCCGAATCGGAATGGTCTCGTCATGGGTGAAACTCCTTGTCGCTCGGATCTAGCCCAGGCAGCGAGCGCGGAGGGTGGGCACGCCGGGGCCGGTGAGTTCGTCGCAGTAGCCGGATCGACCGGCCATCGCCATGGTCAGCGCGAGCGTCGTACCGGTGACCGGGGGGCCGGTACCGGTGGCGAACGGTCCGTCGGTGGCCTCCAGCCGGAGTCCCTTGATCGCGCTGCGGCTGGTGACCGTGAAGTCCCGGCCCGCGTAGAAGCGCGCGACCTCGGTAGCGGCGTCGACGGCGGGCTCGCGAGACAAACCCAGCGGGCGTCGGATGTCCTGCGCGTGCACGACCACCTCGCCCAACCAGGCCGCCGTGTGCCCCGACGCGGCCGTGGTA
This sequence comes from Nocardia otitidiscaviarum NBRC 14405, assembly GCF_000308635.1. Classification (GTDB taxonomy): domain Bacteria; phylum Actinomycetota; class Actinomycetes; order Mycobacteriales; family Mycobacteriaceae; genus Nocardia; species Nocardia otitidiscaviarum. The sequence goes on along the minus strand of NZ_BAGD01000081.1, from coordinate 66,655 downwards.
CTGGTGACGACCGCGCGAAACCGCTCCAGGGTCTGTGCGGGAGTCGCGCCCCGGTGCTCCGCCAGCCGCCGCGCATTGTGCTCGTCGAAATCGAAGCGGACACCGACGACGCTGCGCAGCCAGCGGAACCTGCCGATACTCGCCGCCGCGGTGAGATGGGCGACAACCTCCTCCACCGTCCAGTCCCCGCACAGCGACCGCTCGGTCCACTGCGTGTCCTCCAGTCCGGCGAGATCGTCGGCCAACGCCGCACGCTCGACGTGGGCCATGGCCCACAGCTCGTCACGGGTAGCTGGCTTCGTCACGCGAGGCAACCTCCTGGTTCAGCGCTGCCGCGGACGACAGCACGGACGGGACCCGTCGACCGCAGCGGCGATCGCAGGCCATTGCTGTACCGACGACAGCGGCCGCGAAAACTCATCGGTCGCCCCGGACGGCCCGCTCGAGATACCCGAGACGGGGCAACGGCGTGGCGGAGGGCGCGTCGTCGGGTGTCGGGTCAGCGTGGGCGATCGGGGCGGCCGAGACGGGCCGCGACTCCGGGGGAGTAGAGCACGCTGATCGGTGGGCGGTCGGGTTTCGCCAGGCCCGCCGCCTCGAGGAGGGTTTCGTCGCAGTCGAGGAGTTCGGCGCGGTGCAGGGGCCAGCGGGGATGGGTGTTGGGGAGGTAGAGAAGGTGGTCGTTCCGGGCGGTGTGCAGCCCCCAGCGGGCGGTGAGGAAGTGGTCGAGTTCGGTGGGCCGGGCGATCGGTTCGCCGACGCGGATGGTGATCCGGCTGTGCGCGTCGCGGGGGCCGGGCCAACGGCGGGCGCTGGTGTAGGTGCGCAGGCCGCCATCGGTTCGTATCGCCATGCGCGACCACCGGTACGGGAGCTGAAATACGGTGCGCGCCAGAGCGACCGGCAGCAGACGTGCGGCGTCCAGGGAGCGGAAGACCACGCCGCGTCGTCCACGGGCGTCCACGGAGTAGAGGCGGACGTTCGTCTGGGGAAAGGTGCCCAGATAGGGCAGGCCCGGCAGCCGCCGCCACCCGATGCGGTGCATCCGGAACGCCACCAATCCCACATAGGTGACTCCGGCCAGCGTGTCGGGCGCGACCCCGGTCGGGAGCAGCGGGGCGATATCGGCCGGATCGGCGGCCCAGTGCAGGAAGGTGAGGTCGAGCCACGACTGGGTCAGCAGTGGATGGTCGATCCGCCCCGGGGCGTCGGACGTGATCGGCTCCGGGGGCACGCCGTCGTGCGGTTCGGGCGACAGTGCCACGTCGCCAGTATCCCAGGTCCCCTCCGGTCGGCCGCCGTGGTGGTCCGAGTGCGACCGCCGATCGCGGCAATGGTCGCCACCGCACTCACCGTCGAAATCCGGATCCGATGGGCGATTCCGGCGGAGCGGGATCGGATTCGATTTTCCGAACACGGCGCGTGTCCCTCGGGATAGCATGTCGCACCGACCCGACTGGCAGTGACCGGCGTGGAGGTGGGTGTGGGGACCGATCAGACGCTGTTGCACCGCTTCGTGCTGAATCAGCTCGAGCGGGCCGGACTGGATCGGGCGCGGATGATCCGGGAGTGCGGGGTGCCCGAGTGGGCGTTGTCCGGAGACGGTGTGCACGTATCCAGTGAGACGTTCTGGCGGCTGTGGGAGATCGGGTCACGCTGGCTGGACGATCCGGATGTGGCTTTGCGGGTGGCGAGTCGCTACGAGTTGAAGGCAACCCGGCTGTACGACTATCTGTTCGTCAGTGCGCCGACGGTCGGCGCCGGGCTGGCGACGTGCGGCCCGTACGTCGCCGCGGTGACCACCAATCACCGCTTCGATCTCATCGACGGTGATCGCGGCCCGATGCTGCGACTCGATATGGTCGACGGCGGGGGCCGCGCGCGTGATCACACACATCTATGGGGATTGACCGCCGTTTTGACCCGAGCCCGACGCGTCGTCGCGGCACCGCTGGATCCGATCGTGGTGTCGCTGCGGCAGCGCGCACCTCGGCGACTGGACCTCTATCGCGAGGTGTTCGGCGACGCCCGACTCGAATTCGGTGCGGACGTCGACGCACTGACATTTCGCGCGGCCGATCTGGAATTGCCGCTCACTACCGCCGATCCCGACCTGGCCGCGGTGCTGCGACCGCTGGCCGAGGCGCTGCCGCCGCCCCCGGCGCTGGCGGCGGCCTGGCCGGAGCGGGTCGCGGTGGCGATCGCCGAAGCGCTCGACGGCGGCGACATTTCCCTGGCGGCGGTGTCGCGCCGCCTGGCCACCAGCCCGCGCACCCTGCAACGTCGCCTGGCCGAAGCGGGGACGACGTGGCGTCGAGAGTTGGATCGCGCCCGCCACGCCCGCCTCACCGCCGCGGGCCCCCTGGGCCGCAACCGGCAGGCCCGCCTGCTCGGCTATGCCGACGCCGCCTCCATGCGCCGCGCCACGCTGCGCTGGGCGGTGGCGAGCCGGACGCCGGTGGTCGCCGGGCCGGATCTCGAGCCGCTAGACCCTGAGGTGACTGGCGGCGAGGGTCCAGAACAGCGATGGCGGCATCCCTTCGAGGTCCCAGCTCCCAGCGATCGCGCGTGAGGTGGCGACCAGCCCCGGCACATCGAAATCATCGCGTGTCGCAGTACCTTTGGCCTCCAGGGCCGTGATCACGTAGGCGACAGCGCTCTCTCGGGTGTGGGGCACGGTATCTCCAATCACATGTCGACAGGCACGGTGAACCGCGAATGACAATGCTCTACAACTAATTTCGCTCCAAGATCAGAACAGCGCGACGCCATGCCGTGCATACCGACTGTCACTGTCGCAGGCGCTCCCGGCGGGCGGCCAGGGCGGAACGCGCCAATCTCGGGCAAACGCGCCAGCCCGTCGGTGAGGACGGTATCGATTCGTTCGGGCCTGTGCAGGGCGACCAGTCTGTAGCACAAACCTCGCTATCCGGGTCGAAGCCCGCGCGTCCCCCCGTCCTTGGGTACGATTCTGCCGCAACCGATTCCAAGGAGGCTTCGTGTATCCGCAGCACACGCATCATGGTGCTAGCTCCAGCTCGCTGCCACCGATCGAGGCCTTAGGTCCGCGGATTCCGATCTACGATCCCGCGTTCGCGGCCGATCCACACGGAGCCTACCGGCGGATGCGCAGCGAATACGGATCGCTGGTGCCGGTGGAGATGTGGCCGGGATTACCGGCGACCTTGGTCATCAACTATGCCACCGCGGTGCGAATTCTCGGCGATTCCGACCGCTTCCCCGCCGATCCGAGTATCTGGCAGCGCACCGCGCCCTCCGGCTGCCCGATCATGCCGATGGTCGAGGCTCGGCCCAATGCCATCCGCACCACCGGCGCGGCACACGCGCGGTACCGCGCGGCCCTCAACGACGCCCTGGCCGGAATCGATCTGTACGCGGTGCGTTCCATGGTGGAGCGCTCGGCCATCCCGCTGGTCAACACCTTCTGTGCCGACGGCAGAGCCGACGTGCTGAGCCAGTACGCCCTCCCGCTGGTCTTCTCGGTTTTCTGCGAGATACTCGGCTGCCCACCGGAAATCGGCACCCGGGTCGCGGCGGCCTCGGCCGCCATGTTCGACGGCGTGGACACGGCCACCGTGAACGCGCAGATGGGCGAGGCGCTGTTCGACCTCACCGCGCTCAAGCGCGCCCACCCGGGCGACGATGTCACCACGAGACTGGTCCGGCATCCGGCCGCGCTGACCGATGAGGAGATGGTCCATCAGCTGGTGCTGCTGTTCGCCGCCGGGGTCGAACCACCGCTGAACCTCGTCGCCAACACGCTACTGCTGATGATGACCGATGATCGTTTCACCAGTGGCGGACAAGGGATTCCGCTGACGACGCGGAGCGCTATCGACGAGCGGCTGGCGACCGACCCGCCCATGGCGAACTACTGCATCACCTATCCGCGCCAGCCCACCCTGATCGACGGCGTATGGCTGCCGGCGCACGAGCCGGTCATCATCAGCATGGCCGCCTGCAACACCGATCCGGAATTGAACACCGGCACCTTCGTGGACAATGGCTGGAACCTGGCGTTCAGCAGCGGTGATCACGCGTGCCCCGATCATGCTCGGCCGTACGGGATTCTGCTGGCCCAAGACATCATCGATCAACTGCTCGACCTCCTGCCCGACATCACATTGGCGGTTCGCGAAGAGGACCTCGTCTGGCGGCCCGGTCCGTTTCACCGGGCCTTGACGGAGCTGCCGGTGGTGTTCCCGCCCGCGCGCCCGTTTGCCGTCGTGTAGCTTTCCGAGGAGCTGACCCGCGCCTCGCCGGTCGAGGTGCGGGTGCGAGCGTGCCGCGGTTTGTGAGTGTTCACTATGAGGCGCGAGAGAATCTGTGTAACAATACAATTCGTGACTCGTTCGACACTGCCGGAAGCTCGGCCGGGCGGTGCCGACGAGCTGCCGCACCACTTCGACACACAGCTGTCCGCCCCCCGACCGGACCGGCCGCAGCAACCGTAGCTCGGCGATATCGCCTCGAGCTATTCCCGCCGAACGGCATTCATGTGAAGGTGTGTGGTGCAACGAACTTTTGACAGGTGACTCGCCCCGTCCCCCAACTGTCGGTTGCTGCCGTACCCGCGTGCGCGGTGCGACAGGTGACCGGTGTGTCGAGGTTCGGCAGCGATCGCCTCATGCCCAGCGGTGGACGAGTGTCCGCTGGGATCGTTGAGTAGGAGGCCGAAAATGAACACGCACGGGTACCAGGAAGGGACGACGCTGGCCGAGTTGCTTCGGCACGGCAGCCTGGACTTCCACCGGAAGCTCCAACACGTTCTGACCAACCCGCACTACTTCGTCAACGAGAGAATGAGCCAGGCCCAGCGCCGGGAGAACGCTTACGACCAGCTGCGGTACCTGGTCAAGGAAATCGGCAGCACCCAGGCCGTGGCTACGAACCTGCCACAGCTGTTCGCGGTCTTCGACTGGTCGGCGGTGCTGGCGACGGATCTCATCCCGCTGATCTCCGGGCACTACAACCTGGCCTCCGGCAGCCTGGCCACGCTCACCGACTCCGACTCGGCGGCACCGTATCTGGAGGATCTGGACGACGCCGCCAGTATCGGAGTCATGCTGCTGACCGAGTACGGGTGCGGTTCGAACATCCAGTTCATGCAGACCACCGCCACCTGGGACGGTGACGGGTTCGTGATCAATACCCCGAACCCGCGGGCCCGGAAGTTCATGCCCAGCGTCGGTATTCCGGTCTCCCGGGTCTGTGTCGTGGGCGCGCGCTACATCGATTCGGCGGGTGTCGACCAGGGCGTGCACCTGTTCGCGGCGCGACTACGCGGCCCCGACGGCACACCGGCCCCAGGAGTGACGATCACCCAGCTCGACCACCAGCCACTGGTGATCATGGACAACTCTGTCATCAGTTTCGACGGTCTGCGGGTGGAGCGCAGTGCCTGGCTGAGCAACGACCTCGCTACGATCGACGACCAGGGCGTGCTGACCTGGCGCGACGAGAACAGTCGCAAGCGGTCGTTCGCTTCGGCGATCAGCCAGCTGACCGTGGGGCGCCTGGCGCTGTCGTCCTGTCTGAACGCGGCGGCCCGCGCCTCGCTCTACATCGCGTTGCGCTATGCCGCCAAGCGGACGGTGCCGCTGACACCCAACGACACCCCCCCTATGCTGGATCTCCCGCATGTGCGAGACACTCTGCTCACCGACCTGGCCGGCACCGTGGCCCGCACGATCTACGGCAACGCGGTCAAGACGTCGTTGGCGAGCAGCGACCTCACCGACCGCGACACCGTCGTATCGGTGATGCTGGCCAAGCACTTCATCCAGTTGCACGCGCTGTCCACGGTGACGAACAGTCGTCTGAAGATGGCAGCGCAAGGCATGTTCAGCGCGAATCGAGTCGCCGACTACCTCGGCGTCTGCCACGCCGCCATCACCGGTGAGGGCGACTGCCACGTGCTCGGGTCCGTGGCCGGTCGGGTGTTGGCCAAACATCTGGCCGGAAAACCGGTTCCTGAACCTGGCCTGCACGATGCCGCCGATCCCGCCGATCGCCTGGGCCTGCTCAACGCGCGCACCCTCACGATCGTGCAGGAGGCGCAGCGGCATTTGGCGACACCGGATCTCACGGACCGGTTGGCGGTCATTCCGGAAGCGTTGAGCCTGGCCGAGGCGTACTGCGCCGAAGAGGCGTTGCAATTGCTGCACCAGTACGCCGATCTGCCCGAGATCGCCGCGGTGCGTGATGTTTTCGCACTGCACTATCTCAATCAGCATGCCGCGTGGTATCTCACGCGCGGTCTGCTCGACGCCGCCGCCGTGCGGTCGATCGAGCAGGCGCTCCGCCGTGCTATCGACACCCTCGCCGACCACCTGCCTCAGGTGTTGGAGGCGTTCGAGTTCGATGACGAGGCTCTCGGTGCGCCGGTGCTTTCCTCGGATATTCCGGCCGCCTGGGAATCTCGGTGCCGACAGCCCATGGCGGGGTGAGTCTGGGATAACCGGTCCGTGAACGGCTCTGTCCGGCAGCGTGGCAAGCCGTCGCGTCCGGATGGAGCCGGTGGGGAGGGCTAGCACCCCGGTCTTCGTCGACCGAGGTGCTGTGGTCGGCACTCGCCGACGCCCTTCGAGCGTGTACTGATGCCCCCTTCGCATCAGTACACGCTGGTCCGAACGAGTCTGTCGCCCACGATGTGGTCGTTCGTGGCCATCATCGGCCCCCTCCCTACTCATCCGCGTTCGGCGTAGTGCCGGGTACGCTCACCCGAAGCTATGAGGGCAACGGCAGTCCGCGCGCCTCGATGCGCGACAGGATCTGCCTCGCTTTGCGACAGTCGTGGACGTTGTACAGGGGGCTGCCAGTGGACGAGGTGCGGTACGAGCCGGTCACCGGCTCCACGCGAGAAGTCTCGACGGCCGACAGGCGCGACTTCTGGACCGAACATGTGCGCGCGAACCACGGTGCGCTCGACTTTCGATTCGACAGCAGCGCAACCGATTTCATCGGCAACACCCACGTGCTGCGATTGGCGCCGTACCAGCCGACCCGATTCCAGATCATCGACTTCACCTCCGGGCCGGTGCGATACGTGAGGGACGCCGCGCAACTGCGGCGGGATCCGGTGTGCAGTGCACGGCTGCTGATTCCACGAACCGGTGAACTCGCGGTCGCACAGAGTGGCGAGGCGGTGCGGCTCCGGCCGGGTCAGCTGGGCCTGATGTCGTGGGGACGCCCGATGCGACTCGAGCACGGCGACGGTGCTCGCGCGTGGATAGTGACCATCCCCGAGGAGGTGCTGCCGCCCAAGATCAAGGACCGTCCGCCACTGCGTCTGCGCGGCCACTCCGCGATGCTGGGCACGGTGGCGGCGATGACCAAGGAGATGACGTCGAATCGAGAGACGCTGACGGCCTGGGAGTTCGGCCAGCTCAGCTCACACCTCATCGATATCGTGGTGAAAGCCCTGATCGGCGAGACGATGTCGCAAGACCGACACTACGACGAGATTGCCGCCGCCGCTCGGGCTCTCGTCGCTGCATGCGCCGACGATCCCACCGTGACCCCCAGCTACCTGGCGGAGCGGCTCGGATGCTCCCGCCGACAACTCGAGCGGGCGCTGGCGAGCCAACAGACCAGCCCGGCGGCGCTGTTGCGGGCGATCAGGCTGCAACGCGCACGCGAGCGACTCACCCGTGAGCCGTACCGGACCGTCGCCGACGTCGCCTTCGCGTCGGGTTTTCTCTCCCGCGGCGCGTTCGAACGAGCATGGGCGAGCGAATTCACCGAATCGCCCGGTCGATACCGCCGCCGGACTCGCACTCCGGGACAGCTGGAACGCTGACCCGCCGGGTGTCGGTTTCGGCCGCGCCCGCGGTGGGGTGTCCGCTCCACGATGGCGATCAGAACACCAGTCCCCAGGTGTCGGTTGTCGCTCTGATCGCGCCGTGGCCAGGTGATCGGCCTCTCGCCGTAGGCGGGAGAGACCGATCGGTCGGGCCGAACCTGTGGAACTCTCGTCGGGGCACGACGTGCCGCGCGGCTCCTAGAGGTGGGGCAGCGACGGGGACGTGTGGACGTAGGACAGTGGGGGAGAGGGTGGGAAGCGGGTCGGGACGGCGGCGGGTGCGCGGTGGAAGGCGCTCGCGCGCCAGTGCACCTCCTCCAGCGGCACCGCGAGTTCGATATCCGGGAGCGCGTCGAGCAGCTGATCCAACGCTTCCTGCACGATGACCATGGCCAGCGAGCGGGCCGGGCACTGATGGGGACCCGCGCCCCATGCCAGATGGGAGCGGTTGCCGGTGCGGTCACCGCCCACGGCGGGGTCGCTGTTGCCGGCGGCCAGGCTGACCAGCACCGGCTGATGTTCGGGCAGAATCGCCTCACCGATGATCTGCATCTGCCGTGGGAAGCGCGGACAGGCGTTGGCCAGCGGCGGGTCGGCGAAGAGCACCTCGTCGATGGCATCGCGGGCGGTCAACGCCCCCGCGAGCAGTTCCTCGCCGAAGCGGTCGTCGGTCATCAGCAGCAGCAGGGTGTTGGCGATGAGATTCCAGGTCGGTTCACACCCGGTCACGTACAACATGACCAGTTGGTACGTCACCTCGGTATCGTCCAGTCCGGCAGGATGATTCAGCAGCCAGGACGCCACATCACCGGCGGGGGCGGCGTGTTTGGCGGATACCGTCTCCCGCATGGCGGCGAGCAGCATCCGATCACCGTGGTCGACGGTGGCCGCGTCGGTGGCCTCGCGCATCAGGGCGAGGGCGTCGAACGCGGCCTGCGCCGCCGCCGGGGCGAGCCCGAGGATGCGGTTGAACGCCTGGACGGTGAGCGGAATCGCGAAGCGGCTCAGCAGATCCGCGGAGCCGGACTCACAGAATCCGTCGATCAGCCGGGCGGCGGCGTGCTCGACCGTCATGGATAGTGCGAACGGGTCCACGCGGTCGAGGCAGTCGGTGACGGCGCGTCGGTACCGGGCGTGGTCGTTGCCCGCGCTGCGCATCGCGTCGGGTCGCCACTGCAGCATGGGCAGGGCCGGGCAGTCGCCGGTGACGCGTTGCTGCCACTGCCGCGGATCCGCCGGGAAACGCGACGGATCGGTCAGTACGTCCAGGGCCGCCCGATATCCGGTCACCAGCGTGACGGGTACCCCGGGGGCGACCTCCGCCGGTGCCAGCGCACCGTAGCGGTAGCGCAGATCCTGGTATGCGGCACCGGGATCGGCCGCGAATTCCGACGAGTACAGCCTCACGGGCGCACACCGCCGTCGCTGTCGCGTCCACGGGTGCCGAGGTGGTGCGGATGAGATTGCGTCGGCAAGAACATCTCCTCACTGCGAGTAGGGGCGACGAGATCGCAGCGATGCCGGTGTCTTTCCCGGGCCGACACCGCGGCGGTCGTCCGCCGTCGATGGGGCGACCTGATCAGATCGATGGTGCGGGTAGCGAAACCGCCGTCGACGCGCTCCGCTCGCGCCGTGAGACAAGGAGCGTGAGTACTGCCTGGCTCGAGCGCCGATAGGACCTCGCCACGGTGAACTCCCTGTTTCATGCGGCCGGGGGACCAGCGCAAGGCTCGACTCGACTTCCTGCACCGGCACGTCAAATATGTTCGACCGCAGCGTATTTAGATACCGCTGCTTGATGTTACCGGGTGAAATCGCCGAGCGCAGCGTTAACGGGCGAGGGGCAACATCACCGCGCATCGCCGGGCATCCGACCAGTTGCCCACGGGCGCGGACGCCGAACATCGCATACTGCCTGCAGGTGGGGCTCGACGCCGTTAACCGCACCGAAAGGTCTGATACATCTCCGTGAAATGTGAGCAATTGCCGCAGCATTCCTGCCGCCCATTCGGAGATCGCATGTCTCGCGTCATGGCACAGATGCGGATATCGCCACCAAGGTCTGCGCACTTCCGAAACTGACCGGTCGTATTGATGCATTCGGTCGAGTGATGTGCCGGCGTGATGGGGTGCCCGGCCTGTATGTGACACATGCCACCGCGATGATCGGTAACGTTGCTCGCCATTCTTCCGATTCGGCGCGGAATTATGGATAACTTAGGTCCGCTGGCTCTCCGGGGGTCGATGAGCTGAAGCGAGTAAATGCTCACGCGTGCAACATGATTCGACGATCGGGGGGAGTGTGATACATAGCCGACGGTGGCAAATCGTGATTGCCATCACGTGAATGCGTGGCTACTTCCTGCTCCGGGATTCGCCAGGTAGCCTCGCCGAAGCTGGCTAACTTTCAGCAAACCTGATGTGAGGGATTATCTGATGAATAGAAGCTCTGCCCGCGTGTCCGTCGCCCTCCTGGCTACGGTGGCCGCCACCGCCGCCCTGCCCGCGATGGCGAATGCCGATCCGGTGCCGCAGAACAACGTCTACGCCGCACCCGTCGTGAGTGCGTCCCCGGCGGTGCCCCCGTCATGGGAGAACCTGGAGGATGAGCGCACCGATTTCGTGCCGGGCACCGATGGTGTGCTCAGCCCCAATGTCATCGACCCCGAATACTCCGACCTCGTCCATGAGCGCCGCCGTGAACTCGTCGAGGCGGCCACCATCGACGGCGCGGTGGACGGTGCGGTCACCGGCGGCGTGGCCGGAGCCGGCGTGGGAGCCGCCATCGGCGGCGCGGCGGGCGCGGGCGCGGGGATCGCGGTCGGTACCGCCGCGGGCCTGGTGGCGGGACCGCTGATCGGCGCTGCTGCCGGCATGGCGGCAGGATGCATGGTCGGCGCGCCCGCCCTGCTCGTCGGATGTATTCCGGGTGCGATCATCGGCGGCACGATCGTCGGTGTGGCCGGTACGATCGTCGGCCCGCCGGCCGGTGCGGCGGCGGGCGCGCTCATTGGTGGAGCCGCCGGTGCGACCGTCGGCGGCGCGGTCGGTGCGGGAATCGGCACCGGTGTCGGTGCCGCCATCGGCGCCGCTACCGCGGCTTCGGAGGCCAACAATGGTTACGCGCAACAGAATCTCGATGATCTCGAAGGCTTCGCCTACCTGCGCAACCGGTAGTAGCCGCGGCGAGATCCGGTGAGCCTGCCGATCGCCGCCGCGGCGATCGGCAGGCCCCGGTGTCGGAAACTCGCCGCGCTCAGGGCTTTCACCGTCTCGGGCGAACGGTGAGGAGCTGCTGTGCCGTGCCGACGGGTCCATGGATGTCGTGCAGGACGGTACTGGTGAGTCCCTGGCCGGTGGGGCCGAAGGTGACGGTGGTGTCCAGGCCGGTCCAGCGGTCGATGGCTGAACGGTAGAGGTGGACGGTGAGGTCGACGTTCGGGAACATCCACTCGAGTGATTCGGGCGCGGGGAGGCGATCGGGCATGTCCCCCGTGACCGCGGCGGTGTCGTAGCGGGCGAGCAGCCAGGCGCGGGCCCGGACGGCCGGACGGTCGGCGATCTGGACGGTCGCCTCCAGTAACTCGATGGTGCGGCCGCTGCGAATCGGCTCGACGGATATGTTGCATTCGTCCAAGGGGAGCCGTCCCGGGATGTCGAAACCGATTCGGCTGAGTGCCGACGTGGTGCGTCCTCGATCGGCCAGATGGCGATCCATGGCGTGCACGACCAGACCGCCCAGCGGGCTGAAATGCGGCTCGTTCGTATCCCAGGCCCCGCTCGCGCGCGTGGTCGGTTTGTAGCGATCGTCGGCGATTCGGACGAAGTAGCCATCGGGGTCCGAGGGCGTGGTCAACTGTTCGCTTCTCGGGGTGCGCGCACGGTGGTGAACAGGTCGTCGAGGTGGTAGCGCACCACCGCGACGGCATCGTCCACACTGCGTTGTCCGACCAGAACGCTCGTGCCCAAGCCGTTGGTCAGCGTGACCAGTCGGGTCGCCTCGATCGCGACATCGATGTGCTCGGCTAGTTCGCCCGCCGTGCGAGCCTCGGCGAGGGTGGCGGCGAGTTGTTGCTCGAGCCGGTCGACACCGCTGATGAACGGCTGTTCGGCGAGTTGGGGATCGGTCATGGCGAGCACCGCGTAGGAGGTGCCGAGCAGATGGAATACCCGGCTGGCCTCGTCGGTGGGCAGGGCTTCGAACAGGAACGCCTCGATGACGGCGCGCGGTGGGGGTGGGTCGGGGAGATCGGAGAGCCGCTGCGCCCAGCGGCGGTGGCTGCGCTGTTCCAGGTGCTGGAGCGCGCCGATGAGCAACTGCTCCTTGTTCTGGAAGTAGTACTGCACCAAGCGCAGTGACACCTGCGCCTCGGCCGCGACCGATCGCATCGTCACCGCGTGCAACCCGTCGCGGCTCGCGACGCGGACCAGTGCGTCGGCGATCTCGGCGCGTCGAGTCGCGTGGTCGGGGGTCCGGGGCACGGCGGTCCTTTCGCTGTCGGCAGCGGTATGATACAAGTGTATATGATACAAGCGTATAAGCCAGGAGGCGGGGATGGCCCAACCTGATGTCCAGGCGGATCGTGTAGCCGAGAAGTCCAGCGGTGCGGCGAAAGTCGTGCTGGCGGTGGCCTGCGCGGCCCAGTTCATGGTGGTGCTGGACATCTCGGTGGTGAATGTGGCGCTGCCGTCGATCCGGGACGCGCTCGGTTTCGACGAGACCGGTCTGCAGTGGGTGGTCAACGCGTACGCCCTGACCTTCGCGGGGTTCCTGCTGCTGGGCGGTCGACTGGCGGATCTGTTCGGCCGCCGCCGGATCTTCCTCACCGGCTTGGTGCTGTTCGCCGGGGCGAGCCTGGCCGGTGGCCTCGCCGGTTCGGCCGCACCGCTGGTGGCAGCGCGCGCGGTGCAGGGGTTGGGCGCGGCGGTGCTGGCTCCCGCGACCCTGACCATTCTGACCGCGACCTTCCCCGAGGGTCCCGCCCGCACCCGGGCGTTGGCGACGTGGACGGCGGTGGGAATCGCGGGCGGCACCGCGGGCAATCTGGTGGGTGGCGTGCTCACCGAGTTCCTGTCGTGGCGATCGACACTGCTGATCAATGTGCCCATCGGGGTGGTGGCGGTGGCGCTCACCGCCCGCCATGTGGCCGCCGACCGTCCGGGCGGGGCGCGGCCGCGATTGGACGTGGTGGGTGCGGTGCTGGCTACGGCCGGTTTGGGCACGCTCGCCTTCGGCGTCGCCGCGGCGGCGGAGTCGGGGTGGGCCTCGTCGGCGTCGATCGCCGGTATCGGAGCGGGGGTGGCCCTGCTCGTCGTGTTCCTGGCCGTGGAGGCGCGGGTGGCGGTGGCTCCGCTGATCCCGTTGCGCCTGTTCACTATTCGCTCGGTCGCGGTGGGCAATGTGGCTATGCTGCTGGCCGGGGCCAGCCTGAATCCGATGTGGTTCTTCCTGACCCTGTCGATGCAGAACGTCCTCGGTTACAGTCCGTTGCTGACCGGTCTGGCCTTCCTGCCGCACACCGTGGTCGCCATCCTGGTGGGCGCGCGTGCGACTCCGTGGCTGATGCGTCGCGTCGACGGCCGTGTGCTGATCACGGTAGGCTCGCTGCTCGCCGCGGCCGGATTCTGGTGGCAGGCCCAGCTCAGCGTGGACAGCGGCTACGTGCTCGGAATACTCGGTCCCGCCATTGTCTTCAGCATCGGCAGCGGCCTGCTCAACACCCCGATCACCACGGCGGTGACCGCCGGTGTGCCCACCGCGGACGCGGGAGCGGCCTCGGGCGTGATGAACACCGCCAAACAGGTCGGCGGTGCGCTCGGCCTGGCCGCCCTGATCACCGTCGCCGGTGCGCACGGCGGCGGCCCGGGCGTCCTGCTCGACGCCTACAACCGCGCCTTCTACGCCATCGCGGCCATCATGATCGTGGTCGCGCTCGTCGCCGCGGCCTTGCCCGCTCAGCGCGATCGGGAGTCACCGTGAGCCCGTCTCGTCCGGCTCTCGACCTCCTCTCGAAGAACCGAGGAGACGCTCGGGACGTGACGAAGCCACATCACCTGCCTACGCCGGCAGTCCATGCTGTCCGCACGGCCGCCGGTACCCGGATGCTGCGGTCGGTCGATCCCCTGCGAGCGCATTCGGTGAGTGTGCTGCACGACTTCGCCGCGGGGTGCGCCCGCCATCCCGAGCGACCGCTGCTGGTGGTGCCCGACGGCCGCACCCGGCGCACGTACACGTGGGGCGATATCGGTCGGATGGTTGCCGACCTGGCGCAGGGGCTGCTGGACGCGGATGTCGGCGGTGCGGTGGTCATTCTGTCCGGGCCGAGCGCGAGTCATCTCGTCGTGAGCCTGGCCGCGCAGTCGATCGGGCTGCCGGTCGTCCCGATCAGTCCGGCCCACTCGCTGAAGGCCGTGTCCCGGCAGCGCTTGCAGGCCATGACGGCGATGGTGCGCCCGGAAGTCGTCTTCGCGGAGTCCGCCGAGTACCTGCCCGCCGTGCGGGCGATCGGTGCTCGCCTCGGGCTGAGCGCCGTTCCGGTGGACGGCATGATCGAATGTGCGCGTTTCGCCCGCCCCGCCACAGACGCGGTGTCGGACGCTCGTCGGCGGGTAGGCGCGGATACGGTCGCGAAGATCATGTTCACCTCCGGTTCGACCGGTCACCCGAAGGGGGTCGTCAATACGCACGGCATGCTGTCGGCCAATCAGCAACAGCTGCGCCAGATCTGGCCGTTCGTGAATACTGAACCGCCGGTGCTGGTCGACTGGCTGCCGTGGAGCCACACCTTCGGCGGCAACCACAATCTGAACCTCGTCCTGGGCAATGGCGGCACCTACTGGCTCGACGACGCCACCCCCGACCACGTCGACCGGACGATCGCCACCGTGTGCGCCGCCCGGCCGAATCTGTATTTCTCGGTGCCCCTCGGGTACTCGCGACTCGTCGAACGATTGGAGGCGGACTCGTCGACGGCGCGCCGGTTCCTCGCCGGACTGGATCTGATCTGCTGCGCCGGCGCCGGTATGGAGCAGGGCGTGTGGGAACGGCTGCGCGCCTTGGTCCGCCGGTACAGCGGATCGTCGGCGGTTCTCACATCGTCGTGGGGTCTGACCGAGACCAGCCCCGCTTGCACCTCCGCGCACTTCCACACCGACGACGCGCGCAATATCGGCGTTCCGCTCCCCGGTGTCGACCTGGTGTTGCGCGATCCGGGCGCGGGCGGGAAGTCCGAGATCGCCGTTCGCGGACCCAATGTGGCCACCCGCTACCTCACCGTCGACGGCGAACGGCCAGCCGTCGACACCGACGGCTGGCTGCGCACCGGTGATGCCGGGACGCTCGTGGAGCCCGAGAATCCCAGCGCGGGCATGCGTTTCGACGGTAGGCTCGCCGAGGACTTCAAGTTGTCGTCGGGTACCTTCGTCGATACGGCGACGGTTCGCGCACGGCTTCTCGCGGCCGGCCGCGGGCTGATCCGCCACGTCGTGCTCTGTGGTCACGACAGTGCGGTCGTCTCGGCGATCGTCTGGTTGGAATCCGGGTGCGCCGCAGACGATTCCGTGCGCGCCCGGCTACGCGATGTCCTCGCCGTAGTGGCCGTCGACGCGGGCAGTTCGCAACGGATCGAGCGGGTGGTCGTCGCGACCACCGCACCGGATCCAGCGGCGGGGGAGATCACCGACAAGGGGTATGTCAACCAGGCGCGGGTGCGCGCGCTGCGACCGGAACTGGTCGAACGGGTGGTGCGCGGCGACGACGCCAGCGTTGTCCACGCACCCCGGTCGACCGGGCGGTCACGCCGGTCGTGATCCCGGCAGTCCGGGATCGTCGTCCGCGCCGCTGAGGATCTGCATGTGCAGGCGCTGGAACGACTGCGACGGGTCGATCCCGAGTTCGCCGCGCAGCTGTCGCTGCAACTCCGCGTAGACCTCGAGTGCCTCCACCCGTCGGCCGGTCCGGGCCAGGGCGTCCATCAGTTGGTAGTGGAACCACTCCCGCAGCGGATACCGCCCGCACAGCTCGTGCAGTTCGACGATGACCTCGCTGTACCGGGCCAGCCGCATCTGGGCTTCGATGGCGAGTTGCTGTGCGGCCATGATCTCCTCGCCGAGCCGGACCGCGCTCGCGGTGAGCACCTGCCCGAGAGCGACATCCATCATCGGGTCGCCGTGCACGAGGCCGAGTGCCCGGCGGACCAGCGATACGGTGATCTCCGGATCGTCATACAGGTGCGCCCTGGCCTTGGCGGCCAGGGCGCGGAAGCGGGCGAGGTCGATAGCGACGATGTCCTCACACAGCGAGTATCCCGGCGATTCGGTTCTGAGCACCCGCCCGCCGCTCTCCCGCCCGTCGAGGCCGTCGATGGCCTGGCGCAGCTGGTAGATGTAGGTCTGCATGGTGGTGGTGGCGCTGCGTGGCGGATCCTCGGCCCAGAGCTCGGCGATCAGCGTGTCGTGTGTTACCACTGTCCCGGGCCGCAGCGCCAGGACGGCTAATACTTGGCGAACCTTGGGCGAGAGCGTCGCCTCGGCTCGCCCGGCCCCGAGTCGCACCGGGCCCAGCAATCGTACCGCCAAGCCGGTGGGCTCCGCGGTTAGTCCTCCCTCGAGCAGCTTCACGCAAAACCTCCAGGTAAGTATCTGGAATCCCCCGAATCGGCGCTGATCTGGAATCCCCTCGAATGTGGTCAAGATTGACTGGATGGGGCGTGGCCTCGCAACCGGACGCTGTTGTTTCGGCCACATGCAGACATGGATTCACTTCCGTTCGGAAATAATTGGAGGCGAATGGCAATCGGAAGGCTATTTAGTGTCCGGAAGTGGTCACGGCCCGTGATGTTCAGTAGGCTTCCCGCGGTATGACCCCCGCGATCCCCTACGGTGGGGCGGCCGTCGGCCCCGTCTACCGGTTCATCCGTGACGAGCGCCGCGTGCCGGTTACCGCGATCTCACCCTCGATCGGGCGGTCGGAGCGTGATGTCGACAGGGCACTGGAGTACCTACGATTCCACCGATTGGTGGACGACTCCCGCGATACGGCCGGCGCGGTCCGGGCCACCAGCCCGCTGCTGGCCCTGGGGCGGCTGGCGCTGCTGGCCATGGCGGACGAGATTCCCGAGGTCGACTTGGCGGAACTGGTCGAGCCCGAAACCGTCGCGCACGCACTCCAGCGTGCGGCGCTGCAGTCGGTCACCCAGCACATCGCGGTCAGCGTCGACTGTTTCACGGCATTGACCGAAACCGCGGTCACCATGGCCGAGCGAAATCTTACAGTGTACCACGCCCGGCCACTGCTGGGCTCGACGCAGGCGGTGCGGAGCATCGTCGAATACGCACGGCTGAAAGGGCTTCCGGTGACGAGTGTCTGGTCCCGGGCGTTCGTCGCGGCGGCGGAGAACGCCGAGCTGCAGCAATGGCTGCGGGAGCGCGATATCGCGTTGGTCGTGCACTCCGCCAGCGACGTGCGCGGCGTCGTGATCGACGACGGACGTCTCGGCGTGCTCCACCACGACCTGGAGGGAGTGGTGGTCCGCACCCGATGTGACGGCCTCACACCGGAATCCACGGGTGCTCGGCCCGCATCCCGCCGGTTGCGCGTGCTGCGCGGTGTGGTGGACGGCAATACAGATGAGGAGCTGTCGGTTCGGCTGAACGTGAGTGTCAAGACGATTCGCCGCGACGTGACGCGGGTGCGGGAACTGCTCGGCGTGTCGAGCCGGACCAGTCTCATCGCGACCGCTCGCGTATTGCACCTGGCCTGAAGCTCGATCGATCCTCGAAGGGGTCTCGAAGCGGGTATCGGGTACTGATGCGGTGAATGCGATTCCGGACAACGCGGACGACGTGGCCCACGCGGCACCCCTGGTCACCATCGTCGATCGAGTCGTCGCCCGCGGGGACGGTGCGCGTCCCGCCATCTGGACCGATGACGGGCAGGTCAGCTACCTGCGACTACTGCGCCTGATCCGGATCGCCGCGTGGCGGTTGTGGACGCTGGGCCTGCGACAGGAGGACCGGATCGTGGTGGAACTCGACGATTCCGTCGAGTTCGTCGCGGCATTCCTGGGCGCCGTGCGCATCGGCGCGGTGCCGGTGCCGGTCAACCCGTGGGCGGATCTGGCCGATTATGCCGTCGAGCACAGCGGAGCCCGCGTCCGCGTGACCGATCGGGTCGACGGCGTCGGTCCGTGCCAGATCGTCACGGGCGAGGGGCTGATCGCGCCGCCACCCGGCGATCTGGACATCGGGTTGCCGCCCATCCGCATCGACGGCGAGGACGCCGCCTTCTGGCTCTACAGCTCCGGGTCGACGGGGCGTCCGAAGGCGGTGGTGCACCTGCATCGCGATATCGCCGGAAGCTGTGACGGTTACGCCGGTCGGGTGCTCGGCGTGCGATCCGGCGACGTGTTCTTCTCCACCGCCAAGCTGTTCCACGCCTACGGACTCGGCGGTGGCCTGCTGTTCCCGCTGTGGCACGGCGCCTCGGTGGCGTACCTGCGGGGCAAGCCCGGTCCCGAGGGGATCACCCGGACCATCGCTAGGCACCGGCCGACGGTCTTGTTCTCGGTACCCGCGCTCTACCACGCCATGCTCCGACACCGCAGCGGCGCAGAGCGTTTCCAATCGCTGCGGCTGTGCGTGTCGGCGGCCGAGCCGCTGACGGCGCCGGTCTGGGAACGCTGGCGCGACGCGTTCGGGCTGGAGATCCTCGACGGCATCGGTTCGACCGAGATGCTGCACATCTATTGCAGCAATCGACCGGGCGACGTGGTCGCCGGTTCGGCCGGTCGGCCGGTCCCCGGCTACGAACTCGACCTGCGTCCGCATCCGGGTACGCCGGAGCCCGGAGCGGGCGAGCTGTGGGTGCGGGGACCGAGCACCTTCGACAGCTACTGGCGGAATCAGGACGCGACCCGAGAAGCGTTCCAGGGCAGTTGGTTCCGAACCGGAGACTGTTTCCGGGTGGTGGACGGCCGCTACTGGTACCTGGGCCGGCTCGACGACCTCATGAAGATCGGCGGACTGTGGGTGTCGGCTCATGTCATCGAATCCGCGCTCATGGCGCATCCGCTCGTGGCCGAGGTGGCCGTGGTGGCCGTCCGCGCGGCGGCCATGAGTCGGATCAAGGCCTTCGTGGTACCGGCCCGCTCGGTGCCCGAGACCGAGTCGAGTGCGCTGATCGCCGAGCTGCGGCGCTGGTGCGCCGACCGATTGCGGGCCGACCAGGTGCCCCACTATGTCGAACTGGTGGATTCGCTGCCGAAAACGCCGGGCGGCAAGGTGCGCCGGTTCGCGCTACGCGAGCGGGAAGAGCCTAGCGCGGTGGGATGATCCGGGTGACGTGGATCGAGCGGATCCGCTCCCCGGCCACGGTCAGCGAGAACCGGAACTCACCGCTGGTGTCGGCCGAGCCGTTCACGCCACGCTGCGACTGATGCGCCACCACCAGTGTCGCGCTCCCCAGCGGTCTGCAGTGGAGGTCGGACAGTTCGAAGGCGTCGTTGCGCACCGCGCCCGTGCGGTACTTGTCCAGCCATTGCGCCTTCGTCCGCATCCACCCCATGGGGCCGATGCCGAGGAAGTCGTCGGCCAGCAGCGCGTCGAGCGATTCCGAGTCGCCGGTCGCCTCGGCCCTGCGCCACCGTTCGACTATATCGGTGATCCGCTGCGGCTCAGACATGTTCGGCGATGCGGTCATCGCGGTACTCCTCGTCGTCGCTGGGCAGTCCGGCGAAGTCGCCCGCCTCCTCGCTGAGCAAGAACTCCGCGAGGGCCTCCAGGTGGTCGGTGATGGTGATGTCCCTGTCCAGATACGGCACGATGGCGCGAACCCGTTCGTACAGTGGGCGCGTCCACGAGCTGAGACCGTCCGCGCCCCGGATGTCCACGGCCTGACAGGCACACAGCAATTCGAACGCGATCACATAGGCCGCGTTGCGCAGAATCTCCTTCGCCCGCCGGGCCGCGACGAATCCGAAGGACACGATGTCCTGGAAGTCGGCGGTGCTGGTCAGCGACTGGATGGAGACGGGCACGGTGAGGGTACGGGTCTCGGCCGTCACGGACGCGGTCATGAACTGCCCGCCCATGAGACCCAGCCGGAGTCCGGGATCCTCCCGGCACAGGAACGGCGGCAGGCCATTGCTGTTGGACTGGTCGAGGAACCGATCGACGCGCCGGTTGGCGAGGTTGGTCACGGTGGTGAGGGCGATGCCCAGGTGATCCATGGCCATGGCGATGTACTGGCCGTGGAAGTGCCCGTTGTGGAAGGCTTCCCCGACATCGGGCAGCACGATGGGATTGTCGCTGGTGGAGTTGAGTTCGTTCTCGACCGTTGTTTCGATCCAGTCCAGGCTGTCGAGTACGGGGCCCAGGATCTGCGGCGTGCAGCGAATGGAGTAGGCGTCCTCGATCGCCATCCGCGCGCCGGTGGCCGTGTTCCCCGCCGCGCCGTCCCGCCGGGCGGCGAGGATCGCCTCGATATCGCGTTCGGAGCGCGCCAATCCGGAGTCGCGCAGTCCGCGATGGATGCGGGCGGCGGCCCGCGCCTGGCCGCGATGCGGCTTGACGGCGTGTACCCGCGGGTCGAACGGGTCCACGATGCCCGCGAGGCCCTCGATGGCGAGCGCGGAGATCACGTGGTACAGCTCGACCAGCCGCCGCGCGGACCGGTAGGTGAGCAGGGCGATGCCCACCATCCCGGCGGTGCCGTTGATCATGGCCAGGCCCTCCTTGTAGCCCAGCCGGGCCGGGGTGATCCCGGCCCGGCGCAGGGCCTCGCCGCCGTCGAGGATCTCACCCCGGTAGCGGGCTTTCCACTGCCCGATGCTGACCATCGCGATATAGGCGAGCGGACCGAGGTCGCCGCTGGTGCCCAGCGAACCCTTCTCCGGAATGCAGGGGACCACATCGGCATTCAGCATGGCGATGTAGATACGGAGGTTCTCCGGCCGGATGGCCGAGTTGCCCAGCGACAGCGAGACGATGCGGGTGATCATGATGGCGCGGGTGGTGTCCTCGTCGAGATAGGCCCCGACATTGGTGGCGACGGCCCGGATCAGGTTCTCCTGCAACCGCTGTGCGTCGGCGGCGGGGACGAAGCGGTCGGCGAATCCGCCGACTCCGGTGGTCACCCCGTAGATGATCCGGCCGTCGGCGACGAATTCGTCCAGCAGTGACCGGGATTCGGCGACGCGATGCCAGGAGCGGTCGTCGAGGTCCACGGGCCGCCGGTCGAGCGCGGCGCGGGCCACCTGATCGAGGCTGACGCGGTTATCGAGTCGAATGGTCAATCCCATGGCTACGAGCCTTTCTCGAACGGATACGCCTGTCGGAGGTCACCAGGTCAGGGGGAGGGCGTGTGGACCGCGCACCTGCATGCCCGATCGCCACCGCAGGTCGCGCTCGGGTATCGCCAGCCTCAGGTCGGGGAAGGCCGACACCAGTTCGGTGAGCGCGACGGTGAGCTCCATCCGAGCCAGTTGCGCGCCCAGGCAATGGTGTGCGCCGTGTCCAAAGGTGAGGTGGCGGTTGCGTTCTCGGTCCAGTCGGACGGCCAGCGGGTCTGCGAAGACGGTCGGATCGGTGTTGGCGGCGATGGTGGGCGCGATGACGACCTCACCGGTCGCGATGGTGACCGGGGCCGCGGTGTCGGATCCCAGGGTGATCGGTGCGGCGGTGACGCGGGCGCGGAAGCCGCCCGCGCCGAGTGGGAGCACGCGCAACAACTCCTCGACCGCCGGGGCGATACGGTTCGGATCGTCGGCGAGCCACCGCCAGGAATCGGGTCGCGTCGCCACGGTGTAGACCGAGTTGGTGAGCTGTGCCGAGGTCGTCTCGAATCCGGCGACGAGCAGGTCGGTGGCCAGCGCCACCACCTCACCGCGGGTGAGGCGACCGGCCTGTGCACCGGCGACCATCGCTCCGATCAGGTCGTCGCGCGGTCGTTCGACACGCTCGTCGACGAGGTGGTCGAAGTAGTCGCCGAGTTCGCGGGCCGCGGACTCGACCTGCTCGGGGGTGGCCGCGGTGGCCGAGAGCATCGTCTCGCTCCATCCCCGGAATCGGCTCCGGTCCGCGCGGGGCACGCCGAGCAGGTCGCCGATCACGATCGCCGAGAGCGGCTGGGCGAACTGTCCGACGAGTTCGGCGCGCCCGGCCGTCCGCATCTCGGCGATCAGCGCGCGCGCGGCCCGATGGGTGGCCGGACGCAGCGCTTCGACCCGGCGGGCGGTGAACCAGGACGCCACCACCCCGCGCAACCGGGCGTGCTCGGGTGCGTCCAGAGACATCAGCAGCCCCTCGGCTCCGGCGCGGGGCAGGATGCGCGGTGTCGCGGGATCGGTGCTGGCCTCGCGGCGGCAGTCCGGCGAGGCGAAGACGGCGCGGATGTCGCGGTAGCGGGTGAGCAACCAGGCACAACCCTCGAACGGCAGCCGTACGCGGACGATCGGCGAGCGGGACCGCAGCGCGGCGAAGACCGTTTCGACCTGCAGCGCCTCCGGTTGAGCGACGGGGAAGTCGCATACCGGCGTGGGCCGTTCGGGGGCGGCCGTCATCGCGGCGCCACCGCGCCGGTCGGGGTGGCGGGCAGGATGTTCGGGTTGAGCCGGAAGAAATTGTCGGGATCGTAGGTGGCCTTGATCTCTCGGAGACGACGGTACTTGGCCTGTCCGTAGGAGTCCGCGGTGCGGTCGTCCTCCTCGGGATTCATGAAGTTGACGTAGCCGCCGGACAGGAATCCCGCGACGGCGGCGTACCCGTCGCGCGCCCAGGCGACATTGGCCGTGTCCTGCGCGGGATCGTTCCAGGCCGCGGCGAAACTGAGCACGTACGGCAGGTCGCGGTTGTGATAGGCGGTGGCGTCGGCGGGCACGCGTGCCACGGCGCCGCCGAGGTACAGCAACTCCAGTTGTGAGAACGGCGAGGTGATCCGGCTGCCGTGCTGCAGCACCTGCTCGATCAACGCGTCGGGCAACGCGGCCGCGTATCCGCTCTTGGTGCAGATACGTTCGGGGACAACGGCTCCTGGAAAGGCGTAGGCTTGGACGCCGCGATAGGGGAGGGTCGCCTTGGTGACGCCGTGGCAGGGCGCCAGCGCGATGATCTCGTCGATGGCGGCCTCGCCGTCGACCGGGTTGCCGACCCAGCAGGCCATCGAGCACAACACCGGCGTGCCCCACAGCCGCTTCGGGATCTCCGGCAGCGGCGGCGCGAGTCGCAGATAGAACACCCAGGTGAGTTCCTCGGGCGCCGTGGGCATCCGGTCGCGCCAGGTGGTCAGGACGTGGCGGGCGTCGTCGAGGGTGAAGTAGCCGCAGAAGAATCGGATCGGTCCCACCCGGTGCAGCGCGAACTCGAATTCGGTGACGATGCCGAAGTTGCCGCCGCCGCCACGCAGCCCCCAGAACAGGTCCGGGTGTTCGGTCGCGCTCGCGGTGACCTGTTCGCCGGTGGCCAGCACGACCTGCGCCGACCTCAGGTTGTCGATCGACAGCCCGTATTTGCGGCTCAGCCAGCCGAATCCGCCGCCGAGGACCAGACCGCCCAGACCGGTGTGGGAGACCACGCCCGCCGGGGTGGCGAGCATGTACGCCTGGGTCGCGGTGTCGTAGGCGCCGAGCAGGCACCCGCCCTGCGCGTGGGCCACCATGGCCTCCGGGTCGACGGATACCGCGGACAGCGCACGCAAATCGATGACGAGGCCATCGTCGCAGGTGGAGTGACCGGCCATGGAGTGGCCGCCGCAACGCACCGCGACCGGGATCGCGGCGGCGCGCGCCCAGATCACCGCGGCCCGCACGTCGGCGACGGAGGCGGCCTTGACGATGGCCAGCGGATGGCGGTCGATCATGCCGTTCCAGACGCGCCGCGCGCGGTCGTAGCCGGGATCGCCCGGCCGGACGACCGGCCCGGTCAGGCGGTCCGCGAGGGTGTTCAGGTCGGCTGTGGGGGGCATCGGTCATTCCTTCCGGCCGGAGGCGGCGGTCGTGATCGGGGCGCCGAGCCGGTCGAGCGCGGCGGCCAGCGCGCTGCGGTCGGCACCGGGCGGTAGTCGCCGTGGCGGCAGCAGCGCGATACAGCGGCTGTCCCCGGCGGCGACCGGAGCGGTGCGTCGGGCCAGTGCGGACAGGGATTGGCCGGGACCGGTTTCGACGAAGGTGCACGGCCCGTCGGCGAGGACAGCGCGCAGCGCCGGTCCGAACAGCACCGGCCGGGCCGGCTGGGTCAGCCAGAATTCGGGGTCGGTGGCGTGGGCCGGGTCCAAGAGGCCGCCGAGGTATCCTGAGTACATGGGCTGGCGCGGGGCGCGCAGGCCGGCGGACAGCCGTCCACGGGCCGCACCCAACGTGGCATCCGGTGCCACGGTATTCATGAGCGGGCTGTGGAACGGTTGCAGCGCATGGACATCCGCGCAGGTGATGCCATCCGCACGCAGTCGTTGCCGGGCGGCTTGCAGTCCGTCGTTGCCACCGCACACCAGTACCTGCCGGGGGCCGTTGACCGCCCCGATCACCACGTCGGGCAGCCCGGTGAGCCGCTCCCGCACCGATTCCGGATCGGCGGCCACGGCGAGCATGCCGCCCGCGGGAGCATGGCGATAATGCCGCACGAAATCGGCCAACAGTGCGAGGGCGTCGGTGAAGTCGAGGACGTCGGCGACGACGGCGGCGGCGATCTCACCGACACTGTGCCCCAGCACAGCGTCCGGGTGGATGCCCGCGGCCATGACGGTGCTGGCGAGCGCGCAGTTCACCGCCAGCAGCAAAGGCTGCGCACGGGTGATGTCGTGGAACAGCGGTCCGGGATCGGGGCGCAGCCAGATTTTTCGCAGGGCGGGGTCGTCGAGAACCGAGAATGCCGCGTCCATGGTGCCCGTGAACGCCTCGTCGACGCCGTAGAGATCGGCGGCCATGCGCGGATGCTGTGCGCCCTGGCCGGGGAACAGGAAGACGACACGGGAGCGGGCACTCATGCCGGGGCACCGTTGACCCAGCGCATCAACTGGTCGGGGGTGGTCAGGTCCCACAGGGTCTCGTCGGGGATCACGATGCCGTGCGCGCGTTTGAGGTGGGCACAGGTCTCCATCAGGGCCAGTGAGTCGAAGCCGAGTTCGGCGAAGTCCCTGGACGCGAAATCGCCGTCCAGGGTGATGGATTCGTCCTCACCGGCGCTGGCGATCATGGCCGCGCGGAGTTGTTCGGTGGTCAGCATCGGTCTGCCTTTCTCGTGCGTCGAGCGCTTACTTACGGAGGACCAGCGCCGAATGGAAGCCGCCCGCGCCGCGGGCGAGTACCAGGGCCGTGGTCAGCGGTGTGGCCCGGGCCCGACCGCACACCAGATCGATGGGCAGGTCGGTGGACGGCACCTGTGGTGCGGGCGGAATCACGTTGTCGCGCAGGGCCAGCAGGGCACACACCACATCCAGGGGACCGGCTCCGGCCATCAGGCGGCCGGTGCCGCTCTTGGGCGCGGCGACGGGGACGCCATGTGGTCCGAAGACCTCCGCCAGCACGGTGGCTTCGGCCTTGTCCGCGGCCCGTGTTCCCGCCGCGTCGGCGAAGACCACGTCGATGTCACCCGGGCGGAGTTCGGCGTCGGCCAGCGCGGTGGTCAGCACCCGGTGCAGGGGCCGGGTGTATGTGGGATCGTCGCGCGGATCGAACCCGGACGCGTACCCGGCGATGCGGCCGTAGACGGTGCCGAGTTCGACGGTGTCGCAGGCTTCGAGCACGAGCATGGCACCCCCTTCGCCGGGCACGTAGCCGTCCGCGGCGGGGGAGAACGGACGGTAGCCCGCGGCGGGTTCACGGGCCGGGGACAGTGCGCCGGAGGCTTGGTGCGAGACCCAGCCCCAAGGATCGAAGGAGGATTCCATACCGCCCGCGATCGCCATCGAACAGCGGCCACGGCGGATGATGCGGCGCGCGTGCCCGAGGGCGTCGAGTCCGCCGGACTGTTCGGCCACCAGCACCGCGCCCGGCCCGCGGAGCCGGTGTCGGATCGAGATCTGACCGGTGTTGACCGCGTAGAACCACGCGAAACACTGGTAGACGCTGACACTTTCGCGACCCTCGGTCCACAACCGCCGCATCTCGCGATGCGAGAACTCGAAGCCGCCGGTCGCATTGGAGGTGACCACCGCGCATTCGAATGGGTCGCGATGGTCCAGGTCGACCTTGGCGTCGGCGAACGCCCGTTCCGCGGCGACCAAGGCGAGCTGTGTGACCCGGTCGGTCTGGGCGATGAGCCGACCCGGTAGATGGTCCCCGGCGACGAAATCCGGGATCACCCCGGCGAGCGCGCTGCGGTAGCGCCGATCGAAATCGTCGACGACCCGGATGCCGGATTCACCGAGACAGGTTCGCCGCCAATACTCGTCGACGGTGAGCCCGGTCGGCGCGAGGACGTCGATACCGGTCACGACGCAGTCGGTGCGGGTCATGTGGCCACCTTTCGCAACACCATCGCGCTCTGGAAGCCGCCGAAGCCGCTGCCGACGGTGAGCACGGTGTCGAGTTCGGCCTCACGGGCGGTCAGCGGCACGTAGTCCAGATCGCAGCGGGGGTCGGGTTCGTGCAGATTGGCGGTGGGCGGAACCAGGGAATCCCGCATCGCCAGCAGGCAGGCGGCGATCTCGATGGAGCCGATCGCGCCGAGGGAGTGCCCGACCATCGACTTGATCGAGCTGACCGGGACCCGGTAGGCATGCGCGCCCAGACCACGTTTGATCGCGGCGGTCTCGTGCATGTCGTTCTGTTTGGTGCCCGAACCGTGCGCGTTGACGTAACCGACCGCCTCCGCCGGAACGCGCGCCTGGGCGAGAGCCTGTTCGATGGCCCGGGTCATCTCCTCGCCGTCGGCGGTCAGGCCGGTCATGTGATAGGCGTTGCAGGTGGAGGCGTATCCGGCGACCTCCCCGAGGATCGGCGCACCCCGGCGCACCGCGTGCTCGAACTCCTCCAGCACCACCATGGCCGCGCCCTCGGCGATGGCGAAGCCGTTGCGGCGACGGTCGAAGGGTTTCGCGGCGGTGGCGGGATCGTCGTTGTCCGGGGACGTGGCGCGGATGGCGTCGAAGCACGCCACCGCGATCGGCGTGATCGGAGCGTCGGTGGCACCCGCCAGCACGACGTCCGCCGATCCCTCCTCGATCAGCGTCGCTCCGTGCCCGACGGCGTCGATACCGGAGGTACATCCGGCCGAGACCACGCTCACCGGCCCCTCCGCCGCGGCGACCCGCGCGACCTCCCGGGCGATGGAGCCGGGCGTGAAATAGTCGAACAGATGCGGTGACTGGTAGCTCTGGTCGACGAACCACTCGGCGCCCTGGTCGGACAGCACGACGTACTCCTGCTCGATACTGGTGGCCGAGCCGACCGCGTTGCCGACCGTCACACCGACCCGGCCGGGGTCGCGGTCCTCGCTCAGCCGGGCCTGGGCGAGCGCCCGCCGGGCACAGATCACGGCCAGCATGGCGGCGCGATCCAGCCGCCGCGTCTCGCGGTGGCTCAACCCCATGGCCAGGGGGTCGAGATCGATCTCCCCGGCGACCTGGGAACGGAACTGGCTGGGATCGAAGGCGGTGATCCGGCGTATCGCCGTCCGCCCCGCGGTGATCATGGCCCAGAAGCCTTCGGTGTCCACCGATCCCGGTGCCAGTACTGACAGTCCGGTTACTACGACTCGTCGACGCACAGGGCACAGCCTGCGGCGGGGACGTCCACATCGCGTCGAAGCCCGGTCGTGGCCGAGCGCGAACCGGTCTCGAAGCTGACTCGAAGCCGGACGCGCAGCGTGATCGCAGCATCCAGTCGACGAGTTCGGAGGAATCATGGGCGGCGTGGCACTGGTCACCGGCGGCACCAGCGGTATCGGGTACGCGTGTGCGAAGCAGTTGCACGACAGTGGTTTCCGAGTCGTGGTCACCGGGCGCGACGAGAACAAGCTGGACAAAACGCTGGCCGAACAACCCGCGTGGGCGGGGTATGTCAACGACGTGCGCGACCGCTACGGGGTGCGCGATCTCGTCACGACGGTGGCCGCCGCACACGGGCCGATCGAGGTGCTGGTCAACAATGCCGGGCGCGGTGGCGGCGGGCCGATCGCCACCATCAGCGACGAGTTGTGGCTGGACGTCATCGAGACCGATCTGAACAGCGTGTTCTGGGTGACCCGGGCGGTGTTGAACGAATGTCCCACCATCCGCGGGGCGTCCGGCCGGATCATCAATATCGCCTCCACCGGCGGCAAGCAGGGGGTGCCGTTCGGTACGCCCTATTCCGCCGCCAAGGCGGGCGTCATCGGATTCACCAAGGCGCTGGCGAAGGAACTCGCCGCGACCGGGGCCACCGTCAACGCGGTGTGCCCCGGCTATGTCGAGACGCCGATGGCGGTGTCGATCCGCGAGTCCTATTCGAGTATGCAGGGCATCTCCGAAACGGAGGTGCTGGCGAACTTCGAGGCGAAGATTCCGTTGGGCCGCTACAGCACGCCCGAGGAGGTCGCGGGGATGGTCGGCTACCTGGCCGGCCCGGCCGCGGCATCGGTCACCGCGCAGGCGATCAATGTCTGCGGCGGACTCGGCAGTTACTGACAACCACGTCCCGAAAGCGAGCCATGAACACTGCGGCGACCACCGACGACGGTCAGACCTTCTACCGGACCAACCGTCTCAACGGCTACGACCTGGTGACGGTCAACGCCGCGAACCGGTTGCTCTGGCGTTGTCCGCCAGAGCGTTTCGTCGAACTGTACAACCGGAACGTCTCGGGCCGGCATCTCGATATCGGCCCCGGGTCCGGATACTATCTCGACCATTGCGAGTTCCCGGTCGCGCGTCCGGTTCTCACACTGCTCGATCTCAACCCCGACCCGCTGACCTTCGTCGCGGGGCGGATCGCGCGCTACGCACCGGACACCGTGCGGGCCGACCTGCTGGACGAGTTGCCGCCGATACCCAACGCCCCCTTCGATTCCATCGGGATCAATTATGTGCTGCACTGTCTGCCCGAACCGCCCGCGGGCAAACAGGAGGTGTTCGCGCGGTTGACGCCGCTGCTGACCGACGGCGGTGTGGTGTTCGGCAGCACCGTGGTCACCGGCGGCGCTCCCACCACGCCGCTGTCGAACGTGTTCAACGCGCTCTATCAGCGGATGGGCGCCTTTCACAATCAGAACGACACGGTGGAGTTCCTGCACGACGCGCTGGACCAGCATTTCGCGAGCCATATCCTCGAAATACGGGGCAGCGTCGCCCTGTTCACCGCGCGGGGGCCACGACGATGACCCGCGTGACGACCGTATCAGCCGAACTGCACGCCGAGATCAGCCTGTTCTACGCCCGCCATATGCGCGCGATGGACGAAGGTCGCGTGGCGGAATGGACGGCGGACTTCACCGAGGACGCCGAGTTCCGCACCAACGCACGCCCGACCGCACAGGTCGGACGTGCCGAGATCACCGCCGGAGCGGGTGCCGCGGCACGGAAACTACTGGACGACAACGTTCTTCGCCGACACTGTCTGACTACCCTGGACATCCGCGTGGACGGCGGCGGCATCGTCCGGGCGAGCAGCTACGCCATCATCGTCCGCACCCCACCCGGCGGTCCGACCGCCGTCGAATTCCTGTGCACCTGCGAAGACGAACTCGTACGCGGCGACGGGAGATGGCTCATCCGGCGTCGCCGCGTGCAGCGCGACGATCTGATCCATCCGATGTGACCGCGCCGCCACCGGTTTCGCCGCCATCGAGGTGACCTGGATCGGACCGGCGTCGGTGCGTGTCACGGTCGACGACCTCGTGCTGGAGTGGACGTTCACCGCCACCGAGACACCGGCGCTGCGGATGCCGAACGCGCTGTGACCGCGTCTGCCGCTGCGCACCTGGCGTTCGCGGTCGCTGTTGCGGGCCCGCGAGATCGCCGCCGCAGCACTGGGCATGGGCTCCCCGCGGATGTCCGGCGCGATGCCGAGCGGCCATTTCGGAACCCGGATGCCCGAGCAGATGTACCTGATCACGGCGGCATCGGCCGTGCTCGACGGCCAGGATCTCGGCAATCCCGTGCGCCTGGCCGAGAACCCGGTCATCGGGGCGGTCGCCGTGCCCGCCCGGGGCGTACTCGTCATCGGCGGCGGCAGGTGGCGGATCCGCACACCGGACGTCAGCGCCCGATAGCCGGTCGGATGCCGCGCCCGACCCGTCCACAGCGGATACCCGGACTCGCTGCGCGCCCCCCGAACGCGGTCTACGGTTGTCGAGTATGGCGAGCAAAGACATAGTGGTGACCGTGAGCGAGGGGGACTGGCTCACGTTGCGCGATGCCGCCGAGTGCGCGGGGATGAGTGTTCCGGCCTACGTCCGCTGGGGTGTGCGGCTGCTGGCCCTCCAGGCCGGTCCGGGCGGCTCCGAGCGACGCGATATCCCCGTGCCTCCCAGAGCGAGCCACCGCACCCCCATCACCCCCGACGAACCCGAGTCCACCGCGTGGACGGAGACCTTCGCCGAACGGCTGTCGCACCGCGCGGACACCTTCCACATCGACTGAACTCGAGGGCCGCTGTGCAACGGTCGGCCCCCGGAATCGCCGGCTGTGGCGGTGGCCGACACCCTCGCCGGGCCGGTTGGTCGCAGCGCCGCCTAGCTGAAGTCGTAGTCCAGCGGGATGTGCCAGTTCTGGTCGATGACCTCGCGGATGGCGGCGGCGTCCCGGTTCAGGTAGTGCGGTTTGGCGTCGAGTTCCCGGGACAGGTTCGGCACATCCAGGCCGCAGTCCTGGCCGATGAGCCCGTAGCGGTGGCCGACCGCCCAGACGCAGGCTCGTGCCCAGCGGACGGGCTTGCCCCGGCGGATGAGATCGGGGGCCTGCCTGCCTAGGCGTTCGACCAGCGTGAAGGACTCCAGTGCGTAATTGGTGCCGAGACAGTCGCCCGCGTAGCGCCAGGCTTGCGGTGCCGCCTCGATGACGACCCGGGCGGCGGGCCGGGACAGGCCCTCCACACCGGGACGCGGTGGCATGCCGAGTTCCGGCAGCCAGAAGAACGCGGCCGCGATCGGATCGACCGGGCCATCGCGCCGCGACGAAATGCCCATGGGGCGAGACTAGCGCCGTTCACCGACACTCGGGTCGGAGCGGGCGAATCATCCGGTGGTGCAGGCGGAATCGACGCGGGTATCCGCACCGATTCCGGAGTGTCGGGCTAGTTGCCCGGATTCCAGTACATCTGGCCGTCGTGGTAGTAGTAGCCGGCGCGGTCGGGGTGCTGGACCCAGTGGTGTTCGTAGCCGTTCTCGCCGAACTGGAGCACGTAGCCGTAGCCCCGCTCGTCGCCGTTGTCCGCGGCGGCCGTACCGGCCGCCCACGCGGCGGGTGCGGCCAGGAACGCGGCGGCGAGCAGGGCGAGGCCGAGCGAACGGGCCCCGCCGCCGCGGGGGCGCGGGGCGGGTGTGAAGTCGGCCGGGGCGAAAGGTGTACGCGGGGTGGCATCGTTGGTCGTCACACTGTCGAGTGTCCTCGCCCGCCGAATCGGGCGCATCGGTGAATTCCCCGAGTGGCACCCTGATCCGCGTCGGGTCAACCCCGCTCGACGGGGCGGCGACCGGTGACGGTGAGAAGGATGTCCTTGGCGGGCATGGCGACCGGGGTTCCGGAGCCGATCGTGCAGTCCGCGTCGGTCGCCCGCAGTTGCACGCCGGTGAGGTCGATGCCGAAGTAGGCGAGGGTCTTCGGATCACCGTCACCGAGGACCAGCGCGATGCGGTCGGCAGGGGCCGCGGGCAGGCCCAGCGGTTCGGTGATGTCGAGACCGTGGATGACGTCGTGGCTCAGCGCGCCCGCGGGGCCGCCGCCCGGCGGCTGCCACGGATGGTTCACATTGTCGCGCAGGCAGGTCAGGAGTTCGGCGTCGCTCAGACGTCGCGTATCGGCGCGGGCCGCGCGGTCGGCATAGCGGTTGAACGAGAAGCGGGCCGCGGCCAAGCCGATGGCGAATCGCGGCAACGAGATGCGGTAGGCCATGGTCATGTGGGCGACGACCTCACGGACCCGCCAGCCGGCGCAGAGCGAGGGCGCGGCCCACTGGTCGGGGGTGAGGGTGGCGAGCAGGTCGGCGAGGCGTTCCCGCTCGGCGGTGGTGTGGGCGCGCAGGTCGATGGTGTCGGTCACGGGCTCTCCGAAGCGTCGTAGCGATGGGGTCACTACTGCTACGACGCGGGTGGCCGAAATTCATCGGTCGCCGCGGAATCGAATGTCTCGGGCAATCCGAATCGCGCGAATCGAGCGTGCGTTCCCAGGAAGGTCAGCTGTCGCGCGATGCGACCGCCGCGCTGCTCGAGCGCGAGCAGGGCGAACGGGCGCAGCACGCCGTGCTCGTCCGGGCGGTACTGGCCGAATCCGGCTGAACCATTGATCCGGACGGGCACCAGCCGATCACGCGTACAGTCGTCGGCCGCGGCGAAGATCCGGAGCTGGGCGTCGCGCCCGTCGATGCGCCAGGGGAAGGGCGGCATACTCGATTCGGCGTCCTCGCACAGCAGCGCGGCCAAGGCGTCGACATCGTGCGCCTCGAAGGCGACCAGATACCGCCGCAACAGGTCGCGATCCCGCTCGGCGTCGAGGTTCAGCGCGTGCGTGCGATCGGTCCGCACCGTGTCGAGCGTCGTCCGCGCCCGCTGCAGGGCACTGTTCGCCGCCGCCGCGCTGACCCCGAGCATCCCGGCGGTCTCGGTCGCCGAGAACGCCAGCACATCGCGCAGCACCAGCACGGCCCGCTGTCGCGGCGGCAGATGCTGAAGCGCCGCCACGAACGCCAACCGCACCGATTCGCGCCGCACGACCACCTCGGCCGGATCGGTCGCGGCGATGAGTTCGGCGTCGGGCATCGGCTCGATCCACCGGTCGGCGGGGAGCGCCGATCCGCCATCGAAGCCCTCGGGAACCGGCCCCTCCCACACCAGCATGCGCCGCCGCGCCGACCGCAGCATGTCCAGGCACACATTGGTGGCGATGGCGTGCACCCACGTCGACAGCCGCCCCTTGCCGGGGTCGTAGTCGTCGCGTCGGGTGTAGGCGCGGATCAGCGTCTCCTGCACCGCGTCGTCGGTGTCGGCGGCGGAGCCGAGCAGGCGGTAGCAGTAACCGGTCAGTGGAATCCGCAGCGCCTCCAGTGCGCGGGGATCCAGTTCTTCGGTATCGACGGCCACCGCCCCATGCTCGCAGCCGGGGCGCGCGGGGGCCACCGCGGTCGCGTCGGCGCGGTGTCGCCCGCGCCCTCGGGCGAGTCCCGCGCCGCTAGGTCGCGGGTGTGGAGGATCGCGCCGCGCTGCGATCGGCGAGCAGGGCGGCGAATTCCTCGGCGTAGGCGAGTTGGCGGCGCAGCGTCGCGCAGCTCGCCTCGGCCTTGTCGTGGCAGTCGCGCAGGACCTCGGCGGCTCGGCGACGCCGGTCGGTGTCGGCGGTGGCATCGTCGAGGACGGCCAGGGATTCCAGCAGTT
The DNA here is from genome assembly GCF_000308635.1 of Nocardia otitidiscaviarum NBRC 14405. Taxonomy (GTDB): domain Bacteria; phylum Actinomycetota; class Actinomycetes; order Mycobacteriales; family Mycobacteriaceae; genus Nocardia; species Nocardia otitidiscaviarum. Next base: position 33,336 of record NZ_BAGD01000081.1, on the reverse strand, counting down.
CCTTCATCTCGGCGAGGGTGAAACCCAGCGGCTTCATCCGGCGGATGACCATGAGGCGGCGCACGTCGGCCTCGGTGTAGAGGCGGAAGCCGCCGGCCGAACGCGCCGAGGGGGTGACCAGGCCGACCTCGTCGTAGTGGCGAATCGTCTTGATCGACAGCTCGGTTCGCTCGGCGACCTGACCGATCTGCAGGGTGGCGCGGTCGGCCATGTCAGTGCGCTCCGGCGAGGTGGCCGCTGAGGCGTTCGCGGCGCTGTTCGGAGGCGGGGTTGAGTCCGATGATCTCGACGTGCTTGCCCTTGGAGGCGTACTTGGTGGTGATGGCGTCGAGGGTGGCGACGGTGGAGGCGTCCCAGATGTGGGCGTCGGACATGTCGATGATCACGTTGTGCGGGTCGCCGGTGTAGTCGAACTGGTAGACCAGGTCATTGCTGGAGGCGAAGAACAGTTCGCCGCGCACCGTGTAGACGCGGGTGTCGATATCGCCGTCTTGGTCGATGTCGGCCTCGTGCACCTTGGTCACCTCGGTGAAGTGGGCGACGCGGTGGGCGAAGGCGATCATGGCGGTGAGCACGCCGACGATGACGCCGTAGGCGAGGTTGTGGGTGAACACGGTGACCGCGACGGTGACCAGCATGACGGTGGTCTCGGCGATCGGCATGCGCCGCAACGTCTTCGGGGCGATGGAATGCCAGTCCATGGTGCCGACCGACACCATGATCATGACCGCGACCAGGGCCGCCATGGGGATCAGCGCGACCACATCGCCCAGGCCCACCACCAGGATGAGCAGGAAGCCACCGGCGAGGAAGGTGGAGATGCGGGTGCGCGCGCCGGACACCTTCACATTGATCATGGTCTGGCCGATCATGGCGCAGCCGCCCATACCGCCGAAGAAGCCGGTGACCACATTGGCGATGCCCTGGCCCCAACCCTCACGGGTCTTGTCGGAGTGGGTGTCGGTGATGTCGTCGACCAGTTTGGCGGTCATGAGGGATTCGAGCAGGCCGACCAGCGCCATGGCCAGGGCGTAGGGGGCGATGATCTTCAGGGTGTCCAGGTTCAGCGGCACGTTCGGCAGCAGCAGCGACGGCAGGCTCGACGGCAGCTCACCCTCGTCGCCGACATTCGGCACGTTCAGCGCGAACGCGACGGTGACCGCGGTGAGCGCGACGATGGCCACCAGCGGGGCCGGGACGACGGTAGTGAGCTTGGGCAGGAACACCATGATCAGCAGGCCGATCGCGACCATCGGGTACACCAGCCACGGCACGCCCAGCAGATGCGGGATCTGGGCCAGGAAGATGAGGATGGCCAGGGCGTTGACGAAGCCGACCATGACGCTGCGCGGAATGAAGCGCATCAGCTTGGCCACGCCGAGCACGCTCAGCACGATCTGGAGCACACCCGCCAGGATCACCGTGGCGATGAGATAGTCGAGCCCGTGCTCGGCCACCACCGGTGCGATGACCAGCGCCACCGCACCGGTCGCCGCCGAGATCATGGCCCGGCGACCGCCCACGATGGCGATGGTGACGGCCATGGTGAAGGAGGCGAACAGGCCGACGCGCGGATCCACGCCCGCGATGATCGAGAAGGAGATCGCCTCGGGGATGAGGGCCAGCGCGACGACGAGACCGGCCAGCACCTCGGTGCGCAATCGGGTGGGATGGCGCAGGGCGTGAAGTACCGACCCTTCGGTATCTCGGGTGGGCGCGGCGGTCGCCATCGGCGGCTCCAATCATCACTGCGCACGCGTCACCGGAGTGCGGAAACGCGTGGGCATGAACAGAATTCATTCCGGATGCGAGCGGCCGACGATGCGGAACCGCTGCTGATCGGCATCGGCCACACTGCCTGATGCGGAATCTCAGCTAACGCTCAGCGATGGGAACTCTACCCTCCCGTGCGGGTAGAGTCACAAGCTCGGCGGGGCGGACGTGGCCGAGATCTCCTTCCGGCTCGCTCAGCCGAACGAGGGTGAGCATGGCCTCGCGCTCGATGCGGGCGACCTCGCCGAGCAGCGCGCCCGCCTGGGCGAGATGCTGTGCGGCGCTTGTCGTCCCGGCCCGTGTGAGGAGTGCGGCCACCTCGGTCCAGTGGGTGGCCGCACGGGCGTACAGGCGGTGGCCGGTGCGGAGTTCGCTGGCGTCGCACAGCTCCATCGCCTCGGCGAGGAAGTCGCGGTAGAGATTGCGGAACAGGGCGCCGCCGGTCCCGGCCCGCTCCATGAGCAGCGCGGCCTGCGGCAGGTCACGGCCCGGGTCGTCGGTGCGTTCGAACCAGGTGGGCACCAGTCGAGCGGCCTTCTCGATGCCGCGGTAGCCGACATTGGCGATGGGTGGCTCGAGGAAGGCACGGGCGCAGGCGGTGACGGCGGGAACGATCCGGCCGCGTGGGTCGGGTGGGGGAGTGGGCGGCGTGAGCGTGAAGGAGCGGTTCCTGGCCGTCATCGGGCCGCGTGCGGCGCGGGCCGCGGCGAGGCTGGCCAGGCTGGTGGTGACCGCGCCACCCTGCTGTGCGGTGTCGACCAGGAGGGCATTGTGGTCGTCGTAGCCGTACATGGCGACGATATGGCCGCCGAAGTGCACCTTCGAGCCGAAGTAGTCCAGGTGGTAGCTGTCGAGCTGAAGGCCCACCGGCTGGCCGTCGTCGAGGGCGGAGGCCACGTTCTCCCACGCCTTTCGCGGTGACGTGGTCTCGTGCACGCGCAGGTTCAGTCCGAGGGTGGCGGCGAGGTTACGGGTGAGGTCGAACGGTTTGACGCGTCCGCCGAGGAAGGGGAAGTCCATGGCCTTGCTGTCCCAGTAGAGGAAGGACAGCCCGCCGCCGAGTCCGAAGAGCATGGGCTCGGACAGCTCGAGGCCCCGCTGTCGCAGCAGTACGCCCAGCGCCGTCGTCTCGCAGTGCTGCGCGCCGCGCGCTTCGACGTCTACCACCGTGGCCATCGCCAGCCTTCCTGGACGGGAGCGGAGAACCACCGTCCATGGTGGACTCTCCCACCGGAGGAGAGTCCAGGAGCCGCCGGGGCCGATGCGCGCGGATGGCCCGCCGATGCGATCGACGGGCCATCCGCGGTCGGGCATCTACCAGTTCTGGACGACGATCAGTCCGTCGGCGGGGCTCACCAGGACGGCCACATTCCCGCCGGGATGCGCCGCGGCCTCACCGATGATGTCGCGCAGCGGTGCGAACCGCCACGCGTCGTTCTCGGCCAGTTGCGATCCCGGCGCGAGCGCCACCGAGGTGGCGTTGTACGGCACCACCTGATCGACCAGTGCGGGTACCGGACCATTGGCCAGCGCCGCCGTCTCGCCGGGCGTCAGTTCCAATCCGACCGCCCCCGGTCCGGCGACCGGGGTGGCCGCGGCGGCCGATCCGGCGCCGATCACGGTCGCGGCGACGATTCCGCTCGCAGCGGTCAGCAGGGTCAGGGCGGTGGTCCGAGTACGCATGGTGTCCTCCGTGGGGAGCCGATAGGGAAACCTTCCGAATGGTGCGACGCGCCGGGCCCGACGACGACTGCGACCATGACACGCCAGTCATGCGACCAGGAAGTGGAATGCGATGGCGGTCACTGCGCGGCCGCCGCGGCGACCCACCTCACACGAACGAGGCGTCTCCGCCGAAAGGCACTGCGGCGCTGAAGCATTCGTTCTCCGCATCACGCTGTGAACCGCATCCGGCGCAGTGTCCGTATCTGGATCGTTACCGAGGAGCTGCCCCACTGTCGTGCCGTGCAGAGGGGGCATCGGCAAAAGATGGCAAACCACTGGCTACTGCGCTCGGATGTGAGTCTTCCCGGGGCTCCGCTGCCCGGGATCGGGATGTCGGAGGGCCTGCCGGGCGAGTGGCGCGACGCCGCGCGGAGCGGTCGGATGTCGGCCTCGATTCGGCCGGTGTGCGCGGTCGGTTCCGCTGCCGGTCCCGGGCTGGGGTGCGCCTGATCGAGGCCCAGCCGATCGCTCCCCAGACCAGCGCGAGTGCCGCTGTGAACGCGTAGTCCGAGCGTGTGCCCGACAGCGTCACGGCGTGGGCGATGGTGTCCAGGGAGAAGATGGTCTGCGCGGTCAGCAGCCAGAGCAGGCAGGAGTCGGGGCGGCCCGGCCTTCGCTCGCGCATGGGTTCAGTCCGCCTGTTCGCCCTGTCGGCGGCGGAGTTCGAGGTCGCGCTGCCGGGCTTCCTCCTGGCGTTTGGCCTCGGCGCGCTGCTGTTCGGCGCGGGCGCGGAGGGCGCGCAGGAACTCCTCCTCGTCGTCGTCGGGGTTGCGGGGGATGTAGCGGCCGGGGCGGTCGTATTCGGGGTAGGCGGTGGTGGAGCGGGGGCGCGGGGGTTCGTAGGGGCGGCCGAGGATGAGCCAGAGCAGGGCGCCGACGGTGGGGACGAAGAGGATGACCAGGAGCCAGGCGCCCTTGGGGAGGTGGCGGATGCCGGACTCGGGGGCGGTGATCACGTCGATCAGGCAGAACACCCACAGGGCCAGGGTGATGAGTCCGACGATCAGGTAGGGCATGGCGTTCTCCTCGAACACGTTCGGGGTACTCGACCGGTTCGGCGGTGATACTTCGCGAATCCCCCAAGGATCTTTCGAAGGGTGAACAGTACCTCGAGTCGGCATGTGGCAACCAGTTGGCAAATGGCCGATGTGTCGGCGGCGTGACATCGAGACGGTCGGCGGAGCGACAGACGGCCGGTGGGCGCGGGGTTCAGACTCGGCCGAGCAATGTTCAGGCGGTGGTGTGGCGAGCGCCAGCACCGCGACTACCGAGGAGTGCCGATGACCCACAGCACGACAGCCGTCGCCCCCGCGCCCCGAGGTGCGACCGATCCGCGAGAGGAGTTCGCGGACAGGCTGATCGAAGATGCGACGCGCGCACTGGAACTGATGAGCGTGCAGCTCGGCCTGGTGCTGGGGCTGTACGGGGCCCTGGCGGAGCGGGCGGCCACCGGTGCGGAACTCGCCGAGCGGACCGGTATCGCGGCCCGCTACGCGCGGGAGTGGTTGGAGCAGCAGGCCACCGCCGGTTACCTACACTGCCCGAATCCGGGCGATGCGGCGGAGCTGCGCCGCTTCGAGCTGCCCGCCGCACACGCGGAAGTGCTGCTGGCGCACGAGAGCCCGTACTTCGTGGCACCGACCGCGCCCATGATCGCCGGGGTCGCGGGTGTACTGCCCGAGCTGGCCACCGCCTACCGCACCGGCGGCGGCGTGCCCTTCTCCGCCTACGGAGCCGAAATCCGCCACGGCATACGGGATCTCAACGGACCCCTGTTCCACCACGAACTCGCCGACTGGCTCACCGCGGTACCGGATGTGGACGCGCGCCTGCGCACCGAGCCCGGCACCCGGATCCTGGACCTCGGCTGCGGCTGCGGACGCTCCACCACCGCCCTGGCGACCACCTACCCGCACGCGAGCGTGCACGGCGTGGACCTGGACGCCGCCTCGATCGAGGAGGCGCGTGCCGCGGCCGCAGCGGCAGGACTGGCCGACCGGGTGCGCTACACCGCGGCCGACGCCGCCGCACTCACCGAAACCGGTGCGTACCAACTGATCACACTGTTCGAAACCCTGCACGACATGGGCGATCCGGTGGGCACCCTGCGCGCCGCCCGCCGTGCCCTCACGGCCGACGGCGCGGTCCTCATCGGTGACGATCGGGTCGAGGACGAGCTGACCACCCCCGGACCCCTGCTGGAACGCTTCCAATTCGGTTGCAGCGTGCTGCACTGCCTGCCCGCCACCATGGCCGAGAGCCCGGTGGAGGCCAACGGCACCATGCTCCGCACGCCGACCCTGCTGCGCTGGGCGCGGGAGGCCGGATTCACCGAGGCCCGCGTGCTGCCCATCGAGAACGCCTTCTGGCGGTTCTTCCTGCTGCGTCCGTAACGCCGAGCGCTCAGGCGCTGGCTTCCCTGGCGGCGGGACGCGCGATCCCGTCCAGGATCGTGCCCGCCACCAGGTCCGGGTCATCGGACATGGGCACATGCCCGCAGCCGGGCAGGCGCACCCAGCGGGTGTGGGCGGGCAGTTGATCCCGGCGCTGGCTGACGCCCGGCGGCAGCATGAGATCGCGGGTGCCGAAGGCGACCGTCACCGGGACGTCGATGTCCTGACCGCCCTCGAACCGCAACCCTCGGGCATGACTCACCGCGATGCGCAGCGCCCGTTCGGAACGGTCCAGGTCGCGGACCATGCGGATGCCCTCGGCCGCACTGATCCGCCAGGGGCGGCTGGCCACCACGGCCAGACCGGCGTAGCGGAGCGGTGGAATGCGCAGGACCGCCGCGCCCGGCCCCCGGGTCAGCATGCTGCCCGCCAGCAGGGAGTGGAACTGCGTGTACAGCAGCCCGGGCATGCCGCGCCGCCACAGCCCGGCCGGGGCGAGCGCCACCACCGAGCGCGCCATGCCCCGCTTGGCGGCCTCCAGCGCGAACCAGCCGCCCATGGAGTTGCCCGCCAGATCCACCGGACCGTCGATCCCCAGCCGCCGCAGCTCGGCCGCCAATTCGACCATGGCCCAGTCCATTCCGAACACCGCGTCGTCCGGGAAGGGGGTGCGTCCGAAGCCGGGGAAGTCCAGGGCGATCACCCGGCGGTCGACCGCCAGTCGATCCATGACCGGGAGCCAGTTGCGGGCGGTGCCGCCCGCCCCGTGCAGCAGGACCAGCGGTTCCCCGCTGCCGCGTTCGATACGGTTCCATGACGACATCGGCCGGCTCCTTCGACAGCTGAACCCCTCCAGCATGGTTGATGTTCCGGACTCCCGCCATGGGCACGGTGTCGAAGTGCTCGCGAGTGGTTTGTGCGGGTCGACAGATCGGGCCGGTCGGCCGTGCTCCCTGGATACCATGAGCCATGCGGTGGCGGCCCATGCGTGTCCTGGCTCGAGTGAACCGCCGGATCACCAATCCGGCCTTCCTCGGGGCGGCCGCCCGTCTACCCGGATACGCGAATGTCGTCCACGTCGGTCGCCGCACCGGAAAGCGCTACCGGACTCCGGTCGGAACCACCTGGCGCGGTGCGCAACTGCGGATCGCGCTGAACTACGGCCGGGGCAGCGACTGGGTGCGCAATACGCTGGCGGCCGGACGATTCGAGCTCGAGCATCGCGGGCGGGTGCTCGCGATGACCGAGCCCGAGATCGTCGTCGAGGCGGGTCGGCCGTTTCTGTCGGCGCGGGTGGACGCGCGGACGAGCTGACCGTCGACCCCGCCCGGCTCAGGACGCGGGCACCGTGCCGAGCAGGATGCGCTTCAGGTGCTCGGGGGCGATCAGGGTGCAGTAGTGCTGCCCCTTGAAGGCGTCGGGGATGCCCGGCGTATCCAGGGGTACGTGCAGGGATTTCGAGGGCAGGTGCAGCGTGCCGTCGGAATCGACCGTGGCCGTGGGGAAGTCGGCCAGCCAGTCCTGACCGGTGGCCGCCGGGGTGTCGGGATCGATGGTCACCTGGTACGGGCGGTAGACCAGGGCGTCCCGTTCCGCCCGGGTCAGGTCCCGGGCCACCCGCCACAGCGTCCTCCGGTTGGTGTCACCGCAGGTGCCGTCCGCCCCGGCCGTACGGTCGCCGTACTCCTGGTTGATGTGATCGGCCGATTTGCCCTTGCAGCGCACCTGGCGCGGTGCACCGGTGTCGTCGTAGGTGATGTAGCTGGTGACCGTGAGCGGGCGCACCTGGGGTTTCGACGCCGCGAACGCGGCGAGGTCGGTGTAGGGCACCTCGGCGAATCCGCCACCGGCTCGGTGGAATCTGACCAATCGCAGCGAGGCCGTGTTCACCTGGGCGCGCTGGCACAGTGACAGACCCGACAGGCCCTGCTCCTCGGCGGGTTCGGCGGCGGCGGGCGTATCGGCCACACCGATCACGGCGGCGGCGAGGGCGGCGGTGAGGACACCGGAGGCGAGTGAGGATCGAATACGCATGGGGTACCGAACTTTCGACGTGGAACAGGTGAGGAGGCGACCGCGTGACGCGGTCAGTAGCCGGTGAGGATGTGAGCCGCGGGCGCGGCGGGCACCGTGCCGTGCGGCGCGGCGGGATAGAAGTCGGGAGTCCGTGTTCCGGCGACGAAGTCGCTCATCCAGCCGAGGGCGAGTCGGCGCAGCGTGGACGAGTTGACCGATTCCGATATGCCGCAGAGCATTTCGCCCATCGCATCCGAGCTGGTGCCCTCGGCGTCGGTGTGCACCCCCGAGGGCAGCAGCACGCCGAGGAAGGGGCGGTCCAGACGAGTTCGTACGGCCAGGGTGCCGATGCCGAAGCTGTTGCAGGGCGACGGCGGGGCCGAGATCGTCAATGTCGGCAGGTCGGTACCGGAGATGCCGTCGAGGGCGCGGTCGATATTGTTGCCGATGAACGAGCGCACCGGGTCGAGCAGGATCACGCCGCGCAGCGTGTTCCACGTCTCCAGATGGTGGGTGCGCAGCCGCTCGGCGACGTAGGCGACGGCCTCGGCCCCCGCCGAATGCCCGACGAACACCAGCCGTTCGGGAATCGTGGGAACGGTCCGGCCCGCGCGCTGCGCGGCGTCGGCGAGACTGGTCGACAGCGCACCGCCGGGGGCGGAGGCGGTGCCGAACAGGGCGGCCACATCGTGCAGGAACGCCGTATTGTCGCCGATGTTCTGCAGCGTGCAGCCCGAGAGGTTCATGAACGGCATGTTCGGCGCGAAGACCAGGTATCCGGCGTCGGCGAAGGTCGAGGCGAGTGCGCCGACATGTCCGCTGGAGCGGGCGAAGCCGTGCTGCACCCACACCAGGGCCCGGGGCGGACCGGCGGGTAGGTACCAATCCGCGCCCTGTTCGAGAACGGTTGCGGCACAGGGGATGTCGATGGTTCCGGGCAGGCGGTCGGCGGCCCGGGCCTCGGGTGCGGCCAGTAGTGCGGCGAGTACGGCGATGGTGGCCAGACCTGGGCCTCTGAGATGCATGGCTACTCCCACGGCGGGCGCCTGTTTCCTCTAGCGGAATGGCGTTTCTTTCTTTGGCTGACCATTAAGAGTGATGGCGGCGCTGCTGTCAAGCGGTCGGCGTGAGCCTATTGCGGCTGGACAGGGTGGGTGGTGACCATTATGTTTCGATATGGGAAACCATGTTTCACTCAAATGTGGTGTCCGATATGTTGCCCGGTCAGTGAGGGGGAGTGGATGCGATCGGCGCTGTATGTTCCGGGTAACCGACCGGAACTGTTCGACAAGGCGGTGTCCGGTCCCGCGGACGTGGTGCTGCTGGATCTGGAGGACGCGGTGCCGCTGCGGGACAAGGGGGGTGCGCGCGCCGAGGTGGCCGCCTGGTTGCGCGCCGCCACCCCGTCGGCGCGGCGGATATGGGTACGCGTCAATCCCGGTGAACACGGCATCGAGGACATTCGTGCGGTCGCCCCGGCCGGAGTGGAAGCCATATGCCTGGCGAAAACGGAGTCAGCGCGACAGATTCGGGAAGTGGGTGACGTGTTGGCGGCGGTCGAACCGGCGATGCGGCCCATTCGCCTCTGCCCGCTGCTGGAGAGCGCCGCCGCGATCTACGCGGCGCGCGAGATCGCCGCCGCGCCACGGGTGCGGCACCTGATGATCGGGGAGGCGGACCTGTGCGCGGAACTGGGTATCGATCCCGGGCGCGACGGCTACGAAATGCTCGCCCTGCGCACCCAGGTCGTGCTGGCCACCGCGGCCGCCGACATCGCGGCCCCGCTCGCGCCGACCAGCACCGACTTCCGCGACCTCGACGGTCTGCGCGCATCGACCGCAGCCCTGCGCCGCATGGGTTTTCGCGGCCGCGCCTGCATTCACCCGGCCCAGGTCCCCGTCGTCAACGAGGTATTCACCCCCAGCCCCGCCGACCTGGACGCGGCCCGCGCGCTGGTGCGCCGTTTCGAGGCCGCCGCCGGGGGCGTCGTTCTCGACGACGCGGGTCGCATGGTGGACCGCGCCGTCGTCCGCCGCGCTCGCGCCCTGGTCGACAACGCGTCCGAATAGCCGCCGTGATCGCGCCCCCCGCCGCGCCCGGTTGATCGTCGAGCCGGGTTGGCTGTTGTGTCCGGTTGATCGCTGCGCTGGGCGCGGGGCGGCTGCCGCGTCGAGGCGATCGTCGTGCCGGGACGGCCGCTGTGCTGGGGGTGGCGTTGCCGCACCGGGTGCCGGTGCTGGGACGGCCGGCGGGTACGGGGTGACCCTGTCATGCACCCCGTACCCGGTTACCCGCGCGCGCCGTGCCGCATCGGAAGCCGATGGGACCCCGGCGAACTCGGGTCGTCCGCGTGGCCGCCGCTATTGGTAGGCGGGATCGGCCCAGGCTCCGATGGAGCGGGAGCGGACCGGTTCGATGTAGCGCGGGGCGAGGCTGTGCGGGTAGTCGTCGCCCCAGTTGGTGGCGTCGCCGGACATGGTCACCCGGGCATTGTCGGTGTACCAGTCCACGAGATCGGCGTCCGAGCGCACGATCCACGTGCAGCCCTGCTGTGCGTCGGCGGTGAAATCGCCGTGTCGGATGAGCGCGGGCCGCCAGAAATAGGTGCCGGGCCACATCCTGCCGAAGTTGTACTCGAAACCGCCGTCGAGGCAGTACGCCTCCTCCGAGCACGGGTGGTGGGCCAGGGGTTCCTCGCGCCAGCCCGGCTTGGCCTTGATGAGGCGGGTGTAGAAGCCCGTCTTCTCGTCCCGGTGCAGCAGTTTGATGTACAGGCCGGGTACCGGTGTGCCGCCCAGGTCGAAGCGCATCGGACTGCCGTCCTTGACGTCGATCCAGGGCATCTCGGCCGAATTCAGCACCACGAGCTTCTGATCGGGGCGCACGAAGTCGCGGTCGGCGTCGACGAGGTCGAAACGCCAGTCGCCCTGTTCGCGGAACAGCAGGATCTCGGTGCCCGCGGTGACGGAGATCGGCGGGGTGTGGACGCCCGTCGGGGCCATCCAATATCCCTCGGGGCCGAGCACGGTATCGCCGATGGTCACCTCGCCCGACAGTACGTACCACTCCGTTTCGGCGTGGTGCACCCCGGCGGGCCGGGACCAGTCGCTGGTGAAAGTGACCTCCAGTGAAGCGGATCCGTCCTCTTCGTCGTAGCTGAGATTGCGCTGCACGGCGCTGCCGGTGGCGTGCTCGAACTCGGCGATATGGGTGATGAGGTCGCGTTTGTCGATGAGTTCTACGTGTGGACGCATCGGTCCTCCTCGGGAAGCGGTATTTCCGATACGAAATGTACTGGTTATGAATAACCAAAACAAGGTGTATCGTAAATTCTCGTGACTCGACCCGGACGTCCCGCGGGCCCCGCCGCCGATACCGAAGCCGTCGTACTGACCGCGGCGCTGGACCTGCTGCTCACCGAGGGGGCCGGTGCACTCACCCCGCAGCGCCTGCACGCGGTGACCGGCGTCGCCCGCACCACCATCTACCGGCACTGGCCGACACCGCGCGATGTCCTCGCTGCGCTCATCGTCGTCGCCCCGCACGAACCCCTCACGCCCAGCGGTGATCTCGTCGCCGATCTGCACACCGAGGTGGATCTGCTGTGTGATCGTCTGCGCGACAAGCCCGTCGCCGCCTTCCTGCGCGCACTGGTGACCGCCTCGTCGGCCGACCCGTCCTGCACCGAACTGCGCCACCGGTATGTGGCGGACCTGCTCGAGCCGTTCCGGGCGGCGTTGCGCGCACTCGCATTCGGCGACGAGGCCGCCGTCGAGGAGGCGGCGTCGGCGATCGTCGCGCCGCTGCTCGTGGACGCGCTGCTGCTGGACCGCCCGGTGGACCGGGAGCGGGCGCACCGCGCGGCCGCCGACGTGCTGGCCCGCGTCACCACCTGAACCGAAACACCCGAATCCAGCAGTACCAGGGAGCGTCATGACCAATGTCGTCGGCACCCGCGCCGTCTTCGGCGTCGTCGTACCGAGTACGAATACCGTTGTGGAGCACGACTACTGGCGGGCGGGGCTGCCGGGCATCGCGTTCCGCGTCGGTTCCATGTACATCCCGAATCCGGTGATGGGCGACGACGCGGACTTCCAGGCGCTGCTGGTGCAGATCCGCGCCTCCATCGATACCGCCGTGCGCGACGTGCTCACCGCCGAACCCGAACGCATGGTGATGGGTATGTCCGCGGAGACGTTCTGGGGCGGCGTGGCCGGGAACGCGGCCTTCGAACAGCGCCTGCGCGACCGCACCGGACTTCCGGTCACCACCGGGGCGAGTTCGTGCCGGGCCGCCCTGCACGAACTGGGCTGCCGCCGCATCGCGGTCTTCTCGCCGTACCAACCCATCGCCGACCGCGAGGTGGGGCGGTTCTTCACCGAGGCGGGATTCGACGTCGCCGCCATCACCGGGCTGCGCTGCCCGAGCGCCATGGCCATCGCACGCGTCGGCGACGACCGCCTACGCGAGGTCGTCACGGCCCTCGACGGCCCGGATATCCAGGCGATCGTGCAGGTCGGCACCAACCTCTCCTTCGTAGCACTCGCCGATCGCCTCGAAGCGGAACTGGGCAAACCCGTGATCGCCATCAACGCCGCCACCCTGTGGTACGCCCTGCGCGACCACGGTTTCGACGATCGCGTAGAGGGTGCAGGGACACTCCTGCGCGAACACTGATCCCATCCCTCGGTGATCCGGTATCGCGGTAGTGCCTCCGTGCTGATCAAAGCCGCTCAGGGCTCGAATGAGTGGCACCGCACGTTCGTCTACATGCTTACCTTCTCCCGTGTTCCCGAGCGTCGGTGTGAGCTGAGGGACAACGGTTCCCGCTGTCGCGAATCGCTCGAGGGGCGCGGTACCGCCCCGTCAGCGTGTTCAGGTTCCATTCGCCCTGCCGGGCGGCCGATCCGGCAACGGTGGCACAGCTCGTCGCGCATAGGTTTCTTCCGGCGTCACGGTGATCACGTCCACCTGGCGCACCAGTGATCTGGGTACCTGTCCGTCCTCGAAGTGTTCGGGGCCAGGGACTATGACTGCTTCGGCGTCGAGGCGGGTGGCTTGGGCCTTGAGCCGGGCCAGTGGTGGCCGGCCGAATTTCGGGTCGTAGACGATCATGTCGGCGAAGTCGTAGCCGAGCCGAGCGGCCAGCTTGCGTATCTGGGATTGGTCCCAGAGTTGGGCCAGTCCGGACACGTCGGTCCGGAGGTATCCGATTGCTGTTGCCTGGTAGCGCATCTCGGTTCCTCGCTGGGTGTCGTCGGCAGCGTCGTGGTACTCGAGGTACACCCCCGGGTGACCCTCGGCGGGGTCGTCGTCGTAGGCGTCGATCTCGAGTACGCCGCCGGGGAACTCTCCGAGCCTGCTACGCCTGGCCATCGCGCTCCCCATTTTTCGTCGGTGGTCGGCGACCCGGGGCGGGTCGACTGCACCGCCCCCGAGCGCTTGGCCTTGAGGCTAAGGACCAGTCACCAGTATGGTCTACAGACTTGCCAAGATTTGCCAGTATGTACCAGATTACTGGCGAAACATGCCGCATCCGAGGATCATCAAGTCATGCCTGAATACCAAGGCAGACAACGAGAGAGGATCGGAACCATGCGCTTGCGCTTCCTCGGCAAGAACGGCTCGGACAGGAACGGGTGTCCGTCCTTGTACGACACGGACCAAGGTGCCTTCCTCGTACAGGGTTGGCAAACCGACCGCCCCGAAACAGTCGAGATCCCGCACGTACTTCTCGGATATGCCGATCCGAGAACCTTCGTCGGCTCACCGCTGACCGATACGGGACGCGGTACGTTCACGCTGACCGGCGAACCGGTGGCGGATGACGAGACGTTGAGCCAACTTGAACTGGCCGTCGATGAGACGGCGATCTTGGTCGCCAAGCGAGAAAGGACGTTCCACGGTGCTGCTGCGGCAAGGCGACCCCTGGCCTGATCTGTTCCACGACTGCCGACATGAAGCGTTCCACCTGGAACTCAGGGACGCCTACGCCGAGCTGTACGAGTCGGAGCCGCTCCGTAGGTTCCTGAACGGTGAGCCGCCCGATAACGCCGATCCGTCTGCGGAGTGGCGGGCTATGGTGCGGGAGACCGTCGGCCGTGGAGTGGTGATGAGTCGGGTACGGGTGGTCACGGTCCCGCTCAGCGATTACCAACGTTGGTTGTTGTCTGTCACCCACTACAACGTCGATGCCGGTGATGACATCCGATACGTTCCCCGGCATCTCGTCCCGCCCGACTGTATGCCGGAGGACGACTGGTGGCTATTCGACGGTCGATTGGTCGTGTTCAACGTGACCTACGAGGACGGCAAGCCCGCAGATTCGGTGAGCACCACCGATCCAGGCATAGCGGCGTACTGTCGCAGCGTGAAACAGCGGCTGTGGGAGCTGGCGACGCCATACTCCGAGTTCAACCGGGTACACGCTGGGCAGTGACGGACAGTGTGCACCAGGCGAGGGAAGCGCTCGGCCAGAGGCTGAGGGAAGTCCGCCGCCATTCAGGATTGACCGCGCGCCAGCTCGCGTCCTTGGCGGGCTGGCACGAGTCGAAGCTGTCCCGGTTCGAGCGCGGTTCCCGGAGCCCATCGGAGGCTGACCTACGGGCTATCTGCCAGTACACCGGGGCAACTGATCAGCTCCCTGACCTGATTGCCACGCTGAACAATGTGGACGCCGCGTACGTCGAGTGGCGCCGCATTCTGAGCACTGGAACCAAACGGCGGCAACATATCTCGGTAGTACTCGCGGAGAAGGCGACGCTCACGCGGATCTACCAACCGACCATCATTCCCGGCATCCTCCAGACCGCCGAGTACGCGGAAGCGATACTGCGCGACGTCGTGACGTTCGAGCGGATACCCGACGATGTGGACGAAGGTGTAGCCAAGCGCCTCGAGCGTCAACAGTTTCTGTACAAAGGCAAACGGCGGTTCCGGATCGTGATAGCCGAGCAGGCATTGTCAACCACGGTCGGCGATGATGCCGTGATGACTGGACAGCTCGACCGGCTCTTTGCGGTGATGGGATTGCCGCGCGTGGTGTTCGGAATAATTCCGAGCAGAGCCTTGCCGCCGCTGACGGCTCCGAACTTCATCATGTTCGATGACCATCTGGTCATGGTCGAGGGCATCAGCGCAGAGCAAACGATCACACAACCAACCGAGGTTGCGGTCTACTCCCGAGCGTTCGAAACCCTTGCGGGGAAAGCGGTCACGGGAGACGAGGCCCGCACGCTTATCCGCAAGGCACTCGATACCCGATCCGGGGGAGTCTAGGTCTGTACGTGGGCTCCCCCGGATCGGACGGAGAGTTATGCGGCGATCACCGTCAGGGGTGCGCTGTAGCGCGTGGCGTCGGGAATCCGGGCTCGGCGACGGATGCTCAGAGCCCGGGCCGGGTGGTCAGTGGTCGCGCAGAAGCGCTCCCGCTCCCTTCACTCGATCGTGGATGTCGTTGTCGCGCAGCGCCATCCACCAGGTTGCCGCATTGATGGCGATGACCGGTTTGCCGAGCCAGCGCTCCGCCTCGTCGGCCAAGCGCACCATGGACAGGTTGGTGCCGCACTGCACCAGCGCGTCCACCCCGTCACCGTCCACCTCGCGTAGCGCTGCGCGCAGGTCATCCTCGGTCACGTGCGCGATGGACACCGCCGTCGGGCACCGCAGCCCCCGAATGGCCTTGACCTCGAAGCCGAGTTCGCCGAAGAAACGCACCACGTTCTCGTCGCCCACCGGCTGGTACGGCGTGACGACGCCGATCCGTTTCGCGCCGTACAGGTGCAGCGCCCGTCGGCAGGCTTCCGCGCCGGTGGCTACCCGTAGTCCGCTGATGTCGTGAATCTGTTGCACGAATTGCCGATTGCCCTCCACTCCGCCCCAGAAGGTCTCCGCGGACATACCCATGACCATGTAGTCGGGTTCGCAGGTCAGCACGCGTTCGCAGGCGGCCCCGATCTCGGCGCGGATCTGCTCGAGCAGCCGACCCATACCGGCGTCGTCGTTCATGTTCTGGTCGCGAATGTGGATGCGGCTGAAATGGGCTGTCACCCCCGGCACGCCCATGCGGTAGAAGTCGGGTTCCACGATGGTGTTGGTCGACGGCGCGATCACCCCGAATTTGCGCCGCCAGCCCAGTGCGTCGGTCATGGGTTCCTCTCTGTGGTGAACAGGTCGCGGCGACGTACCGGCGCGAGGGCGAACCGCGCGATGATCTTGCGGGTGGTCAGCCAGCGCACGTGCGCGCCGTTGCGCCGCTTGTCGACCGCCCGCGCGGCCAGCCAGGGCGCGACCGTCTCCACCGAATCGGCCAGGATATTGAAGATGCGGCGCGCCTTCGCCAACTCCGCCGGATCGTCGTAGCCGTGGGTGAGCAGGTCGGTGACGACCATGCCCGGACTGAGCAGCCCGACCGACACCCCGGACGGGACCTCGGCGGCGAGTGCGGTGGTCAGATAGGTGACCGCGCGCTTGCTCGCCCCGTAGACCCCCAGCCCGGCCACGGTGCGTCCGTCGCTGCCCAGGCCCTCCATATTCCAGATGTGGCCGCCGCCGGTGTCGGCCATTCCCGCCACGGCCACGGCACAGCCGTTGAGCACGCCCAGCAGATTGGTGTCCAGGACGGTGCGGGTGGTCTCGACGGGTAACTCCCACAGCGGTTTCCGGTCATGCGAGACGCCCGCGTTGTTGATCCAGATGTCCACGCCGCCGCACCGCTCCACCGCGGTGTCCCACAGCCGACGCACCTGCTCCCGGTCGGTGACGTCGGCGGTGACCACCACCGCGTGGTCGGGGAGTTCGGCGCCGATCTTCGCCACCCGCTCGGCGTCGCTGCCGCACAACGCGACCCGATGACCGCGGTCGAGCAGTGCGCGCGCCATGCCCAGCCCGATGCCACGGGTGCCGCCGGTGATCACCACGGTGCTCATGTGCGCTCCAGTACGCCGTGCATGACCGCGGCCAGGCTGTTGTGGTCGAACATCTGGTACACGACGGCCATCCGGGTGCCCGCGCCCATACCCGGTTCGGCGTCCATCATGAACTCGCGGCCGATCAGCCGACGGCCGTCGACGGTGTGCAGTCGCACGAAATTGGCTCTGCCGTAGGAGTTTCCGTTGCCCCACACATCGGGGCCCTCGTGGAAGGACCGTACGCCGTCGCGGCGCACCGTGATCCGGGAGTCGGAGGCGACCGGGCCCGACATGACCAGGCGGTGTTCGGCCACCAGCAGGGTCACCGGGTCGATCTCGAGTTCCATCCGCAGCTCGCCCAGCGGCTGCTGCGTGGCCGACCACAGTTCCAGCTCACCGGCGTAGCGGCTCTTCTCCTTGGTCGGCACGGTGAAGACGACCGGCCCACAGCGGGTTTCGGTCTCGACCCGCTGCTCGACCAGCTCCGGGTCGCGCGTGTAGAGACCGGTGAACACCCCGACCAGCGCGGGCCCCTGGTACAGCACCGAGGAGTACACCTGAGTGTCGCCGAGGGTCTGGTTCCAGGTGTTCAGCCCGACCTGCCAGCCCGGACCGTAGTAGTTGGCGTCCACGAACCCGCCGTAGGGCTGCCCCGATCCGAAGAAGTCGGGGCCGGTGTAGATCCGGTCGGCGTCGGAGTCGCGGACGCCGAAGGCGAACGGTGCGCCGAGGGCGAAGCGGCCCGCCAGCGTGCCGCCGCCGGTGAGGCCGCCGTCCATGTAGTAGGTGGTGGTGCCGTTCTCGTACACCGACGCGCGGCGGATGTCCTCGAAACCGCACCAGGTGCCGCCCGCGTCGAACAGGGAGGGGCGGCCCACCCATTCACCCGCGATGCGCTGCTGGAAATTGCTCGGAGCGTCGATGGCGCTACCTTCTCTCAACTCGTCACCGTCTCTCACCGGGCGGCGAGCAGTTCGCCGCGCACCCGTTCGGCCTGTTCGGCGCCGAGCAATTGAGCGACCCGCCCCCACACCGGATCGACCTCGGGGCTGAACAGGTTGGCGCGCTGGCGACGGTCGCGCACCGCCAGCTCGGCGTCCACGGTCGCGACGCCGCTGTCCGCCAGCGTCAGCCAATGCTCGAGATATCGGTCCACGGTGGCGTCGAGGGCCTTGAACGCGGCCTCGGTGGCCCGGCACACCACCATCCACGGCGACATCATTGCCCGCTGCCGGGGTCCGATGGCGGCGGCGGAGAGCCCGTCGATGCGCCACGCCTCCGCCAGCGGATCGGTGAGCGGTCCGAAGGCGGCATCGAGATAGTCCAGGTGCACCGCCAGGTCCACGCGCGGGATGAGATCCAGGTGCATGGCGTGGTAGTCACCCGCGTATACCGCGTCCAGGGTGAAATGCGGTACAGCGGAGTCACTTCCGGTGAAGGCGAACACCATGTGGCTGTCGAGTCCGATGGGCGGCACCACCAGATCCACCACCACCGCCTTGTCGATGGGGCCGCCGCGCAGCACCCGCAGCCTGCCCACCGGATCGGGCGACATGGCGCTGGTCAGCGGCAGATCCTCGGCGACGGTGAGACCGAGCGCGGTGCGCAACGCCGACAGGGTGCGCTCGCAGAGCGCGGTGGGCAGGCTCATTCGGGATTACCTCCGGTGCGGGCCTTGTGCACCCAGGCACTGGCCAGTTCGGGATTGTCGCGGCGGGCGGGGGAGGCGATGACGGTCGCCGTCCGGCGCGGCGAGTCGCCGGTGATGATGTCGTCGTCGCCGACCCACCACCCCTGCTTGCGCAGTTCCAACCGTCGCCGCCGGTAGGCCACCTGGAGGCCGTCGCTGCGCACGTGCAGCTCGTCGGACAGGTCGAAGGGCAGCAGTTCGGGCCGCTGCGATTCCACCACCGGCCGGTCCTGCAGCAGGATCTTCTCGATGCGCTTGCGCGCGTTGCCGTCCGCCCACGCCCCGGTGAAGAAATTGCGGTAGCCCAGGATCTTGACCAGCGTGCGTTCCTGGGAGAGCGGAATATTGAAGTCGTAGAGCAGCATGTCGCCGATCGGCAGCCGGATGTGCAGCTTCACGATGTTCGGCAGATACCAGGCGTTGGTCACGGTGACCGATTCCGGGCGGGGTCGCCGCCGGGCCAGCAGTCCCCACAGCCCCGTGGGCAGTGGCGGACTGAGCTGGATATCGGCCTCGGCGGACCAATCCGTCTGGCGGATACGAAAGTCCGGGATCTCTGGCTTGTCCGGGTTGCCGAAGCTGGTGCCGTGCACGAACGGCGTATGCGCGGCGTCGACCACGTTCTCCAGTGCCCGTTCGTAATTGGCGTCGATCTCCATCTCGAACTGCACCACCCGGAACTCCGGGTCGTCGTGTTCGGGAATGACCGGGATGGGCGGGCGTTCCGCCTCCGGGAGATCGCCCAGGAACGCCCAGACCATGCCGTAGCGCTCCACGGTCGGATAGGCGTCGATCCGCGCCTTGCGGGGGATCTTGCGCTCCTCGGCATTGGCCGGGATCTTCACACAGACACCCTCGCTGTTGTACTGCCAGCCGTGGTACGGGCAGGCGATGCAGTCGTCGGTGACCGTGCCCATGGACAGCGCACCGCCCCGATGCACACACAGATCCGACAGGCAGGTGACCGTGCCGGAGCGGGTGCGGAACAGCACGAAATCCTGCCCGAGACAGGTCACCTTCCGGGGTTGCCGCCCGATGCGGTCGGCGAATTCCAGGGCGTACCAGAAGTTCTTCAGCATGGTGGTTCCTATCGCCGGGTCAGACGCAGTGCGGCATCGTCGAATTCGGCCAGTTCGGTCTTGGCCACGGCATCGCCGCGCAGGTGCGTCCGCAGGAAGATCGAGACCAGCCGCGCGAACGAGGGCAGTGCGTCGGTGTCGCCGACGCCGTCGAGGAAGGCGCGTGCGGCGGTGGGGTCGGCGTCGGCGATCCCGAAGTGATTGGCTCCCGCCACCTCCGCCAGCAGGTGATCGCCGTCGGGCAGCGCCTCGGTGAAGGTGCGCCGCACCGGATCGGGCCGCTCGTCCCCCTCCTCGCCGTAGCGGTCGGCGCTGCCCTGGATCACCCCGTCGCGTGACCCCACACCCAGCAGCACCGGGCAGGCGGTCTGGGCGGGCAGCACGGTGCCCGGCGCCCAGCCCAGCATGGTGGCGACGAGTGTGTGCGCGCCCCAGGCGAATACCGCCGCGATCTCGGGGAAGAAGCGCGCGGACTGGAGGGCCACGGTGCCGCCCGCCGAATGTCCGCCCAGGGCGACTCGCTCCAGATCGAGCGCGCCGTGCAAGGGCGGCTGGTCGTTCAGTTCGGCCAGGGCGGCCAGCACCGCGCCGATGGTCGGGCAGGTCGGCCGGGTGCCGTAGGCGTCCGGGCGGGCGGCGTCCAGATCCACACCCGGGGTGAGCCCACGCTGCCCGCCGAACAGTTCGGCTACCCGATCCAAGGTGACCACCACGAATCCGGTCGCGGCGACCGCGGTGGCGAAGCGGCGGTAGGACTCCTGCCCGACATTGACCCCGGACAGGAAAACCACCACCGGATAGGGCGCGCCCGCCGGATCGGGCGGGAACACGCCGGTGAGCCGTTCGGCGTCGGAACCGGTGGCGACGGCCGGGTAGTAGACCTTCAGGTGGGCGGTGTCGAACGGTGCGGTGCCGTCGGTGCGCGCCGACCACCACAGGGAGCGAATGAGTGTCATGCGGTCGGCCTCGGCAGTTCACGGTCGCCGCCCCAGAGCGCGCGCACCAGCCGCTGGGTGAGTTCGGGCCGGAAGAACCGCTCTCCCATGACATTCGCCGGATCCCGCTCGGCGATATTGCGGCGGATGGCCAGATCTCGCTCGGCCAGTGTGGGGCGTTCCGAGGCGGGCACGGGTTCGGCGGCGTCCACCCAGGTCAGCCACTGCTCCACACGGGAGGTCAGCACCTGCGCCACGGTGTCGAGATTCGGTCGCGTGGGCGGAAAGGAATAGCAGTACGCGGTGGGGGAGAGGCTGCCGCGAATGAAGCCGGTGCGGCTGGTGAACCAGGTGAAATCCGGGTGGTCGCGCTTGAAGTCCAGCCAGGGTTCGTCATTGGGGGCGTAGAAGTCGTCGAAGTACGCGCCGTCGCCGACGAGGTCGCCGCGCGGGATCGCGTCCACGTAGAACCAGCCCTCCGGCCACAGCAGCAGCGCCGATCCGAGGTGCGGCACCCGGATGTGCGGGCCCAGCCACACGGTGAGATGCAGGTTCACGAAACCGGTTCGGGGATCGCCGATCCAGGAGTGCACCAGCCAGTCGATCTCCGGTCCGGCGTAGGCGGCGAGGCTGCCGGAGGGACCACCGTCCGGGTCGCCGTAGGTCTCCAGATCGGCGGTCGAGGGATCGCGGGTGAGCGTGAAGCGGTCGGCGATACGGGATTTCAATCCGGTCAGCAGCGCCCGCCACTCCTCGAAGGTCTCGGTCACATCGGCGCGCGGGGTCTGGTCGACCAGCTGCTCGACGTGTTGCAGGGTTTCGCTCATGGCTGCTCCGGAGTCGTCGATACGGTTGTCACACGGCTGCTTTCGTCAGGGCACGGGTAGGGAATCGAAGGGTTGACGCGGGCGATCGGCCACCAGGTCGGTGCCCCGGGATACGAGGCGGTTGGCGGCCTGGGCCGGTCGGATGCGGGCGCGAACGCTGGTGGCCCCGGCCGGAACCGGGGTGATGTCGGGATGGCTGATCACCCCCGCGAACGGGCCCTCCCAGACCGTCCAGAGGGTGAAATCGGGGCTGAGCGCGTAGATCCCGCCGGTGAGCGCACCGCTGTCGTCGAGTCCGGCGGCCACCACATTGAGCCGATTCTCGGCCGCGCGTTCGGGCAGTCCGAGGCGCGCTTCCCACGGTTCGGCGGGGGTGTGGCACACCGCGACCACATCGGCGTCCTGGACGGCCGCCAGCCGGAAGGTCTCGGGAAACAGCGTGTCGTCGCCGACCACCAGAGCCAGTCGACCCCAGGGCAGTTCGATCACGGTGAGGGCCGAGACGGGCGCGGTCAGCCAGGGGTGGCGCGCGGTCGCATGCAGCTGCGGCTGGCGCGCCACCACCCCGTCGGCGTTCACCAGCAGACCGTGGTGAGCGACGCCCTCGCGGACGGTGGTGACCGCGTGCGCGGTGGTGTCGCGCAGGGCGTCCACGAGTGCGGGGACCGGCAGGGCGGCCAGTTCCGGCAGCACGATCAACTGGGCGTCGGCGGTGG
Organism: Nocardia otitidiscaviarum NBRC 14405; assembly: GCF_000308635.1. GTDB lineage: Bacteria > Actinomycetota > Actinomycetes > Mycobacteriales > Mycobacteriaceae > Nocardia > Nocardia otitidiscaviarum. Next base: position 11,273 of record NZ_BAGD01000081.1, on the reverse strand, counting down.
CCAGCGCCCGCACGGTGTCGTGATCGGGCCGGGCGACCGCCGCGGTCACCGCCGCCGCGCCGGTCGGGGCCTGTCGGGCGGCGGGTGCGGTGAGCAGCGGCCGGTAGAGGTCGGGCCGCCGGGCGGCGAGCACATCGGTGCCGTCCGGCCGTCGTTTGTCGTCGGCGCGGGCGATCTCGATATCGGCGACGATCACGGCCTCCCCGCGCGGCGGAGCCTTGGCCACGCAGGTGCCGTCGGGGGCCACGATCTGGGACTCCCCGGCTCCGTCGAGTCGATCCGGCGGTACGCCGAGCCGGGCGGCGATCTCGGGCAGCCGGTCCACCGGCAGCAGCGGGCCGACCTTGTTGGCGGCGATCACCCACACCTTGTTCTCGGCGGCGCGCACCGGAATATGCAGTGCCGCCTCGTCGACAGCGAAGGAGTTGAGGCTGTTGAGCAGTACCCGCGCGCCGCGTACCGCCAGCGACCGGGTGACCTCGTTGACGACGCCCTCCATGCAGGCGTACATGCCGAGGCGGCCGAGTGCGGTCTCGATGACCGGCGAATCCTCCCGGCCCACCGCGAGATAGTCGTTCTCGGCACCCATGAGGATCTGCTTGTCGGCATGGCCGAGCAGCTCGCCCGCGGGGCCGAAGAGCAGCGAGGCTCCGGTGGTCCGGCCGTCGGGGTGCGCCAGCGTGACGCCGATCTTGACGAATACGCCGTGGTGGGCGGCGCGGTCGGCGATGGTGGTGAGAAAGGAATCTCCGAGTCGGCACGCCATTCGGTGCGCATGGGCGCGGTCGTCGTACCAGGATAGGTGGTTACAGAACTCGGGGAGTACCACCAGTTCCGCGCCCGTATCGGCGGCGGCGTCGATCATGCGGACGCAGGTGGCGAGGTTGTCCGCGACATCGGTTCCGACCGCGAACTGCGCGGCCGCGACTCGGGTCATAGGGTGAGGCCCTTCCACTCCGGATCGCGTTTCCTTCATCGAAACGCTGTTTCCATAGGTCTGATTCTGTACCCGGTGCCCGGATCTGTCCAGCCGCGTTCGCGGATTTCACGCCGTGGTAATCGGCAGTGCCGCGATCTTGCTGTTTCCCTTGCGGGCGCATTCGTTTCGCCTTGACACCCGGTGGAGGTGCAGGTTCAATATGGCAATTCCGAAACTGCGTTTCCTTCAGAGAAACGCTCGCAGGAGGTAAGGATGACGACCTGCGAATCGCACCGATCCCCGTTTCCGTCCGCCGCGTCCGGCAGCGCTGGTCCGCGGCGCAGGTCGGAGGGGTGATATGCGTTCCGATCGACTCGGGCTCGCCGCCCTGGTGCTCGCCGGTGCCTGGGCTGGTCCGGTGGCGGGCGGGCAACTGGTGCTGCTGAGCAAGCCGTTCGGCGGGGTGGTCGGCGTCCCCGGCGCGGCGGTCGGCTATATCGCTGTCACCGCGCTGGTCACCGGTTCGGTGGCGGCGGCGGTGGCGGTGTGGCGGCGGGTGTCGCCGTCCTGGGTGGCGGCGGCCGGGATCGTGGCCGGGCTGGCGTTCATCGTCGCCGGGATGGTCACCGCGCCCGTGCCTTTCGTCGCGGCGCTGCTGGTCGCGAGCGCGGCCTGCGGCCCGCTCATCGCGATCGGACGCGTCGTGGTCTGGCGACAGCCGCGCGCCCTGGCCGGATGGCAGGTGGCGATGACCGTGGGTGTGGCGGTCGCGGCGGGCACGAGTGCCATCTGGATCGAGACGCCCGGCACAGCGCTGATCGTCGCGGGCATCGCTGTCGGACTGCACAGTGTGCTGGCGCTGGGAGTGACACGTGCCGCGGAAGAACCGATTCCGATCGGTGCTGGTGCTGGTGCCAGTGCCGGTGGCGGTTCCGACGGAAGTTCCGGTGGCCGTGCCAGCGCCGGCGCAGGTGTGGGTGTCGGAGCGGACGCGGGGGTGTCCGTCTCGATCCGGTTGCTCCTGTTCGGGTATGCCATCGCCGGATTCGTGCTGGGCGGCACCGTACTGCCCGCACTGCATCTGCTGCTCTTCCGCTGGGAAGCCTTCGGTGCCGACCAGGTGGGGTTGCTGCTGCTGGCCGCGGTGCCCGCGGGTATCGCGGTGGCACTGCCCGGCCCGCACGTCGGCGCCGTACCGGTGCTGCTGATCCTCGCCGCGGGTGGTCCGGTCCTGGTGGCCACCGCGCCGGGCACCGCCGGTGCGGCGATCGGCATCACGGTCACGCTGGCCGCCGCCGCACGGGCGGCCCGGGGTCTGGACCGCACGGCCGCGACCGTGCCGGAACACCCGTGGTTCCCGATGCTCACCCTGCTCGCCGTTCTGGCGGCCGGGGTGCTGGGGCTGGGTGCGGTGACGCTGCTCGACGCGCGCTTCGGCACGGGGACCGCGCTCACCGCGCTCGCCCTGCCCGTCCTGATCGCCGCCGCGCTGTACGCGCGCTCGGCGCGTCCTCGACCGGCGCGAACCAGCGCCGCCCACCCGGTGCTCGAAGGAGGGCTGTCATGATCCGCGCGGCCGCGGTCTGTTCCATCACGCTGGCGGCGCTGTCCGTCACCGCACCCGCGTACGCGGCACCGGAGGACCCGCCCGCGCTGTCGGTGAGCGCGAGTTCGGGCCTCACCGAGGGGCAGCGAATCACGGTGGACGGCAGCGGCTTCCGGCCCGGCCTGGCCGCCGTCGCCGTGGGCCTGTGCACGCAGGGCTTCGCCAACGGGCTGCGGGACTGCGACCTGGAAGGCGGGGCCACCTTCGTCAATATCGCCGCCGACGGCACCATCCCGACCGTAACCCTCACCGCGCGAGCTCGTTTCGGTGATATCGACTGCACGCAGCGGCAGTGTGTGATCGCCGCCGCGCCGCTGCCCGGCACCGAACCGCAATCGGTGATCGACGCGAATTCCGCGCAGATCCCGGTCGATTTCGCCGGTTCCCGGCCACCTGCCACCCCCACGACCACCACGTCGGCCACCCGGGTCGACTCCGAGACCGCCGGTCCGTCGATGGCGCTGTGGTCGATCACCGCCGCCCTGTTGTCCGCCGTAGCTCTCGCCGCGCTCGCCGAGCGTCGGCGCTTGTGACCATCCCCCGAGGAGGAAATATGAAGTCCACCGTCCTGCGCACCGCCGTACCGGCGGCCGCCGCCACCCTGGCACTGCTCGTCGGCAGTCCGGCCGCGTCCGCCGCGCCGACGCTGGAGGTGAGCGAGAGTTCCGGAGTCGCGCCCGGACAGATGATCACGGTGAATCTGGCGGGCCTGCCGCCGAATCTGCCCACGGTGGCCGTGGGCCAATGCAAACCGCAGATCACACTGCCGACCGACTGCCAGCTCAGCGGCTCGCTCATGGGCCGCGCCGACGAACAGGGCGTCTGGCAGCCGACCGGCGGCCGCGAGTTGGCGCTGGTCGAGGCGGTCGGCGGCACCGACTGCACCGCCGCCCCCGGAGCCTGCACCGTCGCGGTCACCAGCCTGACCGACCCGTCCAAGATCCTGGCATCCGTCCCGCTCACCTTCGGCGCGCCGGAGACCACACCGCCGCCCGCGCCGATGGCCGACGCCGACACGACCGAAGCGGCCGAGGAGGACAGCGATACCGGCATGATCGTCGCCATCGTGGCCGGTGGCGTAATACTCGCGGCCTTGGCCGCCGGACTGCTGGTGATGCGTCGCCGCGGCAGCCGATGACCGCCGACGCGATCAGCACCGACGGGGCGCTCACCCACGTGGTGCTCATGAAGTTCGCCGATCGCGCCGACAGCGAGCGCGCGGCGGAGCTGCTGCGCGGCCTGGCGGGCGAGGTGCCGCACGTGCGGTCGCTGACGGTCGAGCTGGACGAGCTCGGCACCGATGTCTCCTACGACCTGTGCCTGGTGACCACCCACGACTCCGGCGCGGAACTCTTGGCCTACCAGGGGCATCCGGCGCACCGCGAGGTGGCGGCCTGGCTGGTGCCGCGCCTGGCGGCGCGGGCGGTGGTGGACTATCACTCCTGAGCGGGGGCGGCGGGTCCTGGCTCGCGCCCCTTCACCATGCGGTGGCACACCTCGATGAGCGCGGTCCGCAGGTCTTCGTCGGGTATTCCCGCCAGGGGGCCGTCGTCGAGGCGAAGGGGATGCACGGCGATGGTGGTCATGATCATGGTGCGGATGCGCAGCGCCCGCAGCGCGCGGACCGCCGCGGCGGCGCGCGGAGTGGCGGGTACCGGATCGGCCCCGAAGTAGTCGTGGGCGCGCCGTTCGTGGCGGGCCGCGTACTCCGCTGCCAGCGTGCGTGATCCGGGCGTCGCACCGCCGTGCGACTGACCGGTGAGCAGGCGGAAGGCGTCGGGGTCGCGGACAGTCCAGTCCCAGACGGCGGTGACGATCCGGTCCAGGGTGCGCTCGTCGGCCGGTGCGTCCCGCGGCCATGCCGCCTCGGCCGCGGCGGAACTGGCGTCCATGGCCTGGCGGAGGGCGGCGTCGAACAGCTCCTCCTTACCGGTGAAGTGGTAGTAGACCGCCGCCGACCCCATCCCGGCATCGTCGGCGATGTCCTGAATCGCGGTGTCGGCGAAGCCTTTACGTGCGAACACCCGGACTGCTGCCGCGACGACGAGGTGGCGGCGTGACGGCCGATGCGCGGGCGGGCGGACATCCTCGAGGGGGCGATCGGTCATCCTCGCTGCTCCGGTTCACTGTGCGCCGACGGTGGGTGCGCTCAGGATGGCACAAGCGCCGCTACGGCGAGTCACAGCGTTTCGCGCGACGAGCGTTTCGCGCGACGAGGGCACAGCGTTTCGCGCAGCGACGCCAGACCGTTTGTGTGGTGATGGCCGAGTGCTCGTAACAATCGCAGAGCACTGGTTCGGCGCGTTCGCCGAGCACTGTTGTGCGATGGCAGAGCCACTGGTTCGGCGCGATGGCACTGTGCTCGTATGGCGATGGCGCGGTGCTCGCATGGTGTCGAGCCTGTCATCATCGTGCGATGGCAGATAGATCCGGCGCGCGTCGCGCCCCCCACCGTCCGTCCCGACAGGACGCGGTTCTGGATGCCGCGGTGGTGCTGTGCGCGGCGCGGCCGATCGAGCAGGTGACCGTGGCCGAGATCGCCGCCGCGGCGGGTATGACCCCGGCCGCGGTGTATTACCACTACCGGTCCAAGGACGAGGTGCTGCTGGCCGCCGTGCGTCGGTTCGCGCGGGCGCTGACGACTCGCCTGTGCGACGAGCTCGACCGGAGCCCGGACGTGCCGATCGGCGATGTCCTGGACGCGATGCTGCACTGGTGCTCGCACCGACGCGATGCCGCGCTGGTGTACTTCGTTCGCTCACCCGGCTGGAATTCGGCCGTCGAAGCGTTGCGCGGCGCGCACCGGGCCGAGGTCGTGATCGTGCTCGAAGCCGAATTGGCCCGGCGGCACGGGAAGTCGTCACCCGCGCGCTGCGGCGTGGCGGCGACCGCGCTGTCGAGCCTGCTCGAGGTGGCGGCCGTCGCGTGGCTCACCGAGGACGCCGTGCTGGCCGATCTGGGCCGCCGGCGCTTCGGCGCGGAGGTGCGTGCGATCGCGGAGGATATCGGCGCGCTGTGATCCGCGCGGTGCCGCGCCTACTAGTTCGGGCGTGCGCATCGGAAATCCGCTGTGCGTGTGTCGAGTCCTGCTGTTCCCGTCGGGCTTTCACTGTGTCCCCGGCGACTTGCGCTGTGCCCGGAAGACTTTCCCCGCGAATTCGGCGAAGTTTCTATAGACGGTCTCTAGTTTGTGTTTCACTGAAACCGGCAGCGCGCCGAGAGCCGCTCCCACACAGCGCATTCCGGCGTGACAGCATCCGCCGATCGGAAGGAACACTCCCATGGACCTGGATCTCGAAGGCAAGCGCGCCCTCATCACGGGCGCGAGTCGCGGCATCGGCCTCACCACCGCACGGTCCCTGCTCGCCGAAGGTGCGGCGGTGGGCGTCTGCGCCCGCGACGCGGACGCGCTCGCCGCCGCCGCGGCGCAACTGGGGGAGCAGGGCACGGTATTTCACCGGGCGGCGGACGTCTCGGACCCGGACGCCATCACCGAGCTGGTCGAGGCCGTCGCGGGCGCACTGGGCGGTCTGGACATCGTGGTGGTCAATGCCTCCGCCTCGGTGGGAGAGGGACCCGAGGCGTGGGAGAACAACTTCCGCACCGATCTGATGAGTCTGGTGCGCCTGCTGGAGGCGGCCGCACCGCATCTGGAGCGCAGCGACGCGGCGGCCGTGGTCGCCATCGCCAGCACCTCCGCACTGGAGGCCGGGGTGCTGCCGACCGCCAACGGCTTCGGCGCGCTCAAGGCCGCCATTATCCAGCACGTCGGTGCGCAGGCACGGGCACTGGGGCCCAAGGGGATTCGGGTCAATGCCGTCTCACCCGGGCCGGTGTACTTCGACGGTGGGGCGTGGGACTACATCAAGAATCAGCTGCCCGCGCTCTACGACGGCGCGGTGGCCGCCACCGCCCTGGGGCGGCTGGCCGGACCCGAGGACGTGGCCCGCACGGTCACCTTTCTCGCCTCCCCGGCGGCACGGCACATCACCGGGGTCAACCTGGTGGTGGACGGCGGCTTCACCAATCGATTCGACTTCTGAGGCGGCATGATGTCCGGACCCACCGGCCGGATCGAGGCGGTGCTGGTGTGCGGTGGACGCTGGCACGACTTCGACTACGCCCGGCTGCGGTTGCTGCGCGAACTCGGCATCTACGAACTCGTCCGCACCCGGGTATTCGAGGACTACGACTGCCGCGACGCCCTGGATACCGCCGACCTGCTCGTGACCTACACCTGTGCCACCGTGCCCACCGAGCAGCAGCGGAAACGGGTGGCGGACTTCGTCTCCCGGGGCGGGCGCTGGCTGGCGCTGCACGGCACCAATGCCGCCATCGAACCCCTGGGCCCGGATGCCGACGCCCTGTTCGCCACGCCCCGCGACTTCGGTGAGCTCGCGGCGGTCCTGGGCAGCCAGTTCCTCGGCCACCCGGATATCGCGCCCTACCGGGTGGTGCCGACCGAACCCGAGCATCCGCTGCTACGGGGGATCGGGGAGTTCGAGGTGACCGACGAGCTGTACATCAGCGAACTGCATCCGCCGCTGCGCGTGCTCGCCCACACCCGATTCGTCGGCGACTGCCCGGGTTTCGCGGAGGGGCACACCCGCACCGACGAGATCCGCCCGGTGCTGTATCTGAAGGACCACGGAGCCGGCGTGGTCTGCTACCTCACCCTGGGCCACTGCCGCGGCCGCTACGATCTGCGCGATCTCGGCATCGCGGATCTGGGGCGCACCGACCGGGGCAGCTGGGAATCCCCTGCGTTTCGGACCATCCTGCGCCGCTGTGTGCACTGGGCGGTGACCGGTCGGATGCGCGCGGATGTGGACGGCTACCGCGACGCCGCGTCCGGGTAGGCGCGCGCGGGCATGCCCGCGCCGCCGGGGCGGAATGCGGCCGGGGCGTGGATCACGGTGCTCTGCACGTACTCTCGCAGGCCCTCCTCGGCGTACTCACGACCGAAGCCGCTGCGTTTGACCCCGCCGAACGGCGCGCGCAGCGACATGCCGGTGCGGTTGTGGGTGTTGACGAAGGTGAAGCCCACCTCGAGCCGGGCGGCCACCGCGAGGGCGCGGTCCTCGTCGGCCGACCAGACCGAGGCGGCGAGACCGAAGTCGGAGGCGTTGGCCCGGGCCAGCGCCTCGTCCTCGGTCTCGTAGGTGAGTACGGGGACCAGCGGGCCGAACTGTTCCTCCCGCACCAGGGCGGCGTCGTCGGGGAGGTCGAGGGCCAGCGTGGGTGCGACGTAGTACCCGTCGGCGGTGTCCGTCGGCAGATCCGCGAGCGGGATGAGCCAGCCGCCGCGATTCCAGGCGTCGGCGATGAAGTGATTCATGCGCTCGACGGCGGCGCGATCGACCACCGGACCCGTGGTCACCCGTTCGTCCAGCGGATCACCCACGATCAGGACGCGGCGCGCCGCGGCGAGATAGGACTCGACGAACTCGTCCAGGCGGTGCCGCGGCACATACAGCCGCTTGGCCGCCATGCACACCTGACCGGCGGTGGCGAACGAGGCGAGCACCAGCCGCTCGTAATCGGCCGGGGTGAGCGCGAAATCGTCGAGGAGCACCGCCGGATCGTTGCCGCCGAGTTCCAGCACCACCGGGGTGAGCGCCGTACCGGCCGCCGCGGCGATGTGGCGGCCCGCCTCGGCCCCGCCGGTGAAGGCCACCTTGCCGACCCTCGGATGCGCGATGAGCGCGCGCACTGTCTCCGGGCCACCGTGGATCACGTGGGTGGCGGGCAGCAACGCCGCGAGCTTCGTCACCGCGAGAGGTGCGAGCGGAGACGGCTTGAGCACCACCGCGTTTCCGGCGGCGAGCGCGGGACCGAGTTTGAGTGCGGCGAGAATGACGGGTGCGTTCCACGGGGTGATCGCGGCGACCACCCCGAAGGGAGCGGGTGTGCATTCGATTCGGCCGTGCTCGTCGTCGATGACCGAACCGTCGAGCACACGCGGTGCGTTCGCGCATACCCACCGCAGATAGGTTGCCGCGAAACCGATCTCGCCCCGGCAATCGGCCACCGGTTTACCGGTCTCCCGGGCGAGCAGCACACTCAGCCGCGCGGCCGCGGCCGCGAGCGCGTCGGCGGCGGTGCCCAGCACCGTCAGGCGGCGTTCCAACGGCAGCGCCGACCACCCCAGGAAATCCCGATGCGCTTCGCGGACCACCGGATCCACCCCCTCGGCCGGTGTGACCGGTACCGTTCCGACGATCTCGCTCGGCCGGGCCGGATTCTCCCGCGAGATTCTCATCGGTGCGCTCCATCCGGCCTCGCGCCGCCGCGAGGCGCATACGCGCCCGACACCGCAGCGCCGTGCGCTCGGTCGCCTACGTGACCCATGCGGGCGGCCCCGGTTGGCGCCGTGGGCGCGGGTGGGGGGAACCCGCCGCGAACGCCGACCCGGCGCGAGTGGCCGCGTCGGCGGACGACGCCGTCCTCCGGAGTGGGCAGACCCGTACCCCGCCGCGCGAAACCGTAACGGCCGCAGCGTCTTCGGACCAGACCTCCGGCGGCATGCGGGGATCGAGGATCGACGGCGGTGGTGGGTACGTGTACCGCGGTATATGCCGCGGTCGGCATGGTCGTGCGGCGAATCACCGTGGCGCCTCCAAGGAGTCGAGCAGGCAGGCGCGGCGCAGGTGGGCGCGGGCGGCGATGGGATCGGCCGCCAGTTCACGCAGGTGCGCGCGGTAGGTCTCGTCCTCGCCGCGCAGTCGCCGCCAGTTGTCGTGGCTGGTGCGCTGTACGTACTCGACGGCGACCGTGCGCCGCCGGGCGGCCACCGCGTCCAGGTCCGATTCGGTACCGCCGTCGAGCACATCGGCGAGTGCGGTGGCGAGTTGGACGGCGTCGTGGATGCCGCTGTTCATACCCATGCCACCGAGCGGATTGTTCACATGGGCCGCATCGCCCATGAGCAGCACCCGGCCGCTGCGGAACGACGGGGCGACGCGCTGGTGCACCCGGTACAGCGAGGCGTGCCGGATGCGCCACGGGTGTCCCAGATCCGCGACGGCCGCCAAACGCTGTGGCAGTCGGGACCATTCGAGGTCGTCGTCGGTATCGGCGGCGGTGGGCAGCAGCACCCGCCAGTGCTCGGGGGTGCGCAGCAGCACCAGCCATTCGTCCGGGTCGAAGACGTAGTTGATCGGCGCGAGATCGGGCAGCGCCGCCGCGAGATCCTCGTCGACCGACGCGACCAGGAACCGTTCCGGATAGGTGCTGCCGTCGAAACCGACCCCGATACCGTGGCGGACCGCCGAATGCGCGCCGTCCGCGCCGATCACCCAGTCGGCGCGCACCGGCCCGCGCGAGGTGTGCAGTACCGCCCCGTCGTCGCTGGCGTACAGTCCGCGCACCTCATGGCCGAAGCGCACGTCGGCGTGCGCGGGCAGCGCGCCGAGCAGGATGGGCGTGAGTTTGCTCTGCTCACACTGCACCCGGAACGGGTAGTCGGTGTCGTCGGCGAGCACCCCCAGGTCGAGGGTGGCGATCGGGCCGCGGCCACGCTCCCGGTACTGGAACGTCGCCGCGATGATGCCTTGGGCCAGCAGCGGTTTCAGCACCCCAGATCCGCGAGCATCGCCAGGGTCGGTGGATGGAAGGTGGAGGCCCGCGATTCGGCGGCCAGACCGTCGCCCTGTTCGAGCACGGTGACCGGAACGCCACGGCGGGCGAGGGTGAGCGCGGCGGTCAAGCCGACCGGACCCGCCCCCACCACCACGACGGTGGTCACGACGTGTGGAGGGCGAAGCGGCCCTCGACGCCGACCACCCGGGCTCCGGTGAAGAAGCGCAGGGTTTCGGTGGTGCCCTCCTCGCCCAGCCCGGACAGCCCCCATGCCGGGCGCGGCGTCATGAGGTGCAGGCTCATGATCGACGAGCCGTTGACCTTGACCTCACCGGCGCGTATCCGGTGCGCCACGCTGACGGCCAGCTCCTCGTCGCTGCCGCACACATAGCACTCCAGTCCGTAGGGGACGGCATTGGCCAGGCGCACCGCTTCCTCGACGGAGTCGTAGGTGACGGTTCCGGCGACCGGTCCGAACACCTCGTCGGTGAGATCGTCGGCGAGCAGCGTGGGCTCCAGATAGTTGCCGCCGCCGGGCAGCGTGCCGTAGGCGTGGAACCGGCGTCCGGTCAGCGCCGCCCGCACCCGGTGCGCATGGCGGGAGTGAATGAGCGGGCCGAAGTCCGTCTCCGGATCCAGCGGCGGCCCGATGCGCAAGGCCGCCAAGAGTTTTCCGGTGGCGTCCAGGATCTCGGCGGCGCGGTCGGCGGGCAGGATCAACCGGCCCAGTGCCCGGCACCACTGACCGTTGAGGGTGGTGAGCAGTTCGGCCGCCATACGCGCGGCGGTGTCGAGCTCGGCGTCGGGCAGCACCACGAGGGGATTGTTGCCGCCCAGTTCGAGCTGACACGGTCGCAGCAGGGGAGCCGATACGGTGGCGATGGAGCGGCCCCCGGGCAGTCCGCCGGTGAAGGAGACGGCCTTGACGCGCGGGTCCGCGACCAGCTGCGCACCGGTCGCCGGACCGCCCTGCACCAGCTGGAACATCCCGGCGGGCACATGGTCGGCGATCACCTCGGCCAGCAAAATCGCGCTGTAGGGCGCCAATTCGCTGACCTTCAGAATGACCGGGCAGCCCGCCGCCAGGGCGTTGGCCACCTTGTGCGCGGCCATCGGGGCGGGTGCGTTCCACGGCACCAGGCACAGTGCCGGACCCAGTGGCAGCCG